>JACKPD010000005.1 GCA_024233785.1 Spirochaetales bacterium | reverse complement strand
GGAAAAACAATCCGGGAGAGGTCATACTGCTTCTGATACTCGCAGAATTGTTTTTTATCTATACACTTGCTGTTCTCAAGCTTTTCATCCTGCCTGACTGGTTTAATTTTGCCCTTTTAATACCTGTGCCTCTTTTTACAATGGTATTATCTCTTGTTATCTCACAGTCTGCAGGGATAAATTTCGCGGTTGTCATGAGTTTTATCGTACTGGTTACAGGCAATTTTTCACCATATGCATCTTTTTTCGCGCTGCTTAACGGCATCAGCGGTGTTTTCTGTGTCAGAAAAACAGAAACAAGAATAGATCTCATTAATGCGGGAATTAAAAACGGTTTTTTAAATATATTCTTTATAAACACACTTTTGTTTTTTACAAATTTTGATGTAAAAATACTGCTAGTATCCTCAGGCATTGCATTTATCAATGGATTTCTCTCAGGAATTCTCACTCTTGGTGTCCTCCCGATAATTGAACATGTACTTAATTCCCCGACAAGATTCCGGCTGATAGAACTTTCCGATCTTAATAATCCAATTCTCAAAAAAATGCACAGCAGGGCTCCTGGAACATTCAGCCATTCGCTTAATGTGGGAAACCTTGCTGAAACTGCCTGCAGGGCTATAGGTGCCAATCCTCTCCTTGCAAGAGTCGGGGCGTATTACCATGATATAGGTAAAATTGACCAGGCGGAATATTTTATAGAAAATCAGAAGGCTTTCAACAAGCATGATGACTTAAAACCGAGTATGTCAGTTTCAGTAATAAAATCGCATGTAAAAATAGGTATTGAAAAAGCAAAAGAGCTTGGCCTTCCTCAGGCTGTTATCGATATAATTGCACAGCATCACGGAAACGGGCTTATAGCTTATTTCTATGTGCAGGCGCTTAAACTCGAAAATAAAGCTAAAGTAACACCGCTTGATTATTCATACACAGAAGGTAAACCAAGGTCCAAGGAAGCGGCGGTTGTTCTTCTTGCCGACAGCGTGGAAGCGGCCACAAGGACATTGAAGAAACCTACGATGTCAAGAATTGAAAAATTTATATGGCAGACAATGCTTTCAAAAATTGAGACAGACCAGATAACGGAAAGTGAGCTGACTTTTAATGATTTAAAAATCATAAAGGATTCCTTTTTGAAAACCATTGCAGGCAGTTTTCACAGCAGAATTGAATATCCTGATGTAAAGGAAGCGGAAAAAAATGAACAGGGTTGATATACAGTTCGAAGAAATCGACATTATCTCTGATAAGTCCGCGGCATCGAAAAAAATAAGAATGATATGCGGTAAAATATTTGATATACTCTCAATAATGAATTGGGAATTATCGCTTGTTGTCTGCGGCGATTCTTTTATAAAAAAACTTAATTGCGATTTTCGCGGAAAGGACGAACCTACAGATGTATTATCTTTCCCGCAGATAGAAAGCAGCTTCCCGGCACATGAAGACGGAACTGTCTATGCCGGGGACATTGTAATATCAATGGAAACACTTATAAAAAACTCGGAAAAATTTAAAGTTGACATTAATGAGGAATTTATAAGACTTTTAATACATGGGATACTGCACCTGAAAGGTTTTACGCACAGCGATAACAGCCCGGAACAGGAAATGCTTATTTTACAGGAAGATATACTTAAAAAGTTTACAGGAGTTGAAATATTTTGAAAAAGAGTGGTTTTTTTAACAGATTATTGGGACTGAACCGTGATGATGAAGATGAAAGTTATAGTGAATTAAATCATGAAGAAAAGGACATGATCAGAGGAATTGTTGAACTATCAGGAACTACAGTCAAAGAGGTTATGATACCACGGATAGATGTTGTATTTATAGCAAGCAATATGCCGCCGGACGAGATGCTTCAGGCTGTAACTGAAAGCGCTCATTCAAGGTTCCCTGTCTACAAGGATACAATCGATAATGTAATCGGAATTCTTTATGCAAAAGATTTACTGCGTTATATAGTAACAAAACAGGAAATTGATATAGAAAAAATAGCAAGAGTACCCTATTTTATTCCTGAAAGCAAAAGGATTAATTCCTTGCTGCATGAATTCAAAAGAAGAAGGGTTCATATCGCAATTGCTGTTGACGAATACGGCGGTGTTTCAGGTATTGTATGCCTCGAGGATATCATCGAAGAGATAGTCGGCGATATACAGGATGAATTTGATGATGAGGAAGAAGATATCATAAAAATTGATGATTTCCAGTATTTATGCGATACAAGGGCATATATTGAAGATGTCAACAAACAGCTTGATATAGACCTCCCTCATGAAGATTATGATACGCTCGGGGGATTTGTATTTGATTTATTTGGTAAAATACCTGTAAAATATGAAAAGGTTTCCTACAGAGGGGTTAATTTTATTGTAAATAACATGGAAGGCCATAAAATTAAAACAATAAAAATTGAGAAAAGCAAGGAACAATGAAGAAAACAGTTTTTTTAATAGCAATAATATTCGTCCTGTTGCAGCCTGTATACTCTCAAAATGATGTTTTTACCCTTAACAGGGAAGCTGATATGCTTGTCCTTGACGGCGATTACTATAAGGCTATTGAAAAATATAAAACTGTTCTTGAAATCAATCCTGATTACATAAATTCAGTTAAAGGGCTTGCGGAAGCTTATTTTTATCTTGGTGAATTCGCAGAAGCGCATAAGCAGATAAAATCAGCCAGAATTTTTGATAAAAACAATACAGAACTTCAGGGAATGGAAGCACGAATATTGCTTGCAATGGGAAAAATTGCAGAATCTGAAAAGATATTTAAATATATTAATGAAAAAGAACCCAATAATATAAACGCTTATTTCGGATTTGCTGAAATTGCTTTGCTTACAGGCCGCTATTCAGAATCAACTGTAAATTACCTTGATATTCTTTCAATTTCCCCGTCAAATAAAAAGGCCCTATTATCATTAATACTTCTCTCGGATTATCAGGGCAGGTACGATGAATCAGAAAAATATCTGTCGGAAGTGTTAAGACTTTACTCAGGTGATTATTTTGCCCTTTATATTGCCGCACGGCATTATCTCCAGCGCGGCGATTTTTATCAGGCGGAGCGAAAAATAAGAGATTCCCTGAGAATAAAGCAGGATTATATAGAATCATCTCTGCTGTTTGCCAGACTTTTGCTGGCAAAAGGTGATTCCGGTAATATTCCGGAGATACTTGAGCCTTTATACAAAAAAAGAACAAATAATATTGTCTCATATACGCTCGGCAAAGCTTATGAAAATATCGGAGACTCTGACAAGGCATTAAAATACTATGCAGACTCATTCCGGATAAATCCTGATGATGAAATATCACGCTTTGCTCTTGAAAATCTTATAAGAGAAACTAAAGAGTTTACAGATCCACTGCGGGACCGTTATGCAGAATACCATTTCAACAGGGGAAGGGGACTTGAAGAGAGAAATTATAATCAGAAAGCTTTAAGCAGCTATAGAAGAGGCCTTCTGATAAATCCGTATTCAGTAAAAGGACGGCTGCAGTACGCGAATATTTTTTTAAAATCCGGTTTCAGATCAAAATATCTTTCAGAACTCAAAACACTGCCTGAAAAAGAGAGAAGTAAACAGTACATAAGCGATCTTATAGAAATTGAGGAAAGTCTAAATGAAAATACTGTTTCATCTCGATGGAATATAGATCAGTTTCTTGTTGACAGAGATGGTTATGATTTTAATCTGTTCTATATTGATTCAATAAATATGCTTCATCCAGGTGGTGAAGAAACTGTCGTAAGTGTTTTTTCAGATATTCTTAATCATACTGATACAATAAAGATAAAAAATACTGACTTTAAAATAAATAATTATTCTCAGGCCTTCTCGGCGTCACGTAATTCCGATAGTCCGTGTGATTATTTCCTGATTTTAAAAATAAATGAGTCAGAAAGGATTTTCGGAATAAATGCACAGCTCTATTCAGCCTATACCGGTTCAGTCATAAAAGAATACAAAATCAATACTACAGGAAACAACCGGATATGGGAAAGTCTGAATAAACTTGCCGATCAATTGAAAATTGAATCCGGGCTTCATGGCCGTATTATCAGGATGGATTTCGACAGGGGAATAATAAATCTCGGCAGGTATGATAATATAAAAGATAACGATTCCTTCCTGATCGTCAGAAAAGACAAGGTAATCCCTGACAGGACGCAAATAGGAAAAAACTACCAGACAGCGGATCTGCTCGGCACGTTTCATGTGACTAAAACTGATGAATATATTTCTGAAGGTTATATTAAAAACAAGGATATATTTAATCTGGTAAATTTTGGAGATATAATTCTTCCTGAAAACAAGGAAAAACCAAAAGAGGAAGAAGTTACCGATAAAAACAGCGGTTATGCTCTCTATAATATCATTATGGGAATAAAATAGCTGTTAAACTCATTAAACAGCCGTTATCCTGCTTAATTGACAATCGAATATCTTTTGACTATTATTATTCTGAAAATATTAAACAAGGTGAGGAAAATATGAAAATAGCTATTAACGGCTTCGGCAGAATCGGAAGAAATGTTTTTAAAATCGCTTTTGAAAAAAAAGGGATAGATATTGTTGCCATAAACGATCTGACAAGTCCAAAAACTTTAGCATACCTGCTTAAGTATGATTCCACATATGGTGTATATGGCAAAGAAGTAGACGCAAAGGAAGGCGCTATAACAGTAGACGGAAAAGAGATCAAAGTTTATGCAGAAAGAGATCCAAAAAATCTTCCCTGGAAAAGCCTGGGTGTTGATGTAGTTATTGAAGCTACAGGTGTTTTCCGCGGCGCAACAGGCCCCAAGGGCGGTTATCTTGATCATGTTACCGCTGGTGCTAAAAAAGTAATTCTTACAGTACCGGCTAAAGATGATATAAGAACCATTGTTCTCGGCGTTAACGAAGAAATGCTTTTAAAAACAGATCTTGCAGTTTCAAATGCTTCATGCACAACCAACTGTCTCGGCCCGGTAGCAAAGGTTTTAAGCGACTCCTTCGGTTTTGAAGAAGGTCTTATGACTACTATCCATGCTTATACCAATGACCAGGTTATACTTGATCAGCCCCATAGCGACCTCAGAAGAGCCAGGGCTGCAGCGCTTTCCATCATACCTACATCAACAGGGGCTGCAAAAGCAATAGGTCTGGTTATTCCTGAACTTAATGGAAAAATGAACGGTATTGCAATGAGAGTTCCTACTGCTACAGGTTCAATTGTGGATTTAACATTCAGACTCAAAAAAGATGTTTCTGTTGATGAAATCAATGCTGCAATGAAAAAAGCTGCAGAGGGTCCGATGAAAGGGATACTCCAGTATACTTCTGACCCAATTGTATCATCCGATGTAAGAGGCAATTCACATTCATCAGTCTTCGATGCATCAAGTACAATGAAACTCGGTTCAAACTTCTTTAAAATACTTTCCTGGTATGACAATGAATGGGGTTATTCGAACAGGGTTGTTGATCTTGCCCAGAAACTTGTATAGGAGTTAATAAATGCCTGTAAAATCTGTAAGAGATTTAGACCTTAAAAATAAAAAGGTTCTTGTCAGGGTGGATTATAATGTGCCTGTTAAAGAAGGTAAGATAACTGATGACAGCAGAATAACTGCTTCACTTCCAACCCTGGAATATATTCTCAAACAGGAAGGGGCCTCGGTGATTCTTATGAGTCATCTTGGAAGGCCCAAAGGCGGAGAGAGAAAGGCTGAATTCAGCCTTTCTCCTGTTGCTGCAAAACTTTCTGATCTTCTTGGTAAAAAAGTAACCATGGCTGATGACTGCATCGGGGCTTCAGTCGAAAAGCTTGTCCAAAACATCAAGCCCGGTGAAATAATTATGCTTGAAAATGTAAGATATTACAAAGAAGAGACAGATAACAATCCTGATTTTGCCAGAAAACTTGCAAAACTTGGTGATGTTTATGTAAATGATGCATTTGGAACAGCCCACAGGGCTCATGCATCGACTGAGGGTGTTACAAAATTTATTCCCGGTGCAGCCGGTTTTCTGATTGAGAAGGAAATCAATTTTTTTGAACCGATCTTAAAAAACCCCCAGCAGCCTTTGGCAGCGGTAATAGGCGGGGCAAAAGTATCATCCAAAATTGCGGTTCTCGAATCCCTTCTGGGAAATTGCAGTTCAATGATTATCGGCGGAGGAATGGCTTATACTTTTTTAAAGGTAATGGGCAAAAAAATAGGCAAATCCCTGCTTGAAGAAGAATTTACTGAAACTGCAGAAAAATTCCTGAAAGCCGCATCAGCAAGAGGTGTTGACATAGTTTTTCCTATAGACCATATTGTAGCCACAGAATTCAGTGAGAATGCTGAAGGCCTTTATATAGACAGCAGCGATATTCCTGATGATTGCATGGGTATGGATATCGGCCCGAAAACATTGGCTTTAATCAAGGAACATTTGACAAAAGCTAAAACTATTGTATGGAATGGCCCGATGGGAGTTTTTGAATTTAAAAATTTCCAAAGAGGAACGATTGCTGTCGCTGAAATGATAGCCGCTTCAAAGGGAATTACAGTTGTTGGCGGCGGTGATTCTGTAGCTGCTGTCAATAAATTCGGATATGCAGATAAAATAAGTCATGTTTCTACCGGAGGCGGGGCTTCTCTTGAGTATCTGGAGGGAAAAGTTCTTCCAGGAATAAAAGCAATTGAAAAATAATCTGGAGTTTTTATGTCTATAAGAAAAAAATATATAGCCGGAAACTGGAAAATGAATAAACTTTCCGCTGAAGCATCGTCTCTTGCCGCGGAAATTGTAAAAGGGGCTAAAGCTGCAAAATGCAAGGTGTTGATTGCGCCCCCGTTTACCGCGCTTTCTGAAGTTTCCAAAATTGTTAAGGGAACCAATGTAATTCTCGGCGCTCAAAATATGTCCAATGAAAAATCAGGCGCTCATACCGGTGAAATATCAATTGATATGTTAAAAGATCTTGGTGTCGGGGCTGTTATTCTTGGTCATTCAGAACGGAGAATAATATACGGAGAAACTGATAAGTTCATAAACAGTAAAATAAAACTTGCTTTGGCTGAAAAAATGGAAGTAATTTTCTGTGTCGGCGAGACACTTGAGGAAAGAGAAGCAGGGAAAGCTGCAGATGTAGTTTCAAAACAGGTCATAAACGGACTTAAAGATGTTCCAGAAGCTGATCTTTCTTTGATCACTATTGCTTATGAACCGGTGTGGGCAATTGGAACCGGTAAAACCGCGACTGACAGGGATGCTGATGATGTACATGCTATTATCAGACAGACTCTAAAAAAAATATATTCAGCAGGAAGTGCTGAAAAAATGGTTATCCAGTATGGAGGTTCTGTCAAAGCTGATAATGCAGCAGGGCTTTTATCAATGGAAAACATTGACGGTGCCCTGGTAGGCGGAGCATCGTTGAAAGCTGAACAATTTTTAGCTATCATTAACAGTGTTAAATAATATTTGAGGTGATTATAAATGGGTATACTTTCAATCTTGCTTCTTGTTGTCTTTGTAATATCATGTCTTCTACTTATTCTTATGGTACTTATACAGGATGAGCAGGGAGAAGGGATGGGCGGTCTTTTCGGAGGAGGTAGTTCTACTCCGTTTGGATCAAGATCTGGTAATGTTCTTACAAAATTTACATCAATTCTTGCGGCTGTTTTTCTTTTGACATCTTTCGGACTGGCCTGGATTAATAAAACTTCAGACAAAAGCGATGTACTTGGCGCTGCATACAGACAGAGTTCTGAAAAAAATGAAGTTACAGAATGGTGGAATGACAGTTCAGCAGATAAGAAAGAGTAATTTAATTATGAAAAAACTAATACTTTCATTAATTATATTATTACTGTTTTCAGGTTTTGCATTTTCTCAGGAAATTATTGACCAGAGAGCTGCAACTGTAAATCTTACAAAGCCTGAAATTATCTCAAAAAAACAATTGACTCAGACTGTAGAACTTCTTAAACAGAATGGAATTGATAAATCGGAAATGGAAGTTCTTGATACGATGATAGGCGATGTCCTGCTGAAACAGGGTGCTGAGCGCGAAAATATCAAGGTCAGTGATTCTGAGGTAATTAATGCTGTAAGAAAACAGCTTGGCAATGCTTCGTCTAACATGACAGACCAGCAGCTTAAAGACCTTGTAAGGCGGCAGACAGGAGTTACCTGGGAACGTTATGCTGAAAAAAGCAAGGCAACAATTGAGCTTCAAAAGCTTGTGCAGAAAGTAAAAAGCAAAAAAATGTCAAATATACCTAATCCGACTCCGGCGGAAATAAAGAAATTCTATGATGAAAATTCAAGACAGTTTTTTATTGCAAAAATGGTGCAGTTTGATCATATATTTGTTGATATAAGAATGCTTTCAACCAAAGAAGAAAATGACAGAGCCAGAGAAAGAGCTTTGGAATATGAAAGACAGATCAAGAACGGTACAAAAACATTTGATCAGCTTGTGGAAAATTCAGACGATACATCCTCTAAATACAACAAGGGGAGTTTCGGTTATCTGAGAATTGATGACATACAGCGCAAAAAATTATTGGGTGATGATTTTTTTGATTCTGTTTTCAACCTTAAAAAAGGGCAGATAAGCGGTGTAATAAAGTCCAATATGGGTTTTCATATTATAAGAATGAATGATATTTATGACCCCAGAATCCTTGATATTGATGATAAAATAAATCCCGAGTCTGACACTACAGTGCGTCAGAGGATTGAAAGTTATCTGATTATCAAAAAACAGGAAGATGTATTTAAGGAATCTGTTGAAGAACTTGTTGATGAACTCAGGAAAGTTGCTGAAATAAAATATTACTTATAAAAATTGCAGGTACTATGGGGGCACGTCGTAAAGGTCGGATAATTGCTTTTCAGGTTATTTTCAGCTGGGACTTAAATAAAACCGGTATAGAGAATTTATATAATCTTGAATGGCTTGATACTGAAAAAGATAAAATTACAGAAGAATCTATAGTTTTTGCCAAGCTCCTGATTAAAGGGACTTTGGAAAATGTTTCTGAAATTGATGAAAAAATCAGGCAGCATATAGATAACTGGGATTTTAAAAGAATTGCAAAAGTTGACCTTGCAATTTTAAGGTTAAGTACATATTCCCTTTTATTTCAGAAAGAAATAGCAGGGAATATTATTATTGATGAAGCGGTTGATATTTCACGCGTTTTCAGCAGCGATGAGTCATACCGCTTTATAAACGGTGTTCTGGACAGTATTTATAAAGAAATGAATGATAAATAAAAAAAAATATAAAACTATTATCGTTCTTTTGACTGTTCTAAATTTAATAGTCATTATTCTGATTTCTTATTTACTATATACAAATACAGTAAGAAAGAAAGAATTCAACATAACATTAAATAAAATTGACCTATCCATATCACGTAATGCTTTTGAATCAGCAGAAAGTGCAATAAAAAGAATATTCCCGTTTGCAGTAAAAAAAACAGATTACATGAGAATATTAAAAAGAGCATATATAATTTCTGATAAAACAGGAAATAATGATCTTTTAATTTCTGTTTCGGAAAAGGCATTTGACAGATTCAGTAAAGATCAGGATATTTTTACTGTATATATATATTCACTTGTGCAAAATAAAAAATATGAAAAAGCCGCTGCCCTTCTGGAAAGAAACAGTAAAATCACCATACCGGATTCGTTTTCTTCCGTAATTCTTTCCGCAATATATAAAAATACCGGTAATGATGAAATATTGCTTAAAATCAGTGATAACGATATTACCACACTGCTGCATAATTTCAAAAATCCTGATTTGTACGAAAAAATCTTTAATATTTCAGATAAACCGTTTGTTTTAAACAATTATATTCTTTCACTTCTTTCTGAAGGGAAATTCGACAGAGCAGAAAATATTTTAGGCAGCAGCATTTCTGCCGGAAGTATTAATAGGGAATTGTCCGCACTTGTTTTCTATGATAACAGTCACTACAACAAAGCAGAGAAAGAATTTATTAAAATTCACGAAGACAGCAAAGGTGAAATACAGGATAACGGTATTTTAATGCTTCTTGCAGATGCATTGATGTATCAGGGCAAAATCAATCATGCAGAGACTGTATATGAAATAGTGCTTGATTCGGATAAATACTTTTCCTGGATACCGTATATAAATATTGACTGGATTAATATAAAACAAAAAAAAGAGAGTTACAGAACAGAGGATGCGGTAGATCTTTTTCCAGAAGACAGGGAACTTCTTTTTATGTCTCTTCTTAAAAGCAATGTTGCAGATAATGGTTTTACCGAAGGTGAATATAACAGTATTATAACGCTGAATTCACTAAATAATCTGAAAAACATGGAAGGACCTTTATATCCCGTAAAAAAAGAAAAACAAAACAGTAATTTCAGCAGGTCTAATCAGGACAGATATATAAATGAATTCTGGAGTTATTTTAACGATGACAGAATGAGCAGCGAATTTAAACTGTTTTTTGCCAAAGAACTTTACAGGCTGAAACGGTTTGATGATCTTTCAGTATTTATCTCCAAAGAAAAAAATAAAGATGAAGATTGGGCAATTTTTTACGGAGCTGCATTGGCATTTTCTAAAAGAAACTATAGTAATTCCCTTAATTTATTCACCAGGTATTATAAGGTGAAAAATAATTGGGAAGCACTTTACAATATAGGATTGGTCAATCTCGTAATGAATCAATATGATACAGCAATTAATTCATTTAGTAATATTTTAAAGAGTACTTTAAAAAACCGGAATATTATTATTGATGAGAATAATATTAGTGATGTTTATCTGATGCTGTCTTTGTCTTATTTAATGGCCGGCAGTCTTAAAGAGGGGGAAGCATCCCTGGACAATGCTGTAAAAACCGGCAATAAGTCCCTTACAGCACTTTACCTTCGGAAATATTATAAATCCAAAATAGTTGAAGAGGGTTTATATAAGTGATATATTTCATTGTGTATTATAATTATTCTAATCACAGGAGCTTTAAATAAGTGGCAAAAATAAATGATATGAATACTAATTGTATAATAGGTGAAGGCTCTGTTTTTGAAGGTAAATTTTATGTTAACGGCCCGGTTCTTATTGAAGGCAAATTCCAGGGTGATATCCGCACTGATGACCAGGTTGTAATAGGTCCGACAGGAAAAGTTAAAACAGATATTTCCGCAAGAAAAGTAACTGTTTCCGGAACAATAATTGGGAATATTACTGCAACCGAAGAAGTTAACCTGCTTGCGACTGGAAAAGTTCTTGGGAATATTTCAACTCCCAGGCTGAATGTTGAACAGGGTGTAGTAACAAGCGGTAAAGTTATTATCCATTCTTCAGGCAACAATAATGTTGATAAAATCATTTCTGAATCTTTTGGAGAAGAAGCAGAATCACTTTTCAAGGATTTAGATAAAAAACCCTATCCGAAAGATAGAAAAACACAGACGGCAGATGATAAAACTCAAGAGTAAGAAAGAAATTGAAAAAATAAGAGCATCAGGTAAAATACTTGCTGAAACGTTTGAAATAATCAAAGAAAATCTGAAATCCGGTATTACTACCAAGGAAATAGATAATATAGCGTATGACTATATTATTAAATGCGGCGCCAAACCTGCTTTCAAGGGTTATATGGGTTATCCTGCAAGCATTTGTATTTCGGTAAATGATGAAGTTATTCACGGTATCCCGTCAAAAAGAATTATTAAAGAAGGCGATATTGTCAGCCTTGATTTAGGTGTAGATTTACAGGGTTTTATAAGTGATTCAGCCATAACCATCCCTGTAGGCGAAACCGGCAGGGATGTTCAGCTCCTGCTGAAAACTACCCAGGAATGTCTTTTTAAAGGTATTTCCATGGCAGTAACAGGCAACAGGATCTCTGATATATCAAAGGCAATTTTTATCCATGCAAAAAAATACAACTTTGGCATAGTCAGGGATTTTTGCGGACATGGTGTCGGGTTCAGCGTACATGAAGAACCTCAAATACCAAATTATATAAACAATGGCCCTAATCCCCGTCTAAAGACAGGAATGGTGCTTGCTATTGAGCCTATGATCAATATTGGAGGAGATGAAGTCATTGTTATGGATGATAAATGGACTGTAAAAACTGCTGATAAATCTTTGTCTGCCCATTTTGAGCATACAGTAGCTGTTTTTGATGACAGGGCGGAAATATTGACTTTTCTTTAACACATCCTGCACGTATATAAAACACATTGCCTGGAGAAAAAATTGAATAAGAAGTATTTTTATCTGCTTTCAGCTAATTTATTATTGTTTTTTTCGTGTTCTTCTGTCTCCCGCTTTTTAACAGGGAACATCTCTTTTTCACCGGTTGCAGAAAAAGTGCTTCCTTCTGTTGTCCACGTAAGGGTAGTTGATCAAAAAACACAGCAGACGCCTGAAGGCTGGGATTTTTCATATAATCCTTTTACACCATCACCCGGTAATATTTTTGAGGAAAAAAAAGAATTCTTTGAAGAGGGTTTGGGATCCGGTGTAATTATAAGGCAGGAAGGGGAGAGATTCTTCGCAGTTACAAATAAACATGTTATAGCTGATGCAGATAAAATAACTGTAAAACTTTTTGACGGAGAATTTACTGAGGCGTTTATAGCGGGAGTAGATGAGAGAAAAGATATTGCTGTAATATATTTTGATTCACAGAATACCAATATAAAAGTAATCTCAAAAGGCGATTCAGACACACTTAAAGTGGGCGACTGGGTGCTTGCAGTAGGAAGTCCGTTCGGTTTTGATTCAAGCGTAACTTCCGGTATTGTCAGCGCGCTGGGCAGAAAAAATAATGCCGGCGGAAACATAAGTGATTTTATTCAGACAGATGCTTCAATTAATACCGGTAATTCAGGCGGAGCGCTTGTAAATACGAAAGGGGAGCTTGTCGGGATAAACAGCTGGATTACAACAACAACCGGCGGAAGCATCGGCCTTGGATTTGCAATACCTGTAAATAACATAATTAAAAGTGTTGATGATCTAATCAATTTCGGAAAAGTAAAATACGGCTGGATAGGTGTTATTGCCGGCTATCTTCCTGATTTTGAGAAAGAAATATTTAATGTGTCAGATAAAAAAGGGATAATGGTTTTTCAGACAATAAAAGAGGGGCCGGCAGATATTAACGGCCTTCTTCCTGGCGATTTTATAATGAAAGTCAACAACAGGGAAACTCCGGATGTTGATTCTCTTCTGCTGGCTGTAGGTGAGGCGGAGGAAGGAACCGATGCAGATTTTTTAATTGTCAGGGAAGGGACAGTCATTGTAAAAAAATTAAAGCCGGGATTGCGTGAAAATAAAACTGAACTTGCCGAAAGGACTTATACTTACTGGCCTGGAATCACTGTTATTACTGTGAATAAAAAATATATAAATTTAAATGATAATAAAGATGTTGAAAGCGGTGTAATAGTTTCATATGTTGAAAAAGGAGCTGTTCTGGAATCAATGAACGCAGGAGATATAATTACAGAAGTAAACGGCAAAACTGTAAGTAATACAAGAGATTTTTACAGGGAATTAAACCGCTCCAAAGATAATATATCAGTAAAATATTTTCGTGAGAATAAAGAATTTATTAAAGAATTTAAATATACAGGTAAGGAAAAATGAATAAAATATTTTTACCCTATACAGTTGTAAGGAATAATGCAATAAAACTGGCGCATAAAATCTACAAGGATGGATTTATTCCAGATGTAATTTATGTCCCTCTAAGAGGCGGAGCATATCTTGGAAATATAATAAGCGAATATTTTAAAATTGTCCAAAAAGGAAAACGCCCTGTTTTCTATGCGGCAATTGTTGCAAGGTCTTATAACGATATAATGGATAATTCCAATGTAAAGGTAGACGGTTGGACATATGATCCCAAGTATTTAAGAAGCGGGGACAAGATACTCTTTATCGATGACATATTCGATTCAGGCAAAACTATTAATTACCTTGTTAATATAATACTTTCTGAAGGGATTAAGAGGGAAGATATTAAAATTGCCGTACACGATTATAAAGCATTTACATCTTCTTCAGAAAATCTGCCGATTCATCCGGACTATTACTGCAGGAAACATATTATTGAAAACAAGGACCAGGATATCTGGATCCATTATATGAGCCATGAGCTCCAGGGGCTTACGCCTGATGAACTTGAAACATACTATTACAGGGAAGATCCTGAGCTTAAGGACGCTCTCTCATTTCTTGAGAAAAACTTCTGATAAGAGTGAGAGCCTTAACTGATATTATTCAATCGACCAGACTCTTGTTCCCCCTGACAGCGAGTTCTTCCAGAGACCTGTTGTAGCTGTCAGGGCGTACAGGTCTCCGTCTTCCCCCCCGTCTACAAAAAAATCAATTACAGCGCAGTTCTGGAGATCAATTGCTGAAGTATAGTTTTCACTTAAAACATCATCATCAGGTGTATCAAGATCAAGATTGGAAGAAGACGGGGAAAGTATCTGGCGGTAGCCGAGCCCGTTTGTTCCGCAGAGGAGGAAATCATATCCTTCTGCTCTAAAGGTTGTCAGGTTGAAAAGCTTATAGGTTTTTTTATCATCACTTTCTTCATCCAGTGTACCGTTATTCCCGTCTGTTGCCATAAGGTATCCGTCTCTGTTTTCCCGGTCCCAGCATGAAAGGTATATATATGCTCCGGATGATTCTGAAAGCCCCTTTATTTCAACCGTTGAATCAAGTGTAAGCGCATCTGTCAGCACATTCAGGTTATTACCCTGATAAAGAATATTGGAATTGGAAACCCAGAAATCTGTACCGTCGTGAATAACATAAAAATCGCTGCCTGTCATTGTTACAACAGCAGCTTCTGAAAAAGCGCCACCATTTAAATAATAAAGCCTTGCGCTGTTTTCATCAATTCGTGTAGAAACAAGTATATATCCGTTTGCGCTTTTAACATATTCGAAGCTGCCTTCGAAAACAGGGTCTGTCACTTCTGTCCAGCTTCCGCCGTCAGGCATCTTAAAAAGGGCTGTATCAGCTGAATCAGTGTCATAAAAAATCGCGTAAATATTTGAATCTGTTGTGTTTACCGCGAGGCTTGTGGAAAGATCATATCCTGAAGGGGTTGATACTTTTCTCCAGTCTTCGGAAGAGCCTGATGTTTTTGTATATACCCGGCCTGCTGCAATATAAAGCTCGCCTGCGGGTGATTTTGCCATGCTTCCTATTGTGAGGTTATTGGAAAGAGAATTGTCCGTGATTTTGACTTCGTTTTCAAGCCCGTAAAATATACCGACATCGCTCTGGTTACAGGAATAGAAAAGCGGTGCTGCAATAAATAATAAAATATATTTAATTTTCATAAACTCCCCTGTTAAAAATGAAAAAGTGCCGACATTGTTGTTTCAAGAAAGTTGCCGAACCTTGTGTGGCTGGCAGGGACATCTCCGTTCCCTGTGTAAATCTGCGGCACCCACCAGTATACAAGGTTAAACCCGAATGCCCATTCAGAATTGAAATTCCAGAGAACAGACGCACCAGGTTTTAAGATAAAATCAAGATGAAATGCGTCATCAATGCTGTTGAATGATATTCCAGCTCCGCAGTAAATCGGAAATTCAAACGGGTATTTTCTGTAAAAATAGCTGATCTTGAAAGTAAGAGGCATCATGTATAAAACCCTGTCATTAGGGCTGAATGCGAACATTCCGCCGAACTCCCCTCCTAGGGCCAGGCTGCTGTTTATAAATGCGCTCCACTCAAGAGAGCCTGCGCCGCCCATTGAAAGATTGGTTGATGTAAAATTAAAATCGGGAGACATCAGATACAGTGGAAAGATAAGTCCGGCTTTTATTGTAAAAATCTGGTCGCCGAGTCCGTAAACATATTCAAAGTTTTCTTCATCAGCAGGCTGTTCCTCTTCCTGAGCCCAAAGATCAGTAAGAGAAAAAAGCAGCAATAATATTATTATCAAGGTTGTATATTTTTTAATTTTCAATTAATTTCTCCAGGATATTTTTCCAAAGGATATCACCTGAAAAACCTTTTATCAAGTAACTGCTTATAATGAAACTATATTTATCACATGATTGGTACGCTGATTAACTTGATTTGAGTTTTAATTTAATATAATGTTCATTAAATTCTTTGATAAGGAATAGCAATGGCTTTAAATACAGTTAAGGAAATTGACAACCTTGTTGCTGTCCGCAATATACTGGTTAGCGTATCAGATAAAACCGGACTTGATGTTTTTGTAAAAAAAATGATTTTAATAAATCCATCTATAGTTTTTTACTCAACAGGCGGAACCTATAAATATCTTTCAGATATAGCCGGTATAAAAGAAGGGTATAATCTGATTCAGATATCAGATTATACAAAACAGCCGGAAATGCAGGGAGGACTTGTTAAAACCCTTGATTTCAGGATTTATACCGGAATATTAAGTGAAAAATATAATATAGAACATAAAAAAGACCTTCAAAAGACAAATTCTGTCGAATTTGACATGGTAATAGTTAATCTGTATCCATTCAGCAGAACAATAAGTTTAAAAACTGCTACCGCAGAAAACGCCAGGGCTAATATTGATATTGGAGGCCCCTGTATGCTGCGCGCTTCTGCCAAAAATTTCCACAGGGTTGTCTCTGTGTGCGATCCTTCTCTTTACAGCTTACTCTCTGATGAAATGGAGAAAACCGGCGGTAAAATTTCTTTGAAAACACGTTTTATTATGGCTCAAAAAACTTTTAAGCATACAGCTCTTTATGATAAAACAATTTCTGAATATTTAATGCAGCTTGATATCAGCGATGTTGAAAAATGCTATCAAATTCATTAATCTGCTTATATAAAAAAATCGGAGTACATGATGGGAAATGATGATATTAAGAAAATATACCATACACTTAACAAGGACAGATTCCCGTCAAAATTGGAAATATCATTTTATGATGATAACAATAACAGACAATCTATGCTGTATGAAAAAGTAGAATGGACTATTGAGAATGAAAAAAAAGGGCTCAGATATGGTGAAAATCCCTGCCAGGAAGCATCTTTTTATAAACTTGTAAATGGCAATATAACTATAGGTGAAGTTTCAACAATTCTGCCCGGGAAATATCTGGTTTCAGACATAAATCTGCTGCAGTCAGGGAAACACCCTGGAAAGACAAATATCACCGATGTTGACAATGCTCTTAACATATTAAGATATTTTCACGATTCTCCCTGCTGTGTAATTGTAAAGCACAATAATCCCTGCGGCGCAGCAAAAGGCAATTCAAATGCAGAAGCTTTTACAAAAGCTCTGATGGCAGACAGGATTGCAGCTTTCGGAGGAGCCGTTGTATTAAACAGGCCGCTTGATATGGAAACCGCTTTGCTTTTGGCTGAACATTATTTAGAGGTAGTTGCCGCCCCCTCTTATGAAAAAGGGGTTATTGATGTATTAAAGGCTAAAAAGAATATAAGGGTAATGGAGATAAAAAATATTGAAAAACTTCATAATTTTACAGGTGAACGTGTTATTGATTTTAAATCATTAATTGACGGTTCACTTATTACCCAGCTCTCATATATGCCTTTGACAAGAAGGAAAGAAGATTTTCTGCCGGCAAACTGTACATGGAAAAACAGGGAATATAAAACCCTGAGAGTTCCTACAGAAAAAGAATATGACGATCTTCTCTTCGGCTGGCTTGTAGAAAGCGGAATAACCAGCAATTCTGTCATATATGTTAAGGACGGAGCAACTGTCGGTATCGGAACAGGTGAACAGGACCGTGTCGGAGTTGCTGAGATTGCACGTGACAAAGCATACAGAAAAACATGGGACAGGCTTTCCTGGACAAAACACAATACCCCGTGGAACCTTCTTGAAGATAAAGTGAAAAGAGATGAGATTATTGCTGAAACAGCGGCTGTAAACGGAGGGCTTAAAGGGAGCGTAATGGTCTCGGATGCTTTTTTCCCGTTCAGGGACGGGGTTGATGTCGGTCTTAATGAAGGAGTCACAGCTGTTGTGCAACCGGGCGGATCGGTGAGGGACTTTGAGGTAATTGAAGCATGCAATGAAAAAAATGCTGCAATGGTTTTTACAGGGCAGAGGAGCTTCAGGCATTAAAGTGTTATTTATACGAAAATCCTACATAGTATTACTGCTGATTTTTCTCGCTCTGCTCAATTTCACCTTGTTGTTTATTGTTATTATTAAGACAGGTAAACTTGAAAAACAGATAACAGGAAATGAAGATATAAGAAATGCACTGTTAAAAACTTCAGATGAAATAAATTTATTAAGAGAAGTTCTTGGATTTCCTCCTGCCTTTATTTCTGAATTGGATTCTGCCGCTGAAAACAAAAATGAACTCAATGACAGGGCGTACGGTTACGAGGCATATTACAGCGCATTTGAAAAACTTTATTCAGATTATAAAAAGCAAAAACTTACAAAAATACTTAAAGAATATCTGGCCTCAATTAAAGGGTATCTAGATAGCTATAACCTTATTATTGTTCAGGAAGAAGTTTCCGAAGATGTCACTTTTTATTTGAAAAAAAACGGGGAAGCTTACTATATATTGAAAATTGATAATAGTTCAGACCAGATCAAAACAGCATCTTACCCGTTTGAAAAATATATTGATGCAGGAAATGAAAAAATCATTAAGGATTTTATTAATAATTCTTTTACTGAGATAGAAACTTTATTTGCAGAATCTTTATCTGTTAAAGCAAAAACCAGGGCTTTTATTGAATCTGCTGAAATAAAAAAAATATTATCAAAAGATAAGATTCATGCGGTTCCTGCTAATGTCGAAAATAATGAAGATTCAATAATTAAATTATACAATTTAAACAGGGAGACAGGACAGACTGTCGGCGAAGTATCATATTCTTATAAAAATAAAAAAATTATGCTGAATGATATTGCATTTGACAATATTGAAGATTTTAAAAAAGCAGTAATAATTATTAAAGATGTAATTGACATAAAAACTAATGAAGAAAAAGCGTTTAAAAAATCTTTTGACGATATAATCAGAATGATAAATGATCCGTCATTCAAGTCGTATCTTGAAGACAAAGGGTTTTACATATCAGAGGAACCTCGTGAAGATGCTGATTATCAGTATTTTGACATCAGGAAAATTGAAGACAGGACAGTACTTATTGGTTCTTTTGCAATCCATAAAATTTCAGGCACTATTTATCTGACAGATTTTGATGAAGTACCGGTTTCATCAATCAAATCATTCGGAATGGGCAGCATCACAAAAGACGCGGTTTCAAAAAAAAAAATCTGAATAATCCGATTTTTACCGATTTTTCCAAAAATAGCTATTCAAGCTTTCTAATCTGCGGTACTCATGAGAGAAATGCAGATACAATTATTGTCGCAACAATAGATTATTCGCGTCAGTCAATAAACCTTATCAGCATTCCCAGGGATTTATATTACCGGGGAAGAAAAATCAATAATTATTATCTATCCTTTGGCGGTAAAAGGTTCGCTGAAATAATTGGAGAAATCACAGGGCTTGATATTGAAAGATATGTAATTGTCGATATGTATGCCTTTATAGATGTAGTAAATATTCTGGGTGGTATTGATATTACCCTTGAAGAAGATCTTGTAGATCCCACCTATAAAGTAAGGAACAACGGTGTCTGGTCAACTTTATACTATAAAAAAGGTAATTATCATTTTAACGGTATTGAAACATTGAGAATTGCCAGAGCGCGTCATTTTACCCCAGTATTTTCACGGGATGAGCGTCAGCAGAAAATAATTGAATCATTATTGAAAAAAATATCAGGATTGTCTGTGAAAAATATCAATCAGATATATGATATTCTCAAAACTGTTATTTTATATCTTGATACAGACATGACTTTACCTGAAGCATTGAATATAATAAAAGATGTTAAAAATATAAAAAAAATATCCAAGACGGTAATATCGACTCAAAATGTTCTTGAACAGACTTATTCCAGCCTTTTACACCTTGGATTAACTGAAGAAGATGTTGATGAAGACTTTGATCTGGGGGCCTGGATTCTCATCCCCAAGGAAAATAACTGGTCAATTATCAGATCGTATATCGATGAAAAATTAAGAGGAAGCAGTATAAAAAATGAAATATTGGATTGAAACTTACGGCTGTCAGATGAATAAAGCTGAATCTGACGCGCTTGAACTTGAGCTTATTGGTAGCGGATGGAAAGAGGCCGGAATTCCTGAAAACGCATCAATTGTAATAATAAATACCTGTTCTGTAAGAAAAACAGCGGAAGACAGGATATGGGGAAGAATCGGATATTTTAAAAAGATAAAAAAAGATAATCCTGAACAGAAACTCATCATAACAGGCTGTATGGCAGAAAGACTCGGGGACAAGCTTAAGGAAAAAAAATCCCCTGTTGATGAAGTTTTCGGAACTTTCGACAAGGATAAAATTGCTGATTTTATCGGCAAAAAAAATATTATAAAATCATATGAAAACGGAATTTATAAATTCAAAAAGAACCATTCAGGAAAGGATGCTTTTAAATCATTTATACCAATAATGAACGGGTGCAATAATTTTTGCAGTTATTGTATTGTACCTTATGTAAGGGGGCGTGAAATCTCAAGGGACCCAGCTGATATTTATAAGGAACTTGATAGTCTTGAAAAATATAATACAAAAGAAATAACCCTGCTCGGTCAAAATGTTAATTCCTATACTTATATTGAAAACGGCAGGCTGATTGACTTTCCTGATTTAATTTCAGAAATATCTTCAAGAGTAAAATCAATTGAATGGATCAGGTTTCTTACTTCTCATCCTAAAGATTTAAGTCATAAACTTATTGAAACAATTGCTTCATCAGAAAATATCTGCAGGCACATTCATTTACCGATTCAAAGCGGTTCTGACAATATTCTTTCATTGATGAACAGGCGGTATAATACAAAAGACTACCTGAAGCTTGTTGAAAATATTAAAAACATGATTCCTGGTGTATCAATTACAACAGATATTATTACGGGTTTTCCCGGTGAATCAGAAGATGATTTTAAAATGACCTGTGAAATGATGGAAAAAGTAAGATTTTCTGATGCTTTTACCTATTATTATAATCCCAGGGTAGGGACGGAGGCGTTTAATTACCCCAATGAAATTGAAATGGAAGTAAAACTTGACAGGCTGTCGAGAATTATTGAACTGCAGAAAAAAATCTCATTGGAACTCAGAAAAAACAAATTAGGACAAACTGTTAAAGTTCTTGCTGAAGATTATTCAAAAAACAGTAAAAATGAACTTTTAGGAAGAACTGAATCAGATGAAATGATTGTATTTGCCGGTAAACATGATAAAATAGGTAAATTCAATAATGTTAAAATAATTTCCCTTAAGGGAAATACTTTTATAGGGGAGTTGATAGAGTAATGAATTCAAAACTGATATTAATAATTGCAATCATACTTATTCAGGCTGTTTTTGCAGGTTTAAACATAAAAAATGTTTCTGATATTTCTTTTGGTTTTACAGTTTTAAAAGATATTCCTGTCTTTTTGACAATTTCCCTCTCATTTATTGCCGGTGCAATCATAGTTTTCCCTTTTGTTTTGTTTTCTTCGAAAAAAAGCAGAAAAAATGCCGAAATTAAAAAAGATACAAAAAAGGAAAAAAAATTAAAAATTTTCAAGAATAAAAATAATGATAATGATAAACCAGAAAATTTCCTGTAAAAATAATTTTTTAAAGACATATATCAATAATATCATCCGTATATCATTGCTGATATTATTGTTTCAGATTATTCCGGCAGCCTTTGCGCAAACTTTTTCAGATGTTTTACAGCTGGAAAAAAAAGGAGAAACAGAAAAATCACTCAAAATATTATATCAGCTTTCTGATAAAACCGCTGATGAAAAAGAGCTGTTTAATGTTCTTGATAAAATTATATCGCTTGACAGCAATATAATCAGAGTAATCAATACTGAAGAGAGAAAAATACCGCTTATTTCTGATAATGTTAAAAGAACAATTCTGATAAAAAAAACTGCGCTTCTGATGCAGCTGGCAGGTATGATAGACAGGGCAGGGGATTTTTATGAATCTGCCTATAATACCAATCCTGTTGAAGGAAACCTTCCGTTACTGCTTGATTCTGCAGTTCTGAATCTTGAAACAGGAAATATTGAAAAAAGTATATATCTTGCAGATTTCGTTATTGATAAATCAAAGAAGAATGAAGAAAAACAGAAAGGCTTATTAATCATTGCCTATATTTCCCTTATTCAGGGAGACCAGCTTAAAGCTGAAAAAATATTTTCCGGTATTCTTGATGAAAAATCAGGAGAAATTAATGCGTCTGCTGTTTATAAGATATCTCTCATGTACAACCTTGAAAATCTGAAGAATAAGGCAAAAGATATAATTATCCGAAATTATGGTAAAAAAACTGTAGATGAACTTGATATTTATTTATATCCGGTTACACCGCTCGTTTTATTTGAAAACACCGGCAGGATAAAAACAGAAAAAGAATATTATGCCTTTATCCAGACAGGGGTCTATAATTCTGAAATTAACGCATCAAATATGATGAAGAAAATTGCATCTGCAGGACTTTCCGGAATTATCAGGGAATATTTTAAAGAAGGAACCAAATATTACAAGGTACTGGTTCCGGCCAAAACTGAGTCAGATGCAGAAAATATAAATATGATTTTAAAACACAACAGTATCGAAAGTTTTATGATTTTTGATTGACTGCCGAAGCTGTATTTTTTTCTATAGTCTGAATAAACTGCAGCTGATCTTCACCAGATGTTTTAAAAGTATCAGCAGTAACAACACCTTTTGTAAGTAGAATGCGGTTTATTATAGTCTGTTCCATATCCTTTTCATCATAAGAGAGCTTGAAAAGCAGGGATTCCTTTAATAAATAATTGTCATCAATCACACGCAGTTCAAGTATTAATTCATTATTATAATTGTAAATGGAGAAAATTCCCTTTTTTACAGTATCAGCGGAATTCATGGTAAAATAATGTCCATTGAACAAGATAGTTCCGCTGCTGCCGGAATATTCACCGGAAAGTATAACCTGCTCAGATTTACTTTCCCTGTTATTATAAATTGATGAAATAACATCTTCAGATATTCTTTCATAAAACCCGTTCATCTGGTCAATGTCCTTGGGATTTTCCCTGTCCTTGACCTCAATTTTAATCCGGTTCATATTTTCAATTTTAATTGAAATACGTTTCGTTATAAAATGAATTAAATCATTTCTTGCGTAAATATCTATTGTTTTATTTAATCGCGAATAGTTGAACTCCGACCACTTGTATATCTCAAGGATATCAGAAGTAAAGAAAGAAATTTCATTTTCATTTTTATTGAACCGTATAATTAATTCGTCAGAATCGACATTATACCATTGTCCTTCCAGAAATGTTTTATATGCATCAATCCCGTCAAAAAACATTTTATTTATTTTTTGTTCTTCCAGTATTTCTGCAGGAATATTTTCCTGAAAAGCATTTATGTATTTATTGGCCTGATAATTCCACATATAAGTTGTTTTAAGCAGTTTCTGCCCCTCATCCTGACTTATACTGTTTTCCTGATAAGTAATTACCGGAAAGCTGATTCCGTTTTTCTGGCCAAGATTATATGCCTGACTCCTTTCTTTTTCAATCAATTCTATCTGTCCGTTCAGTTCGATGCTGCATATTGATTCATAGTACAATCTGATTCCTGATGGGGAGTGTGTTTTTCTGAAAATATCTATATGATGGTTATTATCCAGTGTAAGCGCTGAAAAAACTATTTCAAGATTATGGTCTCCTACAGTATCAATATAAGACACTGTTATGGATCTGTGGTTTATATTTGTTTTTTCAGTTTCCCAAGTAATAATATATTTATTTCTGACTGAATCAAAATCAAGTACCATTATTTTTAAATTTTGTTTAATATCTCTTGGGGCAGCAACTATAACCTGTTCATCTTCAACATCAAAATCAAGGTTGATATTTTTGATGTAAAGAACAGAATTGCCGCTTCCAATATTTATCCTGGGCTGCGGAAGCGTCTCTCCTTTAAAGGCATTTGCATCCTTTATTTCCGCGCTTGTTTCCGAATCCCTTGATACAGCAGGTATTACAGTTTTTGGCAGATCATTATGTCTGGATGCAGCTTTTTCACCGCATGAGATAAATAAAAATAATAATAAAATATTTACTACAATGTGTACGGGATTTTTGTTCATTTTTTTAGCCAAGTAATTGAATTATTTCTTTTATCACTTTTTCCTTAACAATTTCAAGAGATTCCGTGCATTTAAAACCTGCCGCTGTAGTATGGCCTCCTCCGCCGTATTTTTTGGCAATTCCAACTACATCAATATTGTTTTTTGATCTGATAGAGCATCTTAATATCCCGTTGTAATTTTCTTTAAAAAAAACTGATACCAGAATATCTTTACATTTCAAGGGCAGATTAATAATATTATCTCCATCTTCATAATTTGCTTTAAAATATTCCAAAGTTGTTTTCAGCATAACCTGTAGTGCAATTTTGTTATAGTGATAAAACTCAATTTCTGAAAATACTTTAGACTGAAGACGCAGTGATGAAAGGCTGTTCATCTCATACAGGTTGGAATAAATATTATTTGGAATTACCCCTTTATTTACCAGTATTGAAGCAATTTCCAGCGTCTTACTGCTGGTTTTTGGATAAATAAACGATCCGGTATCGTAAAGTATCCCTGCATAAATTGCCTGGGCCGCAGGGAAATCAATATCTACATGGCAGTATTTAAAAATATTATACAGGATTTCACATGTGGAGGAAGAATTTTCATCTATAATACTTTTTTCTTTATTAAAAATATTTTCATCTATTTCATGGTGGTCAATTATAAAGATATCTTTAATAAAATCCTTTATCAAATTATAAATATACCCGGTATTTGTCGGTGTATTTGTATCCAGAACAACCAGTGCGGCATCGGAAAGATCCTCATTGATTATATTTTCCCGTGAGTAAACATTAATATAATTTCCAATGTTTATAAAACTATATTTTTCAGGAATTTCTTCACATGTCATTATTGCAGCATTGTATCCAAGCTTCTTAAGCAGCAGGTATAAGGCATATTCACTGCTAATTGCATCAGCATCCGGGTTTTCATGTGATGTAATGATAATTTTACTGAAATTATCAAGAAACATAAAGAATTTTTTATATTTTTTCATTCTAATGAACCGTTTCTGGTAATTTTATCATTCTTTTTCAATTTAACAGAAGGTATATCTGCTCCCAGGTATCCCCCGGGTTCTATAATGAAATTTTTAGGAGTATTGGGATTGGCCCCCAAAAAAGTAAGCCCATTATAGATTTGATCAGGATATGAAATATTCACAGCTTTTTTTGAATTACCTCCGATAACAGATTTTTCCTGTATATTTGAAATGCTGCCAGGGCTTTTGAAATTTGGAAAAACAAGAGCATTGGATATCAGCACATCTTTCCCGATCTGATTACCGTTTAATATTACAGAATTAATTATTTTTGCGTTATTTTTTATAACGACATCGGAAAATATTATCGAATTTTCAACATACCCTTCAATTTTTACATTTGATGAAATAATTGAATTTATAACCATGCTGTTTTTATTGATAAATGAATCTTTTTCTGCCGGTTCCGGCGCGGCAGCAAGGAAATTATTCATAAGATTCGATTCGCCGTTATAGAGAAGTGCAATGTTGTTCTCATAGAACTGAGTAATTGTGCTGTTGAAATATACATCACCTTCAATATTAATTGTATGGTCAAAAAATCCGATCATTATTTCATCTACAAGCGTTTCAATATATTTTTTTTCTTTTTCCATTAAATTGCGGTTTTTTTCAAGTAATTCTATAAAATGATTTACCGGCGAAAGATAAATGTCAACAGGTACATTATTTATGGATAATTTTACAATTTCATCGATATTCAGAGTTTCAGTAATTTCGAGAATCTTTTTTTTGCCTGCTTCTGAAATCAGAGAAGCGTGATTAATATCATAAATCAGTACATAACCTCCAGCAAGAAGGGATGATATATCTGAAACAAAATCCATTTCTGAATCAATTGCAAGCACTTCAGCCATATCGTCATCCCAACGGGAAAGCGACGCATAGGCATTTTTTTTAACATTTTTATTACACAGCAGAAGTCTTCTTATTTCAGAATTATCAATAGGCAGAATAGTGTTGAAGTAGGCAAAATCCAAAAAGTTGTATTCTCCCCAGAATGGAAAGGCTGATAAAGAGAATTCAGATGAAAATCCGGGAATATTTTTTTTACTGAAATATCCCCGGTCTATGAATAAAGAAGTTAAATACATTATTTCCTCTTGAAATCAATCAATAGATGTTTACCGTTTTTCTTAATAAAATTAAAGCTTTTTTCAAGAATATTATCAAATACATTTTTGGGGCCTTCAATAAAAGATTTATCGATTACCTCCATTGAAATCATATTGCCTTTTGCCGTAAGCAGCGCTTTTGTTGTTGCAAGTTTTTGTTTTGTGAAATTTATAAATCCGGCAGGAGAAAGATTAAGATAGAGTTTATCCAGGTTCCCGAGTATAAAAGGAAGTTCCTGCAGTTTGTTGCCGTCTACATAGCAGTAAAATGCAATTTCTTTACCTGGACCTTCTTTCTTAACAGGAAGAACAGCCGTTGATCTGTTTTTAAGCAGTAAAAATATTAAAAAAATCAGCAGAATTCCGATTGCTGAAAAATGCAGTATAAATCTGCTTAAAATACCTTTGTTTATAAAAGCAATATCAATTATTGAAGGTGTCAGAATATCATGGCTGTTATAATAAATTCTTAAACTGCCATTCACTTTACCAGGTTCAAGGGAGTCTGGAATAATTAAAGGGATCTGGACTTCCATGATGCCATTTTCAGTAAAATCAATAGACTTTCTTGTCTCAAGGATGTCGGTTTCAGATAAAGTTTCTGTATTAAGATACATTGATGACAATTTTACAATTTTCTCTGTTTCAAGATTTGTAGTTTCAATAGTTAATAGCATATATGGTTTCCGGAAAAACCCTTTGTAAACTATTTCGGGCGGAGAAGTTATGCTGAAAACAGTAAGGAAATCTTCTGTTTCTGATATCATATCTTTAATTAATTTCTCTGATGCTTCAACTGATGAGTCAGCAGGTGCCTCGACTTCCGAATAAGCAGCTGAAAGTTTTTCCGCTATCGCCTTTGCGTCTGTATTATTACCTATGCCCAGAACCTGTATTTTCCATCCCTGTTTTTCAATTGTCCTTGTATGCTCAAGGAACCTGTGGTTGAAACTTCCATCCGGACTGTAGTAAACACTTTCAGGAGGCGCTTCCTGTTTACCGTCTGTTATCAGGAGCATATATTTTAATCTTCCGTTGTTCTCATACCGGGGGATTATCTCTGACAACCCATCAAGCGCATTTCCGATATCTGTAAAACGGCCGTCTGCTTTTACCTTTTTTATGGTATTCTTGATTTCTGTTTTATGATTTTCATCAGTTATTGTTGAATTTATAAGAATTTCCGTCTTCCCGTAAAAATCCAGTATATAAAGCATGTCTCCGGGTATAATAATTTTGTCAACTATAAATGTGTTTATATACCCGCTTACTGCTTCGATTTTGTCTTCCATTGACAAGGACTTATCCAGAACAATAAAAACATCAATATTATCTTCCCTGTTGTCTGGGAAAACCGGAAACTGCAAAAATAAAACGATAAACATAATTAAAAATATGTGCCTTTTCATTTCGCTTCCTTTCCTGTTAAATATATTTTAGCAGTTTAATAAAAATGTGTTTGTATTATATTGTCCAATTGTTTATAATCATAATAATTAAACTGTTATTTAATATTATAGAAAACTATTGGAATAATAAAAAGTAAAAAAAAAAAAAACATGCTTTACATTTTTGTGAAGTTATTGATATTCTATATTAGTAAGCATATTTAAGGAGAGTATTATGGCAAGTATTGATCTTCCAAAAAGCCCGATGGTGTTCCACCCAGAGAAGCCGAGTGCTGTAGGATCTAGAAACTCTCTCGCTCAGGAAAGCAGGGATCAGCAGGCCGAAGTTGATAGACTTCTCTCAGAAGAAGTAGACAAAGTACTTAATCATGTTACATCAAAGCTTCCACTAGAGGTTGTAGAAAAAATTGATGTAATGGGCGGACTAAAGGAAAAAGTCTATAACTATTTTAACCAGAATTACCAGAATATGTTCAATAGATATATTGTTACTACTGAAGATGAAATGGTGAAAAGGGTCAGAAATTTTATAGACAAACAGGAAATGCAGGTTCTTAACAGGTATACACCTAAAGAAATTGCGACACTTCTTGATGAAGTTGGCGGTATGGATAAATTCAATACCGGTGAGATTGAAAAATCTATCGTCAACATGTACGGACACCTTCAGGGACATATCCAGCGGGGTGTTAACGATCTGGAAAACCTCACTAACTCACTATTACGGCAAAAAACCGATGTTGGTGCGTTTATCAGAGGTGAAAATGCATATTCAGTTGTAAAATGTGCGTTTAAAGACAACATTTACAAACCTAAAACTGTTTGTGATGTAAAGATGTCTGTTAATATTCTTGATTCAGAACTTATAAGCCCGATTTTCCATTATCAGGCTACAGTTGAATATCTTATCAAGGAATTGATATCAAAGAACATTACAGATTTACTTGATGCAGAAATTGAAAAACTAAAAGACCAGCTGATTGACGAAGGTAAGGAAGAGTTTACAGACAGCGAAATTATTTTCGAGAAAATGAAAAAAGTTGAAACTCTTACTGATGATGACAAGACAAATCCGAAGTCAAAAAGATATTCTCTTGTGGCTAAAAACCTCATGGATGCTATTGACGGGCTGAGGGCGGAAATACCGCCTGAAACTTTTGACCAGCTGAATGTACGTGAAAATCTTAAAAAAATAATTGATATTGAGAACATAAGAAACAGGGGATACAACACAGCTATCAACTCAATTACATCAATTCTTGATACATCAAAAATGGGTTATCAGTATGTTGAGAACATGAAAAACGGAAGAGAGCTTCTGATCAGGGAATATGAAGATACAGATGCTAAAAATCTTCCTGATGAAAGATATCAGATAAGGATGAGATATTATGACAATGCCCAGCTGATAGAAGAACAGAAAGCATATGATGTTCAGATCAAATCCTTTGAAGTTGAGGTTGAGCATCTTTGGGATATTCTTGAAATGGTATATCAGGATGCCAAGAGATTTAAGGGTATAACAGATTTTGAAGATCTTGCAAAAGCCTATAAAAACAAGATAGCTAAAACCATCAAGGCAAAAACCGGCGACCCCTTGTACGAAAATATTGAGAAAGTATGGGATGAGGTTTCTTTTATCAGGGCTGCGGAAACAAGCGTTGAAGAGCTCAACAGAACATACATCTTTGAAAAAGATAAAATTAAAAGAAGATTTGTTCTAATGAAAAACAGGATGCAGGATATGTACGGTTATAAATATCCGATACAGCGCCGTGTTATGGAAGAAAGACTTGAAAAACTTGAAGAACAGTTCAACAAATACGACTATATGATAAATCCATATCATATTCAGCCCGGACTGCTTTTTGATCTTGATATCACCTCGGTTAAAAGAAAGAAAGCAACTCTTGACGGTATGGCAAATGTACTCAATGAATTCCTCTACGGAGTTTCAAAGGGTTTCCAGGATGCGGCTTTTGCTTCATTCTCACGAAGAAGGTCTACTGTAAGGGGCGATATAAGCCAGTCATTCTCTACGGATGCTGTTGAAGGCGAAGCTGAGGATAAAGGACAGAGCTATCTTGACCTGCTTAACAGTACAATTGACAATGAATCCCCGGCACCGGCGCTGGCTGTTACAAAAGCAAAGCCGGCAAAGGAAAAAAGAAAATCAACCGGTGTTGTCGATAATTCAAAGAAAAAAAGTTCTGCAAGAAAAAAATCCGGAAATAAACTAACTACAATTTAATTTCAATTTAATCCCGGAAAAGTTCAATTGAACTTTTCCGGGCCATTCATAAGGCAGGTGAAAATACCATGACTGATATAAAAGAATTTGAGCGCTTTTATACGCGTGATGGTTTTAATAAATCGTTAAACCATTTTAATTCTGTACTTTCAGCAATAAATGAATTTGAAGATTACAACAATATTGCAGATGTTTTAAATAAAAATCTGCAGGAAGGGGAAATCGAACAGCATCAGCTTTTACCTGTAATTAACTCACTTCTTGTTGATAAATATAAATATTCCTTTAAATCAATTAATCTAAAAGAAACCATAACTGATTTTACCAGAATTCAGGAAGAGGTTTCCAAATGGACCGGTATAGACATTGTTTTAGGTTATCATAATCCCAACATTGGATATCTTGTTATTAATCCCAAAAGAATCGAAAGCCTGCAGCTGACTACTGAATTTAAAAAATATGAAATACTTACAATTTATGCAGGTGATTATTTAGGTAAAAACGGAAATAAATATTCTTTAAAAGTAATCGAAGAAATAATAAAAATTCTGGATAATAAAAAACCAAAGGTTCCTGCTCAGGTTTTAAACGGGAAATATAAGGTTAAAGCTATAAAAACAAAACCAGCAGCAAAAAACACAGCACCGGTAAAAAAGAATACAAATAAAAAAACTGGAACCAAAGCAGTAAAAAAATCTTCCGGAGCTGAAGCAAAAGAAACCGCCTCTGCACCACAGCAGGAAACAAAACCTGCCGTTGCTGTACCCGCGTCAACCGGAAGCGGACCTGTAAGAATGACGCCCTTGTATGCTGTCCCTGTTACTAATGAACTTTTCCACAACGGTAATGTTGAAGCATGGAAAAGGATTATAGGAAGTTATAAAGCAAAATACCCGGGATCTGATGTCATTATATTTTATGAAGGTGAAAGAATACACGATATAAATACTCTTTTCAAATGGGGTAAGGTAAAACATGGCAGTGCAATCATGTTTGCAGTATCGGGAAGGGATATCCAGGATGTAGCCAAGCTTCAGAGATATTTTAGACAGGGCGCAAGTCATAGATTTGAAGATTTTTTAAAATTCCCTGTCAACACTGTTTTGAGACTATTCTAAATAAAGAAGAGGCTTTTTAAATGAAAAACAATATTCATTTTTTTTGTAAAGAAGAATTTATCAGGAATTCGTCAATACTTGAAAAAATTGGGTTGAGAATAAGAGAAGCAAATAATTTCGCTGAATTGAATTTACCTGTAATACCGGGATTCGCTATTGACTCTGATGTTGCTTCTTCTATTGAAAACGGTCAGATAATAAAATATATAAAGCCATTTATTTCCAAAGTAGAAAATAAAATGGGTAAAAAATATAACGCTGAAACTAAACCGCTGACTTTAAAGATTGTTATAAGTCCCAACCTTATTATAACCAGCAGCTACCCGGCACTCCATAATTTTGGATTGACAAAAAAAACACTACAGGGTTTCAGCAAAATGGTCGGCAATGAGTTTTCCAACAATGAACTTTTTTTTATGGTTAAAGGACTGCTCATTATTGAAGATAAAATACTGAAAATTGAAGGTAAAGAAAAAGAATCTGCAAAAATAAACTCTATAGTTGATTTTATAAACGGAAAAATAAATAAAAGTGTTAATGAGAAGGATCTTGAAAAGCTTTATGAACTGGTAAAAGGAATTTTACCGGACAGCTTTTTTGAAGATGCTTATGAACAGCTGGATTATGCAATATCTAGGGTAAGTTATCTGCTGAAAATTGATGAGATGAATGATAACGATACAGCAATTGGCGTTTCCGCAATGGTATACGGCAATACTGGCAATACATCATGCAGCGGGTCCTTTTATACCAGAAATATTATCAATGGAGATAAAGTATTGTTTGGTGAATATTTCCAGAATACTTTTGACTTTACAGGTGTAAAAGGTAAGGATATTACAAAAATTGACAAATCTAATTTTGCGAAACTTGATAAAATTGCCAGAACTGTTGAAGATCATTTTAAAGATATCAGACATATAAGGTTTACCATTGAAAACAGTAAACTGTGGCTTGTTGACCAAAGGGACGTGCTTAACAAATCTGTTAAGTCTGAAATTATAACATTACTTGATCTGCATGAAAGAAAACTTGTAGATGATAAATATTTTTTAAATGCTATTAAACCTGAACAGCTTAATGAAATACTGCATCCAATTATTGATATTACTTCAACAAAAGGATTTAAAAAGCTTGTCGGTGGGATTACCGGAGCACCCGGAGCAGCAATAGGGAGGATCTTTTTTACCACAGAAGCTCTTCTTGATGCCAACAAAGTCGCAATGCAGCAGGGTCTTGATACAAATTTTATACTATGTATGAAAGCTACATTTGCTGAAGATGTTAAAGCCATAGAAATTGCAACAGGTGTTTTATCATCAGAGGGAGGATACGCTGCACATGCTTCAGTTGTTGCCAGGCAATATGGAAAAGTATCGCTTGTTAAGCCTGAAATGAAATTCAAAGGCAATAAAATTACAATTGACGATGTAACACTGACTGAAGGAGATTATGTTACATTGAATGTGCCTCATTACGGCAGTCCCGAAATATATATCGGCAAATCAACACTTATTGAACCTGATTTTGCATCATCAGGTATAGAAAAACTAATACAAATTGCTAAAAAATATAACAAGGAATTCCATGTCAGGGTAAACGCAGACAATCCGCGCGATTGTTCACTTGCGAAAAAATTCGGCGCGGAAGGCGTAGGATTGTGCAGAACTGAACACATGTTTTTCAACGAAAAAAGAATTAATGTTTTCCGCGAAATGATTCTTTCTGACAATAAGGAAAAAAGAGCCAAATCTCTTTTGCGGCTTAAAAACATGCAGAAAGATGATTTTTATAAAATATTAAAAATAATGGAAGGGAAAGAAGTAACGATAAGGCTCCTTGACGCACCATTGCATGAATTTCTTCCGCATAATGCAAAAGAAATGGATGATTTTTTAAAGTATCTTAAAACACAAAAAGGTTATCAAAAAATAACTCAAAAAGAGATAGCCCTTTTATGTGACGGTTTAAGCGAGTTTAATCCAATGCTCGGTCACCGGGGATGCAGAATTGCAATTTCTTATCCTGAAATTTACGAGATGCAGGTTACAGCGCTTTTTGAATCAGTTTATTCACTGCAGAAAGAGGGTGTTAAAGTTAACCCGGAAATAATGATTCCGATTATTATGAATACTGAGGAATTAAAAACTATAGTTTACGGAAAGAAAATTGAAGGTACAGCAATTAAAGGTCTTACGGAAGTTGAACTTCAGGTAAGGGAGTCATTAAAGGCTAAACCTGTTGAATACAAAATTGGAACAATGATAGAACTTCCTGCTGCAGCTCTTGGTGCAGGTGATATTGCCAGGTATGCGGAGTTTTTCTCTTTCGGGACAAATGACCTTACTCAGACAACACTCGGCCTGTCCCGCGATGATTTCAATAATTTTATGCCGGATTATACACAGTTTGATATAATTCCTGCAAATCCGTTTGAAATACTTGATCCGAACGTACAGGAACTTGTAAGAACAGCTGTAAGAAGAGGAAAAATGACAAGACCTGATATCGTAATGGGTTTATGCGGAGAACAGGGAGCTGTACCTGTAAATATTGAATTCTGTATAGGGGCGGGGCTCAATTATGTCTCATGCTCCACTTATTCAGTTCCTATTGCGACATTGGCTGTTGCCCAGTACTTTATTAAGGAATAGGGAATAAAATCGAAATAAAAAAAGGCTGTCAACTTGACAGCCTTTTTTTTGAGTATATTTTTTAATTCCTGTTATTTCCATAGTTTAAACTTTTTCAATCCCTCAATTACAGCTTTGGCAGATTTTTTTGTGTCCATTGAAGGTACTCCGGCTTCCTTGTTGAGAGTCTGTGTGAAGAAAAATTCCAGAGATTTAAGAATATTTTCCTGATGGTAAAAAATAAGTGAAAAATTAACTCCAGTCGGTTTCAAAACTGTAAACGAAGAATAAGAAACAACAGGTTCTTTGCTAACCATTACTTTTGTCTGATTTTTTGCTGTTACAATATCAAGTTCCGTAAAACGGTGGGGTATGGATTCACCCTTTACCCGTGTAAAAGGTTCCTGATACTTGTGAGCATAGTTTGCAGGTTCAACAAGAACGAAAACTTTGTGGCCGTCTGCCTGGAAAGTTAAACTTGTTTCACTGAAATAGATGCTTTTAACATTATCATATGCGACTATTTCGTATATTGAATAAGTTGAATTCTGGTTAAAAAAAGATGAGACTATATATCCGCCTTCTTCAGGCATTTTACTTTCATTGTAAGCCTGAAAAAGATCTAAAGCTATCGGCTGGCTCATTATGTCCTCCTGTTAATTATTAATATTATTGCATTGAATAAAAAAATATCAAGTACTTTTTTTAAGTTGTTCAGCGCGTGTCTTGAATTTCAGAGCAAATTCAGTTAACCCCTGTTTGTCATATATTCTGGAAATATTGTAATATCCTCTCCATTCCTTATCATTTATTTCAAGCACTTTTTTAAATGCATTTAACGCTTCCTCATCCCTGCCAAGACGTGCTGAAAGAACTCCAATCGTAAGTTCAATAGATATGTTAGTATTGAAATATTTTCTTGATTTCACAAGAAGACTGATTGCATTTTCTGTTTCTGAAAGTTTGTCAAGACAGTAAACGTAGGATAATAAATACTTTTCATCACCGGGATTTTTACGAAGAAGCTGCCTGTATAAAATCATTGCTTTCTGGTAATCACCAGTGTTCATATAGCATCTGGCCAGAAGTCTTTCTGTAGTCTCGTCAGAATCACTGCCGGTCGCATATTTTTCTATTTCTTTGGCTGTTTTTTTAAAGTTCCCAGTCATATAAAGATGATTGATATAATATTTTCTTATCCTGTTGTCATCAGGGAAATGCGTTAAATAACTGCGGAATATTCCGCCGATCTTGTTTTTTTTACCAAGGAGATGATAAGTCTTGATAAGTCCGATATAAGCGGAAGCCAGTGTTTCTCCAAGTTCGATTGCTTTTTTAAAATAGTTTTCCGCGATATCCGGTTTTGAAAGACGAAGATACTGTTCTCCCAAAGCTTCTGACAGATAAGGGTCCGGGTCATTCTTGTCTGCCTCAGACGACAGCAGTGCAATTGTCTGTTCGGGATCATAATAGAGCTTTCCTGCTGTTAAAGCATAATAATAATCAATAATTTCATCTGATGGGAAATGGCGCTTCCCTCTTGATAGCTCTTCAAAAAGTTCCTTATATCTCTCCTGAACCCATAAAACCAGTATTACCCCGTAAACCGCTTCTTTTTTTGATTCATCACGTTTTATTACAAGTCTGAAGTGATTTTCTGCTTTGTCCAGATTGTCAGTTACCCTGAATGCTTCTCCCATGAGAAGGTGCATTTCATTATCATAATTATTTTCCTTTAATACTTTTTTTGCGTAAAATACAGCGTTTTTATATTTTCCTCTGCTGTAATTTTCTATTGCAATAATCCTGTCTATATCGATTTCTTTAAGGTATTGATCATCTATCTGTATTTTCTTGCTGGTCAGTTCAAAAATAATTTTAGCTGCTTCATCTGTTCTTCCAGCCTGTATCAAAAGAGGTATAATATGCATTTTTAATAAATGATCCTCAGGATTTTCATTGATAACTTTTGTGTAAAGATCAAGCGACTGGGTAATTTCTCCTTTTTCCTTTTTGACAGAAGCAAGGTGAAGTAATACCGAAGGTAGATTTTTTCCTGTTTTTATAAGAAACTCGAAAATCTGCTCTGCTTCATTACTATTTCCTGTATAGAAATCTTTAATTCCTTTTAAATAAAGAACATTTAAATACGCATTATAAATTGATTTATTTTCAGATGCCGCAAACACAGCCTGTTCCAGATAATTCAAAGCAGCAGAAACTTTTTTCAGCTTCAGGTAGGTCATACCGGTAAGGCTTAAAACTTCAGGGTTGTCAGGTGCAATTTCCAGTGCTTTTTTAAAGCATTTCAGGGCTTTTAAATAAATACCAAGAGAGTGATAGGTCCTTCCAAGGAAAAAGTATCCCCTTGCTGAATTATTCTTAAAAGAAAGATAAATCTTGAAAGACTGAACTGCTTTGTAATATTCTCCCAATGCATGATAGCTTCTGCCCAGAAATAAAAAAGCTTCAGGCAGAGAGTCGGTTTCTGAAACAATTTTTAGTAAAAATTCAACAGCTTTTGAGTATTCTCTTTTTTCTCCATATTCTATTGCCTGGGAGAGCAGTAAACCATACTTGTCAGACACAATAATTATTGTAATAGAAAATTATAATACTTGAAAGATAATTATTTACAGGTTTGACAAAATCTTCTCTTTTTGTAAATATTACATATGATAACCAGAAATATTTTTCTAAACATCTCACCTCTTGATCACAGGTATTTTTTATCAAATAAAGAGCTTTTTGAAGAGCTGAGTAATTATCTCTCGGAAGAAGCATCCATTAAATATTGTGTAAAAGTGGAAGCAGCCTTATTAAAAACACATATAATCATGAACAATCATGATGACTGCGAAAAACTGATAAAAGAAGCAGAATCTCTTGAGAATACCGTTGATCCGGCAAAAGTATATGAAGAAGAGGAAAAGACCCAGCATAATATACGGGCTTTGGTGAATGTTATAAAAGAGCATTTATCAGACAGTATCAAACCCTATGTCCACCTTGGGGCAACATCTGTTGATATACTGGATACAGCAACATCACTTAAAATACGTGATGTAACAAGGAATGTCCTTCTCAGACTGCTTATAGAAATTGAGGAAATACTTATAAAAATCGCTGATACAGAAGCAGGGACTCCTCAGGTTGGAAGAACGCATGGCCAGCATGCTGTGCCGATTACTTTCGGTTTCGCAATTTCTGAATATGTTTCAAGACTGGGCAAATCAATAATTAAGATAAAAGAGGCCTCTGACGATCTAAGGGGAAAACTGGCAGGCGCTGTAGGTGCATATAATTCAACATCGCTGATAGTTAAAGACCCCGTTAAAATGGAAGAAGAAACCCTCTCTTATCTTTCACTTAAACCGTCTGAACATTCAACCCAGCTGATTGAACCTGAATATCTGCTGCGGCTTCTGCTTGAAATCAACACAGCATTCGGTATTATCGCTAACCTGGCGGATGATCTCCGTCATCTACAGAGATCTGAAATTACAGAGATAAGGGAAATGTTTACAGAAACACAGGTGGGCTCATCTACCATGCCGCAAAAACGAAATCCATGGAACAGTGAGCATGTTAAAAGTCTTTGGAAAGCATTCTGTCCAAGGGTAATTACTTTTTACATGGACCAGATTTCAGAACATCAGAGGGATCTTTCCAATTCAGCCTCTTCGAGATTTGTGGCAGATTATATTGCGGGATTTGCAGCAGCTTTAAACAGAATCAGAAAAGTCCTGTCCACTTTATATGTTGATAAAAAAAAGATGAAGGACAATCTTGTGTTGACAGGTGATCTTGTTCTTGCGGAAGCCGCTTATATTCTACTGTCCTGTTCGGGTGAAGCTGATGCACATGAGAAAATAAGGAAAATTACGCTTGAATGCGAAAAGAGTGGAGAAAAATTATCTGCTCTTTTAAAGAAAAACAAAGAAGTATGGGAAAAGGTTTCAAATCAGCTTAATAAGACTACTGGTCTTGATGCATCTGATTTTTTTGACAACCCTGAATTATATAGAGGTCAGTCAGTGAACAAGGCAAAATCACTGGCTGAAAAATATCAGAGGGAAATGCTCGTATTGAAGGAGAAGATGAATGGATAATCTACCCATGAAAGAAGGGCTTAGCTATGATGATATCTTATTTCTGCCTGCTTATTCAGAAGTTGCACCTGGTGATGTGAGTGTGAAATCGAGACTTGCCGGGGATATATATTTAAATGTGCCAATTATTTCTGCTGCGATGGACAGCGTTACAGATGCAACCCTAGCCATAGGGATAGCGCTTGAAGGAGGAGTCGGGGTAATACACCGAAACTATAAACCTGAAATACAGGCCGATGAAGTCGGCAGGGTAAAGAGATTTTTAAACTGGGTAATACAGGACCCCCAGACTGTTACGGAAGAAACTACCATCGGCACAATCAAAAAAATAATGGCAGCATATAATGCCACAGGTATTCCTGTAATTGATGCCGATCAAAAACTATGCGGAATAATAACCTCAAGAGATTTAAGATTTTGTGATGATAATTCGCTGCTTGTAAAAGATGTAATGACCAGAAATCCTGTATCAGAAATCGGTATCCCGACTGTTTCAAGTGCAAGAGAAAAATTCGACAAATACAAAATTGAAAAACTTCCAATTATTGATCAAAACGGTTATGTAAAAGGTCTTGTAACATATAAGGATATGGATAAGAAAAAAAGTCATCCCAATGCCTCTCTGGACGCTCTTGGAAGACTTATAGTAGGTGCTGCCATATCTCCTGTTGATTATAACAAAAGGATCCCTCTGCTGCTTGATAAGAAGGTTGACTTCGTTGTAATGGATACAGCAAGCGGCGATACAAAAAGTGTTATTGATGCTGTATATGATATTAAAAAAAGATATAATATACCTGTAATTGGTGGAAATACCGCAACAGCCGGGGCAACTAGAAGACTGATAGACGCAGGCGCCGACTGTATAAAAGTAGGTATCGGTCCAGGTTCAATCTGCACAACCAGAATTGTCGCCGGTATCGGTGTACCCCAGTTCACAGCTGTTATGGACTGCGCTGAAGAAGCTGAAAAGGCTGGAATTCCTGTTATTGCCGACGGCGGTATCAAGTATTCAGGCGATATTACAAAGGCAATCGGCGCCGGAGCGGATATTGTAATGATAGGGAACCTCTTCGCAGGTTTAAAGGAAGCTCCGGGAAAAGAGGTTATCTATGAAGGGAGGATATTCAAGGAATACAGGGGAATGGGGTCAATAGGAGCCATCAATGACGGATCAGGAGACAGATACAGAATGACTGAAGGGGAAGATCCTGTACCTGAGGGAATTGAAGGACGGGTGCCGTATAAAGGCGAATTAAAACCATTTCTTGCACAGCTGGTAACAGGTTTGAGAAAGGGAATGGCATATTGCGGATGTAAAGATATAAATGAACTGAAAAATTATAAAAATTTCATGAAGATAACTGCAGCAGGGCTAAAAGAAAGTCATGTCCATGATGTTTTTATTACAAAAGAATCACCAAATTATACAAAATAGGGGTTTGAAATGAATTTAGTAGTGATAGGTGCTCAATGGGGTGACGAAGGGAAAGGCAAAATTGTTGATTATCTGGCTGAAGATGCTGAAATTGTCATCAGGTTTTCAGGCGGGGCCAATGCAGGACATACAATTGTTCATGATGACATTACTTACAAGCTCCATCTTGTACCTTCAGGAATAGTATATCCTGAAAAAAAGGTGGTTCTGGGAACAGGAATGGTAATAGATATAGAATCACTATTCAGTGAACTTGATACGCTTGAAAAACAGGGTGTCAACTGGAAAGGGAGAATATTTATTTCCGACAGGGCCCACCTGGTTTTCCCTTCATATAAAAAACTTGATATTGAAATGGAAAAAACAAGGCGTAATCCTATTGGTACAACAGGGCGCGGTATAGGTGTGGCATATGCCTTGAAATCACACAGGGATGGAATCCGCCTGATCGATATATTTGACATTGAAGTTTATAAAACACTGAAGAAAGATGAAAAGGATTTTATTGAAAAATATAAGGATAAACTTTTTCCGATGATGATTGATCTTGCAGATTTTATAGCTCACAACAAGGATAAGAAAAAGCTTTTTGAAGGGGCGCAAGGGTCTCTTCTGGATCTGGACCTTGGAACCTATCCCTATGTTTCATCAGGCTCATCTTCAGCTGCCGGAGCATGTACAGGAGGAGCAATAGGACCCAAAAGCATTGACAGAATTCTTGGTGTTTTTAAGGCCTATAATACCCGAGTCGGAAACGGTCCGTTCCCTACAGAATTCAATCCTGAAATTGAAGGAGAACTCGAAAACAAGGTAAGGGAAACAGGCCGGGAATACGGCGTTACAACAGGCAGGCCCAGGAGATGCGGTTTTCTTGATCTTGTGGCATTAAAGTATATCTGTGATACAAATTCAATAACTTCACTTGTCCTCACTCATCTTGATATATACGATGAAATGGAAGATGTAAAAGCCTGCATTGCATATAATTTGAATAATAAAGAAATTACAGCTTTTCCATCCTCAATTACCGCTCTTGAAAATGTAAAACCTGTTTTCAAAACCTTTAAAGGATGGAATACAAAACTTACTGATATAAAAAAATACAGCGATCTGCCTGCAGCTTCGAAGGAATATATTGAATTCATTGAAAATTATACCGGAGTTTCAGTTGATATTATTTCTGTGGGATACCAGAGAAGCGAAACAATGATAAGAAAGGATATATGGACAAAATAGTTGTACTTGATTTTGGAAGTCAGACATCTCAGCTTATTTCAAGACGGATAAGGGAAACCGGTATTTACTGTGAAGTATTGCCTGGAGAAACCAAAGCTGAAAGTATATCAGCAGCAGGCCTTAAAGGAATTATTTTTTCAGGTTCTCCTGAATCTGTTTATGATGACGGCGCCCCTTTGGTTGATAAAAAATATTACAGCATGGGTATACCGATACTTGGAATTTGTTATGGATTTCAAAGAATTACAGCAGACTTTAATGGTATTGTAAGCCCTCTTGAAAAAAAGGAATACGGCAGATCTGCTGTAAAATACCTGGAAGAATCTCCACTTTTTAAAGATGTTCCTGAATATTTTATTTCATGGATGAGCCACGGCGACAGCATGGAAAAACCGGGAGATGGATTCAAGGTAATAGCAGTTTCTGAACACCATACCGCTGCAGTAGTCAATAAAGAATTAAATATTTACGGTATTCAATTCCATCCGGAAGTCTCGCATTGCGAATACGGCTCCCGGATTCTGGATAATTTTGCTTCACATATATGCGGAGCAAAAAAAGAATGGAATATGGAAATATATTTTGAAACAGCCAAAGAACGGATTATTAAACAGACAACAGGACGTGATGTCCTGCTTCTGATATCCGGCGGTGTCGACTCGGCGGTAGTTGCGGCCCTTTTACTTAATTCCATAAACCCTGCAAAAATTCATCTTATGTATATTGATACCGGACTGATGAGGAAATATGAATCTGCTGAAGTAGAAAAAAATCTTAAAAAACTTGGAGCAGAAAATCTTCATCTTATTGATGCATCAAATATATTTTTAAATGCACTTAAGGGTATTGATGATCCTGAGACAAAACGGAAAATAATCGGTGATTTATTTATGAAAATTCAACAGGAAGAGATAAGCAGACTGGGAATACCGGAAAATGCTCTTCTTGCTCAGGGAACGCTTTATACCGATTTGATTGAATCAGGGAAAGGGGTTGGAAACAAAGCTCATGTAATCAAGTCTCATCATAATGTAAAATCTCCTTTGGTTGAGGAAAAAAGGAAAAGAGGGGAAATTATTGAACCTCTTGACCGGCTTTATAAAGATGAAGTAAGGGAACTGGGTAAAATTGCCGGACTTGAAAACGAAATTATCCACAGGCATCCTTTTCCGGGGCCCGGGCTTGCAGTTAGAATAATCGGAGATGTTACAGAAGACAACTGCAATCTTTTAAGGGATGCGGATTATATTTATATTTCTGAACTTAAAAAAAGAGGATTGTATGAAAAAATATGGCAGGCTTTTTCTGTTCTGCTGCCTGTCAGGTCTGTAGGAGTTGGAGGCGACTCGAGAAAATACGGGCAGGTTCTTGCATTAAGGGCTGTAACATCAAAAGACGGTATGACTGCGGATGTATTTCCCATGCCGATGAAGGATTTGCTTGAAATATCGTCTCTTATTACTAATTCACTGCCCGGGATTGGCAGGGTAGTCTATGATATATCCAGTAAACCTCCGGCAACTATTGAATGGGAATAAATTGATTTCTGTAAATTTTCATATTGACTTTTCATAAACACTGAATGTATATTTAACATATTACTAACCGTTCTTTAACAAATTTGTTAGTGTGTTGTGGTGGTTAAATCAGCCGGGCAATGAACTAATGAATTGCTTCCTTTAGTGGTTAAGTGTTAAAAATTTCAAATACCATAAAAATCAATTCATAAAACCGACTCAAATAATATTTTCAAATATGTGTTAATAAAGACATTTTTGTCTTTTATAAATATGAAATAACCGGAGGGGTTAACATGAACAAAATGATAAAAAAGATCTTATTTATTCTATTAAACACAGTTGTTATTCTTGGTAGTATCGGTATTATTGCTTTTGTTCTGGGTGCCTGATTAGATTAAAAAAAATTGACAGTTTCAGCTAATTATAAAAATATCCAGCTGAAACTGTCTTTTTTATTGGAGGTGGGGGGAGTCGAACCCCCGTCCTGAAGACAGGCCCATAAACTTCTACAGGCATAGTCACCGCTTGATTTCAGGAAAAGTTCGGCGCGGTAACAAACCTTGCTTCCCCCTTAGTCTGCTTTGTGTCCCGGTATACAGCAGAACATAAATACCGGCAAGTCCCTATTTCTTACAAACAATTCCAGGCTTAGGAACAGCATCCTGGGTGTCCGTAGCAGCTAAATTAAGCTGCTAATGCGTATTCTGCGTCGTTAGCAGTTATGTTTTTTGCCTGTTTAAGGAGACGGCTCTCCACCTGCTGCCTATGATCCGAAAAATCCCCAGTCGAAACCATTTCACCCCCTATTGTAAAATAAGGAGTCCATATATATAGTAGCTAATAAGAATGACTTTATCAATATAAAAGTTAGTTAAAGAGCCGGTAAGTGCTTATTTCAGGCATTTTTCATTTCCCTGGAAGTATCTCTTCTAACATCACGTTCCTTAATAGATTCTCTCTTGTCATATACTTTTTTACCTTTACAAATACCTATTTCAAGTTTTACTTTACCGTTTAATAAATATATTTTAAGCGGAACCAGGGTAAAACCTTTTTCTGCGACTTTTCTGGAAAGTTTTTTAATTTCAATTTTATTGGCAAGCAGCTTTCTTTCCCTGTCAGGATCATGATTATTAATGTTCCCGAAGTCATAAGGAGAAATATGAAACCCGGCCAGCCAAAGTTCTCCATTAACTATTTTACAATAAGCGTCAGAATAGGAGAATTTGTTCATCCTCAGAGATTTAACTTCTGTTCCTTTAAGCACAATCCCGCATTCAAGAGATTCCTCAACCATATAGTTGAATCTTGCTTTTTTGTTCACAGAAAGAACCTTAATCTTTTGATCGGTTGTCATTTATTCTCCAGTAGTGCTGTTCTGAACCCTGTAAAGGGGGTACACCAGTACGGCGGCTGGGAAGCGCGTGTCCACAGGTTAATCTTATCCTGTTCATCAATACCTCTGCCGCCCCTGAGTGATTTTTCAATACCTTTTAGATATGGATTACCTGACGGGCTTTTTAATGTGTTCAGATACTGTTCAGGATTTATGTAATCTGCCGTATTATACCAGTTAGAACACCAGTCCCATAAAGCATTCTGTGTTAAAGATGCAGCTTCCCACATATATTCATCAGGAATTACCGCTGTATAATTTAAACTCCGGTTCTTCAGTTTTTCTGTCAGCCAATCGCAATAAGCTTCAGAAGCAAAATAGGAAATATTTGTAACAGGTTTATCCATCTCCTTTTCAAGAGGAAGAAATTCAGGCCAGTGTTCAAGATATTTTGTATCTACAAGATTTTTTCCGGTAAGTTCCGTCAGGTTTTTTTTGTTCCAGAATGGTTTTTCCTTTATAAACTCCAGATACTGTCTGTTTGTAACTTTTTCTGTTGAAATAAAATATTCGTTAAAATCAAGCAATAATTGAGGAGAAGGGGCCGTATCTTTAATTGTATTTTCAGAATCATCAGGATTCCCGACAATATAAGTTCCTTTAGGTATTTTACGGTAGCTTGCTGATAATATAGTTCTGTTTTCAAAACCATTCTTTAAGGAATCATAGGCAAATTGTTTTTTATTATTCAAAGCAAGATTTCTTTTTTCTTCAATTTCTTTAATTAAATCTGCGATATGCAATGAAGCTGATAATTTATCATTACCGGATTTTGTAATAATTGATAAAAGGTGAATCAAATAACCTGGATTTTTAGAAAATTTATCAGAAGCAAAAGCTGCCATTTCCATTAAATCGTACGGCAGAAGAGGATTGTTGCTGTTGGTAAATAAATATAGGCCCCTTATGAAATCACCCAGAAGGTATTCTTTTGTAATGTTTTTGAAGCACTTTTCCAGAAAAGGCTCAGTTAATGTACTTTCTTTTCCTCCATTTTCAAGCATTGAAAGGGTTTTTGATATCAGCATTTCAGGCTGGTACGATTCATGGAAATCTTCTATTGAGGCCCATCTCAGATAGTCATCAAGTACAAACTCATATAATTCGCGGTAATCGGAGATATCAAGTTTTTTATGAATTTCAAGTTCCGGTTTTTTGAAAATAGTCGCAAAAACATAACCTTTGGCATTTATTACTTCACCAATATCATTAAAGCCGGGTTTTTTAAAAACAACATCATTCATACCGGCAGGTAAAAAACCATTAAAAGGTGTTGAGCCTGCATATTCATTATTAACCAGAACGGCAGCCCCTTCCGGAGAAGTTGAAAAATAAACTCTTGTTCCTTTTTTCATTAATCCAGGTAAAAATAGAATCGAAAAGATTAATAGTGCAAGAAATGCAGCATAGATAATTGTAAGATAAATTCCTGGAGATATTCCCATAAAACTTTTAAGTTTTACTTTAAGATCAACATACTCAGCATTTATTGTGTTCTTTTTTTTCAACATATTGCGGGAATTATATGGAGAACTATTATTACTTGTCAATGTAATAAAATGTATGATACGCTGATACAGGGAAAATGTTCTTATATATGAATAAATACTTAACTTCAATACAACTAATTACAGAAAAGTTCCTTACATGGCGTAATATCCGGAAATACCGGAAATATGAAAAACAGAAAAATAAAAATCCTGTTCTTGATTGGGTTGAAGCATTCCTGTGGGCTGCAATGGTTGTTCTGCTCATAAATCAATATCTTTTTCAGGCTTACCAGATACCGTCAGGCTCAATGATGAATACATTGCTGGTTAAAGACAGAATTTTTGTAAATAAAATTATTTACGGACCTGAACTTATGCCCGGGATCATGAAAATCCCCGGTTTTTTTTCTCCGAAAAGAGGAGAAGTTATAATTTTTGAAAGTCCTACCTATTTATCAAACGGACCTGTCTTTGATATAGCACAGCGGATAATATACATGCTTACCCTTTCTCTGATAGATATTGATAAAGACCAAAACGGCAATCCCAAAGCTCATTTTTTAATAAAAAGAGCTGTCGGGGTGGGAAATGACAGAATAAGAAATATTAATGGGAATCTTCAGATTAAACCAAAAGGATTATCTTCGTGGATTGATGAATCTGAGTTCAAACATTTAGACAGAGCTGTAACACCTGTAAGAAGACTGATTACTGATGAGGATTATAATTTATATTTAAAAGCTGCAAGGGCGTCTGTTTATAGTTACCATAATCTGGAAGTAAGCAGTGAAGATGCGCAGGCGCTGAAAAATATCAACTCTGTTTATGCGGATTCTATTACTTTTAATGAATACAGATCAAAAATAGAATATTCAATGCAGCCTCACAATTTATCCGTCAGGAAAATATGGCGCAAATATGAAACAGGCTGGTATATTCCTGAAGGGTGGATTTTCCCGCTGGGTGATAATCGGGACAATTCAAGAGACGGAAGATATTTTGGTCCTGTCCGGATGAAAAAGGTGCTGGGTAAGGCAATGATTAAATACTGGCCCCCGGGCAGATTCGGTTCAATTAAATAGGATTTTATATGGGATTTAATAAGAAATATCAGTACAGCCTCTACAGGCCTGGACCGTTTAAGCGTTTTTTTCTTTTCAGGGTAATCAGATTTCTTTTGATTGCGCTGCTATTCTATGAAATTTTAACTGTGTACATTATTTCTACAGTAATTGTCCAGTCTTCCTCAATGCTGCCCGGGATTCAAAGAGAAGACCGTCTTCTAATTGTCAAACCTCTTTACAGTCAGTATTTATTTGATAAATTTATAAAAATTCCAGGTTTAAGTAATCCCAAACGGGGCGATATAGTTATTTATAGACAGAATTTTATTAATAATTATCCCTGGTATTTAAAACCGGTAAATTCAGTAGTCCGTTTTTTTACATTACAGAAAAAAAATCTAAAAACCAATCATTCCTACAATGACAGTATTTCTGTTAAAAGGATTATCGGGCTTCCGGGAGATATTGTAAAAATTAAAAACAACGTAGTTCAAATCAAACCTTCAGGGGGAGAGAGATTTCTGACAGAATTTGAATTGACAGGCAACAGATATAATATAAATATTTCTTCTTTGCCTGAGAACTGGAATTCTGATGAAAATCCTTTTAATTCTGATACTGAAGAAACAGCAGTCAAAGACGGTTACTATTTTATTATCGGCGATAACAGGGAGCTGTTCCCTGATTCCCGCAGCAGCGGACTTGTCTCTTCTGAATTAATAAAAGGTAAAGCAGTATTAAGATACTGGCCGTTTGAACGCATCAATGTCTTTTAGGGCAGATCCCCGGTCTCTCTATATTCATATACCTTTTTGTGTTAAAAAATGCAGATATTGCGATTTTTATTCCTTTTTTTCTTCTGATGACTCATTTATAAGGAATATTTTATCTGAAACACTGAATCAGATCCGTATTTATAAAGCGCAATACTGTAAATCAAATTTTAAAACATTATATATCGGAGGAGGAACTCCCACATCATTAAAAACGGCAGATCTTGGATTTTTTATTGAAAAAATTCTTGAAATCTGTGACTCTGTTCCTGAAGAATTTACAATCGAAATCAATCCTGAAACTGTAGATAATAATTTAATCAGCCTGCTTGCAGAACTGCCTGTAAACCGCTTAAGTATTGGCATTCAGTCTTTCAACAGTAATATGCTTGAAGTAATAGGCAGGAACTGCAGTCCCCGGGCAAATTTCAACGCTCTTGAAATGCTTAAGGCACTTGACAATAAAAATCTTTCTCTGGATTTGATTTCATCAATTCCTGGACAGATTGTTTCAGAAGCAATAGATGATGTAAAAAAAGCCCTAAGATTCGCACCAGACCATATTTCCCTTTACTATCTGACACTTGAAAAAAAGACTCCACTATATGATAAATATTCAGATACAGATCAGGACGAAAACTGCTGGGTTGAAGCTGCTGATTATCTATACGAAAGCGGATATAATCATTATGAAATATCAAATTTTGCGAAATCCGGTAAAGAATCACTGCACAATATGAATTACTGGCGGATGGAATCATATCTGGGCTGTGGAATGTCTGCAGTTTCAACAGTTTATGATGAAAACAAATGCGGGAGCAGGTTGACTGCATCCTCCGTCCCTGAAAATTTTCTGGCAGGGCCTGACAAGCAATGGGGAACTAAAGTAGAAAAATTAAGCAGTTATGATCTTCTAGTAGAAACACTGATGATGGGGTTTCGGACTTCCGAAGGTGTTGATCTTGAAAAAAACAATGATTATTTTAATTTGGACATAAGGGAACTGCTTCTTCCTGTAATTGAAGGCTGGAAGAACAAAGGTTATATATCTGACGATAATAAAAATCTTGCCCTCAGCCGCAGCGGGCGGTTTTTTCATAATTCATTTATGATTGATATCTTGAGATATTTAGAAAAAGTAAAATATAACTTTACTTGACACCTGATTTTTCATTATGATACTTTTCTGATATAAAATTATATGAGATAATTAATAACAAGGAGACAAAATATGTCCGGCCACAGCAAATGGGCTTCAATAAAGCATAAAAAAGGCGCAAATGACGCAAAACGCGGGAAAATATTTACAAAAATTATAAAAGAAATCACAGTTGCAGCAAAAATGGGAGGAGGAGATGAAAACCTGAATCCCCGTTTGAGAACAGCTATCCTCAAAGCAAAAGATGCCAATATGCCTAAAGATAATATTGACAGGGCAGTTAAAAAGGGAATAGGCGAACTTGACGGCGTTACATATGTAGAATTGACATATGAGGGATACGGACCGGGAGGTGTAGCTATCCTCATTGATACACTTACAGACAATAAAAACCGTACAGCTGCGGATGTAAGAAGCCAGCTTACAAAAGGCGGAGGCAACCTCGGTGAAACAGGATGTGTATCATATCTCTTTAAAAGAAAAGGTATAATTGGTTTCGATTCATCTAAATATTCAGAAGACGACATAATTGAAGTCGCGCTTGAGTCCGGAGCTGAAGATGTAAGCACTATGGGAGATACCATAGAAGTAGTTACTGAACCTGATGATTTTGAAAAGGTACGCAATGCCCTTGCCCAGGCAGGATTTGAAAAAGATACTGCGGAAATTTCCATGATACCGGATTCAACTGTAACGCTTGACAAGGAGAAAACTGCAAAGGCATTAAGACTGGTTGAAAGGCTGGAAGATCTTGATGATGTGCAGTCTGTATCAACAAACCTTGAAATTCCTGATGATTTTGATTTTGACGAATAACAGGCTTCTTCTTGATTAGAGTTTTAGGAATTGATCCAGGGCTGGCACAAACCGGATGGGGTATCGTTGACTACGCAGACTGCAGATATACACATGTCTGTCATGGAGTTATCCAGACTTCATCGGATGCTGATCTGTCAAAACGTCTTGAATCAATATATAAAGAATTTGAAAAAATATTGAATATATATAAACCTGCGGAAGCCGGAATTGAATCGATTTTTTTTGCGCGTAATGTATTAAGCGCAATTCCTGTTGCACATGCAAAAGGTGTTATTCATCTTCTTTGTGCACAAAAAAATATATCTGCGGCTGAATATACACCGCTTCAAATCAAGCAATCAATCGTTGGAAGCGGCAGGGCGGAAAAAAAACAGGTTCAGTCCCTTGTGAAGCTGCTTCTGAAACTGGAGAAAATACCTGAACCGGATCATGCGTCAGATGCTCTGGCGGCAGCTATCTGCCACTGCAACAACAGGGGTTTTATAAATGTTAAATAGTATAACCGGGACAATTACACACAAGGGAAACAGCAGTTTTTTTCTGGAAAATAACGGTATAGAATGGGATATTGCTGCATCGTCAAAAACTATTATGCAGCTTCCGTCACCCGGCAATAGCGTCAGAGTCCTTACTTATCTTCATTTGAGGGAAGATAATATTTCAATATTCGGATTTGCTGATAAAAAAGAGAGGCTTCTTTTTCTTGAACTGATCAAAATAAGCGGTATAGGCCCGAAACAGGCAGTTAAAATAATGTCAGGAATTTCTGCTGATGATTTTATATCGGCCCTTGATACGGAAAACCTATCGGTGCTCTCAGCTCTACCGGGAATCGGTCAGAAAACAGCGCAGAAAATAGTTCTTGCAATGAGAGGAAAACTTTTAAAGGAAAGCAGCAGCGCGGCATCTCCTTTTGCTGATATAATAAAAGCTCTCTCTGATATGGGTTTTGATTACCGTAAAGCTGCAAAAACAGTACTTGATATAGCTGAAGACAGCGAGGTTTCCTCATTAAATGATATAAGCGAAAAGGAAAAAATTATTATGAAAAAAGCAATTATTGCTTTAAGCTCATGATAAAATATAATTATGGATAAATCAAAAATGCTGTCCGGAGAATTTTCGGAAGAAGATGTTAAAGAAAAAAGTCTCCGACCTTTAAGGCTTGATGATTTTCAGGGGCAGCATGAAATAAAGGATAATCTTAAAATATTTTTAAGCGCTGCGAAAGAAAGATCAGAAAGCCTTGATCATGTTTTTCTAAGCGGCCCGCCAGGACTTGGGAAAACTACTCTTGCCTTTATCCTTGCAAATGAAATGGGAAGTGAGTTCAAGGTAACTTCAGCACCTGCCATGGATAAGCCCAAGGATCTTGCAGGGCTTCTTACTTCGATCAACGAACATACTGTTTTTTTTATTGATGAGATCCACAGATTAAAACCTGCAATAGAAGAAATGCTTTATATTGCGATGGAAGACTTTGAGTTGGACTGGATTATAGGGCAGGGGCCGTCAGCAAGATCAGTAAGAATTCCTCTTCCATCATTTACACTTGTAGGGGCTACGACTAAATCTGGAAACGTATCAAGTCCCCTTTTCAGCAGATTCGGTATTAATATCAGAATGAACCTTTATGAAAAAAAGGATATTATAAGCATATTGCGCCGGTCATCGGGGATACTTGATATTACCTGTTCAGACAAAGCCATTGAACTTCTGTCAACCTGCTGCAGGGGGACTCCTCGGGTCGCAAACCGTCTTTTACGGCGTATTCGCGATTTTGCGCAGATTACAGGAGACGGTACAATAACTGAAGAGATAGTTCTTTACAGTCTTGAAAAACTTAATATTGACAGTCTCGGGCTTGAATCTTTCGACAGGCAGATACTTGATGTTATAATAAATAGATACTCAGGCGGTCCAGTCGGAGCAGAAACACTGGCAATTTCCGTTGGAGAAACAGTTGAAACACTAGAAGATTTTTATGAACCTTTTCTTATCCAGATTGGAATGATAAAAAGGACACCCAGGGGAAGAGTTGCCACAGACCTTGCTTATAAACATCTTGAAATTATGAAAGAAGGCAGCATTGAAAACCAGCGATTTTTATTTTGATCTGCCGCCTGAACTTATTGCCCAATACCCTACTGAGAAAAGAGGGGACAGCAGGCTTTTAGTTTACAAAAGAAACAGTTCAGAAATAATTCACTCAAATGTAAAGGACTTTCCGGATTACCTTGATAAAAACTCATGCATAGTTTTTAACAATACGCGTGTAAGAAAAGCCCGCTTATTCGGTATTTCTGATAACGGCGGAAAAACTGAGTTTCTGCTGCTCCTTAAAATATCAGATTCTACATGGAGTACTATCTGCAGCAAGACAAAGAAACAGAAAATAGGAAAGACTTTTACTTTTCCTGACGGTATAACCGGGAAAATCATCGATACCGAAGATAAAAACAGATTGATTGAATTTTCTCATCCTGTAAATGATGAATATCTTGAAAAATACGGCCATATGCCGCTCCCCCCATACATTAAAAGAGAAGATATACTCTCTGACAGCGAACGTTATCAAACTGTTTATTCCAAAAAGACAGGGTCAGCGGCAGCACCTACTGCTGGTCTTCATTTTACTGATGAGATAATTCAGAAGATCAGGGAAAAAGGTATAGAAATTTGCTTTATTACTCTTCATGTTGGAATGGGTACTTTTCATCCTGTACGCAGTGAATTCGTGGAAGACCACAAAATGCATGAAGAATTTTATGATATTACGCCTGATACCGCAGATAGAATAAACAGATGCAGGGCTTCGGGAGGCAGGATTGTTGCAATCGGGACAACCTCCCTCAGGGCTCTTGAATCATCAACCGAAAACGGAAAACTGGTTTCAGGTAATAACTCGACATCGCTTTTTATTTATCCGGGTTATAAATTCAAAATGGTTGACCATCTTTTTACCAATTTCCACACACCGGATTCATCCCTGATTCTGCTGGTTTCAGCATTTGCCGGCAGTGATCAGATTAAAAAAATATACTCTGAAGCTGTTAATGCCAGGTACAGGTTTTTTTCCTACGGAGATGCGGTATTTTTAGTCTGATTTAGTATGTGCTGCTGTCCATTTTCAGGAATTCATCCATTACTTTGTCAAGCCGGGTAATGTGCCTGTCTATTATTGAATTGTAATCAAGCTCTTTTTCCCTTATCCTGAAGGACTCGTCTTCCCAGTTCTGAACTTCTTCCAGGCATACCCATGAATGTTTGATTTTTTCATTCCATTTCAGGGCCTCTTCCCAGTAGACACGGGCGTATTCATACGATTCTCTGGCAATTTTAAGACTTTCTATATTCTCCCGCTGCCATGGCGCATTAAAAAAATAAGCGCTTCTTTTGTCATACTTACTTCCAAGGCCGAGATATAAATCAGTCAGTTTCAGACTTACATGCATGCGGAATAGATTGCGGTATCTTTCCCAGTCTGATTTGTTTTTTATTATAGCCAGTGCGTTTAAAGGATTTGCGAAATCTGAACGAAGAGCCTCTTCAAGGTAGTATATATTTTCCAGATAATCTTCCGGATATTGGTAAAAATGCCTGTGATATAGTTTATAAAACTGTTCAGCATAGAGTATTTTATAGCTAAAAACAGAGGTTGACGGAATTGCCGCCAGGATAAATATTATGATAATTTTTTTCATGCTGTTCACAGTTTAATTATCGGTAAAGATTATATAATATTCCATATTTTTTCATTTATCATTTCAGGGGGTTCGTTCCCGTCAAGATAAAAGACTTTCATTCCGCTATCTGCATAATAATTTATGCCCTTTTTATAGTTTATAAGAATCTTCTCCTGAATCTCTATCTCATCGAATAATTCCCGGCTTTCACGGTTCTTCATTCTTGTCTGGCATATTTCAGGAGACAGATCAATGAAAAACAGATATTCAGGCAACGGAAAATCATTCAGGCCAAGAACCCATTCAAATCCGCAGGAAAGTGACTGATAGGCAATGGATGAAAAAAGATATCTGTCTGAAACGGCGGTATATCCATGATCGATAAACCGGATAATACCTTCCTTGCCGTAAAGGTGTTCATTCCTGTCAGACGCAAAAAGAAGCGCCATTGTTTTAGCGTCAATGCTGATGTTTTTCTTTAATGCGTCCCTTATCAGTTTCCCGATACTGCTTTCTGTCGGCTCCATTGTTGGAAAACACTTCATCCCGTTATTCCTGAACCTTTCTGAAATCATTTTCAGCTGTGTCGTTGTTCCTGATCCGTCCAGTCCTTCAAGTACAATAAAATTCTTCAATACATTTGCTGAATTCATTTTTGCTCCATAATCTTCAGGGTTTCTGCATTTTTAATAAATAATATACCGAAATATATAATATATTATAATTTTTAATGTTTTCATGATATATAATTGCGAAGGTTTTTAAATAATTATATCCTGAATACTGACCAATGGAGAATATTCTGCAGAAAAAAACCTTGAGGCGCTACCGCATTCCACTGATATTGACTCTTTCTCTTTGCACATTCTTTATTGCTGCTTTTTTTATTAATAGTTATCTTGAAAAGAGCATCGGCAGATTCAAAGAGAGAATAATAACAGGGATAGAAAATGAAATAAGCAGGACAATTACCTATGAAAGTATTTCTCCGTCTGTATTTCAGTTTATTGAAATAAGAAAGCTCTTTATTACAGATGCAGGCGGGAAATGTATTCTTAAAGTTGATAAACTAAGGATAACATTTAATATAATTAAAGTACTCTTTAAAATTGATAATCCACTTCATATGGTATATATGGAAAATTCATCCATAAATATTGATACAAATACTGACCGTGATTTTATCGATTTTGTTGCCGGACTTACAGGTTATGGAACATCGGATGAAGACAGGATATCAGATAATCGTTCCACGATAAATAAATTTATTCTTACCGGTAAAAATCTTTCCATAAGCACATCTACTGAAAATGGAAGCTATACACTGAACAGGATATTTATTGACTTTTCAGTCAACAATGGTTCTACAGAATTCAATATGAAATCCAGTATCACTGTTAAAGGATTACCATTTGATCAGGAAAGTGAAATTACATCAAATATTAAAATTGATGGAATTATTGATAATATTTACGGTAAACATGATTATAATCTTCAGATAAGCAATCTGAAAACCAGATATTTTCAACTGAAAAAACAGCATTTAAATATTCAGTATCAGAATGGGAATATCCAGATCAGGAAGGTCAAAGACAGGGCTCCCATAGATATTGAACTTGCATATGACAAAATAAATAATACATATTCCGGTTCTGCAACTTTTGAAAATTATCTGCCCGGCAGATATATCCTGCTTACTGACAATTCATACATCTCATATTTAACAAAATCATCATACACAGGAAAAATCGGCCTTTCCTGGGCGCCTGATAATCCTGAAAATAAATTAAAATACAGCGGTTTGATCTCAACTTCACTGGACAGGAATATTATCCCTTTTAAAAACAAATTTTCAGCCATGTTTTCAGGAAATGAAAATAATATTGATTTTAACAGTTTTAATTTTTATTCAGATAAAGGTAATATTCAATATACCGGAAAAATCGGAATCAAATCGCTGCTGCCTGAAGGTGAAATACAGTTTCAGAATATACAATATTCAAGTAAGGGAAGGTTGAACGGCAGCGCTATTTTCACTGCTGTTTCCGGTAACAGTATAATTGGAGATGCAGACCTTTCATGGGGAACCAAATCCCTTGAATCAGTCCGGATTAAGGTTTCATACAGCAATCGCAGAAGTTATTCCTTTAATCTAAATGCACAAACACCTGAAGGCGGCATTTTGACTCTTGCCGGACTTTATACTGCAAGAGGGAAAGCCAGTCTGGAAACTGAAATTAAACTTGAAAATTTCGGCTATGATTATTTTCTGGAGTTCATGTATCCTGATTCAGAACTGAGCAATAAAATATATACCAGCCATAATTTTTCAATTGACGGGTCTATTAAAGCTTCAACTGATTTTAAGGGATTTAATTTGTCTTCCGATAACATCAGGTTTTCTGATAATAACGAAAAAGAAGAATATTTTTCAGCAGTTTTATATGCGAATGAAAAAAATATATCTATCAGTGAAATATTATTAAATTATAAAAATTATACAGGTGCAGGTTTTATAAATATAAACATGGCGCACGGGTCGCAATTCGATCTGAATTCACAGTTTATCGTCAATAATCAGATATACAATTTAAAAGGCAATATTTTCCCCGGCGCCGGCGTAATCATCAGCGGTAATTATGGATTTTATTTAACCTTTTTTACTGATAATGATAAAACAGTAATATCACTTTTCTCCGAGAATCTGCCGGTACCGCTATCTGGAATGACTCCCGAATTATCATTGCGTGTATCAGGACAGATTGATAAATCAGGTATATATAAAATAATAATGCGCAGTAACAGAATTGATGAAATAATTAATCCTTTTTCATCCGGAAATGAAAAATCTGTTATCATTTTCAGTTCGTTAATTAATGGTAATAATTTGAGATTAAACCGCCTTAGTTATAAAGATAATTACTCCACACTAACAGGAGAAGGCGATTTTTTTATAAAAAACCTTTCAACCTGGTACGGATGGACTACTTTGGCAGGAGCTTCCGGTAAAGAAAAGTATCACTCCTGGTTAAGCTCGGAAAACAGCAGCCTGAATTTCTCATTAAATATCACAGATGCCATTTTACAGCGGTTTACATCCAGGAATATTTCAGGAAGGATTTCAGGCACAGCTGAATATATAAAAACCGGCATAAATCCTTCACTTTTTACGAATTTAAAAGTAACAGACGGCCTTTGGGAAGAATATCCCTTTTCCATGAATCTGCAGCTCGAAGCTGATAACAGCAAAATTGATGTAAAGAATATTGACCTTAAATACAATTTTAATACTATTGACAGCGGATCAGGATACATTGACTGGGCAGACAGCAGCTATTACTTTAAATCCGGCATAAATATTCAGAAATCATTTTCCTCTGAATCCATAATAGGCAATCTGACGATTAAAGGCGAATTAAATGAAGTTCAACCGCAACGGAAAATGTTTGAAATACCGTTGTCAGAAGTTAAAAGCGGGAATATAACCTTAAGTGAAATAAAAAATAAATTACTGGGATATGATTACTGGTCACTTGAATTTCTGAATACAGAAGACCTTTTTACTATTACCGGAGGGCCGGGTAATTCTATATCGGCATATTTTTCTGACAATGGTGAATTTAATATAACACTTAAAAAGCCTCTGCCGCTGAACGGGTACCTTCACGGGAATATCGGCGGCGGTAATATCAACGCCGAATTTGATGATATTACAATTCAGCTGGATGCAGTAGGAACTCTTTTAAATAATCCTTTTTTCAATCCTTATGACGGAACCGCTTCAGGAAGCCTTTATATTAGCGGCAAACTTAATGATCCTGACATATGGGGAAACCTTTATGCTGGCTCGGCAATTGCAAGATCTGCCATAACGCCTGAAACAATAGGGCCTTTCAGTACTGTAATCAAATTTGAAGGAAAGCAGTTTTCCATACCTGAAACAGTAATAATGATACAGGACGAACAGATATACCTTGCGATTGATTTTGTTATTGACCATTGGCTTCCAAGAGAATATTTATTGAAAGCAAGAACTGCCCCGGGCAGCAGTTTCTGGATAAAAAACACATTTTCTGCTGTAGATGTAGACGGTTATGGTTCAGGTCAGGTTGTCGTAGAGGGCAGCAGGCGTCAGACCAGGATTACAGGTAAAGTAGCCGCGAGCAGATGCATAATAACACTGACAGACAAAAAAGTTAAAATAGATAAAAAAGAAAACAGGTCAAATATGATTGTTGATCTTGATATCGTATCAGGCACCGGCGTGGAATTTTTCTGGCCTTCCGTAAGGGTTCCGGTTTTAAGAACTTTTGCGGCGGCGGGACAAAAATTAAAGATAAAAAGCAACAAATCTGCCGGCACATTTGAAATGACCGGTAATATTAAAATACAGGGAGGGGAAATTTTCTATTTCAGCCAGAACTTTTTTCTCAAACAGGGAGAAATCTCATTTGATGAAAACCAGGATGAATTTGATCCCCGTATAACCGCACGAGCGGAAATAAGGGAAAGAACAACAGATAACAAGGAAGTGAAAATAGCCCTGATACTTCAGGATAATCCTTTAAGCAATTTTTCTCCAAGATTTGAATCAACCCCTCCGCTAAATGAAAATGATATTTATACTCTGCTTGGTCAGGGTATTTACAGCCAGTTCGGAGGTGAAAATATAACATTCGGGTCCGCGCTGCTTGGCGCCGGGACAAGCGGTTCACAGCTGATTGGACTGCTGCGTCCTTTTGAAAACCAGATGCGGAACATGCTTAATCTTGATCTTTTTTTTATAAGAACCCAGTTTATAGAAAATGCACTTTTAAGTGATATACTTACTGAAAAAAATAATACAGAGGCGACACAGTCGGGATTAAATAGTTATTTTGACAATACTTCAATTTTTATGGGAAAATATTTCGGAGAATACTTTTTTCTTGAAGGTTTATTAAGATTTAACTCTCTTGATTTTGACACTTATGAATATAATTATTATGATGTACCGGATTTTATGGGGTTATATCTGGAAACAGAACTAAGTCTTGAAGTTGACACTCCTCTGTTTTTACTTGATATTACTTTATATCCAAGGATTAATAATTTTTATGAATCTTTAGTTGATACCTCTCTCCAGTTATCATGGAGATTTTCATACTAAGCAGGAGTTTTTATGAAATTAAATCGAAAGGCTTTTTTAATATTCTTTTTATTATGTTTCAGCCTTTTAAATTCAATGCTTTATGCAGAATGGTATACCGATAAGGTTATCCAGGATATAAGATTTAAAGGATTAAAAAATATTGCAGAAAGTGAACTTACAGCAATTACTGCTCCTTTTATCGGTAAAACCTTTACTGACGACCGGTTCTGGGATATCCAGGGAAAGCTTTTCGCGCTCGACTATTTTGATGATATTGTCCCCAATGCAATACCTGGTAATGCTGATCTGTCCAAATTCGATCCTCAAAATACTGTAATTATTGAATTCAATATGATTGAAAGGCCTGTTGTCAAAAAACTGCAGATAAAAGGAAATAAAAACATCAGGAAAAATCAAATTCTTGATACAGTCCTCTTAAAACCCGGTGATCTCATTAATAAGACAAAAATCAAACTAGATGAAGAAAATATTTTCAATCTTTATATTGAGAAGGGATTTCCCAACGTTGCTGTCAATGGAGAAATAGGTGAAAAAAACAATGACAATGAAGTTGATATAATATTCAACATTGAAGAGGGTGACCAGACTAAAATAGGTGAAATCCTGTTTAAAGGAAATACTTTTGCTTCTGACAGCACCCTGAGAAGGGTTATTGATACAAAAAGGCAGTCACTTTTTTCAAAAGGTCTTTTTCTTGAATCAAAAATTCAGGAAGATAAAGAAAAAATTGCCACCTATTACGGTGAAAATGGATTTATTGATGCAAAAGTTACAGATGTATTCCAGGATCTTAAAGAAGATGAGGAAGGCAATAAAACCAATCTTGTCATTACCTTTGTAATAAGCGAAGGCAAGCAGTACAAATATGACGGAATAATTTTCAACGGTAATGTCATATTTAAAGATGAGGAATTGAATAATCTGGTAAAACTTAAAAAAGGGGAAATACTCGACAAAACACAGCTTGAGACTGATTTTTCCAAAATTGCTGATCTTTATTACAATGACGGATATATTTTTAATGTTATAAAAAAAGATGAAACAAGGAATGAAGAAGAAGCAACAGTTTTTTATAATGTCAGGATTATTGAACAGGGCAGGGCACATATAGAAAATATAACTATACGTGGTAATGATAAAACAAAAGACAAAGTTATCCTCAGGGAACTTCCCCTTGAAGTTGGTGATATTTTCAGCAAGAAAAAAATTGTGGAAGGGATGTCAAGTCTTTATAACCTTCAGTATTTTTCCACAATTGAACCCGATACTCCGCAGGGGAGTACAGACGGTCTCATGGATCTTATAATTAATGTTGAGGAAGGGAAAACAACTGATGTGTCATTCGGGCTGACGTTTACAGCATCTGCAGGAGATATTCCTATCATGTCGTTTGTCAAATGGACAGACAGGAATTTCCTGGGTAATGGACAGGAATTGAGCATCGGTACAGAGTTTTCGGGAGTTTCACAGAAAGTTTCACTGGGCTTTACTGAAAAATGGCTTGCAAATAAAAGATGGACGGGAGGAGTTACCCTTTCCCTTCAGCATAAGACGACAGGGGAAGCGCTTCAGGATATTCTCGCGCCTGTTTTCCCAGACAGCGATCTTGATGAAGGGCATGTCCCTGATCCGTATACAGGGATCCTGGTAGACCCTGATACCGGTATACCGTCAACAGACTCCGATGCAATTACAGATTATGAATATGCCCTTAGACGCGGAGAGGTTATTCCATCCAGTTTTCTCATGGAATATGAATCGTGGGATGTTTCTTTAGGCCTCAACACAGGATACACCTGGCATACTCCAATCGGAAGGTTTAACGCGTCAACCGGTTATACTTTGACAAGATCCTGGATTGACTATAATGATGAAATATTCAGACCTTACAATGAAACAGTACGGGAAAATTTTCAGAATTGGCAGACAATCAATAAAACCTGGTATAGCGCATACTGGGACACAAGAGACATAATCTATAACCCTACAAAAGGTTTTTATCTAAAACAGTCGCTGACTTATACTGGCGGCATCATGCCATCAGCCAGAAATTATATTTCAACAACTTCAAAGGGTCAGTATTTCAAAACACTTCTGAGTATACCTGTATTCAGAAACTGGGAATTTAAAACTATTTTCGCTGCCAATTCTTCACTTTCACTTATATGGAAACAGTTTGACGGCTCACTTGATATTACTACTGAGGACATGTTTTATATTGACGGACTCACAATGGCCAGGGGATGGGCCAGGGTCTATGACGGACAGGTCCTTTGGGATAACTGGCTTGAACTTAGAATGCCGATTATCGAAAAATTTCTCTGGTGGGACTGGTTTTACAGCTGGACCGGTATCTGGGCGGATAAAGATTCTTTTAAAGACAGGGATAAGAACGATTATTATTTTTCACTTGGCGGAGGTTTCCGTCTTACAATCCCGGGTATGCCGATTGGTTTTTACTTTACAAAAAGATATCAATATATTGATAATGAAATTGTATGGTATGATGGCCCTCTTTTCAGCAATTCAATGGCGCTGGATTTTGTAATTGGCTTTACACCAAGCTTTTTCTAATGAAAAACAATAAGGAGCCGTATATGAAAAAATATATATTAATTTTAGTGCTTTTATTCACTGCTTTTTCGGTTTTCCCGCAGCAGATAACCAAAATTGGTATTATAAACTATTCGAAAGTAATTTCATCAATTTCAGGTGATTCAAGGGCTCTTCAGGAAATTGAAAGACTTATAAAAAGTTATGAAGAAGGTGTATCTGCAATTAAAAATGATATAACATCACTTGAAGAGCGGAAACTCTATTACTCCAATCTTAATGACGAAATGAATGTCCTGAAAATGGATGAACAGATCAATAAAAAACAGCAGTACCTGAAGGAATACAGCAGATTAAAGCTTGCAAATATTGAAGAAAGAAAAAAGCGGCTGATGATGTCGGCTGAATTTCTTGGTGAAATACTTGATAAAATTGAATACATTGCTGAAACCGAGGGATATTCTGTAATTTTGAATTCCAAGGATCCTGATCTTATCTGGTGGAGCCATTCTGTGGATATTACAGATATGGTAATAGAAAAAATGAATCCTAAAAATTAAATACAATGTCTTTCGACACACCTGTAATGCTGCAATATAAAAGAATCAAGAGTCAGCATCCTGACTCAATTCTTTTCTTCAGACTTGGTGATTTTTATGAGATGTTTGACAGTGATGCAAGAGAAGTAAGTTCAATTCTCGATATAGTTCTTACTAAAAGACACAACATTCCAATGTGCGGCGTTCCATACCATGCAGCATCGTCATATATCGCAAAACTTCTTAAAACAGGCAGAAAAATAGCAATATGCGAACAGCTTTCCAATACCCCGCCGAAAGGTTTAAAAATAGTCGAAAGAGAAGTAGTTGAAATTATTACTCCAGGCACAATAGTCAATGAAGATTATCTTGAAAATAAAAAAAACAACTATCTTGCTGCAATAGGTAAAGTAAAAAACACAATTTCCATGTCATATGTGGATATATCAACCGGTGAATTTTCTGTGATATCATTTGTATCTGATTCAGGAATGCTTGAAGAAAATATTTCACGCGAACTGCTTAAAATATCTCCAAGTGAAATTATTATCCAGGAATCTTTACTTGAGACAAATAACGGTATAAAAAAAATTATCTCGGAATATGGAAATATTACAATCAACAGGTATCCTGACTGGTATTTTAATATTGAAAATTCATTAGAAATTCTTAAAAAGCATTTTAACGTTTCAACACTTAAAGGGTTCGGTATTGACGATGATTCTCCTGAGATAGTATGCGCCGGATTAATTATTGACTATTTAAGGGAAAATTCCGGTTCACTTTTATCACATATAACAAATATTGAAAGATCAAATAAAAAAAATACACTTGAAATTGACGGGAAAACAATAAAAAACCTTGAAATTATCAGAAACATGAATGACGGGTCTTCTAAATACACCCTGCTGAGCGTTCTTGATTATACCAGAACCTCTATGGGCGGAAGAATGATCAAAAAATGGCTTCAAAATCCTCTTAAAGACTTAGACCTGATTAATAAAAGACTTGATAATGTTGATTTTTTTTATAAAAATCAGCTTCTGCTCACAAAGATAAGGTCCTGCCTTTCACAGCTCAACGACCTGGAAAGATTTACATCAAAACTTGCTCTCGATAAAGTAAATGCAAAAGACCTGCTGGGTTTAAAAAATACAATAATTGTATTCAATGAAATTTCGCAGATAATTACCCAATACAGCGGTTCAACTCTTTTCCCGTTCTTTTCAGATACCTTGATCTCAGATGCCGCAACCCGGATTATAAAAGATCTTGATAAGGCAATATATGATGATCCCCCGGTTATATTGACAGAAGGGAACCTAATAAAAACCGGTTACAGCAGCGAGCTTGATTCGTTAAGGGATATAAGGGACAATAGTCAGGAAATACTTGACAGATACATTGAAGAAGAAAAAGAAAATTCAGGTATCGCAAATCTGAAAATACGCTATAACAGGATTATAGGGTATTTCCTTGAAGTTACAAAGTCCTATATTGATCAGGTCCCTGCCCATTTCATAAGAAGACAGTCTCTTGTGGGAGCAGAAAGATATACTACGGAACAGCTTGGAACACTTGAAAACGAGCTAAACAACGCTGCTGAAAAAATATCAGCACTTGAGAAAGAGTTGTTTTTTGAAATAAAGGATTCACTGAAAATACACATTCCTTTATTCAGAAATATAGCGGAGAATCTATCAGAACTGGACTGCCTGCAGTCATATTCATATTCTGCGACAGTACACGGTTATACAAGGCCTAAACTTAATGACAGTAGTTCAATTTTTATTAAAAACGGCAGACATCCTGTTGTTGAAGCCAACCTGCCTCAGGGTGAATTTATACCAAATGATATATCTCTTGACAGAAAAAAAACTTTTATACTGCTGACAGGCCCCAATATGGCCGGGAAATCCACTTTTTTAAGACAAACTGCCCAGATTGTTCTTATGGCACAGTCCGGCGCTTTTGTACCTGCTGACAGCACTGAAATTGGACTGATAGATAAACTATTCTGCCGTGTAGGCGCGTCTGATAATCTTGCCAGAGGAGAATCTACATTTCTTGTGGAAATGTCAGAAGCATCATACATACTGAGAGCCGCGACAGACAAAAGCCTTATTATCATGGATGAAGTAGGCAGGGGAACCGGAACCAAGGACGGATTGTCAATAGCAAGAAGTATCTGTGAATACATTATAAAAAAAATCAGGGCAAAAACACTTTTCGCGACACATTATCACGAACTTGTAAACCTGGATATGCCGGAAATGGAGAATCTTTCCATGAACGCTGTAGAGGAAGATGGCAAGCTTGTTTTTCTAAAAAAAATAAAAAAAGGGCCGGCAAATAAATCCTATGGTATAAATGTAGCGGAAATTGCAGGTATACCGTACAGTGTAATTCTGAGGGCAGAAGAACTGTTGGAATTTTATGAAAAGCCGTCAACAGGTGAAGAAAATCATGAATCAGTCAAAATGAAAAAATCACCTGAATTACAGTCCCAGCTTTTTTCAGAAGAGCATATTGTATCAAGAGAAATATCTGCAGTAGATATAAATAAAATGACCCCGCTTGAGGCATTGAATTATATTAACAGCTGGAAGAAAAGACTGAAGTAGGAAGTCTTTTCAACCTGTTTAATTCATGTATGATTATCACTTTTCTATTTGATTTCTTTTTCCCCCGGGAGTGTATAATATGCGGGGAGCTCCTTGAAAATGGTAGTACAAAAAATAAAGCACTATGCTGCAGCTGTCTGGAGATATTTCCGCCGGCTTATCGTCTGCCGGATTCAGGTGACCACTGCAGGATCTGCAGCCGCGAACTTGTTTCTGAAAAAGAAATATGCGCTATCTGCAGGGAAAGAAAATATTTATTTAGCTGCAATATTTCATTATGGGATTACAGAAACAAATTTGTAAGGAAAGCAATACATGAATATAAATTCAAAAGCAAAAAACATGCATCATGGTTTTTTGCGGAAACAATTTTTAAACTTTACAATGATAACTTTTCAAATATACCCGTTATCCCGGCTCCCTGCAGCCGAAGCCGTATCGAAAAATACGGCTGGGATCACATGAGGCATATCTGTAAAATACTTTCACGAAAATACGGCATCAGCGTATTTTTTCTTTTCAAAAAAAGAAAAACCAGGCAGCAGAAAGAACTTGATTATGAAAAACGGCAAACTGAGCTTCGCGGGAGAATAATTTTACTGCGGAAAAATGCAGCCGCATGCCTTAAGTGTTCAGAGACTGTTATTCTCCTTGATGATGTTTTTACTACAGGAGCGACAGCGGGATATTGCTCTGAACTTCTGATAAATAATGGTTTTAAAAATATTATAATATTGACTATTGCTCTTGATTAAATATATCTGTTCTGTTATTTTATAAATAGTTATATTGTTTCGAATGTTGGGGAGAGTCGGAAAAAATCGGCTCTTTTTTTATGCAGTTTTTTTATGATTGCGGCGGGTAAATGGAATTTATTAAACGAAAAGATGAAAATTATGATGTAATTGCTCCTGTTGTTGAGGCTTCCGGATTCAGCCTTTTAGAGGTGACTTCCAGACTGCTCCATGAAGGTTTGCATATACACATTGTTCTGTATTCGCCGGAAGGAATATCAATTAATGACTGCAGCAGGATTCATAAAGCAGTAAAAAGACGAATTGAGGCATACACTGATAATCGTGATTTTTTCATTGAAGTATCTTCTCCAGGAATCAGCAGAAACCTCAAATCTGCTGACGAATTCCCTGTTTTTAAGGGAAAAAAGATTAAAATACTTGTTAACAATTCTGATGACTGGGAAATTTTCTTAATCAGGGATGCTGATGAAATCAGCGTAAAACTCGAGACAGAAGATGGTATTTTAACTGAATTAAAATATGAAGAAATTAGAAAGGCAAAATTAGATTATTAATTTGGAGGATCAAATAAATGGCTTCTGACCTATCTGAAGCGATAAGAATGTTTGAACAGGAAAAAGGAATCCCGAGAGAACTTGTACTTAAAACAATTGAAGAATTTCTTATTGCAGCCTATAAAAAAAAATACGGTACTGTTGAGAACGTAATAATCAGGTTTAATGAGGAAGAAACTGAAGTTACCATATTTTCCAGAAAAAAGATTGTGGATGATGTAATTGATGATGTTCTTGAAATTGCTATAGAAGATGCGCTTGCCTATAATGCCGAGTGTGAAATAGGCGACGAACTTTTAATAGAAATCAATCCCAAAGATTTCGAACGCGTTGCTGTGCAGAGCGCAAAGCAGAGAGCGAAACAGAAAATTCGTGAAATTCAGAAAGATACACTTTATTCAGAGTTTATTGAAAAAACCGGTGAAATGATTATTGGTTATTATCAGAGGGAAAAGAACGGTAATATCTATGTAGATCTCGGGAAAATAGAAGGTATCCTTCCTAAAAGATTTCAGTCTCCAAGAGAGATATACAGGCCGAATGACAGAATTAAGGCAATTATATATGAAGTTGAAAAGCAGGAATCAGGGCTTAATATTATTCTTTCCAGAACACATACAGATTTTGTAAAAAAACTTTTTGAACTCGAAGTTCCTGAAGTATATGACAAAACTGTTGAAATTTTCAAAATAGTCCGCGAGCCCGGGTACAGAACAAAGATGGCGGTTTATTCTCACAGAGAGGATGTTGATCCTGTAGGCGCATGTGTAGGCCTGAAAGGGGTGAGAATTCAGACTGTTGTCAAGGAAATGGAAGGGGAAAAGATAGATGTTTTAAAATATGACACTGACCCCAGGGTTTACATAAAGAACGCTCTTTCGCCTGCTGATGTAGAATCTGTAATCATACTTGATGAAGCCAGGAGACAGGCCCTTGCAGTTGTCAACGAAAACCAGCTTTCACTTGCCATTGGGAAACAGGGCCTTAATGTCAGACTTGCCAACAGACTTGTTGACTGGAACATTGATGTTAAGACAATTGAACAGTTTGATCAGATGGATATTTCGGCTGATACCAAAAAAGCGGTATCCGCCCTGTTCAGGGATGAAATTGAAGAAAAAACTGAAGAAATTACCAGAATTGAAGAATTACCTGGAATTCATGAAAGACTTGTTGAACTATTGCGTCAGCATGGTATAGAATTGATTGAAACATTCCTTGCAATGGATATTGAAAAAATTGCCGCACTTGATGGAATTACCCAGCAGGATATTGAATCAATTAAGGCAATTATTGATGAAAATGTTGAAATTATTGAAGAGAATGAACAGAATTCTGATGACTATATTCCTGAAAATGACGGTGAATCAGATTCCTATAATGATGAAATTGAGGAAAAGGACCTTGCAGATTCGGAAAATACATCTGATGAGACAACTGATGAAGATTCATATCTATGTCCGGATTGCGGCAGTAAAATAACTGTAGAAATGACAGTGTGTCCAAACTGCGGAGTAGGTCTTAGTTTTGAAGAAGAAGAAGAAGATGATGATGATGATGATGAAATTAGCAATGATAATGAAGAAGTTTCAGAAAAATGAAAAATTAGAAGTTATGTCCCAGGTACAGGAGAGGAATTTATAAATGACTGAAGATCAGGAAAAGACAACAGAAAAACCCAAAACAGCTTTGATAAAACAGCGAAAAATATCTTCGGAAAATCAGGAAGCTATTGAAAAACAGGAGCAGACTGACAACAGGAAGAAAGTAGTTGTCGTAAAAAAAAGGGTAGTTGTTGTTAAAAAAACAGGAAAGAGCAGGGACCACGAAGATATAAAAGAATCTTCTTCAGACAATACATCTGATTTAAGTACAGAAACCAGAAAACCCCATAAAGAACATGCGGGAACAGACAGCACATCAGCTGAAACTCCATCTTCTGTAAAAGAACATTCTGCAAAAGATTCTCCTGTAAATGATTCTCCTGTAAAAGAAACTTCTGCGAATGAGGAAAAACCTTTAAGCAGGGGAAAGGTTACTTCAAGAACTTACCAGGGACCAAGGGCCAGGAATAATGAAGACAGGGAATCCTCTCCGCAAACAACCGGTCATGAAAGAACATACAGAACAAAACAGCGCTTTGACGGGGATCGTCCAAATCCTGCAGGAAGCCAGACAGTAAGCAGACCTTACACACCCAGAACCGACAACCAGAGACAGGGGACATATCAGGGATACGGGCAGCAGCGATCGGATCAGCCGCCCAGATATGGATCTCAATCGCGTACCGGAGGAACTCCACAGAGATATGGTTCTTCTCCTCAGAGACCGGGCGGCCCTCCCAGATACGGCGCACCTGGAACGCAGGGAGGTGGACAGAGATTTACTCCCGGAGGTCCACGTAGTTTTGATAACAGAAGACCCGCCGGCGGACAACCTAGATTCGGATCTTCACCTCAACGGTCCGGCGGAAAAGATGATTTAAAAGGCGAATCAGTTACAGCAAAACCGGCTGCCAAGAAGTTTTTTAAAGCGAAGAAAAAAACTGTTTATCAAAAAACCAAACGTGAACATGATATTGAAAAGAATTTTCAGGTAAAGAAAAAATCAATTCAAAAGATTAATCCTGTTCCCAAAGAAATTGACATAATGGAAGTTATTACAGTTTCTGAACTCGCAAAAAAAATGAATCTAAAAGCCTCAGAGCTTATTTCCAGATTTATGTCTATGGGAATGATGGTCAGCATCAACCAGCAGATTGACGCTGAAACAGTCGAAATAATAGCTTCTGAATACAGCTGTAAAGTAAATATTGTTTCGCTGTATGATGAAACAATTGTAGAAACTGAAAAAGGTGATGACAGTGATATAATTGAAAGACCTCCTGTTGTAACTGTAATGGGACATGTCGATCATGGTAAAACAAAACTTCTCGATGCAATAAGATCTACTGATATTGCCGCATCAGAGCACGGCGGAATAACACAGCATATCGGTGCATATAAGGTGCAGTCAAATAACAGAAGTATTGTTTTTCTTGATACTCCAGGCCATGAAGCGTTTACACTTATGAGGGCTCGCGGTGCACAGCTTACAGATATAGTAATTCTTGTTGTAGCTGCAAATGACGGAGTAATGCCGCAGACAATTGAGGCAATTAACCATGCAAAAGAGGCTGGAGTTCCGATTATTGTCGCAATAAATAAAATTGATGTTGTTGAAGCAAATGTAGACAGGGTAAAACATCAGCTTTCAACCTACGATCTTATACCTGAAGACTGGGGCGGAAATACAATTTTCTGTGAAATTTCTGCACTTAAAAAGATTGGCATAGACAATCTTTTGGAAAATATTCTTATACAATCTGAAGTACTTGAATTAAAAGCAAACCCGAACTGCCGGGCGGAAGGCAAAATAATTGAATCCAGGGTTGACCACGGAAGAGGAATTGTATCTACAGTTCTGATTGAAAGGGGAACACTGAATGTCGGCGATGCTTTTATTGCTGGTGTCTATGCCGGTAAAGTAAGGGCTATATTTAACGACAGGGGTGAAAAAATTGACAGCGCTCCTCCTTCAACTCCGATAGAAATTCTTGGATTTACAGGTATGCCAAATGCTGGCGATCCTTTTCAGGTAACAGATTCGGAAAAAACCGCGAGAATGATCGGGACAAAGAGACAGGAACTTGAAAAAATAGGTGTGGCAAAAAATGTTAAAAAAGTTACCCTGGATAATCTTTACGATTCAATCAGCGAAGGGTCCATACAGGAGCTTAAGACAATAATAAAGGGAGATGTTCAGGGTTCGGTTGAAGCTTTGAAAATTGCCCTTGAAAAACTCTCTACTTCAGAAATCAGACTTAATGTAATCCACTCTTCCGCCGGTGCAATCGTAGAAAACGATGTTAATCTGGCATCAGCATCAAATGCAATAATAGTTGGTTTTCATGTTAGACCTACTGCTAAAGCACAGATGCTGGCTGAACAGGAAAAGGTGGAAATACGTAAATACAATATTATTTATGATGCTGTAGAAGATATAAAAACAGCCATGGAAGGGCTTCTGGCTCCTGATTTAAAGGAAGAGTCGCTTGGAACAGCGGAAGTACGCGATGTATTTAAAGTACCGAAGATAGGCGCAATCGCAGGATGCTACATTACTGGCGGTAAAGTAAAAAGAAACGGAATTGTACATCTGTTCCGTGAAGGCGTTGAAATATTTTCAGGCAAAATATCATCATTAAAAAGATTTAAAGACGATGTCAAGGAAGTAGAGAAAAACTACGAATGCGGTATAGGACTTGAAAATTTCAACGATATACAGGTCGGCGATATTATTGAAGTATATGAAATGAAAGAAGTATTCAAAAAACTGGAAGGATAAATGGGCGAATTCAGGCTTCAAAGGGCCGAAAAAATAATACAGGAAGAGCTGGGGAAACTCATTCTGCAGGACAAAATCAAAGATCCCAGAATAAATAAACTTATTTATATTTCAAATGTAAAACTATCTCCTGATATGAGCTTTGCCAGAATTTCAGTGTCAGGGTACTGTCCGGAAAAACAGGCCCTTAAAAGCATCGAAGCATTGAATCATGGAGCCGGCTTTATTCAGGGCCTGATAGGGAAAAAACTTAAAACAAGATTAACTCCTAAGCTCAGGTTTTTTTACGATTCTTCATTGAAAGACGGATTTGAGATGAACAGGTTTATTGAGGATAATCTGCATTGAATGAAAAGATTTCCGGCTTTTTATTAGTCAATAAACCGGCTGGTATATCTACTTTTGATATAATAAGAATAATAAAAAAAACAACAGGAATTAAGAAACTTGGACATTCCGGTACTCTTGATCCTTTTGCCGAAGGACTTGTAATAATACTTTTAGGACAGATGACCCGGTTATTTAACCTTTTTTCCACTTTCCCGAAAACTTACAGGGCCTTTGCAGAATTCGGTAAATCGACTGATACACTTGATATTACAGGTTCTTTTAAAGAAGAGGCTGCTGTTCCTGAATTTGAATTAATTATTGACAATCTGAAATATTTTACAGGAATTATAAAACAGCGGCCGCCTGTATATTCTGCAGTACATGTAAACGGAATAAGGGCTTATGAACTTGCCAGAAAGGGGATTGCTGTCGACTTGAAAGAGAAGGAAGTTACTGTCAACTCTATTAAAATTAATAGTTTTAAAGATAATATTCTTGATTTCACTGTAAACTGCTCATCAGGCACATATATCAGAACACTTGCCTCTGATCTTGCAAGAAAATGTGATTCAGCAGCATTTTTAAAAAAATTAATTAGAACACAAATTGGAGATTTTCATCTTGAAGAGGCAAAACTTCCGGATGAAATAACTGGAAAAGATGTAGTTACTCCTGAGGAAGGACTTAAAAAATGCGGAATCCCTGTAATTACAGCGGATAAAATATTAACAGAAAAAATATTAAATGGAAAAAAGCTTTCTGAAAAAGGCTCTGAAAATCAATTTCCTGCAGGAATATTTTCATTTTTTTCTGAAAAAGGGACATTTTTAGCACTTATTGACAACAGTATTGCGGAAATGAGATATTTATTTGTTTCATCGGATAAGAGTGCCTGTAATGAATGTAATTAACTGGAAAGATTTTACAGATAAGGATTATTATATTTCATCTCCGTCTGCTGTTACTGTTGGTGTTTTTGACGGGATGCATCTGGGCCACAGATTCCTGATAAACAGGCTTTTTACTGAAAAAAGCGTAGAAAAAGTAGTTTTTACTTTCATTAAGAATCCGGCATGGTATTATCATAAGGAAAATTATCCAGGTGATATATATACACTGAAGCAGAAAATTGATTCACTTAAAATGGCGGGCGTTACAACTGTCGTACTGATTGACTTTTCCAGCGATTTTAGTAAACTGACAGGTAATTATTTTATTTCCTGCATAAAAAAACATTTAAATCTTGTAAAAATGGTTAGCGGTGAAGATTTTAAATGCGGGAATAATAATGATACTACTGCAGCTGACCTTGAAGAAAATTACTTTAAAGGGACTGGAATTTACGAAATGGTAAAAAGACAGTCTTTTTACGGATTTTCTGTAAGCAGTACAGCAATAAGAGATCTGATCAGGAAAGGAAACCTGGATCAGGCTTATGAATATCTTGAATTCGGACACGCAGTTGATTTAAACATTCCTGTTATTTTTCAGGATGAAAATTACTGCTATATTTATAAGAATGCGGTTAGGCAGGTTCTGCCTGATGCAGGAAGATATAACATGTCCATATTGTTAGGCGATAAAACTTTCAAAGCGGAAGTGATTATTGATAAAAATATTTTTAAATGGTTAAAAACAGCTGAACAGCAACTGTTATTGTGAAAGGAGAATAACAATGTCTTTGAAAAAAGAAGAAAAACTGGAAATTATCGGAAAATTTGGAGCAAATGAAAAAGATACAGGATCAAGTGAAGTTCAGATTGCGCTGCTTACAAAAAGAATAAATCAATTAACTGAACATTTTCAGGTGCACAAAAAAGATCATAATTCAAGAAGGGGCCTTCTGCAGCTTGTAGGGCAAAGAAGAAAACTCCTTAAATACCTGAAAAGAATTGATATTGAAAAATATAGGACAATTCTTCAGCAGTTAAATCTCAGAAAATAAGGAAAGGAAATTTATAGATGCCGAAAATTACAATACCGATAGGTGAAAAAGAATTAATAATAGAAACAGGAAAAGTCGCTAAACAGGCAAGCGGTTCAGTTATGGCAACATTTGAAGGGTCAACAGTTCTTGCAACTGTCTGCTATTCAGAAAATGAAATTGATGGACTGGATTATGTACCCCTGCAGGTAGAATATAACGAAAAATACTATGCAGCAGGCAAAATCCCGGGCGGATTTCTTAAAAGAGAAGGAAGGCCTAAGGATAAGGAAATACTTGTATCAAGATTGATTGACAGACCAATGAGACCACTCTTTTACAAGGAATTCAAAAGGGATATTCAGATAGTCCCGACCGTACTTTCATCTGATCAGATAAATCCACCAGACATTGTTGCAATGATTGCTGCTTCCGCGGCTGTTGTTGTTTCAGATATACCGTTTAACGGGCCTGTCGGTTCTGTAAGAATGTGTTATTTTAATGATGAATTTATTGTCAATCCTACCTTTCAGCAGATAGCTGAAAGCAAGCTTGAAATTATTGTAGCAGGCACTTCTGACGGTATTACCATGGTTGAAGGCGGAGCACACGAGGTTTCTGAGGATCTAATGATTCAGGCAATTGATAAAGCCAGCGAATATATAAAGATAATATGCGATGCACAGAAAGAACTTGCTTCAATTGCCGGCAAGGAAAAAGCACTGCTGAAATCAGAAAAAAATGATTTTCCTTTATACAGTGAAGTCTGGGATTTTGCTCATGATAAGTATCTTACTGCTTGTTTTCTTGCGGGCAAAATTGAGAGGAACAAAGCTAAAAGCGCTGTAAAAAGTACAACTCTGAAATATTTTGAAGAAAAATATCCGGATGAACAGGCAGCTCTTAAATCAGGAATTTCAAAAGTAATTGAAGATCTTGAATATAAAATACTGCGAGAGGCAATTATAAAGGAAAATAAAAGATCTGACGGCAGAAAAACCGATCAGATAAGACCAATTGAATGTGAAGTAGGAGTTCTTTCAAGAACACATGGTTCTGCCCTTTTTACAAGGGGTGAAACACAGGCTCTTGCGGTAACAACACTTGGTACTGTTTCCGATGAACAGATGTTTGACGATATAGACGGGGACAAGCATTATAATAATTTTATGCTCCATTATAATTTTCCTCCTTTCAGCGTAGGAGAAAAGGGAAACCTTTCTACAGGAAGAAGGGAAATAGGCCATGGGCATCTTGCAATGAGGGCTATTTCCGCAGTTGTTCCTGAAAAAGAAAAATTCCCGTACACTATAAGGGTTGTTTCTGAAATACTGGAATCCAACGGTTCATCTTCCATGGCGACAGTCTGCGGAAGTACTCTTGCTTTACTTGATGCGGGTGTTCCGATAAAGAAGCCGGTCGCAGGTATCGCAATGGGGCTTATCTCTGAAGACGGTAAAACTGAAATATTAAGCGATATTCTGGGAGAAGAAGACCATTTCGGGGACATGGATTTTAAAGTTGCAGGGACAGAAGACGGTATAACCGCTTTCCAGATGGATATTAAAATATCCAATGTAACATCAGATCTTATGAAAAGAGCCCTTGAGCAGGCCAGAGTAGGCCGTCTGCATATTCTTGGTATAATGAATGCGACCCTGTCAAAAGAAAGAGCGGAAATTTCCGAGCTTGCTCCTCAAATCCTTACCATGACAGTAGATGCCGATAAAATAGGCGCTGTAATCGGTACAGGCGGGAAAACAATCAAAGGTATTTCAGAAAAATCAGAATCCACTGTTAATATTGATGATAAGGGTAAAATTATAATTTTCGGTAAAAATAAAGAAAAAGCTGAAGAAGCTAAACAGCTTATCCTTTCAGTAATTGAAGAACCTGAACCGGGAAAGATATATAAAGGTATAGTCAAGAAAGTCATGGAATTCGGGGCCTTTGTTGAAATACTTCCGGGCAAAGAAGGACTTTGTCATATTTCAAAGCTCTCTTTTGATCATGTAAATGCTGTAACAGATGTTGTTAGTGAAAATCAGGAACTTCTTGTTAAACTTATGGAAGTTGACAGGATGGGCAGACTCAACCTCAGCCATATTGATGCAGTTGATCCGGAAGCAGCAAGTAAAAGAAGACTGTCTGCTTCCCATCCGCAGGGAGATGGTGATTCAAGGGATCATAGAGAAAAACGTGATTTTCACGGAAATTCCGGGAGAAGAAACAGCCCAGGGGGTGGCTTTTCCCGGAGAAATAATTGATAAACTATATTGAACTGGATTCAGGCGCCAGACTTGTTTCTGAAAAAATAGAGCATACAGAAGTATGCTCTATAGGGTTCTGGTTCCTGAACGGTTCAGTAGATGAAAATTCAGAAGAAAAAGGGTATGCCCATTTTATTGAGCATATTCTTTTTAAGGGAACTGCATCCAGATCAACTTCTGATATAGCAAAATCATTTGACCGTATTGGAAGTAATTTCAATGCATTCACTGAAAAAGAATTAACCTGTTTTTACTGCACATTTCCTGCAAAGCACATCAAATATGTAATTGATCTGTTAACAGAAATTATTTTTAAACCTCTGTTTGATATCAAGGAAATTAATAAAGAAAAAAATGTAATAATAAGTGAAATAAATGAATACCTGGAACTGCCTGAAGAAAACAGTTTTGACCTCTTTATTGAAAATATGTGGCTGCCTCACCCGATAGGATACAAGATAACAGGCGAAGTAAAAGATATTAAAAATATCAAAAAAAAATCTTTATATAAGTATTACTCCGAAAGATATATTCCTGGCAACCTGGTAATTTCTGCGGCCGGCTCTATTGATGAAGTGCTGCTTGTCAATCTGCTCAATTCTTCACTTCCTTCTTCTAAATCAGGACCTGACTCATCAGATGTACTTTCAAAACGGACCAAGCCTGAATACAGATATAATTGTGAATATCACAAATATCCGTCAAAACAAATACATCTTCATGCAGGAGCTGCATTTCCGTCTCCGGCAGGGATGAAGGATTATTACAATCTCCTGTTTTTCAGCACAATTATGGGGGAATCAATGAGTTCCCGTCTGTTTCAAAAACTGCGCGAAGAAAATGGATACTGCTATACAATTTATTCTTTCAGATCAATTTATAATTATTATTCCATGTGGAATATCTATGCAAACACAATACCAAAATTACTGACTGAATTTATGGATAAATTAAATATCGAGCTTAACAATATTCTCATTAATTCAATTTCAATTTCCGAGATTGCAGACGCGAGAACACACCTTGAGGGAGGGCTTATCCTTTCGCAGGAAGATATGGAACTTAGGATGAAAAGGCTTGCCCGCCATTATATTTTCAGCGGAAGATGTTTCGATTTTACAGAATCAATGGAGATGCTCTACAGTGTTACAAGGGAAGATATAAACCAGTTTATCAGCTCTAACCTCATAAATAAGGAATTTAATGTACTTGTTTACGGTGATGCTGGAAAAATCAAAAACAAAGACTATAATATAGCTATCAAAGGATAAAGATATGGCTGAACAGGTTTCAATTAAATGCTTTTGTCAATCACAGGATTTTATCCCTCTTTACGCAACAGGCGGTTCAGCAGGAGCAGATCTTTTTGCGGCAGTAGAAGAAGATGTAATTCTTTCTCCGGGAGAAAGAAAATTAATCCCTTCCGGTATCAGAATTGAAATACCGTATGGCTATGAAGCCCAGATCCGTCCCAGGTCCGGACTTGCAGTTAAATACGGCATAACACTGGTTAACACACCCGGGACCATAGATTCTGATTACAGGGGAGAAATAAAGATAATAATGATCAACCTTGGAAAAGAAAATTTCATAATTAAAAGGGGAGACAGGATTGCCCAGATGATTATTGCCCCGGTAGTTAAAGCTCTTTTCACAAATGAAGCATCTCTGAACCGGACAGAAAGAGGGGACGGGGGATTCGGGTCTACCGGAGTTTGACAGAGAGCAGCAAAAAAATCAGGCTGGAAAAAACATAATGAAGAAATATATTCCAATCTATTTCAGATACATTTCATATGAATTTATCCTCTCATTTTTTGTATGCTTTGTTTTTTTCTTTTTTATTTTTTTTGCAAATCAGATTCTGCTGCTTGCAGAATATATTTTATCCAAAAAAATACCTGCTATAGATGTATTGCTGCTTTTAATATATTTTATGCCCACAATGCTTTCACTTACATTCCCTTTTGCCTCTCTTGTCGGCTGTCTTATGGCTGTTTCCAGAATGGCCTCAGATAATGAAATATTATCCATGCAGTCATCAGGGATAAGTCATAAGCAGATATTTACTCCCTTGATCCTTATAGGGCTGCTGTTGACGCTTACATCTTTTATGATAAATGATTATCTCCTTCCAGCTGGTACAATGAACTATACAAAACTCTACCGCAAACTGATATATTCAAATCCGGAACTTGAACTTGAATCATTCACAGCTAAACGGTATATGGATACAGTCCTTATTACAGGACAGGTCAAAGGTAAAAATATTGACGATATAATAATTATTGACAGAACAAATGAAGGGGATAAAAGATTTATTACTGCCAGAAAAGCCTATATAGAAGATGACAAAGAAGGGCGCGGAATAATTTCGCTTACCTTGTCAGATATTTTCAGCCATTTTTCCGATCAGAAAAAAGAATATGATTACAACTGGTTTACAGCGGAAAAAATGATTTATAATATTCTGCTTAGCGACTTAAGCCTTGCAGTAAGAAACCCCGGTCCGCGGGAGATGAGCTCGTTTGATGTTTACAAATCAATTAAAGAAAAAGAGAAAAATCTGGATGAAAAATTATTTAACATCAGATACTCAAACAATCAAAATTATATTAAATATACAGAGAATCTTGTAGAATTATCTTCTCTTGAAATTTCTGCAGAAAAGAAAAAAAAGACACAGGATGAACTTATCAGCAATTTTAAAAATTATTCAAATATAGAAAATGAAATAATAAAAGACAGGCAGCTTCAGATTTACAAACTCGAATACAACAAGAAATTTTCTCTGCCGGCGGCATGCCTGCTTTTTGTTCTGTTCTCATATCCTGCAGGTCTTTTTTCCAGGAGAAGCGGAAGATCTGTAGGTTTCGGGATTGGATTAATTGTTTCTGTTTTTTACTGGTGCATGCTGTTTGCCGCCCATACGCTCGGGGTAAGAAGCAATTTTCCTCCGCTTCTTGCAATGTGGTTTCCGAACATGGTGATTCTTCTCTTATCATCAGGAGTTTTCTTCATGAGATTTACAAGATGAATTTACTGGACAGAATGACATTAAAATCTTTTTTTGAAACTTTCATAGTATCGATACTTTTTTTTCTTATGATTATTGAACTTCTTGATTTATTCTCTAATCTCTGGCGATATATAAACAACAATGTTCCGCTTATTGAAATACTTAAGGTTTCCCTTTTGTATGCCCCTAAATGCATATTTTATGCCCTGCCGGTATCTGTTCTTTTTTCCGTTTCCTATACTCTGGGTACATTTTATTCCAGGAATGAACTTATAGCTGTTTTCGGGTCAGGTATCTCAATTTATCGATTTACAATTCCGCTTATTATTTGCGGATTTTTTCTAAGTATTTTTACATTTTTTTTTCACGAAACTGTAGTTATAAATACATACAGCCGTAAAAATGAGCTGACTTCAGAACTTCTGAGAACCAAAACTACATTCAGCAACAATAACATTACTGTAATGAACAGCAGCCGAAAAATTATTTATAGCGCAGATTTTTATAATGATTCTGCTAAAACCCTGACATCCCTTATGATAATAGACAGAACCGCAGATATCAAAAATCCTGTAAGGATAGACTGCAAATGGGCCGCATGGAATGAAAAAAATGAATACTGGGTATTAACAGACTGCAGAAAATATACTTTTGATCAGCTGACAAGTGAATACAAACTTGAAAATATTTCAACAATTGAAGATAAATCATATAATCTTCCGCCATCAACATTTCGAAGAATTGTAAAAAATATTGATGAAATGAATTATATTCAGGCAGCAGAATGGATAAAAACACTTAAAAGTGCAGGGCTTCCGCATAAAAGTCAGCTTGCTGAGTACTATAAGCGTTTTTCCTTTCCATTTACATGCCTTATTGTTTCAATTATTGCATCATCTATCGGTGGAAATTTAAGAAAAAATATTCTTCTCATGAGTCTTCTTTCAAGCCTGTTATTATCTGTATTTTATTATATAATGCAAATGGTTTTGATGCTCTTTGCAAAAATCGGATATATTCCGCCTTTCGCCGGAGCATGGGGAACATTTGTTTTTTTTATTTTTATGAGCATAGCAATGTTCAGATATGCAAAAACCTGACATTACAGGACAATAACCGAATGAATTTCAAAATACTAAAAAATTGCAGCAGCAGTTCGGCAAGGGTTACAGAATTTGATCTGCCGCACGGTAAAATAAGCACACCGGTTTTTATGCCGGTAGGAACCAACGGTTCTGTCAAGGCAGTAAAACATAAGACTCTTTCCAATTCAGGAGTAAATCTCATACTCGGCAACACATACCACCTTTATCTCAGGCCAGGGGCTGAGATAATAAAAAAAGCCGGAGGCCTTCATAAATTTATCTCCTGGGATCACAACATCCTGACTGATTCGGGAGGATTCCAGATATTTTCACTTGCGCCTTTCAGAAAAATAAAAAAAGAAGGTATCTATTTCAGATCCCATATAGACGGATCATACCATACCCTGACCCCGGAAAATGTTGTTGATCTTCAGAAAACATTCAGAAGTGATGTACTTATGCCGCTTGATGTATGTACCCCCCCTGAAATAACCTGGAAAAAAGCTTACAGCGCAATGAAAACAACTCATGACTGGGCATTGAAAAGCAGGGATCATTGGCTTGGATGCCGTGATGAATGGGGCGGTAATTTATTCGGCATAGTACAGGGTAATTTTTTTAAGGATCTCAGAAAGGAAAGCGCGGAATATATAAGCAGCCTTGACTTTCCGGGAATCGCGATAGGAGGTTTGTCTGTAGGTGAGTCATTCGATGTTTTCCAGGAACACCTTTCTGAAACAGCATCAGTGATTGATAAAAATAAACCTCATTACCTGATGGGAATTGGTACACCTGAATATATTCTTGAGGCAGTAGAAAACGGCATAGATATGTTTGACTGTGTCTATCCGACAAGAATTGCCCGAAACGGGACACTCTTTACATGGAATGGTAAAATATCAATTAAAAAAGAAATATTTGCTGATGATTTCAATCCTGTTGAGAAAAAATGCAGATGTTTTACCTGCACTAACTATTCCAGGGCATTCCTTCGCCATCTTTTTAAAACCAATGAAATACTGGGTCCTATGCTTGCAACAGAACACAACCTATATTTTATTAAGGAGTTTGTGGATAAGATAAAGGAAAGCATATTAACAGATACATTTAATGATTTTAAGAAAACTTTTTCAGGTGATTATGAAAACAAACACAGTTAATATACAGAAAACATCTTTATCCGCCATTTCAGTTATGATATGCACTTTTATATCACGCATACTCGGATTTCTGAGGGTTGCGGTTATAGGAGCTTATTTCGGCGCTACTGGAGAGGCTGATGTACTTAACTCTGTTTTTTCTGTCCCCAATAATTTAAGGAAGCTGATGGCAGAAGGGGCCCTTTCATCAGCTTTTATCCCTGTTCTTACAGAATCCCTTGTAAAAGAACAGGATATGTCATCTACAAAAAAACTTGTAAGGAACATACTCACTTTTCAGGTTTTAATACTTGTGCCTGTTTGCATACTTTCCATTATTTATTCTGATTTTTTAATCAACAGAATACTTTTTGAATTTACAGACCCGTATCTGCAGGGTCTTGCTGTTTCTCTTTTTAAATGGTTCATCAGTTACCTTCTGCTCATCAGCATAAGCGCTGTAATAATGGCTGTACTGAATTCGAAAAATTACTTTTTTATTCCTTCCATAACACCGATTCTTTTTTCAATAACTGTTATTTCAAGCGTTGTTTTCTTTTACAGGAGCATGGGAATTTTCTCAATGGTTGTCGGAGTTTTAACAGGCGGTATTCTGCAGATTGTATTTCAGCTCCCAGTCTATCTCAGGGAAGGGTTTGACTTCAAACCGGATACAGATTTCAGCAATAATTATTTTAAAAAAATTATGAAAAACTGGTTTCCGGTTGTGGCAACTGCCTCAATTTTTGCAATAAGTCAGCAGATTGCTATGAGGTTCGCTTCCGGTCTTGAAACAGGAAGTTCGTCCGCTTTAAGTTATGCAATTGTTTTCTGGCAGCTTCCCTTTGGAATATTTTCAGCATCAATAATTACTGTTTTATTTCCAAGAATGAGCAAGTTTGCCGCTGCCGGAAAAAGGCCTGAACTCCTTGAAACAATGAATACAGGTGTAATAAACCTTTTTTCACTGCTTCTCCCTTCCAGTCTTTTTATTTTTATAATGGGGCCCGAACTTATTTCAATAGCAATGCAGAGAGGTTCATTTACTCCCGAAAACACTTATCTTACTTCTTTTGTATTAAAAGGTTTTGCTCCCGGGCTTTTTATTATTGGTTTTTTTAATTTTATGCAGAGATTTTATTATTCAGTTCATAATTACAGAAAACCTTTTATATATGCCCTGATCGTATGTATTTTTGATGTTGTCCTTTCCCTAATACTAAAAGAAACACCTCTCAGGGTCTGCGGGCTTGCTGTTGCTAATTCTCTTGCTTTCAGCGCCGGTGCTCTTTTAATGCTTTTTGATATTAAATCTTCATACAGTGACTATAATTTCAGAAAAATGATTATAAATAAAATAAAAATATCTGTTTCAGTTTTTATTCCTTCGGCAGTTCTATTATACTCACGCAATTATCTGGGAGAAATATGGAAAGCAGGCTTAAGCATAGAACTGTTATTTTATTTTCTTTTTTCCGTATTAATTTTTACTGCATCAGTACTTGTTTTTTATGCTATTCTTAAAGTAGATTTTATTTTTTTCAGAAAAAGGAGGCTTGCATGAAGCCATCCGTGCTGCTTCTTGTTTTGGTAATATTACCTGTTTATTTCATTATGCCGCAGGAAAATAATGATATCACGTCGCTCAGAAAAACAAGAGAGGATAAACTCGCATACGGTCTAAACAGTGAAATATCTGAACTTATTAAAGAACTTACAGAAGAAAAAGACACATCCTATAACGCGGAATTGATAAAACTGTTTGGAACAACCAGGAATATCTCAATTCAAAAAGACATAATTAATTATTTTACTGTTATAGAATCTGATTTATTAATGGATGAAGCGGTAAAAAAAATACAGAACAGAAATGAAGAAAATAAAGCTGTAGTCGTAAACGCGATAAGATATTTTTCGGTGCTTAATAAAAGTTCAGCTGAAGAACTGTATCCTTTGCTTCTTGAAGATAATGAAGCTGATTACAGGTTAGAAGCTGTTAAAGCAATATGTGAAACCGGAGATAAAAAATATACTGAAAAACTTATTGAAATATATGAAAAAGAAGAAACAGAGGCAGTAAAACTTCAGATTCTTCTGGATATTGGTAAATTAAAAGATAGTTCAAGTTCTGAATTCTTAAGAAATATTGCCTCTGATAAAGAGATGGAAAAAACATACAGGCAATACGCAATTAATTCACTGGGACAGATTGCAGATGAAGATAACTTTGATTTTCTTCTTTCTGCCTTTAGTGAAGCGGACCCGTATATCAGGATTTATGCGCTTGCTGCGATAAGCAGATATGACAGAAAAGAAGCGGATGACATAATTCTTGAATCACTCAAGGATGAAAACTGGAGAATCAGAAAAGAAGCAGCAACTGCTGCAGGCAGCCGGAAAAACAGCAATTATACTGATATACTAATCTATCGGATTGAGAATGACCCTGAAGAAATTATTCGGATTGAAGCATTAAAAGCACTTGCTGAGACTGGCGGTAAAGAGGCAATGGATTATATCAAATCAAAAGCAGAGGATTCAAGAACAAGCTTTAAAATCAGAAAACTCGCTTTTATGTTAAGCATTGAAAAAAATGTTTCTGATTCATTAAAAATGATAGATACTGTACTTGAGAAGGAATGGAATTCTCCAAATAAAACACTGATTGAAAATTTCTGCAGCGAGTTGTCAAAAATTGAGGACCCGTCGCTTGAAATATTTTTCGAACGGATGCTTGGACACAGTTCTGTCGTAGTTAAAATATCAGGGATACGTGGTATCAGAATTAATAAAATAAGCAGTCTTAAAGATAAAATTAAAATAATTTCTGAAGATAAATCACAATCCCTGTCTGTAAGAAATGCAGCTCTTGCAGCGCTTGAAGAATTATAAAATCAGGGGTACTGATTTTATAATTCAATCAGCTTTCAGCCAGGTTTTTCTTTCTTCAGGAATACCCCGATGATCAGTCAGATGCATAATTGAGTTAATCTTTTCCAGAGGGGATATATATTCCATAAATTTTATAAATATAATATGCCCTTTATCTGTTTTTATTTTTATTTTTCTGTTTAATGCATCATTAATAACATTTTCACCGGTCTCAGGAAAATAAAAAGAATCAACCGGATTAAATAAATATTTATCATTTTCCAACCGTAATTCTGCAATTGAACCCTTTATTTTATAAAGAAAAATGAGATATGAGGAGCTCCCCCCCCCGATAGTTTTGATTGTACCGTTTTTAAAAGAATGAATATTCCTGTTTCCAATAAGATTATCGTTCTGTCCTTCTACTTTCATTACAACAGGTCTTCTGGTTCCTTCTTTTATCGATGTTTCAATATCCTTTTTGACAACTTTATAGGATTCGCTTACAGAAACACCCAAATAATATCTCAGGAATAAAATAAAAAATCCAATAGTTATAATTATAAGCAATATAATAAATATTTTAAAAATATAACTGCGGGCTTTAATTATCAGATCAAATATCGAGCTCTTAAGATTAAGATATATTTCGGCAGAAGCTGGAAACGCCCTGTTGTCATCGGTAAATTCCAGATCTAATTTAATTTTGGTTTCACCGGTTGAAAAATCATAGGGCAGGGTAAGGTTTATTGCATGTTTTTTACTCTTATTGGGAGAAATTGCAATATTTTCAGGTTCATCAAGAATATTGACTTTTGACGAATTTAATAAAACTTTATCAAGATTTAGCAGGACAGGATATGAATAAAAATTTTCTATCACAAGAGGTAATGTAAAATGATAATTTATTTTACCAAGATTATCAGGATATGTTATCCTCGGGGACCCCGTAACAATCGTGCCGTTCTCATTGTTTATATTATCATTAAAATCGCTTTTATAGATTTTACTGTTTTTTTCCACATAAGTGAAAATACTGTTTCCTTCCTGATCTTGGCCGGTATTTCCGTTTTTTACTCCGTCTTTTATATCTGCAGACAGGATATTATCTTTATTATTCTGATTGCTGCCATCAGAAGCTCTTCCGTCTTTATCCTGGCTGACAGCTGTACTATCTCCAGTAAGACTTTCACTGCTATTAGGCAGTTCAACAAAACTCAGTTTCCAGTTCGATTCTGTCAGTTTTTTCATTTCCTGTTCAAGAAGGTTAATACCTGTTGCAGGATCATTTATTATCCGGTAGGGACTTTCAGGCGGAGGATCATGTATACCGTCTGTAAGTATTATAATTTCTCTTTTCCCGTCGCTTGATACCTCGGATACATACTGTCTTAAATATTTAAGCGCCATGACAATATCGGTATATTTTCCGAGAGGATGCAGAAGAAAAAGTTCATTCAATACATATTCAATATCATCCTGATCTTTAAGCTTGCTGGAAATAATAAGTGATGGCGTAGAATCAAAACTTATCAGATGGAATGTATCACCAAACCTGACATGTTTCATAAGCACATCTTTGATAATGTAGTTAACAAGATTATTATAAATAGGCAGCACACTTTCCGATGTATCAAGCAGAACAACCATATCAACAGGTTCTGCTGATATGGAAGCTGTCAGGAAAAATGCAGAAATTATAAATATTACTATAAAAAAAATATTTTTTTTCATATTCAGATTATTTCAGATTTTAATATCTCTTTAACTTTAAACTCATATTTTGAATCATTGATAGTGAAATCAAGTTCATCGCCGACACCAGCATCAAGTAGTTCATTCCCAAACGGTGCAAGATAGGAAATTATATTTTTTTCAGGAGATGATTCCCAGGGACCAAGTATAGTATAATTTTCTTCTTCGCCTGTCTGCCTGTTAATAAGAACAACCTTTGTACCGAAAGAAACTTTGTCCGTTCTTACATTTGCGGGATCAAAAATCTGACATCTTTCAATTTCTTCCTTAAGTTTTCCTACTGCAGAATTAAGCATTTCCTGTTTTTCCTTTCCTGCCTTGTACTCTGCGTTTTCACGTAAATCCCCAAGCTGTATTGCAGCTCCAATTTCCTTTGAATTGGCCGGTATCTCAACCTCAAGGATGTTTTTAAGCTCTTTCTTCTTGTTTTCGAGACTTTCAGTTGTAACAATAATTCCTCTGGAAACAGTCTCTACTTCTTCCTCAATACCGATTAATTTAATATCAGGATGAATATTTTTAACTTTTTTCTTGATATCTATCTTGAGAAGAGGGTCCACGCCTCCAATATCATCAATCAATGATACCATCCGGATAATGCGGTCTTTTTCAGCTTCAAGAATAAATTTCTCAAGCCTGTTATCCTTGAAAAGATAATTATTTATCTGTCTTATTATCTTTTTATTGTTGCTTACATTTCTCTTGTTGGCAATTTCCCTGTCAGTAATTTCAAGAAGATGAATTGCGTTGACCAGAATTTTCTCTTCTCCAGGAAAAGCTTTTTGAAAAATAGGATATTCATCCATGTTTTTCAAAATCCACATAAATCCTTCCCTGTATTCCTTATAATTTTCATGTATTTTAACCGCAAGTTCAGTTAATTCATTTTTATGCCCTTCATTTAGAAGCGCATCTATAATACTTTTATTAAGATAATCGGGGAATATTGCAAGGTAGACTTCCGGCCACTGGGGATTATAAAATTTAACTTTTTCAAGAAATATTTTCTTGAGATCAGAGTCAGCTATTTTATTGAATACTGATTTAATATCTTCAGTCTGTTCAAATAATTCATTAAAAGAAATATTAATTCCAGGGTTCAGATGGGGAAATTTTGTGGAAATCTCATCTACAAGAATATAACTGGAAATAATATATTCATTAACAGCATTGTATGATTTAAGGTAATTTGTGAAATATTGAAGCATTTCTGGAAAGAAATCCGATTCAACTGATACTTCATCAACAAAATCAAGGAGAGTTTTTAGTTTTGTAAAAAAATTGTTTTCTGCTTTGAACTTGTTGAACGTTTTTTCTTCAAAAGTAATCGGTTTATCCCTTACCACAAAAAAATCAACCTTATCAGGCAGATTGCCGAAATCCGAATCAGTTTTTAATATTTTTCTTGCCTCAGTGCTCCAGGAGGTCCATTCTCCTGGAGTCAGGATTCCCGGGACAAGCTCGTTTTTAATTCTCTTCATATCTGCTGAATTATCAAAGCTTTTTATAATTGTTTTAAGTGTCCAGGGAATATCTTTTTTAATGAGTTTTCTCAGTTCATCCTTTTTGTGTGTACTCTTGTATACCCAAATATGATCCTTACCAAGCATTGTGAGGGCGTTTACAGCCATCTTAAGCGACATGCTGTGCTTTTTCTTGTTTATGAAGTCAATAACAACATTGTCCCCTTTTATGCTTGTAATGAGTCCTATTCCCCAGGAGCGGTGAAAAACGAAGTTATTGCTTTCAAATGAAATATGTTTTTCGAAATCTGCAATTGCTTCATGAATATTACGCCATTTCTGTGTAAGATTTGAAACCTTTATATATTCTTCAAGCTGGCTGTGATAACTGTATTTCTGTCTGAAACAGTAGATTATCTCACTTCTTATATCGTTATTTGAAGGATCCATTATAAGAATGTTCTTTAAGATATCAATCGCATAATCCCAATTCTGTTTTTTCTTATAGTGCTCATACAATTCTTCAAGCAGCTGGACAGCTCTGTCTTCGCTTATATATTTTGCAATTTTTTTATTAAGGTGATAGAAGAAATCAATTTCATCCGGGCAGTAATCAAGCAGTTTGGTCCAGAGTTCCTTTACATTGGAAAACATTTTTTTATTGGCATACCGGTGAACAGCTTTCTTATAATATTCAACAGCCTTATCCCTGTTCCCGTCAGAATCATATTTTTCAGCAAGATGTTTGACTATATCCGCTTCATCGTAATCAACTTTTATCAGTCTTTCCTGGATTGCGATTTTTTTATCCAGTTCGCCTTCATTTTCATAACAGTCCGCAAGAGTTCTGAGCGCGAATTTATTTTCTCCGTAATCAAGAATTCTTCCGCACAGGTATTCAACAATATTCAGTTTGTGGTTGTCGGAAAATATATTTATCAGTACCATCAAATTTGAATCATCTATAATATGTCTTGAAAGGGACAATATTCCCGAAATATACAGAGCGATGATGCTGTTTTTGGAATGACTCAGATGTTCTTCACAAATATCAAGAACCTCTTCCCGGGATTCATCTCCGGCAGATTCTTTAATAATCAGATCAAGTTCCTTGAAATTATTGATTGAATAGCTTTTTATTGTTGCGCGTGTCCATTTTTCTTCATTAAGCAGTTGATTTATCTTTTCCAGTAAATTTGAACTCATTTTTTTCTCCAGTATGTATTTTACAAGATTATGGTTACTATAACAACCTTAGTTTGAGTAAAGTTCATAGACAGAAGGATTTAGTTTGCTGATTTTTTTCAGTACATCTTCAATCCTGTCCTTGCTGTCGCTGATGCTCACATAATAATCGATAAGCCAGAAATATTTGTTTATCAGTCCCGGGACAAGCATTTCCCGGCTGTCAGGGTCTTCTTCATATTGATGCTCAAGAGTGTTGATTGACTGCTTCAGTTTGCCGAGTTCAAGTGCCTTAAGTTCTCTCTTAACATTGAATACACCGAATAAAACTCCATATATGGGAATCCATTCCTTTAGAAGTTTTTCCTCAAAACCCAGAGCCTTCACACGGCTGATAAGTTTTTTAACCAGAAGGGATTCTAGTGAATAAAGATCAATGCTCTGAGGATCAATAAAAAAAGCCTCACGGAAAAATATTTTTGATGCCCGTACTTCATTTATAAACGCATAGCAGTCTGCAATTTCAGCCATAAGCCCGGCATCTTCACTTCGGATCTGCAAAGCTGATTCAAGGTATTCAAGAGCCCTGCAGTAATCGCCAAGGTTTTTATAGCACAGTCCTATTTTAATAAGAAGTTCAGGATCGTCAGTTCCGCTTTCAAGTATTTCGTTGAAATGATATAGAGATTGATTAAAAACCCAGTATTTCAGCGCATAAATTGTCAGCTCATCCTCAATCTGGAATTTGCTGGCAAATAGTATGAAAGATTTCCACTGTTTGAAGAGAAATATGCCTCTTTCATAGTGTCCTGCCACATTCTGGAACCTGATTTTCCTCTCAATCCAGAAATTTGTGAATTTCAGGGCATTTATTACTTGAGTTTCATTAAAATCTATTGACAGTGCTTTTTCTATTTCAGATTTTGCTTTATCCAGATCGCCTTTTTTAAGGCAATCCCTGGAAATCTGAAGCAATGATGCAATGTTCTCTTTTACATCAGGTATGCTTTTTTCCATATAGTCATTAACATTATACTTACCAGCGCAAAATAGTCAATTAAGAGGTTTTTCGTAATTGCTTTTATGACAATAATTTGATAAAAAAAGTACATGAAATCCAATAAAAATATTCTTGTTTCTGCTTCTGTTTTGGGAGCTGATTTAACTGCGGTAAGGGATGCTGTTTCTCTTTGCGAGAAATCAGGTATTGACGTTCTGCATATTGATGTAATGGACGGCCACTTTGTACCGCAGATTACATTCGGCAATAAATTTACTTCAGACATCAAGAAAATCACACATCTGCCGCTTGACGTACATTTAATGGTAAACTCGCCCTCAATATTCATTGATGATTATATCACAGCCGGTGCAGATTCAATTTCTTTTCATATTGAAAACGATATTCACATTAATCGGACGCTAAACAGCATTAAAGAAAAAGGGGTAAAAGCAGGTATATGCCTTGTCCCATCTACACCTGTTTCCGCACTTTCAGAAATTATTGATATTGTGGATTTTATACAGGTAATGACAGTTAATCCCGGCTTCTCAGGCCAGAAAATGATATTATCCTGCATCAAAAAAATAGGAGAACTTGATAAACTGAGAGAAATAAAGGATCTGAATTACAAAATTCTTGTTGACGGAGGCGTTAACAGGGATACTGCCGGGATGCTGGTTGATGCAGGAGCAGATGTTTTAATTACTGCTTCGGCTTTTTTTAATTCAAAAAATCCTGCAGAAGAGGTGTTGATTTTAAAAAACAGCGGCAGAAAACAGATATCAGGATAGTTATGAAAAAAATTCAAACTGCCGATAATCTATGGCAGGGGGATTGCTGTTTTGTGTAAAAAAATATTTTTAATCTGCCTTTTTTTTAATATATTGCCAATACAGTCATTTTTCATCTACGCTGATGAAAAGAATGATGGACCGCTGTATCTGCAATATTTCAAAACCGGCAGCGAAAATTTTAATGATTCAAAATATGAATCAGCACTTCAGCAATTCCGTAAATCCGCAGATTTAAGCCCTTCATATCTCAAAAGCTCAAGTTTCCTAATGATAGGTAAATGTTATATGGCTCTAGAAGATTACACAGAAGCTGAAAAAGTATTTGAGTATTTAGCTTCTAATTTCAGGGAATCACCTGAATATCCGGAATCGGTTTATCAAATGGGGCGAATTGATTTTATAAACCGCAATTATGAGTCATCCATTGACAAACTCAATCTTTTCATTGAAAAAACTGATAATAATCCTCTTGAAGGTAATGCTCTATACTGGATTGCGGAATCTCTTTATAACCTTGGACATACAGAAGAGGCTCTTAAGTTTTATAGGATTGTTACAGACAAATACAAGGACAGTTATAAATATGAAGCTGCAAATTATAAAATTGAGCTTATAAATCTTGGAAAAAGAGAACAGGAGCTTGTTAAACTCCTTAAATGGAGCCATGAAGAATCGCTTAAGGAAAGAGAACTTTTTATAAAAAAAGAGAAGGAATATAACCAGGCTATTTTAAGTTATCAGAAAAAGCTTTCAGTCCTGTCTGCTGAGGATACAAATTCGCTTCTCCTTTCATTGCGGGAAACAAACAATGTTTTAAAAAAGCAGCTTGAAGTGCAGACACAGACTATTAAGGTCCTTGAGGATAAGATAGTTTTACTTGAAAAAAGCATTTCACTTAAATCAGGGTCTGCATCAGCTGTTAATGATGCTTCAGTCAGCAATACAAAACCAGCCGGGGATACAGCCGGTTTATCTTCCGGACAAGCAGGCAAATGAAAACCAGATTATTAAAAAGTGCTGAAAAACAGTTTAAACTTGGGAATTACTCGCAGGTTATAAGGATTCTTGAGCCGGAAGTTTTCGGAAACAGGGAAAATGAATTATTTTATTTCTATCTTGGGATGTCATGTCTGTTTATCGGGGATTATAACGGAGCAAACTCCTATCTTAGAAGGTCGCTCCAGATAAATCCTGCAAACAGCACAACATTGCTTGGGCTTGCAGTCATTCATTTGAAATATAACAAACCTTCAGAAGCAATCCGTATTTGGCTTGATATACTCGACAGGGACCCTAAAAACAGGTTTGCAAAAAAATCTCTTGATATTATTAAAAAATCGGAAGCACTGGAAAGAGTTCCGGAAGATTTCCTGTCTAAAAATTTACACAGACTCCTTCCGTTCAAAAAAAGCATAATTACCTACAGAATATTGAGATATCTGATTATTTCAATAATTGTTCTCTCATTTTCAACAGGAATATTTTTTACAACTAAATTTTTACTTTTCAAATTCAGTAAAAACAGCAGCATACTTTCTGAATTGACAATAAGCAGAAATCTTCAGGATATAGTCGGTACAGGTGAATACAGGATTAAACTTGAAGGACGCGAAATTGTCAAATCTTTTGAAGATGCAAAAAAACTTTTCCTGGACAACAAGGATAACGAAGCCAGAATAGAAATCAACAGACTTTTAAATTCAAATGCCTCAGAATCTGTTAAGGAAAAAGCGCGCCTCCTGTCGGGATATTTACGGGAACCGGATTTCCGGTATTTTAAAAACACAATCAGTTATAAAGAAGTTGCAGTCTCTCCATATCTTTATAACGGCTGCTATGTAAAATGGTCAGGAAAAATTACAAATATACAAATATTTGAAAATTCCGAAACTTTTGATCTCCTTATAGGATATGAATCCGGCAAAGTACTTGACGGAATAATTTCAGTGACTGCTGATTTTCCAGTAATACTTGATGAAGAGTTTTCCTATGATATCATTGGACAGCTTCAGACTGAAAAGGGCATCAGCATGAAAGCGGTCACACTGCGGAACTACATTAAATGAGAGCAGTAGTTCAGCGGGTAAAAAGAGCTTCAGTAACTGTAGAAGGCGAACTGAAGGGGAGTATATCGTCGGGCCTTGTTGTTTTTATTGGTGTCCATACAGATGATACAGATTCAGACTGTGAATATACGGCAGACAAAATTTTAAACCTTAGAATTTTCAACGATGAAAACGATAAAATGAATCTATCCCTTCTCGACTGCATGGGAGAAATCCTTATTATTTCTCAATTCACCCTTTACGGTGACACAAGAAAAGGGCGAAGACCTTCATTCAACAGCGCAGCCGCTCCTGAAAAAGGGAACCTTTATTACCGAAAGTTGGTTGAAATAGTAAAAAATAAAGGGATAAAAACCGAAATCGGCGAATTCGGCGCGGTTATGGCAGTTGATTATATAAATGACGGCCCTGTTACAATTCTTGTTGATTCATTCAAAGATTTCTGACTGCTGTATAGATTCTGTGGATATAATCCTTTAGTATGATAGAACCTGTTTTTTCAGCTTCTCTTGTGAATATTCGGTACTCTTCAATCATTTCACTGTTGAAGTAACTATCACGCAGACCGGTTTTTTCAAGGAATACTGCTTCTTTGAGCAATATTTTTTCAGCATCAGGGGTTTTCATAAGAGTTGTTCTCTCAATTATTTTTTTTCTTAATATCGACTGCCTGTAAACCGCTATATCACCGCATAAAAGAAGAAAATATTCACCTGTATCATCTGCAGTTCCTGCATCGGTAACAAGTTTTTCAAGTATAAGGTAAAGCAGATATTCCTTTTCAGTTGTTTTATAATTTTTTGAATAATATAATTCTTCAATCAGAAAACCGAAATCGCGGTCTGTCCTCCCTGCAAGCAGATCAATTGCAGTTATCCTTTCATCCAGATCCATCATCCTGAAGCTTTCAACTACAATATCATTCTGATCCCCGGTTGATGATTCTATCCATTTGAACATTGTCTCCTGGCTTTTCAATATCGGTATTACAGGCAGAAATGTTTCTGCTGAAATTAAAACCAAAGATATCAGAATTAATTTTTTCATCATCTTCAGCAATTATGCCTTATTGACCACTGTAAAGTAAATATGCAAAATTGAATTGAAGTATATTGTATAAAATTTGGTTTAATTCGGCAGGAGGATTTAATAATGGCTAAAAAAATTGATATTCAGGTTCCTGAAATTAAATATAACGATTCAGACAAACAAAAAGCGCTTGAAGCTGCCCGGCTTCAGATTGAAAAGCAGTTCGGGAAAGGTTCCCTGATGAAACTTGGAGAAAGACCTGTAAATACCAATATACAGGTAATATCATCCGGTTCAATAACACTTGATGCGGCTCTGGGGATAGGCGGGTATCCTAAAGGGCGGGTAGTTGAAATTTATGGTCCGGAATCTTCCGGAAAAACTACCCTTGCGCTCCACGCAATTGCCGAAGCACAGAAAAAGGGTGGAGTTGCAGCTTTTATTGATGCCGAACATGCTCTTGACCCTGTTTATGCAAGGAATCTCGGTGTTAATACCGATGACCTCTGGATTTCACAGCCTGACACCGGCGAACAGGCTCTTGAAATTACTGAATCTCTTATCCGTTCCGGAGCAGTTGATATTATTGTTGTTGACTCAGTTGCGGCCCTGACTCCACAGGCGGAAATTGAAGGAGATATGGGAGATTCCCACATGGGTCTTCAGGCACGGCTTATGAGCCAGGCCCTCAGGAAACTGACATCAATTCTGTCAAAATCAAATACATGCATTATCTTTATCAATCAGATAAGAATGAAAATAGGCATTATGTTTGGAAACCCGGAAACAACAACAGGCGGCAAGGCTCTCAAGTTTTATTCTTCAATGAGAATTGAAGTAAGAAAAATTGAAACTATAGAAAAAACATCAGAAGAAGCTATCGGAAACAGGGTGAGGGTGAAAGTAGTTAAAAATAAAATGGCGCCTCCTTTCAGAAAAGTGGATCTTGAAATTATATTCGGCAAAGGAATCTCTGCTACATCGTGTTTACTCGATGCGGCTGTAAACCTTGGAATTATCCAGAAAAGCGGAAGCTGGTATGCTTACGGAGAAGAAAAAATAGGGCAGGGCAGGGATAATGTAAAGGATTTTATTGACAACAATATTCCGATAATGCAGGAAATAGAGAAAAAAGTCAGAGATATATTTTTCCCGGTTCCGGTAAAAAAAGAAAATACCGCACCAGAAAAAAAGGGAGAAAAGGAAGAAAGCAAAACTGAAGATTCAAAGCTTTTCTGAAGGGCCTGCTGACTGTATTTCCAGTGCTATTACCGGACATACTCAAGGCCATAATTCAGTTTTTCTCGGGATAGGGTCCAACCTGGGGAATAAAGAAAAGAATATAGCGGATGCTTTTTTTCTCCTGAGAAAACACCTGGAAGAACTTGAGACAGCATCATTATATATATCGAGGCCTCTTTATTACAAAAATCAGCCTGATTTTATAAATACAGTATTCCGCGGTAAAGCTTCTCCCGGTATTTATCCCGATGGATTGCTGGAAACAGTCCTTGATATTGAAAAAGAGCTTGGGAGGACACGGGACCCCTCCCTTCCTAAAGGACCCAGAACTATAGATATAGATATACTCCTGTTCAGAGATACAATATTAAATACTGCAAAGCTTACACTGCCTCATCCCGGGATAAAAGAAAGGCAATTTGTCCTTATGCCTTTACTTGAACTTGATAATACACTCACCGATCCTTTAACATTACAAAAATATTTGATGTTTACAGAGAAACAGGACAATCAGGGTGTTTACCTTTATAAATCTTGCCGATATATTGAAAAATACAAATATACAGGATAATAACATGGTGTCTGAACAGACAGAAAACGTTTCCCACAAATTTAAACTTGGCGAGTTTGAAGGGCCTCTTGATTTATTGCTTTTTCTTATAAGAAAATCAGAAATAAATATATATGATATTCCAATTTCCGAAATTGTGGAACAATATCTTGCTTTTCTTGAATATGCTACAAAAAAAAATCTGGATAATCTATCTGAATTTTATACAATGGCTGCAACACTGCTTTATATAAAGTCGAGAATGCTTCTCCCTGTAGAGGTGGATATTGATGATGAATTTGAGGACCCGAGAGCTGAACTTGTTGAAAGACTGATAGAATATCAGAAGTTTAAAAAACTCTCAGAAATAATGAGCGACAAGGAAAAAGAATCAGAATGGATAATTGAGAGAACCAGCAATCAGCGGAATTTACCATTTGTAAATGATGATGAATTATGGGAAGAAATTGATATTTGGGACCTCCTTCAGACTTTTTCTTCAATCATCAGCAATCTCTCAAATGAACAGATACTTGATATCTACGAAGAGGTGACTCTCAACGAAAAAATAACATTAATGAATGAAATGCTTGAAAAAAATCAGGAAATACTCTTTACTGAATTGATAAAAAACAACTCATCTGTTATGGAATTTGTCTGTTCTTTTCTGGCAATACTTGATTCTGTAAAAAACAAAATCATATCGGTTTACCAGAACAGAATGTTCGGAGATATCAGAATACGGAAATATCAAAATAAAATTGAAACATCCAGGGAAGGTTAATGAAATTGGAAAAAGAAGAAGCATTACTTGAAGCAATTCTCTTTCTTGAAAGCGATCCTGTTGACCTGAATTCTCTAATAAAAATAACAGACTTTTCGAAGGAAGCTGTTTTACAGGCACTGGCTAATCTTAAGGAAAAGTTCTCCCAGCCGGACCGGGGACTTGAATTGCTTGAAATTGGTGGCGGTTATCAGTTTGCGCCCAAGATTGAATACTGGGACTATTTAAAAGGCAGATACGGGAAAAAAAATGAGAACAGGCTTTCAAGGGCTGCTATGGAGACACTTTCAATCATAGCTTATTCACAGCCTGTCACACGCGCTGAAATTGAAAATATCAGGGGAGTATCTTCCGATGGAATGCTTAGATTATTAATGGGGAGAAAACTTGTTAAAGAAGCAGGCAAAAAAGATACACCCGGAAAGCCTGTGACATACGGGACGACACAGGAATTTCTGACTTTTTTTAAACTGAAAAGCATTTCAGATCTTCCTAAATTAAGTGATACAGATTTAAAGAGGTTTGAACTGAATGGGTAAAAGAAAAGAGGCTGAAAAAGAGTCCTCAGAAGATAATAAAGGGCTGAGACTGCAGGTATATCTGGCTAATTGCGGACTCGGCTCCAGAAGAAAATGTGAAGAATATATTGAACAAGGGCATGTAAGAATCAACAGTACTGTTATCAGCAAGATGGGCGAAAAAGTTTATCCCGGCGACCTTGTATATTATAAGGGGAGGGAAGTTTACCCTACAAGAAAACAGATATATCTTGCATTTAACAAGCCGCCGCAGGTTATCTGTTCAAATGCAGATCCCGAAGGGAGGATTACCCTTCTGTCCTTTTTCAAGGACTTTAAAAGCTACAGGCTGTTTTCAATCGGCAGACTCGATTATATGTCAACAGGGCTGCTTTTAATGACAAATGACGGTAATTTTGGAAGAATGATCTCACATCCTTCTTCACAGATTGAAAAAGAATATATGGTTGAAACCAAGGATTCAGTTCCGGAAGATGTCCTCCAGGAACTGATGAAAGGGGTAAGAATAAACGGCGAATTATATAAAATTAAAAAATATACATACAAAACGCCCTTCCGCATAAGCCTTGTTCTTACAGAAGGTAAAAACAGGGAGATCCGTAATATATTTTCGCACTACAGGATTAAAATAAAAAAACTGCAGAGAACCAGAATAGGCTGCGTCAAACTGTCAGGAATAGTACCCGGCAGCTACAGGCACCTTGGTGAAAAGGAAGTTAAATGGCTTCTTGAAAAGGGAGAAAATAATGATAGTAGCAATTGACGGGCCTGCAGGTGCCGGTAAAAGCACTATTGCCTCAAACCTTGCCCGGAAAACAGGTTTTTTTTATCTTAATACCGGGAACTTCTACAGGGCGCTTACCCTCGCGCTTATTCAGAATAATATTGACATAAATAATACAGATTCTGTGATTGAAGAGGCAGATAAGCATAAAATAGATATTATTGACAAACATGTTCATCTTGACGGCAAAGATGTGGAAGATAAACTGCATTCAGACAGGGTTGATTCTCTTGTCGCACAGGTCTCTACGATCAGGGAAGTCCGGAATAAGATAAACAGCCAGCTGCACAGGGTTTCCCAAAACCAGGATATAATTGCGGAAGGCCGCGATATGACAACTGTGGTTTTTACAGATGCTGAAGTTAAAATTTATCTTGATGCCTCAATTGAGAAAAGGGCAAAAAGAAGACTCGACCAGGGTGTGAGTGAAAAATCTCTCGAAGAGATAAAATCAGGCATAAATGACAGAGACATGATTGATCACAACAAGGAATTCGGAAAATTAAAAATATCTGATGATGCAATTTATTTAAATAGTTCGGACTTGACCATAGATGAAGTTTGTGAGAAAGTAATGTCTGAAATAAACAAACACAGGTCGTAAATTAGGAGTTTTTCCAAAATGGATGAGAGAGAAATCATTAACAGCGAAGAAATTAACAGCCAGACAAACCTCCAGGAAGAATATTTAAAATCTCTCGATGAACTGGAAGAGGGGCATGTCGTAGAAGGTAACATCATACAGGTTACTGAAGAGACAGTTTTTGTAGACATCGGTTATAAGTCTGAAGGCAAAATCCCCATGCTGGAATTTGATTCTCCCCCTAAAATAGGTGATACAGTCAATGTTGTTCTTGTAAAAAAAGAAAGCAGAGACGGACAGATTATTGTATCAAAAAGAAAATATGATGAAAAAGAATTCTGGAAGAATCTTAAAAAAGCTTATCAGGATAAAGTACCGGTAGATGCAAAAGTTCTTAAAGATGTAAAGGGCGGGTTTGAAGTACTGCTTGGATACAGTGTAAAGGCTTTTGTTCCTATTTCAAAAATTGATGCCGGTAAAGCGGAAGAACCTTCAGAGTATATCGATAATACATATAAATTCTATATAGACAGACTTTACAGCGACAAAAAAATAAATATTGTACTTAACAGAAAAGCATTTCTGGTTGAAGAACTTGCAAGAAAAAAAGAGGAATTCTTCAATAATGCAAAAGTCGGAGATACTGTTGAAGGCACTGTTAAAAGTATAGCTTCTTTCGGCGCTTTTATTGATCTTGGCGGTTTTGACGGCCTGCTTCATATAAATGATATGAGCTGGGGACATGTTGCAAAACCAAAGGATTATGTAAAAAAAGGCCAGAAGGTTACTTTAAAGCTGATAAACCTCGACAGGGAAAACAATAAAATCAACCTTTCATTAAAGCATTTCACTGAAAACCCATGGGATTCTTTTGCTGATAAATACAGTGCAGGTACTGTTGTTAAGGGCAAAGTTACGAAGTTAACCGATTTCGGAGCTTTTATCGAGCTGGAAGAGGGCATAGAGGGGATGGCCCATATTTCGGAATTTTCCTGGGTACAAAAAATCAATCATCCGAAAGAACTTTTCTCTGTCGGAGATGAAGTTGAATGTATGATACTTTCTTACGATATACAGCAGGGAAGAATATCACTTGGCATAAAACAGCTCCTTGAAAATCCCTGGGACACAATTCAGAACCAGTATCCTGAAGGTATGCAGCTTGAGAGAAAAATATTAAAGGTAACTAATGCAGGGGCCTTTATCGAACTTGAAGAAGGTATTACAGGGTTTTTACATATTGATGATATGTCTTGGACAAAAAAGGTTAAAAACGCCTTTTCAGTATTAAAACCGAATGAAACAATAAATGTTGTTGTTCTTCATGTTGATACACAAAACAGAAGGATAAGGCTTGGTGTCAAACAGCTCAGTGACAACCCATGGGATGTTCTTGCAAAATCTTTTACACGCGGAAGCCTGATTGAAGGTGAAATCAGCGGTAAAACAGATTTCGGCATATTTGTCAAGGTTCAGGGAGAGATTGAAGGACTTATTAACAAAAGCAATATTTCAGACAAATATAACGAAGAGCTTGATGCTGAAATGAACAAATACAATGTCGGTGACAAGATCAAGGCAGTAATTACTGAAATTAATTCCAAAAAGAAAAAACTTTCGCTCTCAATAAAAGAATACAAAAAATCCGCAGAGAGAGCAGAGATTTCTAAATATATACAGTCTGAAGAAGATTCGCCAATGGCAACACTTGGTGATTTTATGAAGCAGAGTGAAAAACAAGACAGATAATTTACCGCCAGATTATTCAAATAAAATAATAGGTTCCTGCAGTCTTATAAAGGATTGCAGGAATTTTGCATTTAAAATTGCATCTTCTGATGCCCCTGTTCTTATAACAGGGGACAGCGGCACAGGCAAGGAACTTTTTGCAGATCTTATTTATAAAAACAGTCTGAGATACGGAAAACCTTTTGTAAAAATCAATTGCGCCGCCATACCTGAATCTTTAATTGAAAGTGAGCTTTTCGGCCATCTCAAAGGAGCATTTACTGATGCTTCTTCTTACAGAAAAGGTAAATTTATTGCGGCAGATACCGGTACTGTTTTTCTTGATGAAATTACCGAGCTGCCTCTTAATACCCAATCCAGACTGCTGCGCGTAATTGAGAACAGCGCGGTAGATCAGCTTGGTTCTGAAAACCCGGTAAAAATTGATATACGGATAATTTCCGCGACAAACAGGGACATCGAAGCTGAAGTTTCTGCCGGCCGTTTCAGAAAAGATCTATATTACAGACTTAATGTTCTTCTTCTTCATATTCCCGAACTCAAAAACAGAAAGGATGATATTCCTCAGCTTGTTGATTATTTTTCCGGCCGCATGAACGGGGGAATTGTTTTTACAAGTAATGCGATGGAAAAATTATACTCTTATGACTGGCCCGGCAACGTAAGGGAACTTGAAAACTATATAAAGCGGCTTTCCGTAACAATGAAAGGGAAAACAATAAAACCGGAAGATATTGAATTTAAAAATTATGAAAAAAATATTATTTTACCGCTTAAAACAGCTATCAACAAATTCAAAAAAAACTATATAATAAAAGCTCTTAAGGCAAATGAATGGAACCAGAGCAGAACATCTTCTGTGCTTGGTATTCAAAGAACATATTTATCCAGATTGATTAATGAGCTGGAAATTAAAGAAGAAATCAAGGAGTAAATTGATGCAGCATCATGAAGAATTAACATTTAAGCAGAAATTATTAAAATCCATATCAGATTTTTTATCCAGCAAATGGATATTCCTGATTATTTTAATTGCCGGAATACTGGTTTTTGCTATCGGCGCTACTGTTTATAATGAAATCAGATCTTCAATAAACGAAAAGGCAACAGTTCTGATTGAAGAGATTGAAGACAGCTATACGGCTGTTGCGGGAATGGAAAGTGATGATTCAGGCAAGTCAGTTAAAATTACTGAGATTTTAAAATCTCTTGATGATGTTATTGACAATTACAGTACTTTTTATGCTGCACAGAGAGCATTGTTCATGAAAGGGGATGTCCTCTTTCAGGATAAACAGTACGACAAAGCTTCTGAAATATTCAACAATTTTGCAGAAAAATATAAAAAGAGCTACCTTGCGCCCATCGCTCTTAACAATGCGGCAGTCTGCTATGAAAATACTGATCAGAATGATAAAGCAATTGATACCTATAAAAAAATAGAAAGCGTTTATGCATCTGAATACCCGGATATATCACATGTTATTTTTTCCCTTGGAAGACTTTATGAGAAAAAAGAGGATTATAAAACATCTGCAGATTACTATAATCTGATAACTTCAAAATATACAAATAGTGATTGGACAAATTTTGCCAGAGACCGTATAATTTATCTCAAATCTGCAGGCAAAATTGATAAATAGTTTCTATGTTTTTGGAATAATTATTATTTAAAGCATATATTTATTTATCCGGCAATCTTTTGAATATGCCTGTAAAGACTGGTAAAATATAATAACTTCCTTCCGGAGATTTATCCCGGAAGGAATATATTTTTTGATATAGCTGTCCCCGGCAGATTCAGGAGGAAATTTTAATGGGTAAAAAAGCATTCAGCGCAAAATTTTTAATGCAGACCAAATACTTCGGAATGTTAATTGCTGTTCTGATCTTTTCGCTGATTCTATTCGCAGAAAACTTCACAGATATCACAAATAAATTAAAACTCAAAATGATTGATGTAAACTTTTATCTTAAAAATATTTCACAGAAAACCTATATTCAGGAAGGTGTTACTCAATCAATACAGAATCCCAATATATCTCCCGACATACTTATAGTTGGAATTGATTTCAGAAGCCTTAATAAATTCGGCAAATGGCCTTTCCCCAGGTATCGTCACGCTGATCTGATAAAAACCTTTTCACGGATCAAGAACCAGGAAGAAAGGGAAAGGGCTCTCTTTATAGACGTTTTTTTTATTGAGCCTGATACCAGCAAGGCTTATGATGATGCCCTTCTGGTTGAAGCAATTAAAGAGAGCGGACGGGTCTTTCTTGAGACAGTACTTGACGAAGTTCCTCCATCAGAGGCTATAGCAGAGGATTATATAGGCAGACAGGAAATACTTTACAATACCTACGGCAGGATTACAAATGTTAAAGGGAACTGGCACAATGTAACTTCCTATTCAGGTCTCCAGCCGCCTCTTCAGCCGCTTGGCAGGGTAAGCAAGGGTTATGGCCATGCCAATTTCAAGGAAGATTTTGACAAGATATACCGCAGACAGGGGATGATATCAAAATCATCTATTTTAGTTGATGTGATAAATATTGATGATTTATCATCTGACTATAAAATTGATGAAACAATATTTGAAAGATTAGGCTGGACAGATATTAGCGGCAAGGACCATCCGATACAATATCCTCTGACGGAAGAACAGATATCAGAACTAAAAGAAACACTCATAAAGAATTCACCTCCGGTTAAAGCCCTTACGGCAGGAGGGGAGGAAGTTTATTTTTATACTGTAAAAAAATATAAAGATACGTTTGTTCCTGCCATAACATTGTCCCTTGCACTTGAGTACTTCAATAAAAAACCTGAGGATATTGAAGTTAGAATCGGAGAATACATTAAAATACCTTCACCTCAATATTTCGATGTTGAAAAACAGGCATGGGTCCCTTATCAGGTGGTTGAAAAACCTGCAAAATACAGCAAAGAGGGCGCATTATTAAAACCAGAAATTAAAAAAATACTTGAAGAAGTTATAATTCCGATTGATGAAAATGGACAGATGCTGATAAATTTCATGGGGAATCCCTCTACTGCAGATCCAGGGGGACATCAGACATATCCGATAAGATCGTATTCAGGTTATGCTGCAAAGTCACCGCCGTTTGATCCGTCTACATGGCCGAAAACCATGGCTGTTGCAAATAAAATACTTATGACAGGGCCGTTCGCAAGAGGTATAGCAGCAGATGAAAAAACAACACCCTATGGACTGATGTACGGTGTTGAAATTCACGCTAACGCACTTAATACAATCCTGATGAATAAATTCCTTAAAGAAGTTCCGTCCTGGATAAATATTTCAATATTATTTTTTCTTGTAATGTGTACAGCTTTTTTGACCTCAAGGCTTTCAACACTCTGGGCAGCGGTTTTTTCCATTTTCTCCATTCTTGTGTTTTTTATCTCAACAAGCATTATTTTTGATTCCATGAATTATATTGTTGATTTTGCACCTTCGGCAGTCGGTGTGTTTTTTACGTTTCTTTCAATCGTTGTATACAGGGTAATGACTGAGGAAAAAGACAAGAAGCGGATAAGAAACATGTTCGGAAGATATGTTAGCCCGGCTGTTGTTGATCAGATACTTGAAAATCCTCCGGAGCTTGGAGGAGTTGATAAAAACCTTACTGTATTTTTTTCAGATATCAGGGGATTCACAACCTTATCTGAAACCATGACACCGCAGGAACTGGTAAACCATTTAAATATTTATCTTACTTCCATGACTGATATTATACTTGAATTCAGGGGGACTCTTGATAAGTATGTAGGTGATGAAATAATGTGCTTCTGGGGCGCTCCGATTCCACAGGAAGACCATGCGCTGCTTGCCTGTAAATGCGCGTTAAAGCAGATGGAGGCGCTTCGAAAGCTTAATGAAGGATGGCCTCCTGAAAAGAGAATCAACATCGGTATAGGTCTGAATTCAGGGGTAATGACAGTAGGGAATATGGGTTCCCTCGGAAGAATGAACTATACGCTTATGGGCGATAACGTCAACCTCGGGGCTCGGCTTGAAGGGACAAATAAGCAGTATGCTACCCAGATAATTATAAGCGAATTTACTTATCCTCTTGTAAAGGATAAAGTAATAGTCAGAGAGCTTGACAATATAAGGGTAAAAGGAAAAAATAAACCGGTATTAATTTATGAGCTTCTTGATATCAAGGGAGGGTATGATACCCCTTAACAGAATAATTATCATTTTGTCCGCATTATCTTTCTTTCTTATCCAGGGCTGCGGACTTAATGATTATCCATATATATATGCTCCTGAAGTTTCAGCTTTAACCGGTTCACCGGGAATAATTAAAATATATAACCGCAGCGATAATGACCCTGATGTTTTTCAGGGTTATGAGCTTTATTATAAATTTTATATTAAAGCAAATTTTAATGTTGATAACACAAATGATTATAAAAATCTTTTTTCAGTTGAGGAACCTGAGCCGTCTGACCTGGCAAACCTTGGTTTTAAAAGAATAAATACTGTACAAAATACAGATTCAAAAACTCCTTACCCGATGATACCTATAGATAATGCGGACAGGGATGAAAGTTTTGAAATAACGATTTTTTTTGATCGGATTGCCTTTAATGATGTAATTCCATATGTCGATTATGAAAATACTGGATTATACAGGGTTGTTGCAGATCCGGCAAATACTGATTATTATAAATCGTTTATATATGATGATATGTCTGAAAGTGATACTGATGTGCCTGCTGCGGATGTTACACTTTCTTTATATGTTTTTTCTTACGGTAAATACGACAGGGTATACAATATCTACAGCAAGCCGGTATGGCTTGGTTATATAGACTATGGAACTTTTTAATCAGACAAGGATAGGTTGCGCATGTTTTCTTATTATTTCAACATCGGTATTATTTATATTCTTATTGGGTTTGCATCAGCACTTGTATTTTATTATGTCTACAATAAAGCGTTTATTGGAAATTTCTGGGGCGTTCTTATTGTTTCAATTATAGGATCTTTTCTCGGCGCAATTATTGAATACTATTTTACAAATATAATAAACGCATTAACCAGAATAAACGGAGTAGTGAATATTTTTCCGCCGCTTGTTATTTCAATAACTGTAATCTACATATACCATAAGGTAAGCGAAAAGAAATAGGAAAAGCATATATCGCCATTACTTCCGATAATATATATTCTGTCTACTCTTTGGTCCTGTATAATTTATAACTTATATTGCCTTATCGCAGTATGAAAATAATATGCATTTATCACAATAAGGCTTTTTCCTGCATATTTCTACACAATGTTTAACAATCAATGCATGATACTGATTAAATATTTCAAGATCATCCGGAATATTTTCTGTAAAATATTTTTGATAATCCTTATAGGTTTTTAATTTCAAAGTGGAATCAAGACGGGAAGCAATTCTTTTCGAATATGCGTCTATCACAAATGTTTTTCTGTTAAACGCATAAAGTAATATTGAATCAGCAGTCTCCTCCCCTATTCCCCATATTTCAAGAAGTGCTTCACGGGAAAGCTTTTCAGGTAACTCGAAATAATTATTTTTTTGAAAGAAAGATATAAGGTTAACCAGTTTAAGATATTTCTGATTGTAATATCCTGTTCTTCGGATAATATTTTTGATAAAATCAATATCTTTATCAAGGAAACTTTCTGGTGTAGTTATTGAGTATTTTTTAAAATCAGTTAAACAACTGTATACATTATTCCAGTTTGTATTTTGAGTAAGGACAGCACCGGTGCTTATTTCGAATCTGTCGGTTCTTGTCTGAGTATAGATTGTATTTTTTTTATGATATCCTTCGCTGTCTGTAAAATTCTTCCTTTCCTCAAACAGTAAAGGCCACCACCCCTGGGGACCGTGGGTTTCAAACAATTTTTCATATATAAATATCAGGTTGTTTTTCATTTTTGTATTTCGCAGATACAGAAAAGGCTGTCCTTTGCAGGACAGCCTTTGACTTTAAAAGAGTTTCGATTATTTATTTTTAAGTACTGCCTGAGCCGCAGATAATCTTGCAAGAGGAACTCTGTATGGAGAACATGAAACATAATTAAGTCCTGTTCTATAGCAGAATTCTATTGATGATGCTTCACCGCCATGTTCACCGCAGATACCAAGCTTGATATCCGGTTTGATGGCCCTTGCTTTATCTGATGCCATTTTTACAAGTACACCTACACCGTTCTGATCAATAGCCTGGAACGGGTCTCTTTCAAGTACACCCTGTTCAATATAATCAGGCAGGAAGGAGCCGATGTCATCCCTTGAATAACCGTAGGTCATCTGTGTAAGGTCGTTGGTTCCGAATGAAAAGAAATCTGCATAAGGCGCTACTTCATCAGCAGTAATAGCTGCCCTCGGAATTTCAATCATTGTACCAATTTTGTGGTCTACCTTCATCTTCATTGTTTCAAATACAGATGCAATTACTTTTTCAGCATTTGCTCTGAGCATTTTCAATTCCTGGAATGTTCCGATAAGAGGTATCATGATCTCAGGAATTACTTTAACTCCCTTCTTTGTCTGTTCACATGCAGCTCTCATGATAGCTTCAACCTGCATATCATAAATTTCAGGATATGTTATACCGAGACGGCATCCGCGGTGGCCGAGCATCGGGTTGAGTTCGTGAAGTGAATCAATCTTTGACTGGAGTTTTTCGACAGGAATTCCCATTTTACCGGCAAGGGTCTTTGTATCTTCAGGTGTTTTTGGTACAAACTCATGAAGAGGAGGATCAAGAAGCCTGATAGTAACAGGAAGTCCGTTCATTGCTTCAAAAATACCTTCAAAGTCTTTCTGCTGAAGAAGAATAAGTTTTTTAAGTACATTTTTCCTTGTTGCTACATCTTCAGCGACTATCATCTGCTGGAATATTTCAAGTTTTTCCGCATCAAAGAACATGTGCTCAGTTCTGCAGAGTCCGATTCCTTCAGCTCCGAATTCCCTTGCTACTACTGCATCATGCGGCTGATCTGCATTGGTTCTTACAAGGAAACCCTTCGGAAGACCTTTTCTTTCCGCACCCAATCTTATTTCATCTGCCCATGTGAGGAATTTAGTAAGTCTGTCATCGAATTTTGGTTTTGCAAGTTCAACTTTACCGTTGAAAACTTCTCCAGTCGAACCGTCTATTGTAAGGTAATCGCCTTCCTTGATTTCAATGCCTTTAACTTTTATGGATTTACCTGTTATTAAAAGATCTTTACATCCCGCTACACAGGGTGTACCCATTCCTCTTGCAACAACAGCCGCATGACTTGTCATACCGCCGGTTGATGTAAGAATACCCTGGGCAACAACCATACCGCCGATATCTTCCGGTGATGTCTCTTTTCTTACAAGAAGCACTTTCTTGCCATCTTTAGCCCAATGTTCTGCTTCATCAGCGGTAAATACCACCTGTCCGCAGGCAGCACCGGGGGAAGCGTTAAGACCCTTTGTAATTGCCTTAAGTGTCTTTCTCATTTTAGGATCAATCATCGGATGGAGAAGCTGGTCAAGCTGCTCAGGCGTTACCCTCTTTACAGCTGTTTCCTTGTTTATCATGCCCTCTTCAACCATTTCAACAGCGCAGCGGATAGCTGCAGGACCTGTTCTCTTGGCGTTTCTTGTCTGAAGTATATAAAGAACACCCTGCTGAATTGTAAACTCGATATCCTGCATATCCTTGAAATGATTTTCAAGTTTTTCCTTGAAGCCTACAAGCTGTTTGTACATCTCAGGATTTTCTTTTTCAAGAGATTTCAATGTTTCCGGAGTTCTGATACCTGCAACAACATCTTCTCCCTGGGCATTCATGAGATATTCACCGTAGAAATAGTTTTCACCTGTTGACGGGTCTCTAGAAAAACATACGCCTGTTCCGGAAGTATCGCCGTAGTTGCCGAAAACCATAGTCTGTACGTTAACTGCTGTTCCAAGAAGGCCTACTATGCCGTTAATTGCCCTGTATTTGATTGCTCTTTTGTTGTTCCATGAACCGAAAACTGCATCAATGGCAGCCCAAAGCTGAACCATCGGGTCCTGCGGAAAATCTTCTTTAATGAAATTCTTGTAAGCTTCTTTATAAAGCTTTACAACCTTTTTCAAATCATCTGCTGTAAGTTCGGTATCATTTTCAACACCTTTTTCTTTTTTTACAGACTCAAGAATTGCTTCAAAATCATGATGAGGTACGCCCATAGCAACATCGCCGAACATCTGAATAAAACGTCTGTAGGCATCCCATGCGAATCTTGGATTACCTGTTTTTACCGCAATCTGTTCAACTGCCTTGTCATTAAGTCCAAGGTTAAGGATTGTATCCATCATTCCAGGCATTGAAACTGCAGCGCCGGAACGTATCGAAACAAGCAGCGGATCAGAAGGGTCTCCAAGTTTTTTCCCCTGAAGTTTTTCAAGTTTTTCAAGGTTTTCTTTAACCTGTTTTCTTACAATTTCAGGATAGGTTCTGTTATTATCATAATAAACTTTACAGACTTCAGTTGAAATTGTAAAACCGGGAGGAACCGGTATCCCCATATTTGACATTTCCGCAAGATTGGCACCCTTACCACCAAGCAGCTGCTTCATTTCAGCTTTTCCGTCTGATGTTCCGCCGCCGAAAAAGTAAACAAATTTTTCCATAGACATTATTTTCCTGACCTCCAGATTGTTTTCTACCAGATTGAATAATTGCTTATTACCAGTAGTATTGATTGAGATTTTTACAGATATTAGACTAAAATATTATCAATTATATGTCAAGATAACCTCTGGCAATAACATATATCACCAAAGGTTATCTATAAACAAAGAATAATTATTTCAGGATATTAAATATAGGCTTCAAGATACTGCTTTCTTGAAACGTGTTTTAGTCTTTCAAGAGCTTTTTTTTCTATCTGCCTGATTCTTTCTTTTGTAAGATTAAATCTGTCGCCTATTTCCTTTAACGACTGGGGAGTCTCACCGTTAAGGCCGAAACGCTGTTCAATTATATCTGCTTCTTTACCGGACAATGTGGCAAGAAGTTTATTAATCTCTTCTTTAAGTGATCTGTCAATTATAAATTCATCAGGCTGTTTGTAGCGAGTATCTTCAATGTAATCAGATATTTTGGCGGAATCTCTTTCTCCTGATGAAACAGGAGTATCAATGGATATATGTTCACGGGAAATATTTATCATCTCCCTTACATGTTCTTCTGTAAGGCTAAGATCAGAAGCAATATCCTTAAGATCAGGATCACTTCCATTTATTGCCAGATATTCTTTTTTAAGTCTTTCAATCTGAACAAGCTCTCCTGCCCTGTTAAGCGGAAGTCTTATCATTCTGGATTTTTCACCTATAGCTTTTAGTATTGCCTGTTTAATCCACCAGACAGCATAAGATATAAAGTGGTATCCCCTGTCTACATCATATTTTTCAACCGCATTAAGAAGACCAATATTACCTTCATTTATGAGATCTGAAAGCGGAATACCCTGATTTTTGTATTTTTTTGCTACATTAACAACAAATCTAAGGTTTGATTTAACAAGAATATCTCTTGCGTTCTTGTCACCTGCAGCTGCAAGTCTTGCATATTTTTCTTCATCTTCTCTTGATAAAAGAGGAATATTGTTAATTTCTTTCAAATAGATCGAAAGTGTGTTCTCGTCACTGGTTTTTTTTGCTCTTTTAACTTTAGTAATAGTTGCTGACATATATTGCACCTCCCAAACATCTATATAATTGCAATATATGTGCCAATCCAAACTTTTATTTAATATTTATTAATTCCTTATAATACAAGCATTTATATAATAATTTAAAAATACGCTATATTTACTGTTTTTCTTCATGTGTCAATAATACGCATTTATTAATTTTACCCTTAATACTGGTTACTTATGACACAATTATTGATAAATCAGGAAGTATTATTTTATATCATGCAGATTTTGCAGAATTCCTGATGTATTATTTATCTTGACCATTATTAACAAGATTCGTATATTTTCATTGTTATTTTTATATTAACTTAAATCAAATAATTTAACAGTCTTTCAGGAGGATACAAATGAAAATCACACCATTAGGCGACAGGGTGTTAGTAAAGATTACTGAGTCAGAAGAGAAAACAAAAGGAGGCCTGTTTATACCGCAGACTGCACAGGAGAAAACACAGACTGGTGTTGTTTCAGCTATCGGTGATGATAAAGATGCAATCAAGGTAAAAGTCGGCCAGAAAATTATGTATGATAAATATGCCGGAACTACCATAAAAATTGAAAATGTAGACTATCTGATTGTTAAAGCTGCAGATATTATTGCTATTGTTGAATAACTATTTTCACAATCGCAGAAATAGAAGAAGGCTGTGGATTAATTCCATCAGCCTTTTTTTTTGATATAAGCTGTATGATTTCAACTGTAAAGAAATGATTCAATTTTTTCTTCAATCTGCCCCATGTCACTTATGCATTTTGAAGTTTCCGGCAGTGAAGCAATAAAAACCTGACCATATGATTTTTTTACTATTCTGTTGTCTGTTACAATAACAATACCTGTATCGGTTTTTCTCCTCATAAGCCTTCCGAACCCCTGCCTCAGCCTTATGACAGCTTCGGGGAGCGAGTAATCAGCAAATGGGTTCCCGCCCTCTTTTTCAATTTTTTCAAGTCGTGACTGTATTACAGGGTCTGACGGCACTTTAAAAGGCAGCCTGCAGATAATAACTATTTTTAAAGTCTCACCTGGACTGTCTATGCCCTCCCAGAAAGAATCTGTCGCAAGCAGAACGCTTTTTTTATCTTCATTGAATATTTTCTGTATCCTGAATCTGTCGAACTCGCCCTGGCGCAGAATTGTAATTCCTGAATTTATGATATCCTCTTTTATTCTGCTGTAAACATCCATAAGCATTGAATAGGATGTAAACAAAAGAAGAGCTCCTCCCTCGGATATTTTTATTATGTTAAGTGCGAATGCTGCTAGTTCGCTGGTATATAACGGATCAGAAGGATCTTTGATATCAGTCGGGACAGCCAGCAGTACTTTTTTTCTGTAATCAAAAGGAGACTTGAATATTTTTTCAGTAATTTCCCTGTTCTGGAAAGTAAGACCTATTCTTTTTTTCCAGAAATCAAACGACTCCCTTATACTTAAAGTAGCGGATGTAAAAATTATGCTGCTGATTTTTTCATAGACTGTATCTCTCAGCACTTTGCTTACATCAAGCGGGGTCAGTGTAAAGACAGTACTTTTACCTTTTTCTATCCAGCTGACATAGTCCTCATCCGCATCAAGTATAATTTCAGCAGTGGATATCAATCCTTTAATTTTTCCTTTTATAAGAGCAAGTTCATATATCCTTGAATCTTCATCCGGCGGAATATCTATTTCCTGTGAAATATCATCAAGCAGATTATATACCTTAAGCAGATTTTTTTTAAAAGCAAGAAGTGCAGAATATATATCATCAAAAAAAAGGGATTTCTCAATTTTAATATTTTGTCTTTCTGATATTTTTTTTTCAGCTTCAATCTCAAGCAGATCATATACACCGATTGTATCTGAAATCATCTGCGGAAGTTCAGAGACCCTGGCTTGATTCTGGATTGCGGAAGCCTCAAGGAAACGGTATAGTCCTGAAACCTTCCCGCGGTATCTGCTATATAATTTTTTAAAGGTTTTTAAAATATATCCTTTTGAAAGCATCATGGAAAAGTATGAAGTTGCCGCTGTTTCAATATTATGCGCTTCATCAAATACAACATGTTTGAAAGCGGGAAGAACAGCTGTACCGTTAAATCCGGCTCCGGAACTTCTTGCCGCCAGGTCAGAAAAAAGGAGATGATGGTTAACCACAAGAATTGAAGCTGTTGATGCATTTTTCCGTGCTTTTATCACAAAACATTTTTCCCTGTACTGACAGTAAAGCCCGAGACAGTAGTCAGATTCAGAGCATATATCATTCCAGACAGTATAATCAGGTACAACAGGAAGGTCGGCCTTATCTCCTGTCTCTGTTACAGAAGCCCATTCCCTTATAAGACTGATCCCTTTATCTTCCCCTTCCCTGAAAAGAGAATTTTCATTGATATATTCATAATATTTTCTTAAACACAGATAGTTGGATCTTCCCTTGATCAGGGCTGCCTTTTTATCAGTTTTTAAAATACTTTTGACAAGAGGAATATCTTTCTCAAGAAGCTGATGCTGAAGGTTGATTGTGTTGGTGGAAATAACGACTCTTTCATCATTGTTGATTACCTGCTGAAAAGCGGGAAGCAGATAGGCAATTGATTTGCCGACCCCGGTACCTGCTTCCGCAATAAGCATGTTCTCATTATTTAAACATTCAGCGACAGATATTAGCATCTCTATCTGGGAATCCCTTGGTTCATAATATTCAAACAGTTTTGACAGAGCACCGTCCGGAGAAATTTTATCGGCCAGCTTATCTGTTCTTATTTTCTTTTTTTTTCTGGTTACAAGGGGCTCGGCAACTACATATATATTTTCCGCCGTATTATCGATTATTATAAAGCCTATTCCCTGGGAACCAAGAATTGAAGCAATTCTCAAATCCGCATTGCTGGGTTTTAAAACGCTGTCCGGATGGTTGTGGATGACAGCTTCGCCTTTTTCAATAAAAGACTCGATTGCCGGAACTGCTTCTTCATTGCCCCTTGCTGCGATAATGACAGACTCAATCATTCCTTTGGTGTCAAGTCTGCCGCAAAACATCACCTCGTTGCCGTCAGCCTCATTTATTGTTTTTCGTATAATTTCAAGAGTATTTTCAGTTATTCTTTCATTTGCGCGCATGAATGGTTAATTTATTCTCCTGATGAGTTCCAGAACAAGTCCGGTCAATTCAGCTTCAGCTTTTTTACCTGTATCAATTACTTCGCTGTGGTCAAGCGGTTTTTCAAGTATTCCGGCAGCCATATTTGTTACGCATGATATTCCAAGTACATTGATACCGAGGTAGCGCGCTGCAATAACCTCGTTTACTGTTGACATTCCAACCAGGTCTGCGCCGACAACTGCCAGCATCCTGACTTCTGCCGGTGTCTCATATGAAGGACCGGTAAGCCCTGCATAAACACCTTTTTTAAGACCAGGCTTTATTTCCAAAGCCTTTTCAATAAGAGATTTGCTGTAAGCACTGCTCATATCAGGAAACCTAGGTCCGTATTTTTCATTATTCTTACCTATCAGCGGATTAACTCCTGTCAGATTAAGATGGTCACTGATAAGGACAAGCTCACCGGGTGAATATGATCTGTTTATTCCTCCAGCCGCATTGGTAATAATAATATTCTCAACACCAAATTTTTTAAGGAGAAAAACAGGCAGTACTACATCATCAAGACTATGTCCCTCATAGAAATGGAATCTTCCGGCAAGGACAGCGCATTGCTGTGAAATTTTAAGTATTCCCGAGTGCCCTTTTACGCCTGGAGCAGGAAACCCTTCAATTTCAGAAAACGGTATTTCCTGTCCATTAATTGAATTTCTTACACCGGAAAGGCCGGAACCAAGGATTATTCCGGTCCTTATTCCATTCATGTTTCCTGTGCTGCAGGATTTAAATGCTTTTTCAGTTTTTTCTTCAATATCGTTAAGCATATCAGCCCTTCCTGTAGAATTATTGACATAATATCTCATATATGTTAGCAACAATCAATTAGACACACATTTAATTGAGAAGGCAGAAATATGATTGTAATTAAATTCGGCGGGACTTCAGTACAGGACAGTTTTTGGATAGATAAAGCCATAGACATAACAAACAGCATGATAGACAGGGCTCCGGTTCTTGTTGCATCAGCTATGGCCAAAACAACTGACCGGCTTATAAATATAGCAAATTGCTCATTCCAGAAAAATAAAGAAGGGATAATCGAAACAATTGATATCCTTAAAAAGGTACATATTGACGCTGCAGAAGCCTTTTTGACGGGTGAAAACCTTGCAGCTGCATTAAAATCACTTAATACACTTTTTGATCAGCTTTCCTCCCTTTCAAGGGGGCTTTATCTTCTGCAGGAATGCTCGCCGAAAAGTTCTGACACTCTGCTTTCATTTGGTGAAAGACTTTCAACACTGCTTATTTACCACAGAATTATTGAGAGGAAGATCGATGCGGAACTTCTTGATTCAAGGGATTTCATTATTACTGATGACAATTTTTCAAATGCCGCACCAATATTTAAAATAACAAATCCAAAGATCCGTGAGTTTGTAAAACCGCAAAAAGGAAAAATTATTATTGCGCAGGGTTTTATCGGTTCATCAGAAGAAGGACATATTACTACTTTGGGACGCAGCGGCTCAGATTATACTGCCGCAATTATCGGTTCGGCGCTAGATGCTGAAGAGGTACAGATCTGGACAGATGTTGACGGTATTCTTACTACTGATCCCAGAATTGTCAGCGATGCAAAACGTATTGAAAACATATCCTATGCTGAAGCCGCAGAGCTTGCTTTTTTTGGCGCAAAGGTTGTTCACCCTTCAACAATCCAGCCGGCAGTAGAGAAAAAAATTCCTGTAATAGTTAAAAACACAAAAAATCCTGATTCTCCCGGAACTGCAATAATTGATAAAACTTCAGGAACAGGTTTAACAGGTATTTCAGGGAAGAAGAATATTACCCTTATTAATATCACTTCTTCAAGAATGCTGAATGCGTACGGTTTTTTATCCAGGATATTCCAGATTTTCAGTAAATATAAAACACCGGTAGATCTTATATCAACTTCCGAGGTTTCTGTATCCATGACAATAGAAGATGTACGCAATGTAGGCCTTATATTGACTGAGCTTGAGCAGATCGGAAAAACTACAGTTGAATATAACAATGGTATAATCTGTCTTGTAGGAAAAAATATCTGGAAAGACTCTTCACTGATTTCAGACATATTCAAAACCCTGTATCCCGCATCCGTCAAAATGATTTCCTTGGGAGCATCCGAGGTAAACCTTTCCATGGTTCTTCCCCAGGATGAAATTGATGAAACTATTAAAAAGCTTCACAAGAGTTTTTTTAAATAACTTAAAAAACTGTGGATATTAATTTTTATAAAATACATTTATTAAAAAATGATTTTATCCTTTCAGATTTAAGAAATATAGATTTGTTTAACAGTTCACTGCTGTCAAAAGCGGCAGTGAATATCTGCGACAGACATACAGGTGTAGGTTCCAAAGGAATTATTTTCATTACATCCTCGGACCAGGAAAAAATTGTTATAAAAACCTATTCGCCTGACGGCCGACTGTATTCAAGCTTAAATGATTCAACACTTATCGCGACAAGATTTATTTTTGATACAATTTCAATAAACAGCAAAGTAATAAAAATAATCAATAATGACATTGCCCTTTCTGTCCAGATAATAGACAGTACCAGTTTTCGTATATCTGTTGGCGAACCTTCCTTCAACACAAGCATTATCGAAAACATAGTTATTGACAATCATACTTACACTTACACAAAAATTGATCTTAAAAAACACGCGCTTGTCTTTTTCCCTGAAAACAAACCGGCTAAAGAACTTAAAGAGCTTAGCGCAAGGATTATTAAAAGCCCGGCCTATTTTGACAGCCTGCCTGTTTTTGTCTTTCCTACAGCCCGCAACAGCATAAGCGTGAGGCACTGGATTCCGTCAAGGAATATTGACAATTCACTCATATGTTCAATTGCTTCTATTGCAGCATCACTTAACGGCTACGAAAATGAAAACCTGGTAATGATTCAAAATAATGCCGCTTACGTTGAATGGGACAGAGAGGACAATCAAGTCTATGTTACTTCAAAACCCGAGTATATCTTTACCGGGAATTATTATTTTGATGAAAGCGAAGTCTGATTTCACAGGCTGATTTTAAACCTTTTTTTATCAAACCATGCTGATTATTCAATATTATATTCATTAAGTTTTCTGTGAAGAGTTTTTCTTCCTATACCGAGCACTTCGGCAGTTTTGCTTTTATTGCCTTTAAAAATATTAAGGGTATTGTTTATCACAATTCGCTCAACATCGGATAACGGAGTCCCCGTCCTGATAATAATATTATTATCGTTTGATTCATCTTTTATGGAAACAGGAAGATCCTCATAAAGTATTATATTCCCTTTTGACATTACAACAGAACTTTCTATGCAGTTTCTAAGCTCTCTTATATTACCTTTCCACTTGTGGTTATAGAGAGCTGCCTGCGCCTTGGTATCTATGCCGTCAATTTTCTTGCCGTTTTCTTCTGTAATTTCTTTAAGAAAAACCGCAATCAGCAGAGGAATATCCTCCTGTCTTTCCCGCAGCGGAGGTATATGCAGATTTACAACATTTAACCGGTAATAAAGATCTTCCCTGAAATTGCCTTTTTCTACTTCCCTGGCAAGATCCTTGTTTGTTGCAGAAATTATTCTTACATCAACACTTACAGTTTCCTCTCCCCCGACCCTCTCAAAAGTTCTCTCCTGGAGAACACGCAGAAGCTTTATCTGTACAGACTGATTTATCTCTCCAATTTCATCGAGAAAAATTGTGCCGTTATGGGCCAGCTCAAACCTTCCTCTTTTTTTTGATATCGCACCGGTAAACGCACCCTTTTCATGTCCGAAAAGCTCACTTTCAAGAAGAGATTCGGATAAAGCTGCGCAATGAACCTTAATAAAAGGTTTATCCCTTCTGTCTGAAAGATTATGTATTACATCTGCAACGACTTCTTTTCCGACACCGCTTTCACCTGTAATCAGAATTGATGCCCTGGTGGCTGCCACCTGATCAATTGTTTCTACAACTTTTTTCATGGAATTGCTTTTTCCGACCAGATTAAGGTATTTGCTCCTGTTCTTTATTTTTTCAACCTCTTCCTGCAGCGCCTTGTGCTGTATCTGAAGTTCACGGTTCGAAAGCGCTCTTTTTATTATCAGATAAAGATGGTCGAGATTGAGCGGTTTTGTTATAAAATCATAGGCACCGTCCCTCATGGTCTGAACAGCTTTTTCAATAGTACCGTGTCCGGTCAATATTATTACAGGTATGTTTTTATTCTCATTGGTTATTTTTTTAAGGAGTTCCTCTCCTGACATCTCAGGCATTTTAAGATCAGTTATTACAAGATCAATACTGTTTTTCGAATAAATAGAAAAAGCTTCTGCGCCGTCCGCAGCTAAATAGGTTTTATAGCCTTCATCGTTTAACGCCTGACCAAGTCCTGTTCTTATATTTTTTTCGTCATCAGCTATCAGGATTGAGAATTTCATCATCGTCCCCTTCATATTCAATAAGTCTCTGTTCTGTCTGCGGCAGAGGAAATGTTATAATAAAGGTAGTACCTTTGTTTTCTTTCGTTTTGATTGAAATATCGCCTTTATGTTCTTTAACAACCTTATAAACAATTGTAAGGCCAATTCCTGATCCAAAATCCCTTGTGGTAAAATATGGTTCAAAAATTCTTGAGAGGATATTATCAGGTATTCCAGTTCCTGTATCAATTACTTTGAGAACTGCCTGGTTATCCCTGCACTCAGTTGTAATTGTTAAACTTCCGCCCTTGCTCATAGCCAGTTCAGCATTTTTAATAAGATTTATAAGCACCTGTTTGATATAACGCTTATCAAGTTTCAGATCAGGTATTTTTGGACATAAATCTGTATCAACAATAATTCCTGATTTAACAAGTTCCGGAGTAAACAGTTCAAGCGTTTCAAGTATTATCTTATTTAAATTCTCATCATTTAAATCAAGATCAATTGGTCTTACCGCGAATAAAAAATCAACAACAATTTTATTAAGACGTTCCACTTCTTCCTTGATAACCGAAATATTGTTCTTTATGCTGCTGCATATTTCGCTTTCACTGTTTCTGGAAATTGTCTTTTCCATCAACTGAAGATAGATGCTTATCGAACCGAGAGGGTTTTTTATTTCATGCGCGACACCGGCGGCAAGGGTGGTAAGGGAGGCAAGACTTTCCGCCCTCCTGAGTTTGGATTCCTTTATTTTTTTGTCTGTAACATCTTCTATCGTTACTACATTGCCTATGATAGAACTTGTTTTAACCAACGGGACGATTCTGAATTCCAGAAGCCGGGACTCACTCTCATTTCCACCTACGAAAATACTTACAGGCTTGGTATCATCCTCCCCTGCAAGATATTTACAAAGAAAATTATTAATTGAGGGATCTTTTACTACTTCCCAGACTTTGCGTTCGACATTTTCATTCAGAGTGTAGAGATTCAGCATACGGCGCGCGGCTTTATTGAGAAACAGCAGATTATCACTTTTATCAGCCACAATTACTCCGTTCGTCATTGAATCAAGAACAATTTCAAGAAGCTCGTATTCATCAGACAATACCGTTACCAGTTTTATGATCTGATTAACATCCAGACGGGGTATTCTTTTGATTGCTTTCTTCAGAAAATTTCTCATATTCTTTTTTTAAGCTCCAGAAACATTGATTCTACCAGGAGTTCGTGATTAATATTCAACAGGTCAAACCCTTTGTAGCTTTCATTTATAAGATAACCAAAATGGCTGATTAAAGAAAGTCTGCCGGGGGAATCATCAATAAATTCACCGCTGCCTAAAAGCTCGGAAGAAAGCCTTGAAAGTTCTTCAAGAAATTCCGGGAAATATTGTGAATACTGCGCTTTTAAAATATTCCGGACTTCAGGACCTACACCCTCTTCCTCTCTTGCATTATCAAAAAGATCAAATATAAACTGTTTTGCGGCTTTTTTGATTATTTCAATTTCAGGTATTGAAGAATTCAGATAATTTTTCAGATCAGTAAAAATTGCGGATTCTTCCCTGAATATTTTTTCAATGACAATTTTATTTTCCGCGATTGTCCTTCCGGCAAATTCATATTTGCGGAGCCTTGATTTGATTGTCGGAATAATTTCTCCGGGCCGGCTTGTAAGAAGGATAAAAAATGTATTTTCCGGCGGTTCTTCAAGTATTTTAAGAAGTGCGTTTCTTGAACTATCGTTCATGTTTTCAGCGTTTTCGATAATAATTACTTTTTTGCTGCTGTATCCTGAAAACCTGAGCCAGTAGACAGCTTTGCGTATCTGATCAACAGGAATACTGCTGAAATTATAATCCCTGACTATTGTTCTGCAGTGCTCAAGTATAATTTCAGCTTTTTTTAAATCAATATCAATTACATCTTCACCCTTCAGGTATTCAGGGTCAAAATCATTTAAAAGATCCTGGACAGTATTAACCAATGCAGATATTTTTTTATATTTAGTGTCATTCTCCTCGGTAAAAACCGGGTCAAACCTTCTTAAAAGCTTTCTGACGCTCCTGATAAAGAGAAAGCAGCTTACCGCCTCTTTTTTCCTCTCAAGCAGTTTTTTTGCGGTAGATATTTCAGGAATAAACAAATCAGATCCCAATAGGAGGATAGATGGATTGGAAAGCACACGGTTCAATCTGCATGATTCGCATTTACAATTCCAGTGTGCTTTTTCGCTGCATGTTATGGCCCTGGCTGTTTCAAGGGCGATGGTCTGTTTTCCTGTATAAAGCGGTCCTGTTAAAAGTACTGCGGGGGGAAAAGCATTAGTGCTTATTTCCTTTTTCATCTGTTCTATAACGGAAGTGTGTCCAATTATGTTATCAAACATCCAGTAAAAGCTCCCTTTTCACGCCTAAATCAGCGGCGGAAATGTGTTTGGTTCCGGAATAAGAATAATTATTTTTCTCGCGTATTCTGCTATCAGACTGCCTGATAAAATCTTTTCTGAAGGAAAAACCGGCTGAACATCTATTACAATAATTATAATAAGTACTATCATAATCCCTTCGAAAAGACCAAGAAACAGGCCGAGAGACCGGTCGAGCCTTTCAAGGCTGACGCGTTCTATCAGGCTGTAAAATCCTCTCTCGATAAGTTTAAGAACAATGTAAACAGTAAGAAAAATAACCAGAAATGATATCAGCCTGTTCCAGCCGGAAATACCTATATATTTGTCAATCGCCGCGCTTAAGGCCGGTGAAAAAAAGAAGCCGGCGGTAATGCCTCCGACAACAGAGGCAACTGACATCAGCTCTGTTATAAAACCTTTAATAATACATCTTATTGTGAAAAAAAGAATTATAATGATAAAAAAAATATCTATCGGGACAAGCGGTATATTATTCAATTTCCATCTCCGGCAAGAATTAATATTTTTTCTGCAATCAGATCTGAAGAGTCTTCCCTGTCAAGCAATTTTACAGCTTCTTCCATACTCCTGATTTTATTTCTTTCAGATAATAATGTATTGACAGTATTATACAGTATTTGCGGATTTATTTCATCATCATCCATTACAACAGCCGCACCGTTATTCTTCATGAAATCAGCATTTAAAACCTGGTCTCCCCTTGTCCCTTTCCCTCTTAGAGGAATTATAATTGCTGCTTTTCCGACAGCGGCAAGTTCGAGGATAGTACCTGCGCCTGAGCGGCAGATAACAAGATCAGCTGCGGCAAGTATATCTCCAATTTCACTGCCTAAAAACGGGTATTTCCTATACCGCTCATGCTGAAAATCCGGCGATTCCGAATATCCTTTTTCCCCGGTCTGATGTATTACATAATAATCCTTAACAAGCAGATCAGCCAGCTTGTTAATCAGGTAATTTAATTCCTGTGCACCCTGGCTGCCTCCCAATACAAGGATAACAGGTATTTTCTCAGTCAAAGAGAGATATTCTCTCCCCCTCAGGGGATCAGCTGAGTAAAACAGCTTGCGGACAGGGTTTCCGGTAACAATAATTTTATTCTGATATTTCCGGTTGAAGAAATTTACAGTTTCATTAAAAGAGACCAATATTATTTTTGAAAAATATTTATTAATTTTTGTCGCAAGGCCCGGAGTATAATCTGATTCATGTGTAATTACCGGTATTCCCAGCATTCTCCCTGCAAATACAGGGGGAACGCTGACATATCCCCCTTTTGAAAAGATGACATCAGGCTTTTTCCTGAGAAGTATAAAAAAAGACTTAATTATTCCCATCTTTATTTTAAAAATATCGGTAAAATTATTAAATGAAAAATAACGCCTGAGCTTCCCTGTCTGTATACCGTAAAATTCAATACCTTTTGATTCAAGAAGTTTTTTCTCCATCCCGGAAGAAGAGCCTATCCAGAATATTTCCGGATCAATATTTTTTTCAACAGACAATTTCAATAAAGATTCGATAACTGCAAGACCCGGATAAACATGCCCGGCTGTCCCGCCTCCGGTAAAACATATATTGATTTTCATAATACCTCTTGATGTTAAAGTGCTATTACCTTAGATTTGAGATTATATGAGAACTCTGATTTTTTCAATCTTGGCAACGCTCCAGCTCTCTTTCTTTACAATATATTCATTTTCCGATGAAAAACAGGGAGAATATAAAGAATTCAGCCGGTTTTTCAGCAGAATTGAAAAAAGCGAAATTGAAACATTAATCAAGGAAGGGAGAATTGACAGATATCCGTCTTCACATCTTGATTTCAAACTGCTGCCTGAATTAAAGGATAGAAACAGAATTTTAAAAGATATTGAAAAAACAGATTTCAATACTGCGATAGAGAGTGTTTTTTATTTTACATACCCGTCAGTACGGGATAAAAAATATATAATACTGGATTCTTTTAATATTCTGACAGATATTAAAAAGCTTGAAGGGATAACCTATTATTCCTATTCCCATAAAGAAGAGAGAGTGCTTTTTTCAAAAGTAGAGATACAATCCGGTCAAACCCGTCCGTTAACAGCTGCAGAGGCATCAATGAGTTCCCTGCCGGAAAAACACACCATGACAGCTTTGATTGAGGACACAACGTTCGGAAACAATAAATATCTTATCGATTACTCGGTTTCAGATGAATCACTCGTAATGAAAATGAGCAATCTTGAAAGAATTACACTTGCATTTTTCCCTGTTGTCAAAAAAAACGGTCTGATATTTTATACAGCTGTTATTCCCGCGGAAAACGGATTGATAATTTACTGCAACGGGATAAGCAGAACTATTGATTCTGATTTTATTAGGAACAGGATCGGCATATCGATTTACAACCGTGTTACAGCTTTATTCAATTGGTTTAAAAGCAGTTATTCTTATTAGTTAAGCGGGAGTTTTTATATTATGAAAAAAAGATTTGATTTATTTTCTGTAGCAACAGTTTCTGCATCCCATTTTTTTCATGATCTTTTCAGCCATTTTTTATCACCCGCCCTTCCCCTTATAATACAGACCCTTGGAATCAGCTATTCACAGGCAGGACTTTTATCCATTTTCCACAGGCTTCCGGCGCTTTTAAACCCGGTTATCGGCAATTTTGCATCAAGGAAACCTGTTGCGCTTGTACTATCCGTTTCAATTATGGTAACTGCTGCAAGTATGTGTTTTATAACCGCAGCACCCTCTTATCTTGTACTTTCAATCCTTATTCTGATAATGGGTCTAAGCGCATGCTTTTTTCATATAATCGGGCCGGTAATGATAAAAAAGCATTCAGGCAGCCGGATAGGGCTTGGAATGAGCTTTTATATGTTCGGAGGCGAAATGTCACGCGGAGTAGGCCCTCTGCTGATTCTTGCCGCCATAACACTCTGGGGGCCTGGCAGGGTTTATTTTCTTCTCCCTCTCGCCCTTTTTATGGCTTTGGCCGTAATCATGAAATTCAGGGATGAAAGCTCCAACGAAAACAGCAGTCATGCATCAGCTGTTTGTGAAGATAAATTTTTTACTGTATTAAAAACCATGAAAGGGTTCTTTCTTCCGGTTTTAATGCTAATGATTGCAAGGGCTAGCATTTCATCAGTGCTCAACGCTTTTCTTCCTGCATACCTTACATCCAGGGGCCACTCCCTATGGTTTTCAGGCATATCCCTTTCCGTACTTCAGGTATCAGCTGCCGCAGGCACAATGCTTGCAGGACCAATATCTGACAGATTCGGTAAAAATAACACACTGCTTGTAATTTCCTCCTTATCGCCAGTTCTGATGTTTCTTTTTCTGTTCGCGGGAAATACTTCTGTAACTATTCTTATGATTCTGATTATCCTTACCGGCTTTGTCTCTTTCGCGTCAGCACCTGTAATTCTGGCCTATGTACAGGCGGTAAGCGGGAAAAACCCTACAGTAAGCAGCAGTATCTACATAATGATTGATTTTCTTACTATTTCCGCGGCACTTGTTTTTACAGGAATAGCTGGAGATATTCTTGGTTTAAGCAGCGCATTTTTATTATCCGGCTGCATTTCATTTATCGGACTGCCGTTTGTCCTCTATATCAGGAAAAAGAAGTTTATTTACAGCTGATAGTGTTGACTATCGGATTTAAAATAATATAATTATTATAACTTTTCTGTGTATGTGGGGTGGCGATTCAAGCCTGAGATAATACCCGTTGAACCTGATCTGGATAATGCCAGCGTAGGGAGTACAACATTTTTCATTCCCCTTTCATATGCACAAAAACTCTATCGGGAATCCAGCTTATTGGATTGGGATGCCGCAGCCCGGTTTTGACTGCACGGGTCTTAAGCATCCTTCCAGAAATTGCGGATATCCCTGATTAATATTTTTCGGGGGTTTATTGTGAAAAATTTTATTATTGCTTTCCTTATTGTTTTTCTTTTGATGTTTTCAGTTTCCTGTTCAAAAAAAAGCAGTGTATCTGAAAATCTTGTAATCTATGCCTATGATTCTTTTATTTCGGAATGGGGACCGGGGCCGATAGTGTTTCCGCTGTTTGAAGAAAAAACCGGAATTAAAACTGAAATTGTCTCACCCGGCGATTCAGGCCAGGTACTAAGCCGCCTTATTCTTGAAGCGGAAAAACCGGAGGCTGATATTGTTATAGGAATAGACAATAATATGGCGCAAAAAGCCATATCTGCCGGTATACTTGAAAAATATACTTCAGACGCGTTGTCAAATATAGATGACAATCTTATTTTTGATAAATCAGGTCATATAACTCCTTATGATTACGGATTTTTCGCTATCATATATGACAGTGAAAAAATCTCAGTTCCTCCCTCCTCGCTTGATGACCTTCTTGACAGGAGTTACAGCAAATCAATTATTCTGATGGATCCAAGAACTTCAGGTCCGGGCCTTGGATTTTTACTCTGGACAGTTAAGGCCTATGGGGATGATTTTACTGAATACTGGAAAAAACTTTCGCCCAACATACTTACAATCTCGGAAGGCTGGGATTCTGGCTACGGCCTGTTTGTCAACGGGGAGGCGCCCATGGTTTTAAGTTATACTACAAGCCCGGCATATCATCTTGAATATGAAAACAGTGAGATATATAAAGCAGCGGTATTTGAAAACGGCAATTATATGCACATTGAAGGGGCTGCTATTGTAAAAGGGTCAAAAAAAAGGGAAGAAGCTGAAAAATTCATTGATTTCATACTTTCTGAAGATTTCCAGAAGGAACTTCCCCTTACAAACTGGATGTTTCCTGTCAGGGACATACCTCTCCCGGACTCATACAGAGCCGCCCTCAAGCCGGAAAAATATCTTCTTCTTGACAGCAGAACAGCAGCAGAAAATATTGACAGCTGGATAAAAGAATGGCTTACCGCGGTCAGGGACTAGGGATATTATAAAGATGACGGTAAAGAAAAGCGCGGCAGTTTTTTATTCCCTGCCGTTTTTATTTATTCTTTTCGCTTTCTATTTTCCTCTGGCTAATCTTTTGATATCAGGGGTCTCACCGTCATCTCTTATAAATATTTTTTCTGAATCATATTTTAAAAGTGTATTCATTTTTACACTCAAACAGGCTTTTTTCAGCGCTTTTTTTTCAATGATTCCGGGGCTGACAGGCGCATACATACTTGTTAATTTCAATTTTCCTTTTAAAAATATTATAAAATCAATTACCCTTGTGCCGTTTGTTCTCCCCTCAATTATTGTGGTTCTCGGGTTTGTCCTGCTGTTCGGAAATAACGGGCTGATAAATTCAGCCGCTATGAAACTCTTCGATCTTGAAAAGCCTCCTTTTTTAATACTTTACAGTTTCAAAGCTATAATACTTGCACATGTATTTTACAATTCGCCTTTATTTATAAGGATTGTAAGTTCAGCATGGGAGAGGATATCCGGCGATATAATCGAAGCGGCTGAAAGTCTTGGAGCTACAAAACTGAGGGTTTTCATAACAGCGGTGCTGCCGCAGATACTGCCGCCTGTCATTGCTGCGTTTTCACTCATTTTCATCCTCTGTTTCATGAGTTTTTCAATAATACTGGTTCTCGGCGGCGGACCGAAATTTACAACCCTGGAAGTTGAGATATACCGGCTTGTAAGGATATCAATGGATATAAGGGCGGCCTGTTCGCTTTCAGTGCTTCAGTCTTTTGTTACTCTTTCCTTTTTATTTATCTATTCTTTTTATCAGAAAAAAACATCCATGATTTATTCAGATAATTTCAGGATACCTGAAAAAAAGAGCTCTTCATCATTATTGCAGATTATTCTTATTGTGCTGTTTTTCCTTTTTCTTTTTATAATTATCATTATGCCGCTTGCAATGATAATTTTTGAATCTTTCAGGTTTAAAAGCTCCCATGCCGGGAACGCGGTTTTCAGCCTCAGGTGGTATATAAAAAGTTTTTCAGAGCTGGGATTCCGCCCGGTCAAAAACAGCCTGATTCTTGCTTCTGTCAATACTTTATTAACCTGCGCAGTTTCTGTTGCCGCGCTTTCATTTCTTCAGAGAAAAAAAACTGTAATGAAAGTATTGATTGAAACATTTTTTGCCATGAGTCTCGGTGTATCGTCAATTATTCTTTCACTTTCCTATATGAAAGCTGTTTCTGATTTTCAGATAGAAATACAGCCGCTGGTACTGCTCAGCATGCTGCATTCAGTAATATTTCTTCCCCTTGTATTTAAAAGCATCTCAGTTTTCTATGATAAAATTGACAGAAGCATTATTGAATCTGCTGAAAGCATAGGAGCGGACAGGAGAAGAATATTGTTCACCATTGAACTTCCCCTTGTGCGCGGCGGAATAATTACCGGCGGAGTACTTGCCTTTGCCCTCTCTATGGGAGAGATAAATTCCACCCTGATGATAGCGCCGGACAGGTTCACAACTATTCCGGTTGCGATATACCGCCTTATCGGATCGTATAACTTCAGTCAGGCTTGCGCCATGGGATCCATACTGATTGTGACCTGCGTTATTTCTTTTTTTCTAATTGATAAATCTGGAAGGATAGAATTATGAAATATCTTGAATTGAGAGGAATTTACAAACATTATGATGATTTTGATATAGTTGTTGATTTTCATATTGAAAACGGGGAACTGTTTACATTATCAGGGCCGTCGGGATGCGGAAAGACAACCCTGCTGAGGATTATCGCGGGATTTATCAAACCTGATAAGGGAAAAATATTTCTTTCTGGAAAGGATATAACAGACTTGCCGCCCCGGGAAAGGAACATATCGATAGTTTTTCAGAATTATGCCCTTTTCCCGAACAGGAATGTATATAAAAACATCACTTACGGACCTGAATCCAAAAGATGGGATAAAATGAGAATTGCAGATAAGGCAGAATCGCTTTTATCATCAATAAGAATGGAAAAATATGCCGCAAGAAATACAGACATGCTTTCCGGAGGTGAAAAGCAGAGAGTAGCCCTTGCAAGGGCAATTGCTGCAGAGCCTGAAATACTTCTGCTTGATGAGCCGTTAAGCGCGCTTGATGTGACTTTAAGAAATACGCTGAGAAACGAGATAAGGGAAATCCATGAAAAAACAGGACTGACAACCATATATGTTACCCATGACCAGGAAGAAGCTCTTTCCCTCTCGGACAGAATATGCGTTATGAACAACGGAAGAATTGAACAGACAGATTCTCCTTTAAACCTTTATCATAATCCAAAGTCCAGCTTCACAGCCAGGTTTATCGGCGAATCAAACTGGCTTAAAATAACAGGGATAAGCGATGATAAAGTTATGACTGAGGCCGGGTTATTTAAAAAGCCAGAAAGAACAATTCCATTAAATGAAGAAGAAAAATTATCATATATTTTTTTCAGACCGGAGTACTGCGAAATAACCGGTCCTCAGGAGTCAGGTCCTGCCGGCGGAAACAATAATTTAAACTATATCAGGGTCAAAATAACAAAAAAAACTTTTCTTGGAAGTTACTACCGGGTTGAAGCGCAGCCTGAGGCAGGAGAAAATATAAAAATTATTCTTTATGATTACTTTCCTTATAAAACACTTGATAAGGATTATGCTGCATTCAGGATTGACCCTGAGAAAACAATCTGTATTACATAATCTGCTTTGCCTAATTACTGCTGCATGGCTTTTGAAGCTTCCCGCGCCTTTTCAATTGTCGGGAATACCCTGATATAGGCACCGAATATCCATCCCTGAAGACCGTCATAGTTTATCTGATACCAGTAATTCTCATGATCTTCGATAATCTCTTTTTTTGTAGATCTTGAGATTATTTCAAGCACATATCCTTTCCAGAGCGTGGTTATTGCCTTTGCCTTGATGGAAGGTTCCTCTCTGAGTCTTAAATGTGAGGATGTAATAATTGCGAAATTAGTATTCTGTTCAAGAACCTGGGTAGCGGGAAGGTCTATTATGGTTATCTGTTCTTTTTTGGAACATGATGCAGAAAACAATATTATAAAAAGAGTCAGGGCTAAACGGATAAGAGGATTTTTCATAAAACAGATAATATAATATTTTGAAAAATATGTCATTCAGTATCTTTAAGTTTTATTATTTCATCCCGCACAAAAGCAGCATCTTCAAAATCAAGATTTTTGGCGTGTTCAAGCATTACGGCTTCAAGTTCCCTGATCAGTTTCTTTTTATCAATTTTATTAATAATGTTATATCTGCTCTTGATAATTTCCACATCAAGCTCGCTGCTTTTTTTCTTCTCTTCAATTTTTCTTTTTAATATATCCTGTATTGATTTTTTTATTGTAAGAGGGGTTATCCCGTTCTGAAGATTATAACTGTTCTGGATTTCCCTTCTTCTCTGTGTTTCTTCAATCGCTTCTTTCATGGCATCTGTAATCTTGTCGGCAAACATGATAACCCTGCCGTTTACATTTCTGGCCGCCCTTCCAATGGTCTGTATCAGAGATGTGGATGAGCGGAGAAATCCGATCTTGTCCGCATCCATTATCGCTATAAGTGAAACTTCAGGCAAATCAAGGCCTTCCCTTAAAAGATTTATTCCAATAATTACATCAGTTACGCCGGCCCTCAGATCGCGGAGTATCTCGACTCTCTCAAATGTTTCAATCTCTGAGTGAAGATATCTTACCTTTAGTCCTGTTTCAACAAAGTATGCGGTTAAATCCTCTGCCATCTTTTTGGTAAGTGTTGTAATTAAAGTCCTTTCATTGTTTTCAATTCGTTTCTTTATCTCGCCGTAGAGATGTTCAATCTGACCTTTAGTCGGAAGAATCTCAATCTCGGGATCAAGCAGCCCGGTCGGCCTGATTATCTGCTCAACAAACCTTTCGGATCTTGCTTTTTCCTCTTTGCCCGGAGTTGCAGATACAAAAATCACCTGATTGATTATGGAATTAAACTCATCGTAGAACAGAGGCCTGTTGTCAAGCGCAGATGGCAGACGGAAACCGTGATTAACCAGGTTTAATTTTCTTGATCTGTCTCCCTCAAACATCGCCCTAACCTGGGAAAGCGTGACATGGGATTCGTCCACAAATGTTATAAAATCATCAGAAAAATAATCAAGCAGTACCGCAGGTCTTTCCCCCTCCGCCCTTCCGGCGATATGCCGTGAATAATTTTCTATCCCGTTGCAGTACCCCATTTCTTCAAGCATTTCGATATCATATTCAGTTCTTGTTTTTATCCTCTGGGCTTCGACAAGCTTTCCTTCAGCTGTAAGCTGCTGATACCTTTGGGCAAGTTCGTCTTTTATCCTTGCTACAGCGGTTTTAAGCTGGTCTTCAGGTACGACGAAATGCTTCGCCGGATAAAGGGTGATAAAATCATAATCAGAAGTCATCTCGCCTGTAACTGGATTGAATTCACTTATCTTTACAATTTTTTCCCAGTCAAGCTCAATCCTGTAACCGTTTTTCATATATGAGGGAAATATTTCTATTATCTCTCCCCTTATTCTGAAGCATCCCCTCACAGGTGTAACATCATTTCTCTCATACTGCATCGTTATCAGGTATCTTGCCATCTCAGAAGTATCAAGGGTTGTCCCTTCCTGGAAACGGTACTTCATGTTTTTATAGGAATTCGGATCGCCGAGTCCGTAAATGCATGAAACAGTTGAAACAATTATTACATCTTTTCTGTCAAGCAGCGCTGATGTCGCGGACAGACGCAGCCGTTCTATCTCATCATTAATTGACGCGTCTTTTTCAATATATAAATCTTTGGACGGAACATAGGCTTCAGGCTGGTAATAATCGTAATAAGAGACAAAATACTCAACCGCGTTATCCGGAAAAAAATCTGTAAATTCCCTGTAGAGCTGCGCCGCAAGTGTTTTGTTGTGCGAAAGAACAAGCACGGGTTTGTTAACATTCTCAATAATTTTAGCCATTGTAAAGGTTTTACCGGAACCTGTTACACCTTTCAGCGTCTGTATCCTGGCCCCTGATTTAATCCCGGCCGACAGCTCCTTTATTGCTGTTATCTGATCACCTGCGGGTTCAAAATCAGCTGATACTTTAAATCTGTTCAATTGTTATTTGCCTCATGGTTCTTTCTGCTTCCGGCAGTGAATATAATGATGAAATTGTATATTTAATCAAAGCAGGTCCCTTTAATCCCTTTGTCTTTCCTCAAGTTCTATGGAAAGTTCAAGTTCCCTTTTTCCCCTTACAATTTTCACTTTTACAACCTCACCTGGTTTATTATCCTCAAGCGCGCTGTAAAAATCGGCCAGAGAGTTTACAGCAAGTCCGTCTGTCTCAACAATGATATCACCTCCCACATAGAAGGTCGACCTGCCGTACCTCACAGGCTCCTTACCCCCTCTAAGCCCTGCTTTTTCAGCTTTGCTTCCCGGCGCTGTTTTAGAGACAAGTATTCCTTTCTCCACAGGTAGGGACGCATACCGCACAAGTTCAGGAAAAATCTGAACAGGTTCAATCGCTATCCAGCCCCTTTTCACCTTGCCGTATTTAATAAGATCAGGAACAACCCTTCTTGCCGTGTTTACAGGAACCGCGAACCCTATACCGATAGAACCGCCCGAAGGGGAATATATCATAGTGTTGATACCTATCATCTCACCGCGTGAATTTATCATTGGGCCGCCTGAGTTGCCGGGATTGATGGATGCGTCTGTCTGGATCATGTCTTTAACAATGTAGCCGCTGCTTGAACTTGGCTGTACCGGCCTGCCCAGTCCCGATATAACGCCTGTTGTAAGCGTTCTTTCATAACCGAAAGGGTTTCCAATGGCAAGGACTTTCTGCCCTACAAGAAGTTTTGATGAATCTCCCATAGGAATAGTAACCAGTTTTTTATCGCCCGGTTCTATTTTTACAACAGCAAGATCATTCTCAGTATCTATGCCTATGACATTTCCATCAAACTGGGTTCCGTCGGCAAGGGTTACAAAAACCTTGTAGGCGTTTTCAACCACATGTTTATTTGTAAGGATAAAACCTCTTTTGTCTATTATCGCGCCGGATCCGCTGCCTCCCTGCTGGGGTACTGGTTCAAGAAACCAGTTAAGTGTTACTACTTCAATTGAAATATTCACAACTGCTTCGTTGAGCTGCTGATATATCTTAATGTTTTCAAGTTCATCCGGCAGATACTGCCCTGAATCATTTACGTTTACAAGATCATCCTTCAGGGACTGAGTCTGATAGACAAAATCATCTTCTTTTACAATATCCTTTTTATCTGATGATACGCTCTTTTCCGGAATAATCCTTATTACACCAAACCCAATTAAAAAAAGCAACAGAACAACTGCGCTTGTTACTGAATAAAAAAATACCTGTCCGCGGGAATATAGTTTCATGATTATAATATAAATAATTCACGCTCTATCATTCAAGGGAATTAGGAGTTGTTTATTTACAAAAATATTTTAAATTACCGGTTGCGGTAGTGGAACTACCAGAAAAAATCCCTGTCTCCATAGCGCCTTAATTGTATAGCTTCAAGCAGACTGTCATGATCTATTACTATAGATGTGTTTCCCTTGATATCGGCGCAGGTGCGCGCTATTTTCATGACTGAATGAACTGCCCGGGAAGAAAAGGAAAATTTTTTTACTGCTTTTGATAGGATATCCCTGCTCCTCTCCTGAAGCTGTATAAAATTTGCAAATTCTCCCGCAGGAATGCGGCTGTTGCGCTTGAAAGGCTTCCCCTTATATCTTTCATTCTGTATTCCAGTGGAATTGAGCACCAGGCTCCTGTAATCAATACTTTCATCCGCTTTACTGCCCGATATTATATCAGCATCAACAGGCATTACAGGGACTCTGATATCTATCCGGTCAAGGAGCGCGCCTCCCACCTTTTTCCAGTATCTGTATATATCAATATCACTGCAGAGACACACCGAGTCATCCTTTCCCCTGTTGCCGCAGGGACAGGGGTTTGCGGCAAGAATCAGCTGAAAATCGGCAGGGAACCAGCAGTTTTTTCCGGCTCGGGCAAGGTCGACCCTGCCTCTTTCCGATGGTTCTCTAAGGCACTGCAGTATACTTTTGCGGAATTCTGGCGTTTCATCGAGAAAGAGGACCCCCTTGTGTGCAAGCGAAATCTCACCTGGTTTAATAATCCTTCCTCCGCCGATAAGCCCTTCCATGGAGGATGTGTGGTGAGGCGACCTGAAGGGAGGACGCTTTACAAGGCCTGTCCCCTGTTTTAAAAGACCGGCAAGAGAATATATCCTTGTAACTTCGATAGAGTCTTCAAGGTCAAGGTCAGGAAGCAGCGACACTAGCCTTGAGCCGGCAAGGGTTTTTCCGCTTCCCGGAGGACCGAACAGAAGCAGGTTGTGCATCCCGGCTGCCGCAACACAAAGGGCCTTTTTAAGGTACTCATGCCCTTTTATATCAGACAGTGATCCGCTCTCCCCGGTATGGTATCTCTGCTGTACTGGTACTCCCGCTTCTGGGAATGACGGGATTTCAGGCATTTTAGGAAATCTGTTTTCAGTTAAATTGTTAAGCAGCTTAACAGCATCTGAAAGAGACCTGCATGGATAAATCCTTTCCGCACGGGAAGAGGATGCCTCTTCGATATTGCCTTCCGGCACTATATAGGCAAATGTATTCTCCCTTTCCCCCGCAATAACGGCCGAGAGCACACCCTTTACAGGGCGTATTATGCCTGAAAGCTGAAGTTCACCCAGGACCATGACGGCCCGGGAGCTGCTGTCCCCGAAAAGCCCTGTTTTCTGCAGTATTGAAACCGCGATAGGCAGGTCAAAGGAGGCCCCTTCTTTTTTAATCCCGGCCGGCGCAAGGTTTACGACAATCCTCTTTCCTGGAAAATCAAAGGAGGAGTTTTTAATCGCTATCCTCACCCGCTCTATCGACTCACGCACCGCGGTATCCGGCATCCCGACCAGGTCGACACCCGGTATTCCTGTCCGCAGGTCTGCCTCAACACTTACGATATCACCTTCAAACCCTCCCGGGCTGTAGCTTATTATATTCATGGAAACCCTTTCAGGTTTATATACTCAATTATTATTAAAAATGATTCAGCACAACTTTTCAGCGGCTGAAACAACTCTAAAGTTCTGAAATTTCAATAAAAATCATAAAAAATACGTAATTCCCACGATAGCGGGACGTAATACGCAGGCTTAAAATTTATCAAAATTTCAGGAGGATACGGTATATGAAATTAATTACTTTTTTGGGGAGAATTATTTTTATTATTACTCTTCTTTTTGCTCTTTTAATTACAGGCTGCGACAGCGGGTCTGATGATACTGAGCTGGGGGACAGCTGGCTTAAAATCGCGGGAGAAGAGTACAGTATGGCTAAACTTAAAATCACTAATGATGGTGAAAGCAGTGTTCCTGGTGTTTACGAACATTATGTTACTATTTCATCTGAAAATTTAGATTTAAGTGAAGGGACAGGCTCCGGTGAGGCCATAACAGTAGTATTGTTTTCTACTTCAAATGATTTACCACAGGATGATTACGATTTCAGCAGCGGTGATCCTGAAAGCGGAAAATTTATTAGTAGTATCACTTATGATGCATATATCCTTACCGATTTTGTTTTTCCCGATCCCGATCCGACAGAATATCAAATTACAGGCGGTACAATTACTGTAAATATTATTGATACAACTTATTATATCTCGGGAAATGTTGACACGGACGGAGGGGCAGCTGCTTTCCGTTATGTCGGAGAAGCAACTGTTGTAGGAGAATAGTGATTTTATAGTTTATCGTGCACTGACTTATAAAATAAGCCGGTGCATTTTTACCATTCAGCGGCCGTCAATCTCTGATCTCACAAGGCGGTCGCATTCCTCGTTCCATTTGTTGCCGGAATGCCCCTTAACCCACTTCCATTCGGGGTTTACCATATCAGACAGTGATTTAAGCTCAACCCAGAGCTCCCTGTTCTTTACATCTTTTTTATCAGCGGTTTTCCAGCCGTTTTTTACCCATTTTTCGATCCACTCCGAGATCCCTTTTTTTACATAAGTGGAATCTGTAAAGATCCTGACGCTTATTCGGCCGCCGCTCTTAATCATCCCGGCGCATTTATCATTTAAGGAATGGAGAGATTCTATTACTGCCTTAAGCTCCATCCTGTTGTTTGTGGTCTCCCTGTCACGTCCTGAACCTTTTAAGACATCATCCCCGCACAGGATTACAAATCCCCAACCGCCAGGGCCGGGATTGCCTGAGCAGCCTCCGTCTGTATAAATATCAATGGAATCAATTTCTTTTAAATTCATAACAAATGCTACTTTAATATGCCGTATCAGTCTGCGCAAGCTCTATTATTCAATTATTTTAATGCTCTGTATTGACTTATAAAAACTTATGGGATTAATCTTTAAGTGGAGAGGGGAAATGACAGAACAGCTTATAGTTAAAAATCTGCCTTTTATAAAAATACTTCCTGCCTGGGCCCAGGAACTATCCTACAAATACTGCTCAAAGACCGCTAACCTTTACATTCTAAACGGCAATATAAGGGATTTTCTACCCAACAAGATGTATGAGGGTGAGTTTGTTTTTGTAAGAATACAGGAATTCATATCCGAGGTGCTTTTCGGCAACAAGGATATTATAATCTTCTACGACAGGTCATCAGGGATAAACTTCTGCTCACAGGAGATGCAGAAAGATTATCTTAAAATCATGAAATCAAGCTATCCGGATGCTGAAGCTGAAGAGCTGCTGTCATCAGACCCATCAAAAGCTTTCAGGTATCTTGAAAAATATTTCCTTTTAAATCTTCCGAAAAAACTAAGGATTATCCTGATTATAGATTATGCGGAAACCATAATATCCAACTCTGATATCCCGCGAATGAGCGATGAGGACAGGTACTGCCTTGTCACCCTTAACAGGTGGAGCAATGATCCTATTTTCACAAAAGGGGATATTTCTGTTATTCTCCTTACGGAAAACCTGTCAGACATCAGCCCCCGGCTAGTGCGGTCACCTTCCACGGTAAAGGTCAATATCCCGATCCCTGACGAGAAAGTGAGGACAAGCTTTCTGAAATTCATTGACAGGCAGAATGCCCTGATTCTTGAAGACCGCCTCAATCCCGAAAGGGTCGCTAAAATAACAAGCGGGCTCAACCTTATGAACCTGAACCAGCTTGCCGCTGAGTCCTTCGAAGAGGACAGGGCAATATCGCTTGAATACCTGAAACAGAGAAAAAAAGAGATAATAGAAAATGAAGCCTCAGGGCTTCTTGAATTTGTCGAATCAGAACATGATCTTTCCATGGTATCAGGACATGAGTTTGTGAAAAAGCGTTTTAAAAGCGCGGCCCGCGCCATTAAACAGGGGCGTCTTGACGTTCTGCCGATGGGTTATCTGGTTTCAGGACCAGTCGGTACAGGAAAATCATTCATGGTAACTGCCTTTGCCGGTGAAATCGGGATTCCCATCATCAAGCTTAAGAATTTCAGGTCCAAATGGCAGGGGGTGAGCGAATCAAACTTTGAAAAGGTCCTTAATATTCTAAAAGCCATGGCCCCTGTAGGAGTGCTTATAGATGAGGCTGACGCGTTCCTGGGGAACAGGAACCAGGAGGGGGATTCAGGAACAAGCAACAGGATATTTGCCCAGCTGGCGTCCTTTATGGGCAACACTGAATACCGTGGAAAGATTATCTGGTTTCTGATAACGTGCCGTCCCGACCTGCTGCCGATAGACCTTAAAAGACAGGGAAGGGCCGAGGAGCATCTTGCCCTCTTTTACCCTGAGTCTAACGAGGAAAAGGAAGACCTTTTTAATACACTTATCAAAAAACTTAAAATCAAGGTTCAGCAGGACATTTCTATTTCAGATCTGCTGAAAAAATACAAATTCGATTCATCCGGCGCAGACCTTGAGGCTATTCTGATCAGGGCAAAATTTACCGCGACTATGAACAATCACGTAATCATCACAAGGGATGATCTTGAAGAGACAATCAGGGACTTCGTCCCTCCCGCCTATCCACATGAGATTGACCTTCAGAACCTTGTCGCTGTGGTTGAATGCACAAGCAGGGAAATGGTCCCGAAGAAATTCCAGAACCTTGACAGGAGCAAGCTCGTCTCCCAGATAAGGGAGCTTAAAATGCTTCTCGGGGAGATAAGTGTTTAAAACTGTCAATAAGAGTCATTAAGAATTGAAGGAGAGAATTATGGCATCAAATAAGAAAACCAAAGCGCTTTCCGGAAATGAACTTGATAAAATGATTGCCTACTGGAACGCGGCAAACTACCTGTCGGTGGGACAGATTTATCTTCTTGATAATCCACTACTTAAGGAACCGCTTAAGCTTGAACATATTAAACCCCGCCTTCTCGGCCACTGGGGGACCACGCCGGGGCTTAATTTCATATACGTTCATTTCAACAGGCTTATAAAGAAATTTAATCTTGACATGATCTATATTACAGGGCCGGGCCACGGCGGCCCGGGACTTGTGGCCAACACCTACCTTGAAGGGACATACAGCGAAGTATATCCCGATATTTCACAGGACGAGGAAGGAATGAAAAAACTTTTTAAACAGTTTTCATTCCCCGGCGGAATACCAAGCCATGTCGCACCTGAAACCCCTGGATCTATCCATGAGGGGGGTGAACTCGGTTATGCGGTTCTCCATGCCTACGGTGCTGTTTTTGACAACCCTGACCTTATAGCATGCTGTGTCGTTGGTGACGGAGAGGCTGAAACAGGGGCCCTTGCAGCAAGCTGGCATTCAAATAAATTCCTGAACCCGGTCAGGGACGGCGCTGTGCTGCCGATACTGCACCTTAACGGCTACAAAATAGCAAACCCCACCATTTTTGCCAGAATGCCTCAAAGTGAGCTTGAAATGCTGTTTTCAGGCTATGGTTATAAACCATATTTCGTAGAGGGGAGCGACCCTGTAGAAACACACACCCTGATGGCTGAAATTTCTGAAAAAGCAATCAGGGAAATAAAGGTGATCCAGAAAAAAGCCCGGACTGAAGGATATCAGGGAAGGCCCCGCTGGCCGATGATTATTCTTAAAACACCAAAAGGATGGACATGCCCTGAAACTATTGACGGCAAAAAGACGGAAGGGTCATTCAGATCCCACCAGGTCCCCCTTTCAGAGCTTGCAGCTAAGCCTGACCATATAAAAATCCTTGAAAAATGGATGAAGAGCTATCAGCCGGAAAAACTCTTTGACAAAAACGGGGCCCTTATTCCTGAATTAAAAGAGCTTGCCCCCGAAGGAAATAAAAGGATGGGAGCAAACCCGCATACAAACGGCGGAGCCATCATGAAAAACCTTAAAATGCCTGATTTCAGGAATTATGCCGTAGCAGTTGAAAAACCGGGAACGGTCTATGCAGAGGCTACAAAGGTAATGGGAAAATTCCTCAGGGATGTAATGAAGCTTAACATGGACGCTGCCAACTTCAGGATAGTGGGACCGGATGAAACAGCATCAAACAGGCTTTCAGCCCTTTTCGAAGTAACAGACAGGGTATCAACAGGAGAAATAATACCTGAGGATGAGCATATAACACCTGACGGCCGTGTCATGGAAGTACTGAGCGAGCACATGTGCCAGGGATGGCTTGAGGGATACCTCCTTACTGGAAGACACGGGTTTTTCTCATGCTATGAGGCTTTCATCCACATAATAGACTCAATGTTCAACCAGCACGCAAAATGGCTTAAGGTCACAAGGGAAATCCCCTGGCGGAGACCGATAGCTTCCCTTAACTATCTACTTACCTCCCATGTATGGAGGCAGGACCACAACGGTTTCAGCCATCAGGATCCTGGATTTATCGATCACGTTATCAATAAAAAGGCAGGAATAGTCCGCGTATATCTACCGCCTGACGCCAACACGCTGCTATCGGTTACTGACCACTGCCTTAAAAGCCGCGATTATATAAATGTGATTGTGGCAGGCAAGCAGAACGCGCTTCAGTTTTTAGATATGGACAGCGCGATCAAGCACTGTACCGCGGGGATTGGAATCTGGAAATGGGCAAGTAACGACGGTGGTGCTGAGCCTGATGTTGTAATGGGATGCTGCGGCGATATCCCGACAATGGAGACCCTCGCGGCAGTTGATATCCTAAGGCAGAATTTTCCTGATCTTAAGGTAAGGGTCGTAAATGTTGTTGACCTTATGACACTGCAGCCCGAGAGCGAACATCCGCACGGCCTTTCAGACAAGAATTTTGATTCCATCTTTACAAAGGATAAACCTGTAATATTTGCTTTCCACGGATACCCATGGCTTATTCACAGGCTTACCTACAGAAGGACAAACCACAAGAACCTTCATGTCAGGGGATACAAGGAAGAAGGGACTACAACTACGCCGTTTGATATGGTTGTAATGAATGACCTTGACCGGTTTCACCTTGTTATGGATGTTATTGACCGGCTTCCTTCACTTGACAAAACAGGGGCACATGTCAAACAGGAAATGCGTGACATTCTAATTACTCATAAAGAGTATATTGAAAAATACGGTGATGACATGAGTGAGATTAAAGACTGGGTCTGGCCTTATTAAAGTGGAACCAGTTATATGG
>JACKPD010000004.1 GCA_024233785.1 Spirochaetales bacterium | reverse complement strand
GATATTGCCGCCTCTGCCGACAAGCTCAGGAATCAATTTGTGAAAAACAGCAGATGTGTTCTGACAGGTCGGGAATCATATAAAAAATATAAAAAATATTTTACTGTAAACAGTTTCAGAAAAATTACTCTTGATATCTGATTGCCGGACAAAGCAGGGATAAGGGCTGTCTTGACTATTTTGAACTAATAACAGAAAATGCTTGACACAGTAAACGCAGTTCCATAAAACAACAAATAACAATTAGCGTAAATATATAACACAAGAGGGAAATATGGCAAACGAAGAAAATAAAGTAATATATTCAATGGTACGGGTAAGCAAAACCCACGGCACTAAAAAGATACTTGAGGATATTTATCTTTCATATTTTTACGGCGCGAAAATCGGTGTACTGGGCCTGAACGGATCAGGTAAAAGCTCTCTGCTTAAAATCCTTGCGGGTGTTGACACCCAGTTTAACGGTGAAACAGTACTCTCCCCTGGCTATACAATCGGCTACCTTGAACAGGAGCCTCAGCTTGATCCTGAAAAGACAGTCAGGGAAGTCGTGGAAGAGGGGGTAGCCTCTGTAGTAGCCATGCTTAAGGAATACGATGAGATAAATGAGAAATTCTCGCAGCCCATGGAAGAGGATGAGATGAACTCACTCCTTGATAAACAGGGGAAAATACAGGAAAAGCTTGATAACCTGAACGCATGGGACCTTGACTCAAGGCTTGATATGGCAATGGAAGCATTAAGATGCCCTCCTGAGGATATGAAAACAGGAGTGCTTTCGGGCGGGGAAAAAAGAAGGGTGGCGCTTTGCAGACTGCTGCTTCAGAAACCGGACATCCTCCTCCTTGATGAGCCGACAAACCATCTTGACGCAGAAACAGTCGCCTGGCTTGAGCACCATCTCCAGAGGTATGAAGGAACTATTATCGCGGTCACTCATGACAGGTACTTTCTTGACAATGTAGCAGGCTGGATACTTGAACTGGACAGGGGCAAGGGTATTCCCTGGAAAGGTAATTACTCATCCTGGCTTGAGCAGAAGGAACAGAGGCTGAGGGAAGAGGAAAAACAGGAAACTGAAAAACAGAAGACACTCCAGAGAGAGCTTGAATGGATACGCCTTAGTCCCAAGGGAAGGCATACCAAGTCAAAGGCGAGGATAAACGCCTATGAAAACCTCCTCAGCCAGGAAAATGAAGCCAGGACAAAGGATCTTCAGATATATATCCCGGCCGGGCCAAGGCTTGGAAATCTTGTAATTGAGACTGAGGGAGTTACAAAAAGCTACGGCGACAGGGTCCTTGTCGAGGATATGACTTTCTCGCTGCCGCCGGGCGGCATAATTGGGATTGTCGGTCCTAACGGGGCAGGCAAAACTACTCTTTTCAGGATGATAACCGGCCAGGAAAAACCTGATAAGGGAAAAATCAGGATCGGAGAAACTGTAAAGCTTGCCTATGTCGACCAGACGAGGGAACTTCTCAAGGCAGATAAAACAGTATATGACATGATTTCAGGAGGCAGCGACATTGTAAAGCTCGGTACCCGTGAAATCAATTCAAGGGCCTATGTAGCGAAATTCAACTTTACAGGGGCTGACCAGCAGAAGAAAATCGGTGTCCTGTCGGGAGGGGAAAGGAACAGGGTCAATATTTCAATGATGCTTAAAGAGGGGGCGAATGTAATCCTGCTTGATGAGCCGACAAACGATCTTGATGTAAATACGATGAGGGCGCTTGAGGAAGGGCTTATAAATTTTGCCGGATGCGCAGTTGTAATAAGCCACGACAGATGGTTCCTGGACAGGATCGCCACCCATATCCTCGCGTTTGAGGGAGACAGTAAAGTATTCTGGTTTGAAGGCAACTATTCAGAATATGAGGCAAACAGGAAAGAAAGGCTCGGCATAAGCGAAGACCAGCCGCACAGGATAAAATACAGGCATCTTACTAGGGAATAACCAGCCATACGTTTTTATGAATTTATCATTAAGGCCCTGTTTCCGCTGACTGCCTGAACAGGGCTGACTATTTTTTAAATACTTTGAAAAGCTTTGTGAAAGATTTTTTAATTACAGATTTGAAATCCTCTTTTTTTATTTCAAGAAGGTAGATGAGAAAAAGTTCTTCTATTGTCTGCCTGGGACCCGGGGACCCCTTAAGCTTTCTTTTTACAGCATTTTCATTCCTGATGTGAAAGAAAGAATATATTGCCCTTGCGTCGCCCCGCAGGAAAATACCCTGTTTTTCCTTATACAATTTTTCTTTTTTAAGAATTTCAACGGCTTTTTCCCTGTCAATTGCGGAAATACCGAAAGACTCCATAATACGTCTTAAGTGGGTTATCTCTTCAAAACTGAGACCGAATACAAATTCCTCGAGCGCCTGCTCCATACAGTTCCTGTTCGACGTGGAAGCAAGAAAATCGCCCCAGATATCAGGGAGGTTGATTGATATTCTGAGCACTTCCATTGTTCCCTGTAAAGTCCCCAGTACAGGGACCGCGTCGCACCTTTCTTTCCAGAGTGCCATCAGAGGCGGGGAGAAAGAGTCAAGGTTCCTGTCCATCCTGTATTCCCACAGGAAAGAAAGCTCATCTGCCGCGGCTTTAATTATACTGCCTGAAGCAATCTCATTTTCAATAATCGCTTCATAGGCTTTTTCTGCCATAAGGGAAAAAACCAGTTTGTTGCAACAGAATTGTATCTCCCTGGCCAGCAGTGTATTTGTCTCAATTGTTATCAGAATTTTTGTAATAAATGAGAAAAAATTTATCTTGGTCAGAATAAAACACCTTCCCATAGTAGCTCTTGTCGGAAGTAGCAGGGGATTTGCTGTTCCGGTCAGGGAAAGGGTTTCAGCCATTGTATTGATATCCCGTTTTGACATTCCGTGCCTTTCTCCGGACCTTAATGACGGAGTCCTTGACACAAGCTCAGCCAGGATTGCCAGGTCTTTTTTCTGCCTGATAAAATTTGAGTAAATATCTTTCCCTTGTTCCTTAAAGATTTCTGCCGACTTGTCAATAAGCAGGGTCTCTTCTTGTGTAAAAGCTGTAATTTTATGCATTCTGTTAACTGGCAGCAGTCTAATGCAGTTTGACCTTTATTTCAATTACCCGCTGTCTGCATCTGCTTTGACAGTATTTTCTCAATGCGAAGCGGAATATGCCCTTCGGGAGCAAGGCAGGTTGTGAGATTGTTTTCCTCTTCTCCGATGAGCGCAGTTCCGAGCGGCGAGAGAATTGATATCCTGCTTCCCTCCTGGTCGGTATCAGCCGGAAAAACAACAGTAACCTGTTTTGTTTCACCTGTATCAAGGTTTTTGAAAACAACAGTTGAATTTATACTTACGGCATCATGTTTATGGCTGCCGTCAAGGTCATCCCTTATTACTTTTGCGTTTTTAAGCTCTTCTGCCAGTCTTAAAAGATGCTTTGATCTGAGGCGGTTGGAATCTTTATATACCTGAACGAGTTTGACAAGTTTTTTATAATCGCTGTTGAATAATACAATTTTTTTAGCCATATACTTACCCTCCAGATAATATATCTAATATATGAATAAGTACCCGGGTATACAACGTTAAAAAAACAGGTAATAAATATACATGTTTAATACCTGTTTCTTAAAAAACTGATGAGATTTATCCCTTTTTTGCTTATTCCAAGCTTTTTTCTTATTGTATTTCTGTGTCTTTCCACTGTAAGAGGCGCAATTCCAAGCAGGGCTGCAATATCCTTTGTAGCCTCGCCGTTTTTTACAAGTGAACATATTTCAAGCTCTCTCGGAGTTAAAATATCCGCAAACTGCTTCATGCTGTTTACCGGTTCTGTTACCAGTGATTCAATCTGTACCTTGAGCTGATTTAGAATAGCGCTTTGCCTGTGATTAAGCACAGACCCTTCAAGTTCACATATCAGCGGCTGTATAAAGGTACCTGCAGACTGTTTCACTGCTGTAATAAAATCTTCCCTGTCTTTTCTTATCTGGTAAAGGATTTCCCTGAGCGCAGTATTTTTTCCCTCAAGTTCCTGTGCCTGTTCTTCAAGTTTTCTTAAGTAGGTGTTTCTGGATATTGCGTTTGCAAGCAGCGAAGATACGGATTCAACCAGTTTCTTTTCTCTTTCAACAAATAGGTCTTCAGATGAATACCATAATTTAACGGCAAGTTTTATACCGTCATTATATATTTTTTCGGAATGAATTAGTGCTGAAACTGTTTCCGGGGCATTGCTGCCGAAATGCTCCTCCCCTGCTGTAATATTTACAGATACCTTTTCAGGGTGGGTCACTGCGTTCTTAAGGAACCCGGCAGCCGATGAGATTATGGCAAGAGTATCTGTTTCGCCGCTTGTGAGCAATTTTGCCATACTGTAAAGACAGTCAAGTTCTTTTTCTCTTTCGGTCAGGTCATTCTGCAGATTCATAATTCCGGAATTATATCATATTTAATAAAAAACTGCTTACAGGAAAATATTTTACTGCCATGATTCCCTGAAAATTACGGAATTGACAACCCGGTGATAGTAGCCAATAATTTAATTATTAGCCTGATTTAAAAAATGCCCGGAAGTACTTTTTGTCTGTTAGGTCTATATGACCGGATAGTATGGTGATGCTGAGGAGGAGATGGCAATGAATAAATTTGCAGCTGCTTTTATTTCCTGTCTGTTTATACATCTGATCCTCTCTTTTGCTGCGTATGGTCAGGAATCTTTATCCGGTGTATGGGTTTGTGAGGAAGAATGGGACGGTGTAATTGTAAGGGATTTTTTTACTTTCAACAGCGACGGAACAGGTGAATGGAAACTGGAAGACGGAAAGGATTTTGATACATTTACATACGTGACAGAAGAAAATTCAATTACCATGAAGTGGAAAAGTTCCGGCGAAACAACAGTTTATAATTTTACTTTTAACGGCAGCGGCACACTCACCCTTGGAATAGATTTCGGGTTCGGAGAAGGATATCAGAAATTTATATATAAAAGAGTGAAAAAATAAAATCCAGTCTATCCTGTATTTATTATTTCAATTTTACATTAAAATCCCGGTTGACAGCTGGTATATTTACTACACGCACTGGAGGCGGATATGAACAACAATGATATATTAAGGAGAATCAGATACGCGCTTGACCTAAGGGATTCGGAAGTGGCTGCAATATTCAAACATGCAGGAGCAGATATTCCGGAATCTTCGGTCCCCGGCATGGTTAAAAAAGAAGATGAGGAAGGCTTTACTGAATGCAGCGACAGGGAACTTGAAATGTTTCTTGACGGACTTATTATCGACAGGCGCGGTAAAAAAGAAAATGCAGCAGCAGACCCGAATTTGATAAAGAAAGCGGATGTTGCAAATAATATGATTCTAAAAAAACTCAGGATTGCCCTTGATTTCAAAGAGGCTGATATGCTTGAAATGTTCAGGCTTGGGGAATTCGAAATTTCAAAATCCGAGCTTTCCGCCCTGTTCAGAAATAAAAACCATAAAAACTATAAGGAATGCGGCGACCAGCTGCTTAAAAAATTCCTTAACGGTATTACCGCCCATTTCAGACAAAAATAGAATACAGGGCTATCTGTCTCCATTTGATTATTAATCGGGATTATTCTCCTTGAAACTGTAGTAGCCTGTTTCAGTGAATATAATGTGATCAAGCAGGGGAAGGCCGAGTACGTCGCCTGCCTCAGTGAGCCTTCTGGTTACTTCCATGTCTTCTCCGCTCGGATCAAGGTTGCCGCTGGGGTGGTTGTGGCACACAATAATAGCGGCAGCCCTGTCTGAAAGAGGGTCGGCGAAAACCTCGCGTGGGTGCACAAGCGACCGGTTGATCAGCCCCACTGTTACAGTCCTTATCGCAATAATCTCGTGAGCTCCATTCAGTGAGGCAGACAGAAAGAGTTCCTGTTTCCTGTCTGCAAAATGCCGTATATAAGGGTAAATGTCTGAGGGAGCTTTAATCCTTTTAGTTTCGGGGCATAATATGCGCCTTGAAAACTCAATTCCTGCAGCCATTGATGCAATCTTCGCTTTTCCAAGACCTGGTATTTCAAGAAGCATTGTCTCATCAATCCGGTAGTTTATGGTATCCAGCCGGCTGAGTACTTCATCTGAAAGCGCATAGACCCCTTTCCCCTTTATCCCTTTACCGAGAATAATGGATAAAAGTTCCCTGTCTGAAAGGTTTCTCACCCCCTGTGTGAAGAGCTTTTCCCTCGGCCTGCATTCGGCAGGCAGTTCCCTTATTTCAATATCCCTGTAAGCCATAATTATACTGTTAACTGCATTATCGCCGGTTTTGATTCAACAGCGGTATCCGGTTGTGACGTTGACACTAATAACTCTATATGATAGCTTGACATGGCCTCTTTATCCTGCCGTGTGCAAGGATCAAATGACCATAAGGAGGAAACATGAGGAAATACGAAGCTACATTTATCTTCAGAAGTGAAGAAGATAAATTGGCACAGGCCAAAGAATTTATCAAATCTATCCTGGAAAGCAAGTCAGCGACAGTGCTCAAAGAAGAAGACCAGGGAGAAAGAATTCTTGCGTATGATATAAAAAAGCAGTCCAAGGGACACTATTTTTATTATGAGCTTGAATTTGACCCTGCCAAAGTCGATGAAACAGAAAAAGAAATCAAACTAAACTCAAATGTACTTAAATTCCTGTTTGTCAGAGCTGAATAATTAATATTCTATTTAGAGGTAAATTATTATGACAGATATAAACAGGGTTTTTCTTGTCGGCAGGCTGACAAGAGACGCGGAGCTTAGATTCACAACAGCCGGTACCCCGGTTGGTAAATTTTCTCTCGCAGTAAACAGAAGTAAAAAAAGCGGCGATAAATGGGATGAAGAGGTAAACTTCTTTGATATCGTTCTGTGGGGAAAAACAGCTGAAGCCTTAAGCAAGTACCTTATCAAGGGAAAGCAGGTTGCAATTGACGGTGAATTAAGGCAAAGCAGATGGGAACAGGATGGACAGGCAAGAAGCAGGGTAGAAATACATGCTGCCAATATCCAGCTGTTAGGCGGAACCGGTACAGGTTCAGGATCCGGTCAGGGATCAGGCAGTAATTATAACGCTGCCTCCGGAGGCGGTCATCAGGGCGGTGTTAAACCGCAGCAGTCTAAAGGCGGTTCTGTTCCTTTTGAGCAATATGGAAATGAACCTTTTAATGATGCCGGACAGTTTGACGATGACGGTATTCCGTTTTAATAAAGATAAGGAGGGATAGAATGTCAGATTATAAAGATAATGATAATTATGATAAAAAAGATTCAGATTCAAACTATGACGATGATCAGAAAATGGGAGGAGGGAAAGGCAGAAGACCTTCTTTTAAAAGAAAAGTCTGCAAATTCTGTACACAGAAACTTCCATTGGATTATAAAAACCATGATGTTTTGAGGCGTTTCATAACAGAAAGGGGAAAAATACTTCCCAGAAGAATTACAGGTACATGCGCAAAACATCAAAGATCACTTACAACTGCAATTAAGAGAGCAAGAGTACTTGCATATCTGCCGTTTGTAAAAAAATAAATATTTACAGGCAGAGGTTTAGGGGATGGAACTGGGTAAATTTCCGGATATGGTAAAAAAGATACAGAAAGAGGTAATTATTTACTCAATGATATCTGTATTTTTTCATCAATCAGGTTATCTATTCCTTTTTTTTCTTGTCCCGCTTCAGTCTGTAAGAAATAAAAAAGGTTTTCCGGCTCTTTTACAGGCATGTGTTATCGTAATTTCAGTGGTATTCTTCGCTTCCATTGCAAGGACATCTGGAATTCCGCTGGCCGGAACACGGATTGTAATTATATTATCCGAAATTTTTATGCCGCTGGTACTGCTTACTGGATTGTTATACATAAATTATGACTGGCCTGAAAATCCAAGAATGCTTAAAAAGATCCTGATAGTAACTGCGGGAGCTTTTATTGCAGCTATTCCAGCGCTGCTGATTTTTAATTCAGGGGCATTTGTTAATTTTTATAAAAATCAGATTGCCCTTGCTATGGAATTACTGAACAGGACTTTCAGCGAACATCAGAGTGTTGAGGTTTCAGAAATTACTGAGATTTTGAAAAGTATAGATGTTGAAACAGTGTATGCTGCATTGAAAAAAACAGTAATGCGCAGTTATCTTTTTTCTTACTTTATTATGCTTTCGGGAAGCTGGTGGTTCGGTAGTTCGGGATATAAGGAAGGCAGATGGCGCAGCTCATTCAAGCCAGCGTCTTTTTATCTGCCGGAATTATTGGTCTGGCCCCTGATTGCCGCGTTATTGGTTGTGGTGATCAGTTTTAAGATAAGCACAGGTTTTATTGGTGATTTGGGATGGAATGTGCTTTTAATAATGGTAACATTGTACGGGTTCCGGGGTCTTGGAATAATTCAGGGTATGATGACCTCTTTTAATCTTCCGGCAAGCCTGAGAGTGCTTATAATTTTTTCGATCATGCTGTTCTTGATGCAGCCTGGACTTAATTATATTATACTTATTGGTTTACCGGGGCTTGGAGTGTCAGAAATATGGATAAACTATAATAGGAAATGAGGGAGTAAAAATATGGCAATGAAAATTATTCTCAATCAGGATATGGCAAATCTTGGTGAAGAAGGCGATGTAAAATCAGTTGCTGACGGTTACGGCAGGAATTATCTTATCCCGAAAGGGCTGGCTGTTCCGTTTACAAAGAAATATATCAATATATTTGAACAGAAAAAAGATCTTATTGCAAAGAAAAAAGAGGAAAAGAAGCAGCAGGCTCTTGGTTTGAAAGAGAAGATTGAATCTCTTGAAGGTCTTACTGTCCTGATGCCGGCCGGAGAATCGGGCAAGCTTTTCGGATCTGTAAATAATTCAGTGATTGCTGACGCTCTTGCGAAAGAAGGTATTACTGTTGAAAGGAAAAAGATTGAAGTTCCTGAGCATACACTTAAAATGACAGGAAACTACAATATCAAAATCAAGCTTTACAATAATCAGACAGCAGTTTTAAAACTGGTTATTGCCGCGTCTGAAACTAAAGCTGAATAAAGCAAGTAAGTGTAATGGCCAATGCTCCGCTTAAAGACAGGATTCCGCCTCATAATTTAGATGCGGAAAAAGCTACACTCGGGGCAATTTTAATAAATCCGGACGCAATGGATACAGTACTTCTGTATCTGCGGCCGGATGATTTTTACAAAAACAGCCACAAAATAATTTTCAAGGCAATTATTGCTCTCTCTGAAAACAACGAGAATATAGATATTCTTACTGTGGTCCAGCAGCTCAGGAACGATGGAAAACTTGAAGAAGCCGGCGGGGCACCTTATATCTCATCACTTTCTTCCGAAGTACCCAGCAGCGCTAATGTAGAGTACTATTCAAAAATTGTACAGGGAAACAGCATAAGGCGCGGTCTTATTAAAATCTCCGGAGAAATTATATCCGGGGCCTTTGATGATACTACAGGAACTGCATATGTTCTTGAAGAAGCTGAAAAAAAGATTTTTGAGATTACTGAAAAGCAGTCAACAGGCGGCTATAAATCAATCAAGGAACTTCTTCCCGACGCAATTAACGCGATCCAGAAACTCATGGAATCGGATGATGTCTGCACCGGTATCCCGTCCGGATTCCATGACCTGGACAAGCTGACAAACGGGTTTCAGAGATCGGAGTTTATTGTCCTTGGCGCGCGGCCTTCAATTGGTAAGACAGCGCTTGCCCTTTCCATGGCAAATAATATCGCCATAAGGCATAAAATTCCGACCGGTTTTTTCTCTCTTGAAATGTCAGAGCAGGCTATCATGCAGAGGCTTATTTCAAGCGAAGCAAGAATAAGAAGCGATGCCATAAGGTCAGGTTTTTTATCAGAACTTCAGATAAGCCAGATTCACCAGGCAGCAGGAGAAGTATATGAAGCTCCTCTATATATAAGTTCGACATCAGATTTAAAGATACTTGATCTGCGCGCGCAGGCAAGGAAAATGATAAGGCAGAACGGCGTAAAGATAATTTTTGTCGATTATCTTACGCTTGTCCAGGCGGAGAACAGGACAATCCCCCGGCATGAACAGATAGCCGAGATTTCAAGGTCACTTAAGGCGCTTGCAAGGGAACTTGATATTCCGGTTGTTGTCCTTTCCCAGGTAAAACGAGAGACAGAAGGCAAGAAACCGACTCTTGCTGATCTGAGGGAATCAGGATCAATAGAGCAGGATGCAGACCTTGTAATGTTTCTGCACAGGGAACGGAGCGGCGGGGATGAATATAAAACAGACGGGACCGGGGCTATTGAAACAGAACTTATCGTAGCCAAGCAGCGAAACGGCCCGATCGGTGATTTGAAAATAGTTTTTATACCTAAATATACAAGGTTTGAATCAAAAAGCGAAGACGATGTATAAACAAATATACAAGTAATCCGGTTATAATCTAAACAGGAGATAAAAATGGGATTAAATGAAATGTATAATTTCGATTACCTAAAAAACGAGGCGGAAGAACTGGTAAAGGAAATACTTGAAAGGGAAATGAAGCTTGATAAAAAAATCTGCGGATGCCAGGACTGTGTTCTTGATATTGTCGGATTCGCGCTGAATAATATCAAACCGCTTTATAAAACATCACTGAAAGGAACACTGTACGCATCAGCTTCTGTTCCTGAAAAATATATAGAAGCTGTTGAAGAGGCAGTAAAGTTTGCAATAGAAAAAGTTAAAAATAATCCTTCTCATTGACCGTCCGGATTTAAAATAAACTGTCACCGGTTCTTTTGGTAACGGTTGTGGAAGGAAGCTGATTTCCTGCTTGAAATCAGCTTTTATTATAGTCCCTGTATATTTTTATAATGGAAATATAGGGAGGAGTAAGGAAACTTTTAAACGGTTCTTCGCCTATGGACGTTTTTACCTTTTCTTTTGACATGTTATAGAAATTCATATCAACAGAAAGCATTCCCGCTTCATCTTTTTTTAAACCGTAAATACAGAAAGTCAATTTGTCATTTTCATATTTTTCAAAATTAATTATTATTTCATTTTCTGTTTTGATATCATTTTCAATTTTTGACAGAATATAATATTTAACACATTCCACAGCAATATCATCAAGACCGGCATCAAGTATTTTTATTTTTTCCGCAAGCTCCTGAAAGCCGATTACAAACCTGTCAGGGTTTCTTGAAAGAAGCGGTGACTGACCTCTTAAAAAAGCATCCCGCTGAAGCTCAGGTATCAAAAATATTTTCATCTGCGCAGCAGGGTAGGTAAACATTACAGGGAATTCAGGTTTAAGTGTAATCCCGCATTTATCGCAGATTGTGTTCATAAATCTGCCGTGAATAATTTCTTCTGCAGATTCCGGATTAATTTCAGCCTCATCGTCATATTCAAAATCCAGTATGCTGCCGCAATGGCATGGAATTTTAACTTTCATATTCTTCCTCTCATCGGTTAACTAAAAAAAGTATATCATTAAAAAGTGAAAAGAAAAGAAGGAAAAAGATAAATACAAAGCCTACGATCTGATAACGGTAAATAAATTTAGGTTTGAAATTCTTCCTGAGTATTATTTCAAAGGCCGAGAATAAAATCTGTCCGCCGTCAAGTGCTGGTATCGGCAGAAGGTTCATGAAAAACAAGGCTATACTGATCAATGATAGAAACTGGAAAAAATTGATAAATCCCTGTTCTATCCCTTCGCTGAATGCCTGGGAAGCCGCTTCGCCCACCATATAGGTTATTCTGATTGGCCCTGATACAGCCTTGTTCAGGTTTACCCCTCCGAAAAGACTTTTCAGCCCTTTTATTGATGCAAACAGGGTTGTAAAAGATTCAGATACACCTTTCCGGAAAGCCTGGGGAATTGAATAATCAGGAGTTGAGTATTTATGAATATCAAAGATAAAACCGGGGTCTGTTTCACCTTTGATGTCATACTGCAGAACCATTGTGACTGTATTTAAAGTATTGTTTCTAATATAGGTAAGGTCAATTTTATCAGGTTTCGAAATTAATTTATCATACAGATCCATCTGATTATTTATCTTGACACCTGATACAGCAGTTATCTTATCCCCTTCCTTAAGGCCGGAAATTTCCGCCGGAGAGCCGGGTGTTATCTTTGCAATTACCGGGTCTATCCATGGATAAATCCCGATCTTACCGCCGCCCGTGTTTTTATTAAGTTCAGGTGTGATTACAGCAGAAATAGCCTGGCCATCCCTCATTGCTGTAATTTTCAGTTTTTCTTCGGGATTGAGAGCAATTGCTTCCCTTATTTCATGATAATTAAGGATCGGCCTGTCATCTATTGATATGATTCTGTCTCCCGTCCTTAAACCTGCCTGATCTGCCGGAAAGAGTTCTCCTGAGGATGAGTATTCGGAAGCGAGAATTATCCTGCTTTCAGGGCTGAAGTAACTGAATCCGTTAAACCAGATTATGGACAGCACAACAATGGAAAAAACAAGATTCATGAACGGGCCGGCAAAAAAGACAACAATCCTTTTCCATGGGGAAACGGAATATAGCGACCCTTCCTCCGACTCAATTGTATCACTGTTGTTTTCAATTGCCTGTTTAAGAACTTCTTCCCCTTTAAGCTGGCAATAACCGCCAAGGGGCAGGAGAGATATGCAGTATTCTGTTTCGCCGTAATTGAATGAGTAGATTTTTTTGCCCCATCCGAGAGAAAAAGTCTTTACTGTTATGCCGAATGCCTTGGCAGCAAGAAAGTGTCCCGCCTCATGAAAAAAAACTACTATTCCAAGACCTGTGAGTCCAATTATAATATTTATTATCATCAGTTGTTAATGTAATCTCCTGTGTATTTTTCTGCTGTTCTTCTCGCCCGGGTATCAACATCGATTATATCCTCAATGCTGCTGATACTGCCTGCTGTCATTGTCTGAAGAGTTTTTTCAACTATCTCAGGGATTGCTTTGAAGGCTATTTTTCTCTGCATGAAATAATCTACAGCAATTTCATTTGAAGCGTTATATGTAATGTTTTGGGATGGCCCGGATTCAGCTGCGTTGTAGGCAAGGGCCAGCATTCTGTATTTTTCCAAATCCGGAGCTGTAAAATTCAATGTAATTCCGTCAAGATCAAGTCTTCCGAAAAGTGAAGGGCCAATCTCCGGCCAGGAGAGCGCGTTCTGAATAGGGACCCTCATGTCGGGGCTGCTTATCTGCGCAAAAAGGGAACCTTCAGCTGTTCTGATCAGGGAATGCACCATGCTCTGCGGATGGATAAGCACCTTGATTTTTGAGAGCGGAAAATTGAAAAGCTGATGAGCTTCAATAACTTCAAGCCCCTTGTTGGCCATTGAGGCTGAATCAATAGTCAATTTCCTGCCCATTGACCAATTGGGGTGTTTAAGGGCGTCTTCAAGTTTTACATTTTTCATTTCTTCTAAGGACAAGTCCCTGAATGCGCCGCCTGATGCTGTTATAATTAATTCCTCAACATCATCTATCCTGCTGTTCTGGAGCAGATGAAAAATTGCCGAATGCTCGGAGTCGACAGGAATTATTTTCTTTCCGCAGTCAGCTGCAAGCTGTGTAATAATACATCCTGCCATTACAACAGTTTCCTTATTTGCAAGGGCAAGGTTTTTACCACTTTTAAGTGAAACTACAGAAGGCATAAGGCCGTCTGAACCTGCCAACCCGTTAACAACAATATCAGCCTGTGTATCATTTATCATATCAAGCAGGCCTGCTTTTGAATAATATTTTATTGATGGGTTATCTGGTTTTTTACCTGTCAGCGCAAGATTTTTTATCTTGAATCTGTCTGCAATTTCATTAAGTTTTTTTTCATTATTATGGGCTGATATTGCTGATATTTCGTATTTCTCAGGCTGAGAAGATATAACATCTATAGTATTTCTTCCTATAGAACCTGTGCTGCCGAGTATTATAATTTTTTTTTTCATTTTACCCCTGAAAACTTATATACCTGATAATATAATAAAAAACCGGGGCGCTGAATATAAGAGAATCGATATTATCGAGAATTCCGCCTCTTCCCGGCAGTACATCCCCTGAATCTTTAAGCCTTGCGGACCTTTTCATCGCCGATTCGTTCAGATCGCCCACTATTGATACGATTCCTATCAGAGCGCCGGTAACAAGCGAATAAAAATAGTTGTTGGAAAAAAACGGGGGGAAAATAAAATAAAAAATTGTTGTAGATAAAATTGAGGATGTAAATCCTCCGATGAACCCTATAAGGCTTTTCTTCGGGCTGATTGGAATTACTTTACGGCTGCTGCTTCCCCAGAGCATCCCGGTAATATACGCGCAGATATCGTTGATAAAAACTACAAGCATGAAAACAAGCAGCGCATATGAAGGGTAGTGCAGGGTAGTAAACCTGATTGTATAAGAAAAGAAAAGGCCGGGATAAAACATCAGAATCAGCATTGATGATGTTTTTTTATTTATTTCCGAATATAAGTTTTCATCGCGGCTGAATATCTGATATGTAAAAATCATAAATATAATTATTCCCGCGAAATAGTAAACCGTGTTGAATGGTATAATGGAAGCTGATTCAAGGTAGACCAGAAGAGGTATTGAATATGCAATTAGAGTAACAAAAGCAAAATCAGTTTTACTGTATTTACCGTAAAAAAGTTTCCAGGTCTCATATGTACCGCTAATGGAAAATGCCGCAGCTACAATGCTGATCGCAAGATAATTGAAGTAAGGCAGTAAAAAGACCAGGGAAAACAGGAGAGGGAGAACTGTAAATATCAACAAAACTCTTAATTTAAGATTGCTCATTCTTGTTTCTCCTTTGATAGCGCGCCGAATTTTCTGTCTCTTTTTATATAGCTTTCAATTGCTTCAGAGAGATCATTTTCGCTCCAGTCGGGCCAGTACTTGTCGCTGAAATAAAATTCGCTGTAGGCAGTTTCCCAGAGGAGAAAATTGCTCAGCCTTTTTTCACCTGCTGTTCTTATAACCAGGTCAGGATCCGGAACATCGGGCTGGTCAAGATATTTTCTGATTGTATCTGTATCAAGCGGTGCATTTTTTGCGTCATTATCACTGGTCCACCTGTTTACAGCTCTTATAAGCTCATCCCTGCCGCCGTAATTGATAGCAAGGTTTACTGTAAGACCTTTAAAGGCTGCGGTATCTGCAGTTACTGATGATATTTCTTTTTTTACTTCCGGGGGGAGTCTTTCAAGATCGCCTGAATGGATAACCCTTATCTGATTTTCCTTGTAGAAATCATATTCCCTTCTCAAATGGGATTTAAGAAGCTGCATTAGAAAAGAAACCTCTGTTTCTGTCCTTTTCCAGTTTTCTGTTGAAAATACATAAAGTGAAAGATATTTTATACCTGCATTCGAGGCAGCAAGTGTTATTTTTTTTGCAGTCTCCAGACCTTCCCTGTGACCGAAGCTTCTCGGTTTTCCCAGTTTCTGTGCCCATCGGCCGTTGCCGTCCATTATAATTGCTATATGAACAGGCCCTTTTTGTTCCGACATCAGATTTCCATAATTTCTTTTTCTTTTAATTCAAGAGCTTTATTGATTTCAAGTATATATTTGTCTGTCATTTTCTGAATATCATCAGCGCCCTGTTTTTCCTGATCTTCAGTTATTTCGCTGCTTTTAAGCTTCTTTTTGAGTTCGTCATTCGCGTCCCGCCTGATGTTTCTCATTGCGACCCTATAGTTTTCAGCTATGTTTTTTGCTGATTTTACAAGTTCTTTTCTTCTTTGTTCCGTAAGGGGTATATTTATTCTTAGCAACTTTACCGTCATTATTGGTAGGATTTAGGAAAGTTCGGATTTTGTATCGCTTTTCAATTTCACTTATAATTGACCTGTCCCCCATGGCTGGATAACAACAAGCCTTGCTTCAGGCGGCACAGAAATTATCGCCACCTGGATTAAGAGGGAGTACTTTGTCGAAATAATCAACTTATTCAGCTTGTCCAAAATAGATGCTGACCGTCATATTCTAATCCCCGAAAACTCTTCTCGAGAAGAAGCGAGACTTTTCATTTATCTTCGGATTTTGATTTTGCTGTTCATAAAACCCTTGATATAATTTAACAACTGTATCAGATATAGTGACAGCCGTCCCCGTGAGGGACAACTTATTTTAATACGCGTTATCGCTAATTTAGTAAACATATTCAGCAATTTCAATGTATTGCCACCTGCTGTTTTTGATATTTCAGCGGCAACCTGTGAAACTTTCTTTTATCATCATGCAAAAGGCTGGTTTAAAAAAGCAGATTTCAGAAGGTGCTTGTTTATTTTTCCCCTTGACAATACCCTGGAGAATATTCTCCGGCTTGCCCCAGGTTTTCTGTCACCATTTTTTTTTGAATATTTCTTCCTGTTCTTTAAGATAATCTGCGGAACCTGCTTTTCAGACAAGGCAGAGGATTAAATGCCGCTATGTGAAGAGCGCAGTCAAAGCAAATGCCTTGACTTCATCCTTTTTAAAAACCGCCGGATTGTCTGATGATAAGTTTTACAATTACCAATGTTTCCTACACCATGTACATAATCAATCCTTGCGTATTCATTGTCCGCTATGCCGAGAGTCTTGAATCTTTTAAGAGACATGTTCTCTTTTATTGATGATGACTGCAACCATTCCGGTAAGTTTATCATTTATTTTGTGGCACTGATTTGTTATTTCAGCGGCGAGGGTTTCTCCAAGTTTTTTACAGGTCTCATTTCGTGCCACAAAATCTGTTTCATGAAAGTTCAAATATTACTGCTTTTCCGGGTTCAACTCATCCAGAATGTTTTCCTTCTTCCAGTTGCTCTGCTGCTTCTTCTTTTGCAGCAGCTGCGATCCTTTCCTTTAGTATTTTTACAGCCTTTTCCATAATTTTGCCTTCCGCATTTACAAGGGCTGTTTGATCCATCATACCACCGCTCAGTCCTGATCTCTGAGTTTTTTACGTCTGCCAGTTTGATTTCCACATTTATCTCCCTAATCTTTATAAATTTATCAGTATCAATTTCCGGATCTGCATACAGGGCACTTGGTCCTCTTTTGTTTTATCCTCAGGACGCAATCTGAATAATCCTGCAGCAAACTTCTTAGCTTCTTTGTCTTCGCGCTTCCGAGTAGCTTTGCAGCAAGGAATCTTTTTCAATTGCCGGTGTCTGCGTTTTCTCCCGCATCAGCTGTTTCGCACAAAGTTTCTTCCTTTATCATCCACAGAAGATTTTCTATAACCTGAAGACCGATCTCATTGTCACTTCAACTACCGCACGTTTGCAATAATCTGGGTAAAGAGTGTTATCGCGCCCTTACCAGCATCATCATTTCCCGGAATAGAGGATAGGTGATCCCTTCAGGGGTTAAGGGAGTTGGTATCTACAATCGCAATGATAGGAATACCGCACCTGTATTCCGCTACTGCTATTGCTTCTTTTTGGTATCAATAATATTATAACACCTGGAGAATCTTTCATGTCCTTGATTCATAAGGTTCTTCTCAAGACCTGTCTTTTCCTTCATAAGAAGGAAATTTCTTTTTAGTGAGGCTTTTCAAAAAAGTACCGTCAATTCCGTTTTTCGTTTTGAGTCTCATTATTGATTTTTAATTAGTAGTGAAGTTGGTCAGCATTCCGCCGAGCCATCCTGTTGTTTTACATAAAAGCATTCCGCATCTTTTTGCTTCTTTTTCAACCGCAGCTGGGCCTGTTTTTGTTCCTATAAAGGACTGATTTGCCGTCGTGAACTGTGGGCGTACAAAATCGTATGCTTCCTTGATGGCTGTGATTGTTTTGAAGATCAGTGATATGAATACCGTTTCTTTCCGCAAAAATAAATTCTTCATTCCTGGATCATCTTTTGGTCTGATAGCGAAATGTACTCCAGATTCAGCAGGTTTTCATTGTAACTACTGCCACTCTATTTCCTCCTGAAATCCGGTATAATTAAATACCGGTCCGTCTCTTGATCTCGTGCAGGCTTGTAGATTTTCGGGAAGGGCAGAAATACGCCTGGTTATGCGGAAATCAGCCTGACAGAAGATATATGCAGGGACAACCTGCAGATAGGAAATACTAAAAAAGAAGCCGGATGGGCAACCCCATGTGCTGCAGGAGCCTTCTATTTTTTCCACCAGGCATTCACCCCCATCCTCCCTGTATCCTGCCAGGCCCCTGCTGCACCATTCCGATACTGTGGAAGATGCAAGGTTATATCCTTGTCTGTAAGTGCTGCAAACCAGACAGATGCTGAATCCGTTCCTGTCCTCTCATTTCCCTTTTTTCGGCATTCAATAATACTATTACCTGTAATTACCTGATGTTCCCTGCCTGAAATTAAAAACTCCCAAGAAAAGCTTCAACTTCAATAATGTGTCAACAGGTTTGCCAACATTTTACCGTCAATCAGCACCATTGTCCTGACTAGATACCAGCGGTGTTTAAGCTGTCAGCAAGAACAATGCTTTCCGCCTTTTTAACTGCAAGCTCTTTGACCATCTTCGGGCTTCAGTCCGGAAGTGTCTCATCAATGTCTGCAGGCATAACAATAAACGGAATTCAAAACCTCTCAAGAATCATTTTTCTTCTAGGTGATGCTGATGCCAGCACGATAGTGTTGCATCTTTGTTATTCATATTTAAAGGTGCGCCTTGTTATCTTTAGCCATCATGTTTATATTTTTTTACCGTAAAACCAAATTTAATTATTCCCCTACCAGCGTTCCCGGATTGATTTTTGAAATATACCCAGTATGCCAGCGTCAATCCTACAACAGGCCCTGCCGAAAGATCTATCTCTCAAAACCTGCAAGCTGCATAAGCCTCACCAGGATCTCCCATATAAAATTGCCGGCCGCGCAGCCTGGCCTAGTGAATATATATAAAGCTTTGTTTTTTTTCTCATTTCACTGTGAAATTATACCGGTATGCTGTTTTTATTTCCATATTGCAGGTGCATATTCAAAAATTTGACATATTTCCATTAAGGTTATAACTTTGCTATGGACGGTCTGCTCAGCCTGAATAAACGTCTCCCCCTCCGGAGGAGAGAGGGCCGTGGGTTCGAATCCCGCATCGTTCCATAAATATAATTGTAAAATCTAAAGTTTGGGGAGTTAAAGATTTAAGTTCTTTTGTAATTCTTTTACCTACCTGCTTTTTTAGTGTCTTTTTTGCACTTGAATATTTTCCTACATTTGTACAGACTACATGTATAGTCACCCAAGGATTTTTGCAACATCATTTGCGGGTAGCCTCTCTCAGTAATTTGTTTTAACTGCTTCTCTTTAAAATTACGTCTATATGCTTGAGGCTCTTTGACATAAATACTCCTTGGTACTAAGTATATCAAGTATACATGTCTTTTGTTTCGGGAGAAGTCCACACAATTCATCAAATAAACACATTTTAAATCACACTAAGCATATATAGACAGTATTATATATATGAACTGATTTACTTATGGAGGAAAATATGGGTTTTCTTAACTAGCAATTCTGTGAAATTTCTTTTTGGGAGGAGATATATGTTTATAGGATTAATGTCTTTTAGTTATTGTTCTTGCTATTGTTTTTTTGTCCCGGAAGAAATAAGAAAAATGGTGATGATGATAATAAGGGCTTTTTGCTATTTTAAAAAACGCTAGCAAAGGTGGAATAAAACATTAGAAGAATATGAGCAGCTGAAAAGATAAATTAAATAGGGAAGATTTATCATGAAAAACTTTTTTGAAAATATAAAGATAAGTTTCATGAATTATCTCGAAAGAATGGAAAAAGTAAATAAGAATTTATACGGCAATGGTAAACCGGATTGTTGTAACTTAAATTCGGATATAAGAAAAAAGAAAAGTCAGTAATCGGATGATATCTTTTGGAGGGATAACACTCGGCTTAAAATTATTAAATAGATACTCTAAAAAAAAGACAAATAACGAAATAATCAGATAAAAAGAGCAGTAATTATTCTGGAGATATTATTCTGGTTGACATTTCAAATATGTAAATTATAATGTGTATACAAATTGAATGTGTCTTCTTTTATAAGGAAGTATTTATGAAACTATTCAACTTCTTGCGCTTCTTTCTTGTAATTAATGCTTTTTTGTTATCAATAAATGTTTTTGCACAGGAATCAAATCAACCTGCAGAAGATGAAGGAATAAACCTTGCTTTTGGAGGCGATCTATACCTTTCAATTCAAAATTGGCCTGACATTGGGATGAGTGATGACCAAAAATATGCTTTTGGAGTTGGAGCTTCATTGGGGATCGGAATTGAAATTGATAATATGAAATTTCTTATAGGACCGCATTTCGCCATGAGTAGATGGGAAGCGGATTACTCGCAAAAGCCATATAGTTATACCGACTCAGTATATGTGAGAATGGATGATGTTGGATTACAGGCAACGATGGAATTTGATAATATCTATATCAATTTTGGTAAAGGATTTTCAACCATTATTACAGGTATGATTCTGAAAACTGGAGAAGATGTCGAATATCCAATTAATGGGGATTCTTATTCTTATAATGAAGTATTAATTGGTTATCATTTTAATATTTTTGCTGTTGGTATCGGATTTGTATCCTACGAAGGTGTTGCTGATAGTTGTAACCGTGGCGAAATCCAATTAGGTCTTAGATATTAATTATTATTTTCACTGCTTAAGTATACTCTCATGACCACATTAGAAAAGCATCTCTAATATACTTTCAAGCTCGCTGGTATCCACAACAACCCGGGTATAGCGGAAACCTTTCAAATCCAGGACCAACGCCTTATTGCTAAAATGTACCAGCCAGAACTCCTTTCTCTTGAAGTCATAAAATGTACCCGCGATGAGGATTTTCGGTATCCCTGTCCCAGGGCAGCGGAAGAAGGGCGGCTTTAGGGAATCATCAAGTGCATAAGCTCTTGTTATACATTTCCTGGGAATAGTAACTGAGCTCTTTAATGCGAAAACCCTGTCCCAGCCGGTGATCCTGATTATGATGCTATCTTCTGTAATTTTAATATTTGTCATTGTTTTATTATCTTACACTTGCATGGGGGAATAAGGGAAGTGATTTTTTCTCACTATGTTTGTGTTCTTTTCAAGGTCAAAAGAAAAAATGAAATTAAAGGTAAATTATATTATTTATAGTTTCCTGATGCCGGGCAGAGCGGACAGTCTTTTATCTTTTTTTCTTTAAAATATATAATCAGCCTGTAGCAGCAGTTTTTCTGATAATTTCTTTTATCCAGTCAACAGCTTCATTTTCAGTGCAAAACAAACGGATTCTTTTATTGGACTTATGCTGAATTATCATTTTGAAAATTTCGTGTATCTCAGGGTTACACAGATCTTTTAAAACTACAGCACAATGTGATGTTTTTAATTTATCCAGATGTCTTGATATTATTCTTTCATATAAATACACATCGTCTAAAGAATGGTTCTGTTTATTCTCTTCTTTAATGTTAATTATGACATTTAACCCTGATTCCCATACCGGTAAAGAAAAGATTTCCTCTACCAATAATTCTAAATTGGCGGGTGTTGGGTATTCATCAATGCTTATATGTATATAATCCGGCAAATTACTGTCTGATATCTTAAGGTTCATGTGGTATGATTATAAGTAGTTTTGAAAATTTATCAATATTACATTATATTGATTTTTTTTCTTTTTGATTAGAAACATACAGGCTTATGCCATATTATATAAATCAGAACTGATAGCAATAGTGATGACTGTCCGGATATAGTTTTTACATATAGCTATATCAGCTCAAATATATTTTTCTCCCTGTTATAATTATATATTTTCCCTGTCTGGATAACATAATGCCAGCCGTAAATATTAATTTTATTTTCATCGGCCAGTGTTTTTATATATGGATAAGTCATTAAATGTGAAATCTGTTCAACAATATTTAACTGCTCGGTAATCCATTCTCTTTTTACAAGGTCATTCATAATCTCTTGATCTGATTTTACTTTATCGATTACTTTTTTTGAAAGCTGTATCCATTTCCGGGTATGGGGGATTTTTTCCAATTCATCATCAGATAAATAAAAAGCGTTGCATCCGCCGCAGTTTGAATGACCGCAGACAATAATATTTTCAATGTTGAGAATTTTAACAGCATATTCTATTGCTGATGTTGTGGCCAGAAATTCATTGACTTCACGGTAAACAGGGACAATATTCGCAATATTTCTGATAACAAACAACTCCCCCGGCATTGTATTTGTAATTAAATTAGGAACAATCCGGGAATCTGAACATCCGATAAAGAGTGTATGGGGCTTCTGGCTGTTCTGAATAGATTTGAATATTTCCTTATATTCTAAAAAATCAGAATTAGTAAATTTTTTCGCACCTTCAAAAAGTTTTTCCAAAATCAGTCTCCTTGATATTCAAATATCAAATATTATTCTTTACGGAATTTCCCGGATAATAACCTGAAAACAGTTTAGCTGTCATCATTTTTATTATTAAGTTTTATAAACTTAAAAGCAATAGAAGAAAAAAAAGCGGCAGACTGACAGCCTGCCGCTTAGTTATAAAAATATTTTAAAAAAAGGAGGTAATAGCTTTATTAAGCTATCCGTTGGTTCATATATACAACAAATAAATCACAGGGGAAGTTACAGTATAAACGAAATGTTATAATTAAGCGGTAAACGTTTGAAGAAAATAACTGCTGCATATCAATTAGCACTATCTTTAAATGATTTCATATGAAAAGAATCAGGGCAGATAAGAAAGTCGCAATGAATATGAATATTCTGAACATCTTCTCGTTTATTTTTTTAATGATAAATATTCCGGTTAATATTCCCGCGGCAAGCAGAGGCATCAGCATAAGATCCGCAAGAAGTGAATAAGGATGGATGTTTTTCCAGCCGAAGTAATAAAGAGGCAGTTTAAAGAGGTTTACAAAAAAGAAAAACCATGCCGTAGTACCTATAAAAGCGTTTTTGTTAATACCGGTAAGCAGAAAATAGGTTGATATTATAGCCCCTCCGGATCCGCCAAGCATTGAGGAAAATCCGGTAGAAATACTGAAAAGAGGGCCAGTTTTCCTATAGTTTCTGCCCGCAGGGTTTTTATTTGATATTTTCTGATCAAGAAAAATAATAATCAGGCTTAAAATTATAAGCGTCCCGATTGTTTTTTTGAAAGTGTCAGCTGATATTTTGCCGCCTATTATCATAGCAAAAATTATTCCTGCGGCAGCGAAGGGCAGGAGGCGGATAAGTTCTTTTTTTTCCGCATTTTTCCTATAATAGCTGACAGAGAAAATATCTCCTGCGATTAAAAGGGGGATCATGTAACCGAGTGCATTGACCGCGCCGAAGCTTTTAACAACAAAAGGGACTACAGGAAGGACCGCTGATCTGATCCCTGCTCTTTCAAATCCGGCAAGTAGAGCGAATACAGCAATTGAAATCAATTGAAAAAGGTTCATGTTAAGAAAAACAATTTCTGAGCTCATAAAAACATCCTTTGTATTAAATGCTCAACTTCCTGCCGTATTCCATGATCGGAAATAAGATCATTTCTGGAAAAATGATTTTTAAAGATCATGTATTAGAAATTGATCATCTTTACCCTCTGGTCTGATATTCTACTGAAATTGATAAATAATCCAGTGACTGAGTTTTAATTTCTTAAGGTAATATTTCTTAAAGGATAAAACTGTAAACATTCATGGAAAAGCGCAAAACAGGTTAGTTAATGACTTAAGGAGTTTTGGTTCTGGACTTACCGCATTCATAAATGCAGCAAGTCCAGGCAGTATTATTCTTTCTTTTTTCCTAATGTTGATATTTTAAACGGAGTATACAGTGGACAGACAGCTATAGAGCTTGTCAATATAAATACTGCCGCAAAAATACCCAGCAGCACTGCAGCAAATCCTGTAAGCTTTCCTGTAATAATAAGCACTGCTATAACCAGTGCAAGTATTATCCTTAAAATCCTGTCAATTTTACCCATATTTTTTGTCATAGTAAAAATCTCCCTATACTATATATTAATCAATATTTAAGAGTTAAACAAATGATTTCATACAGGATTGAACGGTATGGAATTAGCGCAAAAAAAAAGGGCTGGATGCGGTGTTGCCGTTCAGCCCTCTGAAAACTGTTATGATTGCTTTTTTACTTTATTAATATAAACTCAACCCGCCTGTTTTTCCATCTGTTCTGCAGGTCGCTGTGAGGGACAACAGGCTTGTAGCCGCCGAATCCGGCTGTCTTCATCCTTGCGGGATTGATACCCCTGTCTGCGAGAGCCTGTTTTATAGCATCTGATCTCTGTTTGGAAAGAGGCATAAGCACTTCATTTTCCTCAGTCTGCCATTTATCCTCCCTGTCCCAGAATACCCGTACAGCATGGCCTTCAAGCGCGATATCATAATTGCTGTACTTTTTAAGTATTACCGCAAGCCTGTCGAGTGTAGCGATATTCTTGGCAGCAATAGCAGGGTCGACTGATATAAAATCAGCGGTAAAGGGTTTGAAATAGATGCTAGATATGCTGATTTTCAGTTTATCGCCCTCTTTAACCACAAGAATATCAATTGGAATTGTGAATTCTGTTTTACCCTTGTTACCCAGATTATCCTCGGCATATACAATCAGTTTATAATCTGATGCCGACTGTACAAGTTCTCCTGTATCTGATCTTCCGTTCCAGCTGAATGTGCTGTTCCTGAATTGTGATGAAGGTATTGCCCTGAATGCTGTACCTGCAGGGTCGAAAACCCTCGATGACCACTCTTTAATTCCGCTCTGATCATCAAGTGCCGCGGTAATATTCAGAACATCATTTTCCCCGTCATCATCAGGTGAAAAGGGAAGGGGATTTATATCAAGAGTCACAACCGGAGGAGAAAGGTCAATTACAATAGTATTTTCTGTAAGTGATGAGGCAATATTGCCCTTCTCATAATTAACTGTAAGTTTACCCCTGTATTTTCCCTCATTGATTCTCCCCTCTGCATCAAGACCGTTCCAGGGGAGGGACTGCGGAACAGAAGTCTGCTCATTTGATTCTATGCTGTAGACAACATTGTCAGATTCACCCAGGACAGCAAATTCCCATCCTGTTATTCCATCTGCAATTTCAGGTTTTAAAATAAAATCCACATCATCAGCTATTCCGTCATTGTTAGGGCTTATGGCATTTGTGCTGGATGTAATTTTTACAGGGGTAGGCCTTGCATCAAGGCGGATGCCGGTAAGTGTATATGAAGCGCTGTTTCCTGCAAGGTCAGTTGCTGCAAGAGTATATCCGTAGGTTCCGTCAGGAGCTGTTTTCCCGCTTTCATCAGACCCGTCCCATGATCCTGTAACTGCGTTTCTTTCCCATACGAATTTTTTTATCTGATTGCCTGATGAGCCGGTAATTATACCGGTCCATTTCTCCTCGGTACTTGTAGACTGGTAAACTTCAATTGTGTCTCTGTTGCCGTCGCCGTCAGGGGAGAAAACATCATAGCTTTTACTGAGGACTGCCTGAGGCTTTGTAATATCGATTATAAAGGGTGATGATACAACTGAGGGCTTATCTCCGTTATTATATGTTACATTGAGTCTGCAGTGGTATGAAGCTTCCGGCAGAATCTTTCCTGATATATCTTTTCCGTCGAATTCAATTGTCTCAGGCAGGTCCATTCCGAAAAAATACTTCCTCACAATATTCCCTCTGCTGTCTGTAATATCAGCAGACGCTTCAGTTATGTTTGCTTTTGAATCAGCGCTGAAAACAATGGTGAGTATATCTTTAATACCGTCTCTATTCGGCGAAAAGTATTTTTCCTTGAGTGAGACTGATATTGGGAATTCCCTGTTGTCGATCTTAATCCCTTTTATCTCAAATATACTGCTGTTTTCTGCAGAATCGGTTGAGGACAAGCTGTAGATATAATCTCCGTCAGGCAGCAAATTGCCGGTCTCATCAGCCCCGTCCCATTCAAGATCAAGCGCCATACCTGTCCATTTGTAGTTTTTTACCGGTTTTCCGCTTGAATCTGTAAAACTGCCGGTCCATTCATTTTCAGGTGACACTTCTTTCTGGTTTATATACAGAACATCCTGATTCCCGTCATTGTTCGGTGAAAAAAAAGGATAGGGAAGTGATAGTTCCGCATAAGGGGGAGTGTTGTCAACTATGACTTTAACAGGGCCGCTTTTACCCCTGTTGTCCTTGAAATCCCAGGCTTCCACATTTATATAATAAATTCCGTCAGATACAAAATTTCCGGCACTGTCTGTCCCTTTCCACACAAAAAGCTTTGGAACTTTAACTGTTTTCTGCTTTTTAAAAAGTCTTAATATCCCTTTTTGAGCCGTTACCTCCGCCTTTTCTGAATAAACAACCTTTTCTACATCTGCCGTGACCTGAATTGAATAACCTGACAGCTTAAGCCCCTTCATTTCAGGTATATCCACCGGAATGATTACATAATCTTTCTTTCCGTCCTGGTTTTTAGGCGAGATATAAATTGATCCGCTGTTTTCTGTATCAATCGGGATATTACCCTTAAATGTACTGCAGGAAAAAAATAAAAAAATAATCCCTGCGCTGATTATTATTTTTTTTGTGATATTTTTCATCAATGTCTCCTGATTTCATAATTAAAGATATGTCATCAATAAAACAACTGCAGCTGTGAAAAGTTATATTAATTATTAATAATTGGATGAACAGGGGTTCTGATTTATAACCACTTTTTGGCTTTAAAATAGATCACCATGGAAAGGCCTGATACAAGCATGGCAATGAGAACTGCGGGATAACCGTACCTCCACTGCAGTTCGGGCATATTGGCGAAATTCATACCGTATATTCCTGCTATAAATGTAAGCGGCATGAATATTGTCGCAATGAGGGTAAGTACCTTCATGACATTATTCATCCTGTTGCTCATACTTGAAAGGTAAATATCCAGAAGTCCTGAAAGCATGTCCCGTGAGTTTTCGATTGTATCAATAACCTGTATTGTATGATCATAGATGTCTCTTAAGTATATCCTCGTTGATTTATGTATAAGCTTTGATTCTCCCCGTTCAAGTACGCCGGTAACTTCACGTAGCGGCCAGACAGATCTTCTAAGCCTTATCATTTCCCTTTTGAGGCTGTGAATTACATGTACTGTTTCCCGTGAGGGATTTTCAAGCAGCTCCTCTTCCTCAATTTCCTCGATTTTCTCGCCGATCTTTTCAAGTATTACAAAATAATTATCAACTATGGTGTCCATCAATGAATATGCGAGGTAGTCTGCGCCTTTTTTCCTGATCCTGCCGCTGTTGTTTCTGATCCGTTTTCTGATGGGATCAAAAGTGTCTCCTTCCTTTTCCTGGAATGAAATTACAAAATCCGGGCCTATGATGAGGCTGACCTGTTCCGCCGTAATATCATTTCCGTTCCCTGCATAATAAAGCATTTTTAAAACTACAAAAAGGTAATCCTCAAGGTCTTCCATTTTCGGGCGGTGTGTTGTATTTACAATATCCTCAAGGACAAGTGAGTGAATGCCGAATTGGGCCCCGACTGCTTCAATGATACCGGTTTGGTGTACACCGTCTATGTTTATCCAGGTAATACCCGGCCTGTCCCTGTAGGGAAATGATTCTTCAATGCTCTTTATTTCTTTTTCTTCAAAACTGTTTTCATCGTAGGCGATAACTGTGATCTTGCAGTTTTCGGGCCTTTTTTCTCCAACGTGGATAAGTGTACCAGGCGGGAGTCCAACTTTTTCCTGAAATTTTGTAGTAAAAAGGGGCATTTTTATTACCTCATTTTTTAATATTTATTCATGATACTACTGATTCAGGGCACATGCAATTGTAAAAGAATAAAGCTGATATCAGAAAAAGAATCCAACCGATAAGGTGAAAATCACGGGCCTTCATAATTCCTCCGGCATTGAAAGATAAAAAAACGCCCGGGTATAATTATGTAAGATAAATCCCGGGCGTCAATGAAATTAAAAATTTGAATATGCCTTATGTTGTGTAAATGTCTACGAATTCAGGTCCGGGATTTACCCACAGCCAGTATTTTCTGAAATTCATGAAACCGGCGGTAAATGTTATGATAATATTAAGCATCTGAAAAATCACAGCTGCTGGAACTGTCACACTGACCGGTAATTTGAATAAATAAGCTGTCCCGAGAAATAACGGGAAAATAAAATCCGCTTTCGGTTCATCTTCCCTTAGCAGGTATGCTATATGAAGCTTCCCGATAAATGTTCCGCAATAGGCGGTCATTACAAACATAATTGCCGCCCCGGGAAGTATTCTGGCCGCGAAAAACGCTGTAGATACTGTAAGCAGGAAGAAGATCAAAAACCCTTTTATTACCGAGTTGCCTGATCTGTCAAGACTTCTTTTTAATGTATAAAGAGACCCGAAAGTAATCACCATAAGCATCATGTCAAATACCGAAATATGGGCAAAGACATCTTTCAGAAGAAAATTTCTTGAGGTCTCTATAAACCCGAGAGACAGTACAATGACAATCATTATTACAGCCTCAAATGCTCCAATTTTTTCAAAAAACATAACACGGTATTTATGTTGTTCAAAATAATTGCCTGAGAGTGTAATATAGCTTATTACCAGATAAAGTGAAATAAACGCCGGTTCAGTAATCCCATAAACTAAAAGCGTCATTGAAACCAGCAATCCGTTTGTAAAAATATCAAGAAAATGGTCAAGAAACTCCCCAAGCATTGAGCTTGTTTTGGTTCTCCTGGCCTGTTTGCCATCCAGGCTGTCGCCGGTTACATAAGCCATTATCAGCAGCGGGACAAGCAGCCAGAATTTAAATACTCCTGCCGTATAAAGGACTGTAAGCACAAGCGCTATTAATACGCAAAAGTTTGACAGCAGCGTGATAATATTGGCCGGCAGCCACCATGGAACAAATTTTAACAGAGGTTCAACTGCAAACTTTGTATACCAGGGTGTAAGCACGGAAAGGTCAGTTACAGTATATTTATGTTCCATACTCCTCCAGAATTATGTATTAATAATATAATTTAATAATATACTCCGGGTAAATATTTTTTAATACTGCCGGAGACTGTTTTTTTGTATAATAAATAATCTTAAATTTCCACATTTTTTATTATAAATTTCTGATTATTTCAAAAATAAAGCCTGTTTTTAGAGTAAATACAGGCTTTATAATGAAAATATTATTTATTGCATACTTAAAACTCTCTTGGCTCTCTTGGCTGCCTCGGCGGTCTCTGCCCCCGGTCCTGCTGGGGCCGTGCCTCATCAATCCTCAATTTCCTTCCTTTGAAATCTGTTCCATTAAGTTCATTTTTTGCTTTTTCCGCGTCTGCTGTATTTGTCATTTCAACAAAACCGAATCCTTTTCCCTCAATAATCTTGACAAATTTAACTTCGCCGTAAGCTGCGAAAAGTTCTTTTAATTCCCCGAATTCAACAGCATAATCAAGATTACCTACATACAATTTTGCGTTTTCCATCTCTCCTCCAAAAATACATTTCTTTCTATATTTTTGATAACTATCGATCATTTTACAAAAAGAAATTTATAAATGATTAAACAATGAAATTATATAATGGCATTGCGGATTCCGGCAAGCTTTAAAAATTCTGTACCGCAGAAAGCCTGAATATTCATTTTTCAGAAATAATATTTTTCCAAAGGTAAATTAATAAGAAGAAAAATTGAGCGGTTTATGATATTTTTAAATAATGAAACCTGTATTCAGATGCCTTGCTGTTTTTGTTATTACTAACCTGTTGTTTTCCTGCAGGGGCGGGAGCGCTTCAACGGCAGTAAAACAGCAGTATCCTGAAGGCCGTATCATTGAAAATCTGTATGCCGGCAATTTTACAATAACTGATTACAGCAATTACCGAAATGTTGTTGTCAGGAACGGGGGAAGTGAGGAATATTCATATTACCTGTACCGCGGCGTAAAACCGGATATCATTTTCAAAGATAAAAAACCTCCAAAGAGGCAGCACCATATATTTATAAAAATACCTGTTGAAAGGGTAGTTTCACTCTCGTCGGAGAATATTGTATTTCTTGATGCTCTTGGCGGGCTTGATAAACTTAAAGGGATCGATCTTCAGAAAAACACATCGGTGCGCGAAGTAAAGGAACTTGTACGGGCAGGAAAGATTATACAGACAGGCGAAGGGAGGGATATTGATACAGAAATACTATATGCGGTTGCCCCTGATGCGGTTTTCTCCCCATGGACCGGAGGGGATTATGACGGGGCAGCTCTTCTGGGGGAGCAGGGATTTCCTGTAATTGTTACTGCAGGCTGGCTTGAAAGTCATCCGCTGGGAAGGGCTGAATGGATGGTTTTTGTCTCACTTTTCCTTGACAGGGAGGAAAAGGGGAGAGAACTTTTCCGTATTACATCTGATCGGTACAAGGCCCTGAAGGAAGCTGCGGAAGAGATTTCTAAAGAGCCTGAAAAAAAACCTGTTGTTTTATCAAATATGATTTACGGCGACAGCTGGGGCCTGCCGGGCGGACAGAGTTATGCCGGAATTCTGTTTTCCGATGCCGGAGCAATATACCCCTGGAGCGATAACGATAACACCGGAAGTATTTTTCTTGATTTTGAAACAGTTTTCTCTCTTGCCGGAGATGCCCGGATATGGCTTGTCAATTCCTCCGGGATAACAACAAAAGAAGATATTCTGAAAAAAGACAGCCGCTATGCTCTTTTCAGCGCATTCAAAGACGGGAGGATTTACAACAATAACCTGATGGAGACAGAAGGGGGTAATCCATACTGGGATGAGGGAACAGCTTTCCCGGACAGAATACTTTCTGATCTGATAAAAATATTTCATCCTCAGGTATCAGGGACGGAGGATCTGAATTATTTTAAAGAGGTTAAGTGAAATTTTACCTTAAATCTGATCAGGGTCCCATAAGCGGTTCTTTTCGATAATCAGGGATGCATCCGGTTCTCGAACTGTTTTTTTTCAATATTGAATGTAATATCTCCGCGTGAAAATACTCTGCCGATTATACCGCCGGCTGCAAGATTATCAGGCAGTCCGTCATAAACTGTTCCTTCTGAATCAATAATCCACATTAAATCTGAATATTTAAGGGCAAAATCAATATCGTGTGTCGTTATTACAAGGGTTTTCCCCCCTTTGTCCCTGATCCCTGTAAGGAGCCACGACAGCTCCATTCTGGAGGGAAGATCAAGGAATGCCGCAGGTTCATCGAAAAAAATCAGGGGAGTATCCTGCGCAAGCGCTCTTGAGATCATCACCTTCTGTTTTTCGCCGTCGCTCAAAGTTCTGAATATACGGTTTGAAAGTGGCGCAGACCCTGTTATCTCAAGTGAATTCTTTACAGCTTCCCTGTCCACAGCTGAAAGTTTACCTTTCCAGTCTGTATGAGGAGCTCTGCCGAGGGATACTATTTCAGAAACGCTCATCATCCCTGGCTCAGGCGGTTTTGTAAGAACAAGGGCCCTTCTGTATGCAAGTTCACCAGCGCTCATTTTGCTTATATCGCCAGATTTCTCTCCGCCCGCATAAAGAACCGTGCCGGAAAGAGGTTTTATCATTCCCGAGATTGTCTTAAGCAGGGTAGTCTTGCCGCTGCCGTTGGGGCCTATCAGGCAGATTATATTTCCCTCAGAAACCGAAGTGGTGAAAGATTTTGTTACTTCTTTGGATATTCTGCCTGACCTATAGCCTGTTGCAAGGTTTTTTAATTCAAGCAGAGGGGATTTATTACCTTTCATAATACCCCTTCAGCAGGACTTTTATCACGACAGGCGTTCCAATAATGGCAGTCACTGAATTGAGCGGCAGCATCATACCGCTGCCTGGAAGGGATGAAATCGTATCTGCCGCAAGTGCAAGGGCAGCGCCTGTAAATATTACACCGGGGATAAGGGTGCTGTGCCTGTCTGTTTTAAGGGCCATCCTGCAGAAGTGGGGCGCTGCTATCCCTATAAATGACACTGGTCCGCAAAGAGCCGTAACAGCTCCCGTCATTACAGAAGTCAGCAGGATGACAGAGTATCGAAAGTATTTTGTATCAGAGCCCATGCTTAGCGCGTAATCCTCCCCAAGCAGATAAAGGTCGCATTGTTTTGAAAGGAGAAATGCCGCGATAAATGATGCAGCGAGCAGGGGAAGGAAGATGTTGAGGTCCTTTTCTGCAATATTCCTGAAACTCCCGGCTGACCAGTTGATATATGATCTTACAGCCTGGTTTGAGGAAAATCTGATCAGTATTCCTGTAAGTGAGTGAAGAAAATATCCGGCCAGCAGTCCTGCCAGAAGGGTGATTGTCATGCTTTCATATTTTTTTACAAGAGAGATCAGAATAGCTGTGACAGCAAGAGAGCCTGTAATTGATGCCGCGAGAACTGATACCCCCCCCGTACTGAGAACGGGGACTGCAAGAATAGTAACAGCCGCGCCGAGGCCGGCGCCTGACGCAATCCCCAAAACATCAGGTCCCGCGAGCGGGTTCCTGAAAAAAGTCTGAAGAAGCAGGCCGCAGAGGGCTAGTGCGGCCCCGCCGAAAGCAGCGGCGAGCGCCCGCGGAAATCGTATCTGAAGTACAATATTCCGAACTCTGATTTGCTTATCTTCTTCTGTTGGTATACTTTTGTCTTCCCCGATGACTGCGCTGCCTGCTGTGTCTCCTCTCTGGAGCATAATCCATGCGATGTCCCGTAAAGGGATTTTTACGGAACCGCTTGAGATGTTAATCATAAAAAGGAGGAACACAAGTAATCCTGTAAGAGTAAGGCCGGTTTTCCTGCGGTTAAGGGTCATGATAATTATTAGACACGCGTCAGGGGCTTTCAGTCAATAACAATGATGATTATAAGTTGAATAAATTTTTGAACCATTATAATATTATTATGCTGAATTCATGGAAGCGAGGTGAAAATCCTCTACAGACCCGCTGCTGTGATTGGCGACAGACCCCTTGAGGCTTTATGCCTGCCACTGGATTTTTAGGGAAATACCCGAAAATGATCCGGGAAGGGAAGGGGCGAGGAGGCATGATATATTTCGTGCCGCAGCCATAAGTCAGAATACTTGAAACAGCGACCATATTATTCAAACTTCGCGGATCGGGTTGGAATGAGCTGATATGTCTGTTGCAGTGCGCTGGCGCGGTTTTACGGGCATGCTTATCTCTGACTTCTTTTTCAAGGCGGAAAAGGAGTTTTTCTTGAAAAAAAATCTTTTTGTTTTACTCATTTTTATTTTTTCCTTTTATCAGGCATCAGCTGAAGAAACTCAAGGCAGCGGCCCGAATGATGCGCGGCAGGCAGACATTACTGTTTCTGTAACTGCTGCCAGGACTGAAAAGGCAGACATGGAGGTGCCGTCCGCTGTAACAGTGATAACCGCGGAGCAGCTTGAAAACAGGACAATCCCTGAGGCCATCTCACTTTTTACGGGGATCGATTTCCGCTCATTCAACGGCTCATCTTCATCATCCCAGCCTTCATCCAGGGGCTTTACAGAAAACGGGCAGGGAAGGGTCCTTATTCTTTATGATGGAGTCAGGCTGAATAACCCTGACATGTCTGCTTTTAACTGGCTCACTGTTCCCGGGGGAAAGATTGAAAGGATAGAGGTAGTTAAGGGGGGGGCAAGCTCCCTTTACGGTGATTTCGCTGTCGCCTCTGTGATAAATATCATAACTGAAAAAGGAGAAAACGGTTTTTCCCTTGATACCTCACTTGAGGGGGGAAGCAGCGGCTCTTCGGAAAAATCAATAGATGCTTCTGTCGGCGGGGATGTGTTTTCACTTAGGGTATCTGCCCTTGACAGCAGGACGGAAGGGTTCAGGGAAAGGACAGGGGCAGAGACAGTAAGTTTCAGCTCCGGTCTTGAATGGAGGGCAGGTGACAGGTTAAAAACCCTGCTTCATATTTCATCAGGGAGTGAAAAACATGAAATGCCCGGAGGACTTACGGAAGAGCAGTATAAAGATGACCCGTACGAGGCGGTCAATCTTTATGATGAGGCAAAAACAGATTCTTCACTTATACGCTTATCCGGCACCTGTGATATTACAGATAGTACTGCTGTTTCTCTTGCGGCGGGACTCAGTTCAAGAAATACCGCGACAGATATGGCTTCCTGGTTCAGCTATTCAGATACTGAACTTGATTCAGTATCAGTTAATCCTTCTGTCATTCTGGAATTTCCGGGAATAATGTACGGTATGTCGCTTAATTCCGGAGCTGATTTATATTTTGACTCTGTTGATGTAAAAAGGTATTCAGATTTAAACCGCACAGCAGAAACTTTTTCAGGTGAAGGTGAAAAAAACAGCCTCGGCATATATTCAAGGGGCGAGGTTTTTTTATCGGATAAGCTGATTTTCACCTTATCAGGCAGGTATGACAGTGCAGTCTACAGATTTGATTTCGGCACTGATAAAGACTCAAAGACACATGATTCACTGGTCTGGGGAAGCGGGCTTAATTATTTATTCGGCAAGTCTGGTAAGGTTTACGTAAAATATGAAAAATTATTCAGATATCCCCTGCTTGACGAGCAGATTATATATTCAGGCTACGGATCAGACGGTTTTACAGAAAACCTTGATCCTGAAAAAGGGGATTCGTTTGATGCCGGTTTTCAGTCAGATGCAGGAGAATATCTTTCAATTGGCGTAAACGGTTTTTATCTTTTCATGGAAGATGAGATAGCGTACAACTTGTTAACAGGTCAGAATGAAAATCTTCAGAAGACCATTCATCTGGGAGCTGAATCTTTTGCGGAGGTTAAGTTGTTTGACAGCTTTACAATTACAGGGACATATAATTATACAATCGCGAAATTTGCTGCCGGTGATGATAAAGACAATGATATACCGGTTGTTCCCAGGCACAGGTTTTCAATTGTACCGGAAGTCCGGATCTCTGGAATGGCAAGGCTTTACAGTGAAATAATATATTCAGGAAGCTATTACAGGGGCGGAGATACCGCAAATGATCTTGATAAAATTGACGGATATCTTCTCCTTAACGCAGGCGCTGAAATAAATAAAAAGGCAGGCAGGGCAGATATAGCAGTTTACGGTAAAGTAAAGAATGCCGCTGATAAAAAATATGCCCAGCTGGTTTATTATTCTGATTACTATCCCGGAAACGGAAGGGAGATTGAATTTGGAATATCCTGTTCATACTGAAGGGAAATGGCTCCTCATCTCCCTGCTGTTTCATTTCTCACTGTTCGCGGTAATATCCCTCGCGGTTCCGGAAACGGTGCCTTTGTCATCTGTAAGGGCGGAGGAGATTATTACACTGAAAGTTGATCTTTCAGGACATAAGGGAAAAAAAGCTTCATGGAAAAAAATTCCCGGTGCAGAGGTATCTGAAAAAGCTGACCCATCTGCACAGGAGATGAGTGAAGCTTCGGAAAAGGATATACCGGTAATAACTGAAACATTCGAAAAGGGAGTATTTTCAGGTGAAGTTTCTGATGATGATGCGCTTACCGGACCAGGCGATGCCCGATTTTCCGGGAGCGCAGTAAGCCCGGGAGGAGATTCTGGTTTTATAAGGGCAAAAATTCTTATACCTCTAAACCCCGAATATCCCCGCTATGCGGTGAGTAGGGGATTTGAGGGTGAGGTCCTGGTTGATGCCGATATTGACCCGTCAGGTACTCCATTGAATGTGGATATATACAAGTCAAGCGGGCATAAAGTTCTTGACAAGGCGGCTCTTGATTCTGTTACAGCTGCAAGGTTTACTCCTGCCAGATATATGGGAAAGGATATTCCCGACAGGCTGAGGATTGCTGTCAATTTTAATTTAAAGGATTACCGATAGCACCTTTACTTTCGTCTCCGGTATGAGCTGATGAGGATTTTTTACGGCCGGAAGGGGGGAGAGTCTCTTTCCCCGCTGCCGGGTTCCCTGTCTTCTCCGCCGCTTAAAACAGAAAATGAAACTGAATCATAGCCCGCGCTGTTTATAATATCCATAAGACGGACAATTGTCCCGAAGCTGCTTTCCCTGTCGCTTCTGACAAGAACGTCTCTCTTTATGCTGTCATTCAGCTCATTATCAAGGATTTTTTTTATTCCTGTGAAATCTGTTTTCTCCCCATTGAAATAAATGATATTGCTGCTGTCAATTTCAATAACAATACTTTCCATATTCTGCAGAATGCCTGATTCAGAAGAGGGAAGCGTAACATCAATTGATCTCTCCCTCATTGAGGGGGTAAGGAGGAAAAATACTATCAAAATAAATATTACATCGATAAGAGGGGTGAGATCTGGGAGGTGATAATCTGTCCCTTCGTCAAAATAATCGTTCACAGGTTTTTATTTCCCGCATCTGAAAAGACTTCATCGCAGCAGATTTTAAGCCTTTCAATATGTTTTCTGAAGCTGTTCCGAAGTATGTGCGCCGCGATTATCGCGGGGATTGCTATAAGAAGTCCTGCTATAGTTGTTATCATTGCTTCCCAGATCCCTCCCGCAAGCAGGGCCGCGTCTCCTGTCCTTCCTGACTCAGAGACGCTCTGAAAAGCCCTCGCAAGCCCTATTACAGTTCCAGTAAGGCCTGTCATGGGGGATATTTTTCCTACAAGATCAAGCAGATGGATTTTTTCAGAGCTTTGAAGTGATAAAGCGGAGATCGCCGATTTGTAATCCTTCTCAGTTCTAAAATTACCGGCAGCGGTTTTTTTAATCAGCTCAAGCGATGCATTGCGCTTCCCGCAGTTTCCGCCTGTTTCTTTTAAGTTATCAATAAAAGTAATTATTCCTTTTAAATCATTTTTGGAACCTGTTTCCATTATCGTGCTGAAGATATTTCCTTTAATCATGACCCTGCAGAGCACAGCAATTTTTTCGATTATTACAGCCGCGGAAACAATGGAAAAAAGGAGGAGGGGATACATCAGAATACCCCCCTTGATAAAGAGAAGTTTAATCATTTAAAAGCCCCAGTACCAGGGCGGCTGATTTCTGAAAACTCATCGAAGCTGTCCTGTACGGAAACCCTATGATAATACTTAAACCGCTGTTAAGTGAATCGTGGAGGTAATTGCCGAGAAGCTTTGCATAGATGGCGGTATTTATCTTTGTTTTCCCGTTTTTATCTTCCGTGAATAGTATTTTATTAAGCTTTAAATCAGATGATATTTTTTCAATTTCACCGATAAGCGGAAGCTGAAGGTATTTAACAAGATTTATAAATTTCTTCTGGTATTCCATGTTTCTTTCAACAAGCTGTTTTATCTGAGTGTTTCTGTCCCTTTCCTGTTTCCCGCCTTTTTTTGTTTTCATTGGGAGAAAATCAATCATCGCGTTATGATAATCTTCATTTTTAACAAGATTGAAAACCGCCAGGTAAAAGAGAACTGTTCCTGCAATATTAATTGCCGCCCCATCCGGGATTATATTTTCAGCGTCACTTATTACAGCGGAGACTTCCCTGACCACTGTATTGTATTTGTCAGGGACAAGGTCCGCGTAAAACTGTCTCGATGAATTCTCAAGAGAGTGGAGAGCGTCTTTTGTAACTGTTATTGCTTTCCTGAGGTCAATAAGTTTTTTATCCTTTCTTACAGTATCAAGGCACTCAGTTATGCGGACTCTTTCGTCATCAGACAAAAGCATTGACAGATTTATTTTTGTATCGGTGGTTTTTCCGAGTCTTGATATAAATGCGCCTATGTACCTGAAAAGGTCCTCAATAATCTCATCCGGATTATCAAGCCTTTTATTGGATGAAAGATAGCTGTTTATAAGCCCTCCGATTCTGCCGCCGGGGGCTGCCATGCTTACTACAGGCATTGTCAGTTCACTGTAAAGCAGCTCAAGCAGTATTACAATATTTCTGAGCGCTACCGCGCCGAAAGTTGTATCGGTGCCTAAAAGATCAAGCGAACTGTCCCGCGGTATCTTGGCGACATTTAAAAATCTCCCTGCCATGGAGGGTTTGAGTTTTTCAACATCAGGGACATTCCTGTTGTAGTTTCCGGCGACATCATCCGGATTGAAATCCGATTCAAGGTTTTTTTCATACCTGTTATGCCAGATAAAAACAGGAAGGTCCGGCCTTTTATCTGCCGCTTTTTTTATATAACCTCCTGATGCGACATGGGATAAGGGCTCAGGGTTTGTCACAACAAGGAGAATGTCCGCAAAATCAAGAAACGCCAGGTTCTCAGTCTCATCAGAGCCTGCGGGAAGATCGAATATTATTAAGTCAAATTTGTTATTTGTTATCTTATAACTGTCAGATACCAGATTCTCATGAACTTTTACAGGTGAAACCTTTCCCGCATTCTGGAAGGGAGTGAGCAGGTAGAGGTTTTCAAAAATCTGCACAGGCTCTTTGCTCCCCTCTTTTAAATCTTCCCTGTCTATAATTGTTTTAATGTCTGATAGCGGATCAAGGTCTGCAAGCAGTGTTTTTTTCCCTTTTTTGGCGTAATAAATTGCGAGATTTACAGATGTTGTTGACTTGCCGACGCCCCCCTTGCCTGACCCTACGGCAATCCTGTTTTTTATGTTTTCCTGTTTCACCTTTTTTGCAGACATTTAAACTTCCTATGAGAAAAATGGTATTTGATCTGATTATCGGCGTTTTTAACATCCCGGTTTACACTCCTGCTGTCTTCTGATGCTCATTTTAATTTAATTCCCGGAATTATAAGAAAATAACTTTATATACCCAAAAAGGGATGCGCAGGGCGCCGGAGGCGGACCCCGCAAAGGCGCGTCAGGCACCTTGAGGAGGCCGGAGCTCTAAAGGAGCGGAGCCCGGAGACAGCCCGGTCCCCGCACTGCCTGGATTCAAAATTATCCTTCGGGCCAGGACTATCGTGGTTGAATAAAAGTGCGGGGATTTTGCAGGCAATTGCAGATCTTTTCTGATTATCTTTTTATTCGCTGAATCATTATAAGAGATAAATTATGCTATCTTCTCCAGAACGCCGGCAGCAGCATTACAAGAACTGTATAGATTTCAAGGCGGCCTGCCATCATGGCAAAACTCAGAAACCACTTTATGTAGTCCTGATAAAAGCTGTAGTTCTCAGTCGGGCCGATGAGGCCGAAACCCGGGCCGATGTTTCCGAGTGTTACAAGCGCGGTGGAAAGGGATGTTACAATATCGTATTCGCCTGATGCGACTACTGTGGTTGTAAGCAGCAGCAGGAAGATATAGAGAAGAACAAAGCCCGATACAGCATAGACAAGTTGTTTCCTTACAACCTTTCCGTCAATTCTTATGCTGAAAATCCCCCTGGGCCTGATAAGAAGTTTCATCTCGTTAATTCCCTGCTTGAAGAGGGTTATTATCCTTATTACCTTTATTCCGCCCCCGGTTGAGCCTGAGCATCCCCCGATAAACATTACAACAAAAAGTATTATCTGCGACAGCATCGGCCATTTTTCATAATCGGCCGTCGCAAATCCTGTAGTCGTAAGTATTGATGAAACCTGGAATCCTGCATACCGCAGACTGTCAGCAAACGTAGTATAGGTTTTTCCGTGCAGGTTAAGCGTAACAATCAGCGTGGCAGCCGCGAATATTCCGAGGTATGCCTTGAATTCGCTGTTCCGCATTATACTTTTAAGCTGTCCTGTTACCAGCTTGAAATAGAGGATGAAGTTGATACCTGCCATCAGCATGAAGATAGTAATTACCCAGTCGACAAAAGGGGAATTGTAGAATCCGACCGATGTGTTTTTAGGGGAGAACCCGCCTGTTGCAAGTGTTCCAAAAGTGTGGGTAAGGGAATCGAACAGGTTGAGTCCTCCGGCAAGAAGGAGAATTGTTTCGATAATTGTAAGTGCAATATAGATCATCCAGAGAATTTTGGCGGTCTCTGTAATTTTTGGCGTTATTTTATCAACTGTCGGCCCCGGCGCTTCTGCCTTTATAAGCTGAAGCCCGCCTATCCCGAGGAGAGGAAAGATGGCGACAGTAAGTACTACGATACCCATGCCGCCGAGCCAGTGGGTAAGTGATCTCCAGAACAGCAGAGATTTTGGAAGTGATTCAATTTCTGTTAGAATTGATGCCCCGGTTGTAGTAAAGCCTGACATTGTCTCGAAAAAAGCATCGGCAAGGGAAGGCACCGCTCCTGACAGGAAAAACGGCAGACAGCCGAGAAACGAGGCGCTTATCCAGCTTGAAGCAACAAGAAGAAAGCCGTCTTTTGTTGATAAATTCTTTCGCTGCCGGTCGCTTATAAATATCTTGATAGTGATGTAAAACAGCAGCGAGGCCGTTATCGGAATCAGGAAAAACCTGATCATATGAAATTCACCGTAATAAACTGCAAAAAAAACAGGGAAAATCATAAACCCGGCTATTATAAGCAGAAGTATAGATATAACCTTGATGACAAGTTTAGTGTTCATTTAAGGCCGTCAGCTTGTAAACATGTTTTCAATTTTTTCAAGTGACTCTTTTCTCACAATCATTATTACAGTGTCATTTCCCTGTATCATATATTCTCCGTCTGGCAGGATGTCGTTTTCTCCGCTTTTAACTGATATTATGAGAGAGTGAAGCGGAAATTTGATTTCTTTTATTCTTTTGCCGAGCAGTCTGCTTGATGATGTTACCTTGAGCTGAATTACCTCAATATTGCTGCTTGAAATACTGTGAAATGACTGTATCTTGTCTTTCTTGATAAAACGCAATATCCCCTGAATCATGCTGTTGTTAAGACTGATGGGAACATCTATGCCAAGGTTAAGCGCAACACCAAGATAGCTTGTTTTACCTACAAGCGCTATGGAACGTTTTATCCCGAGTGATTTTCCGTAAACAGCTGTTACTATGTTAAGCTCCTGGTTATAGGTGCACGTGATTATCAGATCGCTGTCAATAAGACCCTCTTCCTCAAAAAGCCCCTCATCCGCGATATCGACATTGATAACGTTTATTCCCGGAAATTTTGCGGAAAGCTGTTTGCATTTCTCATAATCCCGGTCAATCACTGTTATCCCGCGATTTTTGGTTTTAATTTTTGTGAATATTGAAGTGAATTTCCCGAGTAGTGTTTCGTTTACATGTGTCCGGTCTTCTCCCCTCAGGTGTTCTATTACAAACTGGCCGATGTCGCTGCCGCCGATAATTACAATCTTCCTGAAATCAATCCTGACTTTTCCCATTTTGGAAAATATTTCGTCAAGCGCTTCCTGGGCTCCGACAATATAGAGATTATCCATTTCCCTAATCATCGTATCGCCTTTGGGAATTATGTACTGGTTGCCCCTCATGATTACAGCAATAAGAAATTTTTCTTTTACTATTTCATGGAGTTCTATAAGCATTTTATTTTCAAAAATAGAACCCTGGGTTACAGAGAGATTTCTCATCTGAAGATTGGTGTTTTCAAACAGCATTATATCGCTGATAGCGCCGTGATCAATCCCCGAGATTATATTTTTGGCGGCTTCCATTGAGGGGTTTACAATATAATCTATACCGAGAAATGCGTTTTCCAGAAAGTTTGCGTTGGAAAAATATATGTTCTGGACCCTGGCGATTTTGTACGGGATGTTAAACTCCCTGCTTACAAGCCCGCAGGCTATCATATTTCTTTCGTCAGATCCTGTTACACTGATAAAGTAGTCTGCTTTGCTTATTCCCGCCCTTTTAAGGTCGTCAAGGTTTGTCCCGTCTGCATTGAGGACAAGACAGTCGAGGCTGTTCGCTGCATTATTTGCTTTTTCAATGTCTTTTTCTATGATTATTACATCATAATTCTGTTCAATAAGCTTTCTTGCAAGCCTTGAACCAACCCTGTCTGCGCCCACGATGACAATTAGCATAACAGCTGTATTGTATGTGAGGCAGATTTTTTTGTCAATTTAATATTTAATATAAAGCATTTTGTGTTAAAATATGAGGCACAGGATAACAGAATGAAAGAAAGAGTCAAACACAGTTTTTTCCCTCCCGGTCTGGTGCAGCAGAACGGAGCAGGAACCTTCCCGGGTAGCACCTTGAGTGAAATCAGGATGAAACAGACAGGAACACGATATAATAATGCCCGACCCTTAAGTTCTGAAGAAATTACGGTACTTGAAAAAAACGGATGCAGCTCTGATGACTGGAAGCTGCTGCTGGTGAAAAACCCGTTTGATCCCCGAATTTTAAAAAATACTGTTTTTGAAGGGACAGTCCGTATAGGATGCCTTGAAAAAGGGTTTTTATCAGACAGGGAGCAAAGCTATCCCTGCGGAATTACAAACAGCCGTATAGTATCATCTGACATTGGCGATTACTGCGCTATACACAATAACAGCCTGATATCCGCGGTTATAACTGGAAACTTTGTAATATTTACCGGAAATAATGAAATCTATACCACAGAAAACGCCAAATTCGGCAACTGTATTATTAAAGAAGGAGAAAATGTTTCTTCCCAGCGTAAAGTCAGCCTTGTTAACGAACGGGGGGGAAGAAGTGTTGCGCTTTTCAGCGGAATTACTGCTGCTGATATTTTGCTCTGGCTTAAATACAGGGGCGAGGGGGCCTTTTCAGAAAGGCTGCTGGATTTCACGCTTAAGAGTTTTGACAGCAGTAACGGCTATTACAGTTTTTTCGACGATTATACGGTAATCAAGGGAACTTCGCTTGTGAAAAATACTATGACAGGCAGGAAGTGTACCATAGAGAGGGCTTCCTGTGTTGATGATGTTACTGCCGGCTCTTCTGTATTAAATCCTACTGTTATTCTTGATAATGCTGTTGTGAGGAGGGGAATCCTCTCTGAAGGGTGCAGGATTGAAAGTTCCTCAATCGCAGAGGACTTTATGATGGCAGGCGGAAGCACCCTGAAACTGGGGGCAAGATTCATCCACTCATATCTCGGCTGCCGCTCAAACATCTCCTGCTGCGAAGTGCAGAGCAGTTTTATTTTATCCTGCCATGAACAGCACCATAATAATTCATTTCTTATCGCATCCGCTGTAATGGGTCAGAGCAATATAGCCGCCGGGGCTACGATCGGGTCAAACCATAACGGGAGGATGAATGACTGCGAAATGTGGGCGGGACGCGGTTTCTGGCCCGGGCTTTCATCATCAGTCAGGTTTAATTCAAGATTTGCCTCATTCTGTCTGCTCGCTAAATCTGACTTTCCATATGAAATGGATATAAAATTCCCGTTTTCACTGGTAAGCAACAACACTGCGGAAAACTGTCTTGATATAATTCCTGCATACTGGTGGCTTTATAATATGTACGCCCTGTTCAGGAATTTTTTCAAATATAAAGACCGCAGCGCTGGTATAAAGGAAATGGAAGGGGTTGAACTTGATTTTATGGCCCCCGATACCGCGGAAGAGGTAATAAATGCTGTTTCCCTGATTGAAGAAAGGAGAAGAAAGGCTGTTGTAATAGAGACAGAATCCAAATCCATAAACCTCGAGCTTCCTCCTGATGAAATAGAAGGGTCAGGGAGGGGTGTTAAGCTGATGCGCGTAGATAAGGCGGAAAGGGCATACAGGGAAATGCTTATTTTCTACAGCGGTTATGTAATTTCCAGTTTTATAAAAAGCGCGTCTGGAAACCTTGACCTTCTGTTAAAAGCGGTTTTTACTCCCCAGCGGGAGACAAAATGGGTAAATGCCGGCGGACACCTCCTGCCGGAGAAGGTTGTAAAAGAAATTGTAAAATCAGTTAATGACAAGCTCCTTAATTCCTGGGAGGAAGTCCATGACAGGCTTGAAAAGGAATTCGATTTATATGAATCAAGAAAACTTTCCCACGCGGTCTCTGTGGCAATGTACCTTTACGGGGAACCCGGTTTTGATATATCACTGCTTGAAAAACTTAAAAGCGACTATCTTGATGTTCTTGCGAAGATAGAAAAAGAGATAAAAAGAACCAGAGAAAAGGATTTTAAAGACGGAATAAGAAAAAATCTTTTTTCGGGACAAAATGAAATGGACAGCGTACTCGGGACTATTGAAACAGATCCGCTGCCTGAGAGGTTTAAAAAACATTTTACAGCTGACCTGCCCAGGTTGACTTGATTTGCCCATGGGCTTTATTATTACCGCGCTATGATACACACAGACACTTTTACAGTTAACTCATTTCAGGTAGACGGTAAAAACAGAGTTACCCCCGCGGTACTTTTCGGAATGATGCAGGAATGCGCTTCCCTTTACTGCCTGGAAAATAATATCGGCATTGACGATCTGGCGAAGAAAAGCCTTACCTGGATGCTTGCAAGGCAGTATGTGAAATTCTCTGCTTTTCCTTCATGGAGAAGCCTTGTAACTGTTGAAACATGGCCGCGCAGCAAGACCGGTCTCCGCGCGCTCCGTGACTATCTGGTAACAGATGAGGCCGGGAATGAGGTTGCCCGCTCTGTAACAAACTGGATGCTGATAGATACTAAAAGCAGAAGGCTCTGCAAAGTGGATGAAACTATCAGCCATATAACGGTAGTGGAAAAATCAGTCATGCCTGACAACTTCAAAATCAAGGTGGATAAGCCGGGAGATGATGAAGGGGGGGGAAGACTTGGCACTTTATTCCGTGTAAGGGCAAGTGATTTTGATATTAATTCCCATGTCAACAATCTCTGCTATATCAGGTGGGCGCTTGATACGCTCTCTTATGATTTTTATAAGAGCAATACTCTGAGTGAAATATACGCTGAATTTATTGAAGAGATATCTTCGGAAACAGATATTGAATCGACTGTTGTTCCGCTTCCGGATACAGGGGAAAGCAGCTTCTATCATGAGCTCAGGAACATGGAAAGCGGGCATATAGTCTTCCGCGGCAGGACTACCTGGAAAGAGGGGGACTTAGACAGCTGATGTTCGTGAAAAAGGGCTGCAAATTCAGCTTGCTTACCATGCAGCCTTCAGCTCAGATGGCTGCTCCTCCGGATAGCCCTACAGGCTAATCCTTTGGACTGCATGACAGGCGCAAAGGTGTCCCGAAGGACCTCCGTTATCTGAAACTTTGACAAGGGGGGGGAGAATTTTATCGCAGGTGCCTTCTATTCTCTTTACGCACCTGTTGTAAAAAGGGCATCCCGGAGGGAGGTTAACCAGCGAGGGAACTTCCCCTTGAGCTTTTTTATCATAAATCTTTTTACCTTTTCCTATTTCGGGAACTACGCTTCTTAAAAGCTGTGTATAGGGATGCAGAGGATTGTCGTAAAGCTCCCTTGATGATGAGTATTCAACAATTCTTCCCGCATACATAACTGCCACAAAATCACTCATGTAAAAAACTACCGCAAGGTTATGGGCTATAAAAAGATAGGATATGCCTGATTCCTTCTGGAGCTCTATAAGAAGATTCAGTATCTGGGACTGTATGGAAACATCAAGCGACGAGACAGGCTCATCGCATATTATAAGCTTCGGGTTTACCGATATTGACCTTGCAATCGATATCCTCTGTCTCTGCCCTCCAGAAAATTCGTGGGGAAACTTTGATATTGATGCGGATGTAATCCCCACTATATCAAGAAGGTGTTTCGCGAGTTCCTCTCTTTCTGCACGGGTCATCTTCTTAGCCGAAGAAGCCGGTTCTGTAATAATATCTCCTATCTCCATCTTGGGATTAAGGGCAAGATAGGGGTCCTGGAAGATATACTGCATCCCTGTACGCTCTTTTTTAAGTCTGGTCCGGTCGTATTTGAAAAAATCATGCTCATCAGAGACCCCTTCATCCGGAAGATTGAAAAAAAGCCTGCCGCTGTCCGGCTCGTGCACCCTGAGTATTGTCCTTGCGGTTGTTGTTTTTCCGCTTCCCGACTCGCCTACAAGGCCGAGCGTGCTGTTTTCGTAGATATCAAAGGATACAGAGTTCAGGGCGTGAACATACATTGCCGAACTTGAGAATCCTCCGGCTTTGACCGGAAACCTCTTTACAATATTCTGAGCGGAAAGGATTTTTCTGTATTTATTTGTCTGCAAGATGGCACCTCGTATACTGGTTACCTGACCTGTAAAGTTCAGGTTCTTTTTTCAGGCACAAATCAAAACACTTTCCGCATCTTGGAGAGTATCTGCATCCGGGGATTATCTCCTCAGGAGCAGGGGTTTTTCCCTTGATTGTATAAAGCAGATGGCTGTCTTTGAAAATTCCCATCCTGGGCACAGCTTTAAGAAGATCTTCTGTATAGGGGTTTTTGGGAGAGGAAAAAACATCTGATGCCTTCCCTTTTTCCATAATCCTTCCGTTATAAAGGATTATTACCCTGTCTGCAAAGTTTTCAACAAGCGCAAGGTCGTGTGTTACAAAGATAATCGACATCCCTTTTTCCTCTGATTTTTCCTTTAAAAGGGCGAGGATCTGCGCCTGGGTTGTTACATCAAGTGCTGTTGTAGGCTCATCCGCGAGGAGAATATCAGGCGAGCAGGCAAGGGCCTGGGCAACCATTGCCCTCTGAAGCATTCCGCCTGACATCTGAAACGGAAAATCAAGGACCCTCCCTTTTGCACCCGGGATATGAACGCTTTCAAGCAGTTCTCCGGCCCTGGCCACTGCTTCTTCGCGGGATTTCTTCATGTGAAGGCGCAGCCCTTCACCGATCTGCGGCCCTATCCTGAACAGCGGGTTAAAAGAGGATGAGGGCTCCTGGAAAATCATCGCGATTTTGTTCCCCCTTATGTCCGCCATTTTCCTCTCATCAAACTCCAGAAGATTATCTCCCCTGTAAAAAATAGCCGATTCCTTTTCAATAATGCCCGGAGGGTCGATCAGGTTCATTATTGAGTAATTGGTTACGCTTTTACCGCTTCCGGATTCCCCTACTATTGCGAGGATTTCATTTTTGTATAGCTCGAAGCTGATTCCGTCAACCGCTGTAATTGTTTTATCAAGTACATTGAATCTTGTGGTGAGGTTTTTAACTTCAAGAATAATTTCATCACTCATAATCAAACCTCTCCTTTCGGGTCAAATGCGCTCTTGAGGCTGTATCCGAGCGAGAAAAAGCAGAATACGGTTATTATTATTACAAAAGCCGGATAAAGCACCCATGGGTACTGAATAAGTATATTTATATCCATTGCCGCGCTCATCAGCATTCCCCAGCTGACAGATGGCTCTGTTATGCCGAGATTAAGAAAGCTTAAGCCAGCCTCTCCGAGAATAACGCCCGGAATGCTCAATGTGATGCTGAGGATAAGGATGTTCCTTATCTGGGGTATTATGTGGCGAAGAATTATGACAATAGGGCTGACTCCGCTGATTCTTGCAGATGTCACATAATCGGCGTGTTTGAGAGAGAGTGTCCAGTTTCTTATCCCGCGGGCGCTGCCAGCCCAGCTCGGGACAGCAAGAATAAGTGTTATATAGAAAAACTTCTGGGCAGGTGATATGTCTGAAGGGAGGACCGACCTTAGAAAGAGGAAAAAATAGAAAGTCGGCAGAAGTATAATAACCTCGCATACCCTCATTATTATCCAGTCGGCAAAACCGCCCGCGTAACCGGAGATGCCGCCGACAATTATTCCTCCGAAAAGGGCCATGAAAATACTTACAAATCCTATGCTGAGCGACACCTTTGCCCCGTATATGATCCTGGAAAACATATCCCTTCCAAGCCGGTCTGTCCCGAGCGGGAAATACTGGGATCCGTCATCTGTCCCGAAAAGGTGAATATCAGACGGTATAAAAAAGAAAAGTTTATAGCTGTCACCTTTTACAAACAGTTTTATCCTGTGAATTCTGCTCCTGTCTGTCTGGTAGGTCTTGAAATATGGATTGACCATTTCATACTCATAGACAAAGGGGCCTATAAAACGGTTTTCATGGAAAAGATGGACAACATGGGGCGGGTGGTACGATTTTGTTTTGAACTTGGTATTCGGCGCGAAGGGTGAGAAGAATCCCTCAAACGGAATGGCGGCGTACATGGTGAGAAGGATGAAAAGGCTTAAAACGGCCCATTTCTGTTTTTTGAATTTAAGGTACGGTATACTGTGTATGATCCGGCTGATAACTTCTCTCATTTTATCCTCACTCTGGGGTCAGCCGCCGCAAGAAGAATATCCGATATCATAATTCCCGCAAGGACAAGAAGGTCGCTTAAAATCATGTTTGTAAGGACAAGATAGTAGTCCTGCCTAAGTGTAGCATCATACATAAGTCTCCCTATCCCGGGATATGCAAAAATTATCTCGACAAAGAGAGATCCTCCGATCAGCCCCGCGAACATTCCTGATATCCCTGTGATGAACGGAATAAGGGCGTTTCTGAAAGCATGCTTGATAATAACAGGTTTTGTCCCTCCCTTTGCCCGCACAGCAGTTATGTAGGGTTTATTAAACTCTTCGCTAAGAAGCACTTTCATGCTCCGGATAGAACCTGCTATCCCTCCTATAAACCCGATCAAAACAGGGAGCGCTATATGGTGAAGCCTGTCGTAGAACTTGCCGGCAAATGATAATGTCCCGTATGCTTCGCTTGTAGCCCCTCCTATCGGGAATAGCCCTGTTTTTGCCGCGATAATAAGCCCCAGGAGGGCGAGGAAAAAGGCCGGGACAGAGTAGAGAAGCAGTGTGACAAAATTGACCCCCTTCTCAAGAGTCCTGTTGGGTTTATAGGAGAAATAGAAAGCTACAGGGTATGAGAAGATTATTGAAAATATAAGGGAGAAAAAATTGAGAAAGACCGTGTTCCATATCCTTGTGTTTACAAGGTCGAGTATCGGCTGCCTGTATGAAAAAGACATCCCGAGGTCATGGTCAAAAACTACTTTTTTGAGCCAGAGGGCAAACTGGGTAAAAAACGGCTTGTCAAGGCCGAATTCGTCCCTGTAATAATTTATTACATCAGGGTTGATTTCCGGGTTCTGGTAATATGCGGTAAAAAAATCTCCCGGCGCGAGGCTCATGAAAAAAAAGAAAAAGAAAACCGTAATAAGCAGAACCGGGATCATCGCTGCAAACCGCCTTACAATAAATGAAAGCAGAGGGTGTTTAGATGAAAAACTGTAAAGCAATCTCATTATAAGCGATTCATTGACAGCTTTTAGAATATTTGGTGCTATTTTCATTCTTCTTCCTTGAGATAAACCCTTCTGTACCCGTCACCGGCAGAATATCCGAAGCCCCAGTTGATGTTGCCCCATTTGTTTCTGAAAGCGCTGAAGGTATATTTACGGAATATCGGTATTATTACCATTTCATCTATAAGTGTTTTCTGGAAATCATCATAGTATTCCCTGATTTTATCATCCCTGAATGTGTAAATCAGCGCGTTATAGAGTTTGTCTATCTTTTTTTCCCATTCAAGCGCGGGTGTTTCCTGAGACGGGTTCCAGTAATGCAGGTTACCGCTTGAAAGCCAGATATTATACCACTGTTCAGGAAAGGTAGGGAAACTGAAACTTGCGAGGTAACATTCCCACTCCCCGGTGTAAAGCAGTTTCTGCACAATTACGTTAAAATCAGCGACTGTCAGATTTGCCTTGATCCCCGCTTTTTTCATGTCAGTGATGATGATGTTGAGGTAATCATGCAGGACCGGGTCGCTGCTGCTTGTAAGGATATCAAAAGCTACTGTGTTTCCTTCAGAGTCAATAAAATAACCTTCCCTGTCTTTTTCTTTCAAGCCTGCTTCTTCGAAAAGCCCCGCAGCCTCGGCAGGGTTGTAGGAGTACTTTGACGCAAATTCAGGGTTATAGTATTTATTGCTTTCAGAGATTATATGGTAAAGGGGCTCTGCAAGGCCGTTTATTGTCTGGTTGATTATAGTCTCCCTGTCTATGAGGCAGCTTATCCCTTTTTTGAATGAAGGATTTGTGAAAAGAGCATATCTGCCTGGAGAGAGGGCCTCTTTTTTATGATTGAAGATAAGGGCAGGATAGCCTGATGAAGGCCCTCCGTTCCAGATCGTGAAATTACCTTTTTCAGATTCAGGCAGAAGTGTAGCCATATCCTGCCCCCTCATCGGATAGGCTTCAGTCTCTCCTTTCTGGAATTTCAAAAGTTCTGCATTGCTGTCGGGGATCTGTGAAAGAATCATCTTGTCAATATAGGGAAGCTTGTTCCCTCTCGCGTCAGTCATCCAGTAATTGGGATTGCGTTTAAAAACAAGCCTTTCCCCCGGTTTGTTTTCCTCAAGAAGGAAAGGGCCGTTGCCTATAAGGTCTTCAGGTTTTGTTGTAACGCCCCAGAATGCCTTTACAGCATCCTTTCCTTTTGCAAGCACAGGCTCCCAAATATGCCTTGGGATTATTGAACCTGTATTTACGACAAGCAGCGGATTTCCTATGATCCGGGGGAATATATACTTAAAGGAAAGTTTTCCTGTTTTTTCCATACGGTATTTTTCCCTTGACCCGTCAGGCATTGTAATAAACTGTCCGCTTGCGCCTACAGGGTCAATTTCCGCGTCCCCCTCAATATTTTCAAACCACCACAGGACATCATCTGAAGTCATCTGGACTCCGTCGCTCCAGAAAATATTGCTTCTCAATGTGCAAAGAAGCTCCATTGTGTCTTTTGTCTCATCGAATTCCACGCTGTAGTCCTCAATGATATTCCCTCTCCACTCTCTCGAATAGGGGTCGTAATCAAAAAGGTAATCAAGAATAAGCCCTGTTACTATCGTGTGCGTTCCGTCAAGGTTGGAAAAAGGGTTATAGCTTTTTGGATCTTCGCTGTATGTGTCTCTCCATATCCCTCCGTATTTTCCTATCTCCCATTTTACGGGAAGAATGGAATATGCTGTACCGGGAATATTTTTTACGCTGTGGAGGGAGTCTCCTGTCATGGCCTCGGGATCTGAGCAGGATGAGAAAAAAAGTGCGGATATGATCATGGCCATGAATATTAAATGAAGCAGTTTACTGATTTCCGGCCTGAAATGATTTAAATGTTTAAGATGCAAATCTCTCCCCCTGAAAAACAATGCTGATATTGAGTATATCAATAATTATTAAATTTTGCCTAACAATTTCAAGGCTTTGCTGTAAACTTTTCCTTGAATATAATAGAATGGGCATATAGTGCCGCTTTTTGGAAATAAAAAAGATTTTAAATAAAAATACGAAAACGTTTAAAGAGGAACCACATTGGAAAAGATAATTATAACATGTTTTGTCGCTGCAGCCGGAGGACTTGCCGGTTATAAACTCGGGCTTCCTGCCGGTACATTTATGGGCGCGATGACTGCTGTTGCAGCTTATAATATTATAACAGGGAATGCTGTAATTCCTTCCCAGTTAAAGATACTTGCCCAGATAATTCTGGGCGGGATAATAGGTACAGGCCTTTCCATGACTGTCCTGCGGGGTTTCAGGGAGCTTATTATACCTGTTGCCATATTTGTATCGCTTTTATTTGTTTTCTCTCTTTTTTCAGCATTGGTCCTTACAAAATTTACAGATCTCGACCTTGTTACAGCACTCTTCAGCTGCAGTCCCGGAGGACTTACCGAGATGACAATTATAGCAGATTCATACAAGGCGCATGTGCCGACAGTCGCGATTATCCATCTTTCAAGAATTTTAAGTGTGGTTATATTTTATCCGGTAATTGCGAGGTTTTTTATAAAGTAGCTTAAGGCTGATAAATATTCTGCTTTCTGTTTTAATTATTGTACATTCAAAGTAATTAAAAGCGGGGCGGGAAGCAGGCAATTATTGTGTTTTCCTGCCTGACATTGTAAGGTATATACATAAAATTATAACTGTGCGGCCCCAGACAGCTGAGCGCCGGCCGCCTGAATGGAGTAGAAGAGTGAAGATTGAAGATTACGCAAACAGCGGTATACTCGGTATCAGGGAATATGTACCCGGCAAATCAAAAAAACAGGTTGAAAGGGAAATAAGCGTCCCTGAAATACATAAAATGGCGTCAAATGAAAATCCGCGCGGCGCTTCAACCAGAGCAAGGAAACTATACAGGGAACTTGAAAAATCGCTTCATATCTATCCTGAAATATACAACCCTGACCTGATGGGTAAATTCGCATCAAAACTGGGTCTTGCCCCTGAAAATATCACGACAGGTAACGGTGGTGACGGTGTTATCTACAACTCCGGTATGGCCTTTATAGAGCAGGGCGATGAGACACTTATTCCTGAAATAACCTTTTCCGTTTATGAAACAATTACAAGGATAATGAGGGGAGTTCCTGTCTTTACTAAAATGAAGGGAACAGGTATCGATCTTGATGATATCTACAGTAAAATTACTGATAAAACAAAGATGATCTATATCTGCAATCCCAATAACCCGACAGGAGAAGCTTTGCCTGTTGATCAGCTTGAAGATTTTATCAGAAAAGTGCCTGAAAGAATTATAATCTTTCTTGATGAGGCATATATCGAGTTTACAGAGGAAAAATACAGGCCCTCATCAGTTAAAATGATCCGGGAAGGGATGAAAAACCTGTTTATTTTAAGGACTTTTTCTAAAATATACGGCCTTGCGGGCGTCAGGATGGGGTATGGAATCAGCAGCCCTGAGCTTATCAGCCTTGTGCAGAGGGTAAAACCTCCTTTTGATGTATCAATCATTGCTGAAAACCTTGCACTCGAAGCGCTTGATGATGATGAATTTTTCAGCACTACAATCATGGAAACGGCAGAGGAAAAAAAATATTATTACACCACCCTTGATAATATGGGCCTTAAGTACTATAAGAGCCAGACTAACTATATACTTATTGATACAGGGAAAGACGGCAGGGAGATAGCGGATAAACTTACAAAAAAAGGGATTATTGTGCGCCCTGCCGGAAGCTACAATTTTCCCTCCTGTATAAGGGTTACCATAGGAAGGAGAAGGGAAAATGAGCTTTTCTTTAAGTTTTTCAGGGAGATTCTCGGCAAATAGGCTGCTAAGGCTCAGCCGTCTCTTCTTTTATATCATTATAATCCTCACAGCTGTTCCCGCCTGGCCGCTTCCCAAAGAGTTTATTTCCGCCGAACGGGACAATTTTTATATTGAAAGACACTTGAGGTTCTGGGGAATGGATTTTGATTTCTGCAGGATACTTGAAAACGGAATTTCTGATAAAACGGATACAATACTGTCCCTTTCCGCGGGAAGCGCGGTAAGGGAACTGGGCTACTATAGGGATTCCTCTGATCTTTACTCAGACAGCGGCAGCGCGGATTACCTTTACACGCGCTTTAATACCAACTGGGGTGCCGGGATAGAGCAGGGGCTGTTGTGGAACAGCAGCAGCGAAAAAAACCTTCTTTCCCTCCGCCTTAAATACCGCGGTCTTCGTGAGTGGAACTTTAATCTGGCCCAGCAGGATTCCATTATTTTTGACTCGCTTCGCCCTGACCGTGACGGGATTCTTCTAAATACATTTATCGCAGCCCTGGTTTATGATGATGTTTTTTTTAACAATGAAAGCGGCCTTAAGGAAGGGTATTACGCAGAGTTTGCGCTTGAATCAGGGCCGAAATGGTTTTTAAATGATGTAACAGGGGAGTCTGACTTTATCAAGTATTTCGCCGGCGCCAAAGCTTTCATCCCTTTCTATGAGGCAGGCACGAATCAGGATTTTCTGCAGGCAGTATATCTTTCCGAATATGCAGGTATAGACTTTGTAAAAGGGGACCTGATACCGCTTACCGCGAGGCAGACTTATGGTGTACTGCGGCCTAAAAACGGCACCGGCGGCATGGTAAGGGGCTTTGAATCAAGACGGTATGACGGGGAAATCAAGGCGATAAACAATATTGAACTCCGTTTTATCATGAGGCAGATAAAAGACAAAGCCGGAAGAAAAATGCTCCGTCCGGGATTTCTTGCTTTCCTTGATTACGGAATATTCGGCCGGCTTGATGGATATGATGAATCCTCATCAGACGGGGACGGAGGATGGCTTGAAGACGGAGGGGAGATTTCATCTGCCGGATTAGGCCTGTTCTCGGAAGTCCTGTCGGTTGGGACTGCCACGATGTATGTCTGCTTTCCTCTTGCCGGAAGCAGGATTGACGGCAGGGCTATGTCTGTTACACTTACCTATGGGCTCCATTTTTAGCTGATTAAAAAAGGGAGAGCGGCTTTGAGGCTTTTTATAGCTGCGGAAATTGACAGTAAAAACAAAAAAATCATTCATCATATACAGGAGAAATTTAAAGGCTCCTCCTTAAGGGGCAATTTTACCCGCAGGGAAAATTATCACATTACATTGAGATTCCTGGGCGAAGTAAAGGAAGACCTTCTCCCTAAAATAAGGCTTGCGATGCAAAGTGCTGCAGGCGAATCCTCTCCTTTTACATTCAGCGCAGGGAGACCGGGTTATTTTTCAAGGCGCGAAGGTTTAATACTCTGGCTTGGTATAGATAAAGGTTCGGAGGACCTGTGGAAACTTTCAAGCTATCTTAATGAGGAACTTGTAAAAGCGGGATTTGAAAAAGAAAAAGAAAGCTTCACCCCCCATATTACCCTTGGCAGAAAGGTGCGTCTTCGCAAGGATTTCAGGGAAGCGGCCGGAAATATAGAAATACCTGAAATCATTATTAAAACAGAAGAGATTACCCTCATGGAAAGTGTCAGGGAAAAAGGCCTTTTATGCTACAAGCCTCAATTTTCCGTAAAGCTTCAGTTGTGATATTTGAATGTTCAATATATAATTAAAAAAAAAGGAGAATATTGATGAAAAAAATTACAATCCTTGTTGTTCTGGTTCTGCTGATTTCTTCAGCATTATTTGCCGGCGGTAAAAAAGAAATGCCGTTAGGTTCAGAATCCAACCCGATAATTTGGTCATTTGTTCCGTCAGGTGAGATGGAAAGGGTCGCAGCCGGCGCGCAGTCTGTTGCCGACCTTCTTCATGACAAGACAGGTCTTTATTTCAAGACAAATGTCGCAACTGAATATGCCGGAGTAATTGAAGCTCTTTCAGCAAAACCCCCTGCCGCCCATATGGCATCCCTTGCTACTTTTGCCTATGTACTTGCCGCGGAAAGAGGAGTTGCAGAGGCTGCCCTTGTTTCAGTCAGGTTTGGAACCCCTACCTACAACGGACAGATTATAGTTAAAAAAGACAGCGGAATTTCCAAAATCGCGGACCTTAAAGGCAAATCATTCGGAAGGCCGGATCCTCTTTCAACAAGCGGCTGGATAATCCCCATGCTTACCTTGAGAGCTGCCGGTGTTAATCCTGACAAGGACTTAAAGGAAGTAATTGATGCAGGAAGCCATGACGCAGTAGTAGCCGCGGTTTACAACGGCGATGTTGACGGGGGCGCAACCTATGTTGATGCCAGAACCAGGGTTGAAAAAAACTTTCCCGATGTAATGGACAAGATAGTTGTAATTGAAGTAACACCTGACATCCCCAACGACGGTGTTCAGTTTGTAAAATCAATGCCCAAGGAAATGAGGGCCACTATTGTTAAAGCTCTTCTTGAGATTGTAAAGACAGAAGAAGGTAAAAATGCTCTTAAAACAGCATATCAGTGGACAGATCTAACGGAAAAAGATGATACATTCTACGATCCTTTCCGCCAGGTTCTCCAGGCTGCCGGCTTGAGCATCAAAGATCTGACAAAATAATCAGATAAACAAAATCATGCGGGGAGAGACGCATTATGCTTTTCTCCCCTGATATTTTTTAATAACGGATAACAGGAAAAATGCTTGAAATAAAAAATCTGTCAAAAACCTATGGTGATGGGACAAAGGCCCTTAAAAACGTGAGCTTTAATCTGGAAGACGGGGAATTCCTTGTAATAATCGGTCTCAGCGGCTCTGGAAAGTCGACACTTCTCAGGTGCATAAACAGGCTTGTGGAACCCACTTCGGGAAGTATAACCTGGAACGGCGCGGATATCTGCGCGGCAAAAGGGGCGGATCTCCGTAAAATCAGGTCTCAGATTGGAATGGTTTTTCAGCATTTTAATCTTGTTAAAAGGCTGAGTGTTCTCAATAATGTCCTTTCCGGGCGCCTGGGACGTGTGAATACGTGGAAAAGCCTTTATTATAAATTTTCCAAAAAAGATTACGAGGATGCTTTTTCTGCCCTTAAAAAGGTTGGAATTACCCAGCAGGCATATAAAAGGGCTGATGAGCTTTCAGGGGGGCAGCAGCAGAGGGTTGGTATTGCAAGGGCAATCATGCAGGAACCCCTGATGGTGCTTGCTGACGAACCGGTTGCGAGCCTTGATCCGGTACTTGCCCATACAATCCTGGGGTATATTGAGAGAATGAATCAGGAGCAGAATATAACAGTTATCTGCAGCCTGCATTATCTTGATCTTGTTCAGCGTTACGCTACACGCGTAATAGGGCTTAAGGACGGTGAGATTGTATACAGGGGAACAGGCGAGGATATCAGGCAGATGACAGACCGCGAGTTCAAGGAAATATACGGGGAAGAAGCTGAAAGGGTTAATGCAGGTAAACCTGTGAAAGGAGCCGGGTTATGAAAAATATTGCTCCGATAATTTTATCCCTGATCTTTCCCGGGGCCGGTCATCTTTACAGAAAGCATATTCAGAGGGGCCTTCTCATAATTCTCTCTTTTACAAGCATTATAGGTCTTTCAATTTCCAGGATATCGCTTCTTGCCCACAGGTATGAGGGTTTTTTCCCTGTACTTAAAAAAGCTTTCTCAAACAATCCGGGCTTTATAATTTTTCTATTTCTATTTACAGTTCTTCTCTGGATATGGATAGCTATAGATTCTGTTAAATATAGTACCCTGAAGAAGCGTCCAGGAGTTTTTGTCTTAATTCTTGTTATCTTTTTCGGTCTCGGCTGGCAGATAAGCGAAATCGATGTTGTCAAGGCCGCAGTCCAGATGCCAGATGCCTGGAAACCGCTGTCTAAAGTACTCTGGCCGTGGAAGGCTGCAATAACCTATAAAACGGAAGAACTAACAGGAGGAGCGGACCTGGTAATTGATGATCCCGATTATGTACTTCCCGCGCTGAACCGTACAGAAGGGAAACCTTTTGTTGAAACTGATCCAAGATGGGGTTCGCTCTCAACACTTGATAAAAACAATGAAATTGTAAAAGGGACATCCATAACGGTAAGGGGAAGCGGGTTTACCCCGGGAGAGGTTGGTGAAGTTTGGTGGCTTGACTCCATAAGCAATGAATTCAGGCCCAGGGAAGGCGGTCAGTATCTTTCAGTAACCCCTGACTCTGAAGGAAAATTTGAATTTACAATGACATTGCCGTACAGGCTGATCCCCCCGAGCGCTCAAGGGGTGCAGATCAACAGGGTCGAGATCAGGCAGGTCCGCAGGGTAGGCGGTCCTATTCCGGCTGATCCCCTTAAACTGACTATCGCGAGAATGGTGGAAACAATATTCATGGGAATGATGGCCACCATATTCGGCATCATCCTTTCAATCCCTGTCAGTTTTCTTGCGGCCAGGAACATCATGTCCGGTTCATGGATAACTGTGGCAGTTTACTATTTTGTAAGGACTGTGCTTAATATTATCCGCTCTATAGAGCCTTTAATATGGGCGCTGATCGCTGTAGTCTGGGTAGGGCTTGGGCCGTTTGCCGGAATTCTGGCCCTTACAATTCATTCAGTAGCAGCGCTCGGGAAACTCTATTCCGAGGGGATCGAAAGTATTGATCCGGGGCCTATCGAGGCTATTAAGGCAACAGGCGCCGACAGCATACAGACAATAATGTTCGCGATTATTCCGCAGATGATACCTCCGTTTGTTTCCTTCTCGATTTACAGGTGGGACATAAACGTAAGGATGTCAACTATAATCGGTCTTGTAGGCGGCGGCGGTATTGGGTTTCTCCTTGTTCAGTATATCAGACTGCTTGATTACCAGGCGGCAGGGATTGCTGTATGGTTCATCGCTGTAACAGTCGCGATACTTGATTATGTAAGCGCCGAGATCAGGAGAAAATTTATCTAATGGTTTACCATCCAAGGATGGCTGAATTTGATGATAAGCTTAAAAGGATATTCGACGATATAGATGATTATCTCGAAGATAACTACGGCATGCTCTATGGCCTTCATCCTGCCAGGCTAGAAAGAGGAAAAGCATCGAATAAATCACATGACGGTCTTTTTAATGTCGGGGCAAGCTATACGGCAGGCTTCGGCTCTGTTTACGGAAAGGGTTATGCGATTGAGATCAGGATGGTAACTCTTGAAACAATTGATCCTGAGCATATCCAGGAAATCGAGGATGATGTAAAAAACCTGCTGCAAAAAAAGCTTGAAGAAGCATTTCCTGGAAGAAAGCTATATGTAGATTTTGACAAGCATGTCCTTAAAATACATGGGGACTTAAGCCTGGGGGCTGTCTGATATAATCTTTTTCCCTGTCATTAAAGTTAAGAAGAGCGCTTCCGCGCATACCGCTGCTGTATAACTTAACGCGGCGGCCATGATTCCGGAAATTGAAAAGAAAATATTTATTACCGCCAAAGTCAGTGAGACAATACTCAGGTTAACCGCGACAGCCCAGGCTATGTTCGCAGTTGTACCTTTTCTTATATTGACAGCCCTCAGCCATGCAATGGCAGGGGCCGCAAAAGAGACAAGCGTCATGAGCAAAAGAGGCCGTAGTGAAATATCAATCAGATAATCAGGAAGGCCCGAAATTAGTGAAAGAAATATTTTTCTTCCAAAAGGGGTAATTACCGCAGCAAGAAATGCGGCAGCGCTTGCCGCTCCAATTCCTGTAATACTGTTTTTAAGTTTTTTTCTGTTTTTATCTGAAATAAGTGCTATTGCGGCTTCCTGAAAAGAAAGCGGGATACTCTGGAAAAGAAACACAAATGATAATACCACCGGCCATGATGCCAGTGATTCAACTGGAAAAAGGCCCCTCGTAATACCGGCAGAGATAATCGGTCTGTTTGCCATAGTCACAAAAGAGGTTAGAGCAAGAGGGGCGTAAAAAATAATGAGGTAACTCCATGTAACACTTGAATTATTGGAGCTGTCAATTTCCTCCGTTTTTCTTTTCCTGATTGTAGAGGAAGCAAATAATCCGGCGGCTAAAGCTCCTGCAGTTACTCCTGCGCTTAGCGATAGGGAGGCTATATATGAACCCCTCATTTCAGTAAGAAAGAAACCGGTAAAAAGAACTGATATTGTTACTATAATCCTTATTATCATTATTGAAGTTACTGCATATGTTCTGCCGTCACGGATAAGGACCCCCTGCCACATTCTCCTGTATCCGATGGCTGATGTCCATGGAAGCATTATAAGGAATGAAATCCGCGCAGGATAAATAAAATCATCCTGCAGATTCAAAAGGTTTTTTGCTATAAAATTAAATACACCCGGAGCTGCGCATAAAAGATGAATGGAAGTTAAAATGAAAACAGAAAAAAACAGGAACCGGGACAGTTTTTTATAGCTGCTGTAATTCGATGATAAAGCAGTAGCAGCAGAGAGCATCTGAATAATCGGTCCTTCAATTATCAGGCTGATAGAAAAAACTACGCCGAAAATAGCAAGATTTTCTTTCGGGAAACTCATCCTGGCAACTACTGCGTTAATGACAGGCATTTCAAGCGACATGACCGTCCACATCATTGCAAGAGGCGCCCAGAATTTTAATATATCTGTGTAATCAAGTTTTTTTTCTGATGTCATTTATTTTAATTCCAGACTATTAAACATTATATCCTCTATTGATTCAAGGCAGGTCAAAGTATAAATATTTTGCCTTAAATGTGTCAAAAAGTTACACATAAAAGGGTCTATATGACACAAGGGCAATAATGACACAGCAGGTGGTAAATACACATTCCAGCTTTTACAGTTCGGAAAGGTAATTGAAAAAATAAATCATTATAATATAAGTATTTAACAATAATTATAAAAAAGTTGGCACAGTAATTGCTATATGGTTAATGAAATATTAAATAAATAATTTTTAGGAGGAAATATATGAACAGCTTAGTTACTTACAGACCTTTGAGGTCAGGTTTGAATCCGGTATGGGGAAATCTGTTTGATGATTTTTTTGACTTTAGTCTTAATGATGAGTTCAAAAAACCGCTTACAGATATTGTAGAGAAAGAAGGTTCTTTTGATTTCGCGATTGAGCTTCCTGGTTTCAGTGAAGATGAAATTGATGTAAGGCTTGAAAAAGATGTTCTGACTATAAAAGCAGAAAAAGCAGCCAGAGAGGAAAAGGAAGAGGGCAGCAGGAATATTATATCAGAAAGACTTGAAAAGTATTACAGATCTTTTATTCTTCCGGAAAATGCAGATGGAGAAAAAATATCTGCAAAATTTGAAAACGGGGTTCTTTCACTAGAAGTAAGCAAAAAAGAAAAAGAACTGCCCAGAAAAATTGAGATTAAAAAGTAATAAGTTTTAAAACTGTCTGAACAGAAGGGGCTGTCCCATGAGATGGATAGCCCTTTTATTTTTCCCTTTAAAATTTCGAAAATGAAATAAAGTACTTCAAATTAAAAAAAACATTGCGAAATACATCAAATAATTTTAAGCTTAAATTATTACAATAATTTGGAGTTGATATATGAATAAAAAAGTTGGCTTTATTTCTTTCCGCTTTGCAGGGACTGACGGTGTATCGCTTGAAACTGAAAAATGGGTAAATATTCTTGAGAATGAGGGATACGAATGTTATTACCTGGCTGGGGAAATTGAAACACCGCCGGAAAAATCGATGTTCTATGATCTTATTCATTTCAAACATCCGGATATACGCAAGCTCAATAATAAAATATTCGATCACAGTATCAGGACAAAAGAGACAACAGAAAAAATCCATGAATACAGAAAATTAATTAAAGACAAGATTTATGAATTTGTAAATAAATTTGATATTGATGTTATAATTCCTGAAAATATTATTACCATACCACTGAATATACCGCTTTCCCTTGCCGTGACTGATTTTATCGCGGAAACCGGAATACCGGTAATTGCGCATCACCATGATTTTTTCTGGGAAAGAAAGCGTTTCCTGCGGAACTGTGTCTGGGATTACCTTAACTCCAGCTGTCCGCCGCACCTGCCTTCAATGTATCATGTGGTCATAAATTCATCAGGCCAGAACCAGCTTGGACTCAGAACCGGAATCGCGGGTGTCCTGATTCCAAATGTTATGGATTTTGCAACACCGCCCCCACCAACGGATGGCTATATAGCTGATATCAAAAAAGATTTCGGTATTGATGAAGATGAACTGCTTTTTCTTCAGCCGACAAGGGTTGTACAGCGGAAAGGTATCGAACATGCAATTGAGCTTGTATCAAGAATGAAAAGAAAAGCAGCGCTGGTGATTTCACATGCTTCAGGCGATGAAGGTTATGAATACCAGAACAGGGTAAAGGATTATATCAGCCTGATGGGTATAAAAGCTGTTTTCGCTGACGATTTAATTACAGATAAAAAACGTTATACCAGGGAGGACGGACGGAAGGTTTATACACTTGGGGATGTCTATAATTCCTGCGATATCGTAACTTATCCTTCTGTATTTGAAGGTTTCGGTAACGCTTTTCTCGAAGCTATTTATTACAAAAAGCCTGTTTTCGTCAATAACTATTCGATATATTACCATGATATTAGACCCAAAGGTTTCCGCGCGATAGAGATGGATGATTATGTTTCAGATGAAACTGTAAGCTCTGTCAACAGGATACTTGACAGCAAAGAAGCAAGAACCCGCATGGTAGAGAAAAACTATCTTCTGGGCCTTAAATATTATTCATTCGCTGTTGCCAGAACCAGGCTTAAAAACATAATGGCTGCTATCTGGGGTACTGCGTCCTGATAACAATTACATTTTTTTATTGCTTTCCGCCGTTTTTTTCCCGAGGGTAACATATTCAGACGCGTTGGCCCTCATATTTTTAATGTCCTCATCGGTGATGTCTTTTACTTTTCTTGCTGGAGACCCGATTATAAGTGAGCGGGGAGGAAACTTCTTTCTCTCAGTAACAAGAGAGCCTGCACCCACAACACTGTCTTCGCCTATTTCACATTCGTTAAGCAGTATGGCGCCCATCCCGATCAGGCAGCCGTCTTTGACTGTTGCGGCGTGTATAATTGCACCGTGACCGACCGTTACATTATCCCCTACAACACATGGCATATCGTGGTTTACATGCAGTATTGCCCCGTCCTGTATGTTTGATCCTTTTCCTACTTTTATAGGAGCAATATCTCCCCTTAATGTAGTGTTAAACCATATATTGGAATCTTCTCCAAGTGTCACATCACCAATAATATCAGCGCTATCAGCAATAAATGCTGCCTTATCTGTATCTGGAGTAATTTCCCCGTATCTGTAAATCATAAAATCCTCCGTGAATTGTAATCTACTATAATCTACTATAATCATACAAAAATGTAAAAAAGATATTAACACTATTAATCAAATATTCCAATTATGATATTATCCGGTATGCTCAAAGACAAACTGGCGACAGCTTTTTTAGGAATAATAGTACTCATAGCTCTCGGTTTTATGCTTAGCGTCGCGAAATCAGTCTTTATTCCCATGGTGATTGCCATTCTCTTCTCATTTATGCTTTATCCGCTTATCATTGCACTGCAAAGCATAAAAGTGCCCAGGATTATTGCCATAGCGTTTGTGATTATTATACTTTTCGGGTTCTGTTATCTGATCGTCATGATTCTCTACAGCAGTATAAACGCTTTCAGCGACCAGTATCCGTGGTATCTTGAACAGTTCAAGGATATTTATAAGGATTTTTCCTACCAGCTCATGACCAGATTCAATGTATCAACCTCAGATTTTCTCCTTGATTATAACTGGGGGAAAGTCTCACGGGGATATCTTCTGTCACTCTCAAACTCGCTTACAAAACTTATCGGTTACATATTGATGGTCTTTTTTTTCCTGATTTTCCTTTTTCTGGAATTTCCCCTTTTCAGGATCAAGCTTAAAAAGGCATTTCCGGTAAGAACAAGTAAAAAGTTCTTTATAGTAATCGGGCATATAACAAGGGAAGTCGGGAAATATCTTTCAATAAAACTGCTTATCAGCGCATTAACAGGTTTTCTGGTCTGGCTGGTGCTGCTTATAATCGGCCTTGATTTTCCGCTTGTCTGGGGAGTACTTGCTTTTTTTCTGAATTTTATCCCGAACATCGGTTCAATACTTGTTGTTTTCTTTATCTCAATACAATCAGTAGTCCAGTTTTATCCTTCTGTCGGTATGGTTGTCCTCGTAGCCCTTACTATGACTTCAATTCAGATGGTACTCGGCAATATTGTTGAACCTGAAATGCAGGGGAACAAGCTTAACTTAAGCCCTGTAATAATTCTGTTTTCACTTGTATTCTGGGGCTGGCTCTGGGGGGCGGTGGGAGCTCTTCTTTCTGTCCCCATTACAGTAACGATAAAAATTGTATGTCAGAATATATCTTTTTTAAGGCCGGTTGCCGTAATGATGGGGACCGGCAGTCCGCGGAAAAAGCCTAAACAGGGGCCTAGACGCGGAAAAAAGAAAAAATAATAATTTTAAGGAAAATAAATGAGCAAAAAAAGAATTTTGACCGGCGACAGGCCGACAGGTAAATTACATCTTGGACATTATGTCGGTTCATTAAAAAACAGGGTGGCTCTTCAGGATAAATATGAATGTTTTTTCATTATAGCTGATCTCCACATGCTTACAACAAAGCCTTCGCGGGAAGCTATTGAAGCCATAGGCCAGAACGCGCATGAGCTTGTGCTTGACTACCTTGCCTGCGGGATAGATCCTTCAAAAAGCGTTATTTACCTGCAGTCTGCAGTTCATGAAGTGTGTGAGATGAACCTTATTTTCGAGAACCTGGTTACAGTTCCCCGCCTTCAGAGGGTGCCGAGTATCAAGGATATGGCAAAGTCGGCAAACCTCACTGAAATACCTTTCGGGCTTCTGGGATACCCGGTACTGCAGGCCGCAGACATCCTTATGCCGAGGGCCCATCTGGTTCCTGTAGGAAAGGATAACGAGTCCCATGTGGAGCTTACAAGGGAGATAGCGAGAAGATTCAATACCCTTTACGGGGAAGTTTTCCCTGTTCCTGACGCAATGATCGGCGATGTACCAACCCTTGTGGGGACTGACGGAAACGCTAAAATGTCCAAATCCCTGAACAATTCAATTATGCTTTCAGACAGTGCCAAAGAAGTTGAGAAAAAAGTCGCTGGAATGTATACAGACCCTGCCAGAATAAGGGCGGATATCCCGGGGAAGGTCAAAGGCAATCCTGTATTTATCTACCACGATATTTTTAATCCAGATACTGCGGAAGTAGATGATCTTAAGGAAAGATACAAGAAAGGCAAGGTAGGTGATGTAGAAGTAAAGCAGAAACTTGCTGCCGCGATAAATAATTTTCTTGAACCTATAAGGGAGAGAAGATCGCAGTATGAAGGTCAGAAAGGCCTTGTTGAGGAAATACTTTTTGAAGGCACCATGAAGATGAGAGAAGAAGCAGCCTTTACTTTAAAAGAGATGAAAAAAGCAATGGGGCTTTCAGGCGTATGGAATAAAATCAGCAGGAAAGCTGAAGAAGCCAGAAAAAAAAGAGAGCGGGCTTAAAACCCCTGATATAAAGATATGAAACTTGATCAGTTAATAAGCTGGATTGAGTCTAATGAAATACTGCTGCTTGCCGCTGGAATTATTTCCGCGGCAGCATTTATCGGGACAGCACTTGCTGTTCCTTTTTTAATTAATCTTCTCCCGGAGGATTATTTTCTTAAAGAAAAAAGGAGAGAATCTTTTACAAGTCCGGCATCTGCTTTTATTTTTATTATTCTGTTTGTAATAAAAAACCTCACCGGGCTGCTCCTTTTATTTGTTGGTATAGCTCTTCTATTTATGCCGGGGCAGGGACTTTTGACAATTATTCTTTCCCTTGTTCTTTTAGACTTTCCCGGAAAATGGAAATTACAGAAAAGTATAATCCGGAGAAAAAAAATAGCTGATGCCCTCAACTGGGTGCGAAGGAGGGGAGGGAAGAGGGAGCTGATAATTCCCGAATGAAAGCTGCTTAGATATCTAAAAAAAAGCGGGGCATTTAGCCCCGCCCTGAATAATTATGAAATTAAGCTAAAAATCTACCAGAAGTATATCGACAGATGTAGCTTTTCCTGCTTCTACAGTAAAAGGCTGCTCTGATGCTGTTGTCCAGATTTCAGTTGTTGCTCCCAGATAAGGATTCCCGCCATTATAGTAAAAATCCCAATCCTTGAAACAATACCATCCGGCAGGAGTACTGTCAGGAATTCTGTCGAATGGATCAGCAATATCAGCAGGGTCATAATACCTTATATCCATAACAAGACCCGGGTCTTCATCAAACTCATCAAGGGAGGTAACTTCATTGTCAAAGACTGCTACATAGAGAAAATATTTTTTATTCGCTGGAATTCCTGCAATTGTGAAATTCCCCGTATCAGAATCGGGAATTGTCATTTTGAACTGGAAGTAAAATTTCCCTCCGTCAAAGCGGACAGCCCCTTTCTGAATTGCATCCTGCCACAGATCATCCAGATCGTCATCAAGATAATCATCAATTCCGTCATCTGCATCCTGAATATCGCCTATCCTGTTTATTTCTTTAAGCTGTTCTTCAAAAGCGGCATCAAGTACGATACCGACAACCCATATTTCATCATCATAAAATCCTGGATCGCGGGCTGGAGGAGATGCAGGGAAATTAGCTTTAAGAGTCAAATCGCCTTCAGTTGGTTCAATCATCTGATAGCACCCGCCGAATGCCAGTATGAGAAAAAACAGTAAAACTGTTTTTAAAATAAAATATTTATTAAGCATATTAACCTCCTTTCCTATTCAACAATATAAACTGTCCAGCCGACACCTATGCTGCCGTACTGGACTCCGGAAGCGCCGCCGCCCCTTGATGTTGTAGGATCGGTATCTTCTCCGCCGCCCAAGACATCGGAAGTGTCAGCGCTTACAACTATATCACCTTCCCTCCCTTCAGAGCCTCCCTTCGGAGGAGTGATGCCGGTTGAAGAGCCTGATTCACCTGCTTTGTATGAAGATGAATGCCTGAACCGGTTGCTCATCCTTACAACTCCGTTTCTAACCTTAAGGTTGACGCCGTCAAAATCAAACCCTGTACCCCTTACAGACGCAGTGGTAACCGGGCTTTTTAAGGTAAAACTCTGCTGCAGACCTTCTACCGCCTTTACTTCAGCTTTTACCCTGCCGACCCTGAGGAAAAGGTCTGTAGATATAACCCCGTCCTGCTCGGCAAGTTTATCAAGCCTCATCCTAGTAAGGGGCTTAACCTCAAGGGTGGATGAGCCCATCTCAATTACTGCTTTAGAATTAAAACCGGTGGAAATTGTTGAGCCGAGGGGAATCTCTGTTCCCGCTTTTGCAGTAGTCCATGCTGCCCCTTCTGCTTTATACTCGACCTTTCCTGAAGCTGAAACAACAACTGCGTTTTGTGCTGCCCCGTAGAGCGCAGAAGCAGATAATATCAACAGTAATAAATAAAAAATTAACATTTTACGTATCATACCTGATACCTCCTATACTAAAAACTTACAGATAAATTAAATCTCAGCGCCCATATCGCATCCATGTCTTCAGAGATTGTGCTGGAAGGAAGAAAATAAGCGCCTTTTATGTCAATTCCGAGATCGGAAAAAATTCTCCATACAAGTGCGGCATTGATTTCAGTGCCGAGATAGAGAGAATCTGAATCAGGGTCTGTGTCTATCCAGTCAACTTTAACCGAGTATGTTCTTAAATATCCTTTTGCCCCGATAACCGGCTGAATTCCTGCTGCTGTTTCTGATTTACTGTTGTAAAAAGGCCTGAAAGAATAATTAAGGTCAAAAAGCCCGAGTCCTGAAAGTGACGGGGAAACCGCTTCCCCGAGGTCAGGCTGATTCATGGGAACAAATCCGAGAACTCCGAACGGGATCTTGTCTGAAAGATCGTCTGTTGAAATATCAGGAGGTGCTCCAATGGCCCTGAATTCAAACCTTGAACCGAAAAAATCCTCTTTAAGGTATCTGAGCCTGAGCCCTAAAAGCAGCCCGTATCCGACCCTGTCTTCAAGGTCAGGTGTTTTCAGCTGCCCGGCCTGAAGGATTAAAAACAGGTCCTGATAAAGGTTTTTACCGTAGCTTCTCTCAGTCTGTATTCCAAGGTATTGAGTGTTCATCACAGCCCCTTCATCCTCATCACGCATATCAAACTGTGCAAGGGTAAAAAGAGAGAGGGAATTGAGCCACCAGAGTTCCGGAAATGACAAGCCGAACTGGCCGAAAGCTCTCTTTGGCCCGTAAAAATTATCTTCGATTTCAAGATCTGATTCGCTTAAGTCTATACGGGTCATCCTGATATCGCTCGAAGGGTTGATAATAAGTCCGGTATAACCTCCTTCAGCCATAAGCCTCACCTTCGGATACATAAGCTGAAAGGAAGCTCCGTCCGCGGTATGGGTGAGTATCATCCCAGTCGGGTCGCTGAAGAAAAATCTTCCGGCGGATGCCTCAACTATTGATGTTTCTCCCATTGCGCCGGGAAATGTACCTTTAAGCCGTAATATTTCCGCATCAATGAGAAATGATCTTTCATCAGTATATTCATACCTTCCCTGCGCTGTGAATGTGCCGTTAGCCCCTGATTCAGCTTCCGTATAGGCCTCAAGCCGGAGGGTAAGTGTATTAAGCTGCTCAAGGTCCTGATCTTCAATACCGTCAGAGACAAAACCCGTGCTGTTATAAAAAGTGCCGCCCGCATCCAGATTAATCGCGAAAATACAGGCAGGAGCGAGAAGCATCATAACTATTATTGTTGTTAAAATAAGTCTATTTTTCCGCATTTTTCTTCTCCTCCCTGTCAAGTACCCTGCCCATAATCCTCAGTGCTCTTTCAGATGACAGAGTCATTGTACTGTAGGCGTTTCCCTGAACTATTTTTTTGTATCTCAGTTCGCGGATTGCATAGCGGGGGCCTGGAAAAAATCGGTACATTATTCCTCCGCTTATCCCGTATGTTTTCATAGCCATATAGGAGAACATACCCATAGTTACAGGTTTATCCGCCGATGCGTCTGCCTTCGGAACCATTTCAGCCATTTTGGCTGCCGCTTCTTCTATGGTCGCGTCTTCACTCAGGGCTCCTGACCCTGTCAGAAGAATAAATGACGCGCTCCCGAAGGATATCTGATCCTCTGTAAGGATAGAATCAAGTGTCGTATTGAAATCAGCGGAAACCGTGAACACAGCACAGCAGAAGATAACTGCTAATAAAGCTGTTCTCAGAATCCTTTTGCCAGTAAAAAAAGGCATTAAACTACCTCCTAAGTAAATATCTCAATCCATTCCGTATTCAAACGGAATTATGCTTCCTATAATTATAAAATGTTTTTCAAGTAAAAACCAGAAAAGAGTGCATGATTATGATGATTTATTTACCATAGTTCTAAAATATATGGAGTAAATGTAGTGTCCAGATAATTAAGTACATAATTTCCTGATTCACCATCAAAGGTATAAGGGGCTAAAAACCCGAATTCGAGACCTGCATATGGTTCACTTTCTCCATCATAATATACTTCAATCACAGTTCTGATATAACCTTCTTCCGTACCTGAAGCATCCCATGTTCCGATACGGTCGATATCACCTCCCGGATTCATATCATAGGAATAAGAACCAACTTCTTCATTATCAAAAAATAATCTATGGCCATCATACTCTTCTTCCCATCCGTTTGAATTTTCTTCAGGATTAGTAAATATTTCTGGTCTGCTGAATGTTATCTTGTCCATTTCAATAACTTCTTCATTGAAATCTGTTATTGCAAGTGTGCTGCTGCCTGGAGAAGCTGGGATTTTGTATTCCTGCGGTTCATCCGGTATTTCCCACACAGGTAGTCCACCCTCATTCCAGTCATATCCTTCGTTCCATGTATGGGTCACTGAAACAACAATTTCATCATCACTTATCTCATATGTTCCCCGAAATCCTCCAACCTGTTCGGTATTTTGATAAAAAACAGCTTCAAGTTCAGATTCCCCGATATCGAAGATCAGGGTATCAGCATCAGTTCCAGACGGAAGCTGATAAGGATCCCCTTCCCATACCTTGATCCATGTTCCGATAACATCTCCCGCCGTTATACCGCCGCCGTCAGATGCGGTATCCGAATTGCAGCCTGAGTAAAATACGCCTGTAAGTATTAAAATTGAAAAGATAAGCATTAAAGGCGAGGAAATAATCTTTTTCATAAGATAATCCTCCCGAATTAATTTATTATAAAATCATTATAATATGAAAAAAGTGAAAAATATACCCCGCGCCGGAAAAACAAAATTATTAGTTGTAAATAATTAGCAAAATCACATATACTTTTTAATTAAGGGGATAGGTACTTATGAAAAAAATAATCCTGGATAAATGGAAACTCTTTATAATTCCGGCAGTCGTCTCCGGTTTTTTCGCTCTGCTGCTGTTACTTCCTGTGTACAGGGTAGCGGAAAAAAGGATTTATGATGTGCTGCTTAATATAAAACCTTCAATAGAGGAAAGACAGGAAATACTGTTGCTTAACATAGATGATCTTGCCATAGCCCAGGTAGGGGTCTGGCCGTGGAGCCGGGATATTGTCGCTGACGGTCTTATACTGATGAAGGAGTTTGAAACTGCCTATGTTGTTTTTGATATTGAGTATGTAGACAGAAGCCCCCAGGGGATAGATTCCCGCTACCTTGAGGAAATTATCCCTGATCTGTTCAGCAGCCAGTTCGCGGGACTAAAGGACAATATAACAGGTCTTTTTAACGCAATTGCAAACGGTTCAATTCGTGTACGGGATGCCGAAGACTATGTCAACGACCTGGCAGGACTTACAGATTCTCTTAAAGAACAGCTGCTGGATGCAGTTCAGCATATAGCCCGTGATAACGATCTATATCTTGGAAAAGCTGCAAGACTTTTTGATACGGCTTTCTTTACGGTCAACATGCTCCCGGATGATATTCAGCTTATCAATGTCAGGGAAGATCTTACCGATTATGTTAAATCAAACATACCTGTAAAAGTGACAGGTTTTGATCCTGAAAAAAATAAAATATTTGAAAAGACAAAATCTCTTCAGCCCGCAATCCTTCCCATCATTTCAAAAGGGAAGGGGGCAGGATTTCCCAACGTTGTCGTTGATGATGACGGCGTAAGGCGGCGGATTGATGTATTTAAAGAATACGAAGGCAAACTATATCCCCAGCTTGTAGCTGCCCCTCTTCTTGATTACCTTGGAAATCCGGAAATATCAGTATCAGGCAGACGCGTTACTTTAAAAGGAGCTAAATATCCTGATGGCTCATTACGCGATATTACCATTCCTCTTACAGAAGAGGGCAAAATGCTTATCCACTGGCCGAAAAAACTTTTCGCAGACAGCTTCAGACAGCTTTCATTTAACAACCTTGTAGTTCACGACAAGCTTCTCGACAATATAATTAAGAACCTTGATATAATGGATAAGGCAGGATATTTATCATTTTACGGAGGCGATACACCTCTTCTTGATCTTTACAGGTACAGCGAAGGAATCAGGGACGATATACTTGAAGAGCTAAGGGCCCCGGAAGAGATGGAAGAATACCGTAGTGTAAGGAAAATGTTTTTTGAGGGGCTGGGAGAGCTGCTTGACGGGAACGCTGAAAAAGCAATTATCGCCAGGATAGATGAAATTATTGCCCATCCTGATTTTGATACTGCGAAAAGGATGAATATCTTGCAATCCGTAGCGAGGTTGAATCGGTATTCAGCGCGGTAGACGGTGATTACAGAAAGCTTATGGAAATAAGGGAATACTTGAAAAAGAACTTGCAGGTTCATTTGCGGTTATGGGCTATACAGGCATATCAACAACAGATATCGGTGTAAACCCGTTTGAAAAAAACTATATGAATGTCGGTACACATGCGGCAGTCGCAAACACAATACTCGCGGGTGATTTTATTACAGAGCTGCCTGTTTCAATTTCCGGAATAATAGCTTCAATATTCGCTTTTCTTGTAACCTTCACAACAGAAAACAGACCCTAAAAAGTTGTATTAATTGGATTGATTTTTCTTTTTATTGTAATACTCGCAGGGGCTGGAATATTTATTTCTTAAAATATATCTTCCCATACTAACTCCGATACTTGTAATATTTTTTACATTTCTTGCACTTTCAATAATGAAATTTATAAAAAGCGAAAGTGAAAAAAGCTTCCTCAGAAACGCTTTTTCAAGATACCTCTCGGCTGACGTTATCAGCCAGCTTATCCTTAACCCGGAAAGGCTTAACCTCGGCGGTGAAAAGAAAAACTTGACCGCGGTTTTTACAGACGTAAAGGGGTTCTCGACAATCTCAGAAAACCTTGATCCGCAGGACCTTGTAAAACTTCTAAACTATTACCTTTCCGCTATGAGCGACATTATCCTTGAATACAAGGGAACAATCGACAAATATGAAGGAGACGCGATTATCTCCTTCTTCGGCGCACCGATTGATCTTGAAGACCATGCATACAAGGCATGTATGTCGGCGATAAGAATGAAGAGGGAGGAAAAGGAACTTAACGAAAGATTCATGCGTGATTCTCTTACTCCTTCACCCCTTCTTACCAGGGTAGGAGTCAATACCGGCGAGATGGTTGTCGGCAACATGGGAACTCCCCGGAAGATGGACTACACAATAATGGGAAACGCTGTAAACCTTGCAGCCCGTCTTGAGGGAGTCAACAAGCAGTACGGAACATGGCTGCTTACAAGTGAATCAACAGCTGACCAGGCAGGGGATGCTTTTCTATTCAGAAAGCTCGACAGGGTAAGAGTTGTCGGAATAAATACTCCGGTAAGGCTTTATGAAATACTGGAAGAAAAGTCAGCGGCAGACCATAAAACTGTTGAAGGGGTTGAAATGTTCCACGGAGCGCTAGACGCTTTTGAGGAAAAAGAGTGGGAAAAGGCAGAAAAGCTTTTCAGCGAAATATTAAAAATCCTGCCTGAAGACGGACCTGCCTCCACATTTATGGACAGGTGCCAGAAATACAGAAAAACCCCGCCGGCATCCAACTGGGACGGGGTATTCAATCTTGGCGTGAAGTAGAGTTGTACTTATTTCTTAATAAAGGGTTGGCAGGGCTGTGCTGCTACATGGATTAATATTATGAAAAACATTGAAATCAGCGCCGACAAATCAAGGCTTGACAAAGACATGATTATTGATTTCCTGCATAGGCACTCATACTGGGCAAAGGACAGGCCTGATGAGGTTGTTGTGAAGTCTATTGATAACTCGTATTGCATCGGCGCGTATCTTGACGGAAAGCAGGTCGGCTTTGCACGGATTGTAACCGACTTTTCAACCATGTATTACCTTGCAGAATTCTTTGTTGTTCCCGAATATCAGGGGCAGGGTGTCGGAGAACAGCTGATGTGCTATATTGATACTCTTGAAGAGTTTAAGGAATTGCGCGGATATTTAACGACACGGTTTGCCCATTCTTTTTACGAAAGGCACGGCTATACACGGGACCATGTTGTCGTAAGGGAAAGGATAATGGTGAAGGAAGCTGAAAAGAATAATCGGCTTTGAAAACATTTGTCAGGTATATAAAAAAAGCCGGCATAGATGCCGGCTTTTTAGTGATAACTATACTTCCGGACTATAGCTAAAAACATAACCAGTTAGTTCTACATAAGTAATCTCACCCTTTTTTATTGAAAATGGGGTTTCAGAATAAAAGAATCCAAAAGGATAGTCATATGTTAAACTCCCGAGATAATAAAGATAAATGTACATTTTATCACCCTCTGGAACCTTTTCGAGGCGGATATCAATTGGTAAATTGTTCATGATGGTTGATTCTGATGAAGTACTGATTGCGACTTCTTCTACATATAATGCATTTTCAGGATTATCAAAAAAACTTTCATCAACCTCTTCAGTCTCAAAATTAACATTTGTAATTATTGCCAAAAACCCGGCTTCATCTTCCCCGATCTCTCTTTGTGGTATGCTGTCTGCCGGTAACCGCAGAGATAATACATTGCCTTCCTGATCACTTTCAGGGGTTATATAACAGGAAATAAAAAAAATTGATAATAGTAAAAATAAAAAAAATAATTTTTTCATTTCTGACCTCCTTTAATACGGCATATTTATAACTGTAACGACAACAGTCCCTTCGCCTGTTGTCCTGATCTTTACATAATCGCTAATAATTTCGGCGCCTGTTTCAACAGCTGTTGTTGTGTCTATGTCAAAACTTGCGGCTATTGCCTCAAGCGCCGATTCAGGCGAGCTGAACCCTGTTCCAGGCATGGAAGAGGAAGAGCCGCCTCCAACGCTTCGCTTCTGGCCGATTTTATTTGAATATGAGATCATACCCTCAATTACATCAATGGAAGAAACACCTGCCTCAAACACTGTGCCTCGTACCGCGGCTGTGGAAACAGGGGTGCGCAGTGTGAAATTGTGCTTAAGCCCTTCGGTTGTTTTAACATCAGCCCTTATTTTCCCGAGCTTCAGGTTAAGATCAGTCTTTATTGTATTGCCGCTTGTAGCAAGCTCATCGACAGAGACCCTTGTAAGCGGTTTCAGGAAAATCTCGGAGCTGCCGAGATCAAGTACTGCGTTTGAATTAAAACCTGTTGATATGAGTGTCCCGGTTTTTATGCTCTGTCCCTGCGAGACGGCGCTCCAGGAAGAAGAGCCGGCGTTTTGAATCTCAACCCTGCCTGTGAAATTTTTTATTACCGCATCCGCTCCAAAGGCTGCGGAAGCTGTTAAGAGTAGTATCAAAAGCAGACTGAATATTTTATATAGTTTCATTTTTCCTCCTCTCTGTGGAAAACGGGGGTGTTTGTTCATCCCGTTTGAATTTCCACATTGTTAAAATTAAAAACTAAGTGAGGCGTTGATCATCACGCCTGCTTCAGTGTCCCTGTAATCCTCACCCATCGGCCCGTCTTTGCTGTCGTTAGGGAAGAATGCCCCTCCCGCGAGCGTGAGACCGAAATCCGATACCGGCCTGAAGTTGAGCGTCAGCAGCGCTTCAGTTCCAAGGTATTTTTCATCAGAAATTACTGCAGCCTTGGACTCTGAAACAGCCCCTTCAGATGCCTTGTAGAAAATTCCAGCGCTGACTGCTGCCTGAAAGTTTTTCATCATATTTCTGCTTTCAGCAAAAGGTTTCATTGAGTATTCAAGCCCTGCCTTGAGCAGATTGGATGGTTTCGGGTTGAAGATAAGCCCGGTTGAGGATGTTGAAACCGGCATAAACTGTGTGCCGCTTCCCTTTGTGTTGCCCTCATAAACCGACGCATTGTCGTCATCGCCGCTTGCGTAAAGCAGTGATCCGGTCACCTTTGACCTGTAAAACTCCCTGTTCAGGTAGCTCAGGCTTCCTCCCAGGAGAATAGCGCTTATGGGTTTATCCTTATATTCATCATCAATCAGGGTAAGTGTTTTTCCAAGTTGATAGTAAAGGTAAGTATCATAGATAAATGAGCCTGAAATGGCCCCTGAAAGCCCTGCTCCTATATAGTATGTATTTAGTTTGCCACCGTTTCCATCTTCAGAAGCCGCATCGCCGTCTTCAAGAAGGTCATCGCTTCTCATGTCAAGCTGGGTCACCAGCGCAACATCAAGCTGCTGGGCAGGCATTATATCAATAAAGCTTGCACCAAGCCTCACTATCATCTTTTTGGGAGCGAGTTTTATATCATCATCAGCATCATCAGCCATGTCCGCCGCTGTATTGTTTACGCCTGAAACCGGTTTGAGCAGAAGGCCTGTATAGCCTGCTCCGAGTGAAAAGTTAGCAATCGGGAGCGCAAGTGTAAAAAGGGCTCCGTCAAGCCTGTGGGCAAATACTTTTCCTGTGAATTCCGACTGGAAAAACCTTCCCGCTTTGTATGTGAAGGAGGACTGCTCATTAATTGCCCCGGGAAAATCCTGTGTGATATAGAGATAGTCAACGTCAGCAAGAAAGTCGTAATCATCCATTGAGTAGGCAATGCTTCCCTGTCCCTTGATATATATAGTTTCAGAAGGGGATACGCCAAACCAGAGGGCAGCCTTGTCAGTCTGTTTCTGTGAATCGCTGTCATTTGTAATCAGTGAATAGTTTTCAATATTTCCCCCGAAATCGACAGCTGATGCTAACGATACTGCGGCAAATACCGCAAGTAAAATAAATAATGCTTTTTTCATCAGTTTGTCTCCTTCCATGAAAGGAATTCAGAGAGAAGAATCATGAAATCCTCCCCGGTCATTATTTTTGCGGGGTCTGTTTTCTGATCAATAAGCTTGAGGTACTTGATTTCCTTAAGCGCATAGCGGGGTCCAGGTGCGATTGAATACATAATACCGCCTTTCTGAGCGAATGCCTTCATGATAAGGTATGATGCGTCACTTGCCTTAAGCAGCTCATCCCCTTTAAGCTCTTCCTTGAACCACTTGTTCTCATTAAGGTATCCTGGAGCGGCCTCTGCTGTTGACGCGGCGTTCTGCATTCCGGCTGCTGACAGGGTGAAGTAAGCTGCTGTTGCCACATCAGCCTGTTTTTTAGCCATAAATGCGTCTATTTCCTCGTTGGATTGACTGTAAATGAGCATTGCGGTCAGAAAAAGAGCTGCAGATAAAAATGCTCTTTTCATCATTAAACTCCTTTGTTTTTAAAATATCTTTTTGTAATTCCATTTCAAATAATTACAATATAATATTATAATATAAATTACTGTAGAATGAAAATAGAAATTGAATAATTTAAAAATCCCGGGGGAGGGGACATGAAAAAAAACCTGCTTTATTTTATGCCGTTTGCTGTTGCGGCTGTATTTACCATATTAAGTTTTACCCAGATCATGGAAGACAATGAACACAGGGTTTATGATCTTTTTTTAAGGATAAAGCCGGAAGTTCCGGAGGAAAAGAAGATTGTACTGATTGACGTTGATGATCTTGCCATTTCCAAGGTAGGGGTGTGGCCATGGAGCAGGAGCATAATGGCTGACGGGCTGCTTCTTTTAAAGGAATTCAAGGCTGAATATGCTGTATTTGATATTGAGTATACGGAAAAAAGCCCAAGAGGGATTAATGCCGAATTTCTTGAAAATAAAATACCAGATACCCTGAACCAGCAGTTTGATACAATTAACAGCAATATTTCTGACCTTTTCGGGGCGATTTCATCAGGACAGCTGCGTGTGCGGGATGCCGCTGATTTTGCTTCCCAGCTTAAGGAGATCAACAACAGCATAAAGCTTAATCTGCTCGATACCATGGGCAGTGTGGCACGGGATAATGATGAGTACCTGGGCAAGGCAGCGCGTTATTTCGGCAATGCTTTTTTTACTGTTAATATGTTTAAAGGGACTGACGACAGTGTTCCGGCTGACCTGAAAGAGTGGGCATCTGAAAATATCCCGATTTCCTCCATAAAAATTGATTCAGGGGAAGATAATTTTTTCCGGGCTGATGACCTTCGCCCCGCGATAGCGCCTGTCCTTAAAAACGGCAGGGGGGCCGGGTTTCCCAATGTTTTTATCGATAACGACGGGGTAAGGAGAAGGATAGACCTGTTAAGGGTTTACAAGGGAAGGTACTTTCCCCAGCTTGCTTTTTCGCCGCTTTATGACTGGCTGGGAAAGCCTGAGATTACTGCGGGAAAAGGAAGTATCCTGCTGAAAGGGGCTGTCCTTCCTGACGGTAAAACAGAGGATATCTTAATACCCCTTGTCGACGGCCAGCTTCTAATCAACTGGCCTGTAAAGAGCTATGAAAAGAGTTTCCGTCACATGACTTACTGGTATCTTGAGATGCACAACAGGCTTTTTAAGTCGCTTGCCGAGAACCTGAAACTTATGAAGCAGGCAGGATATCTTGAATATTACACAGGAGATACGCCTCTTTATGATCTTTATAAATATGCTGATGATCTTCTTAATCAGATGGTTGAGTCAGGGGATACATCAAATTTTGATGAGTATGCACAGGTAAGGGAATATTTCCTTCTTGAAGCAGCCTCTTTTTTATCCGGGGATGCGGAAAAAAGAATACTAAACGATATAGATGCGGTAATTAATTCAGATTCAATTCCGGCTGACGTTAAAATTGAGTATACAGAGCTTAAGAAGGATGTACCTGATATATTCGCAAAGACAATTTCAATATCCACGGAACTTGCTGAGGCGAGACGGATTATAAGGGAAAATGTAGAAGGGTCCTTCTGCATTATCGGGCATACCGGAACTTCAACAACTGATATCGGTGTAAACCCTTTTGAGAAAGAGTATATGAACGTAGGTACTCATGCTTCAGTCGCAAACACGATATTAAGCAGGCAGTTTATTTCAATTGCTCCTTTCTGGATTCCAATACTTGCATCATTTCTGTTTTCACTTATTGTTTTTTCTGTTATTAAAAGAAGAAGCGCCGGCACCTCAATAATTATCGGGCTCTCTTTTATCGCTTTAATACTTGCGTCAGCCGCGGCTGTTTTCAGATATACCGGTATGTATGTAAATGTTATCGCGCCAGCGGCATCAGTATTTGTTACATTTATCATCTATACAATGGTAAACCTTATAACCACATCAAAGGAAAAGATATTTATAAGAAATGCGTTCGGCCATTATCTTTCACAGGATGTAATCTCACAGCTGATGAGTGATCCTGAAAAACTTAAACTCGGGGGAGATAAAAAAGAGCTTACTGCGATTTTTACTGATGTAAGGGGCTTTTCCACAATTTCAGAGTCACTTGACCCGTCAGACCTTGTAAAACTTCTCAACGAGTATCTTACCGCCATGAGTGATATCATCCTGGACAGCAGGGGTACCATAGACAAATATGAGGGCGACGCGATTATCTCATTTTTCGGGGCGCCGGTAGAGTTTCCGGACCACGCGCAGCAAGCGTGCTCGGCGGCTGTAAAAATGAAGAAGATGGAGATGGAAATAAACAAGGTCTTTCTTGAAAAACAGATTGCGCCGAGTCCTCTAATGACAAGGATAGGTATTAATACCGGCGAGATGGTTGTCGGCAACATGGGTACGGCACGGAAGATGGACTATACAATTATGGGCAACGCTGTAAACCTTGCAGCCCGTCTGGAAGGGGTAAACAAACAGTACGGAACCTGGATCCTTGCCAGCGAGTATACAATCAGCCAGACAAAAAACCGGTTTGCCTGCAGGAAGCTTGACCCTGTAAGGGTAGTCGGCATAAACAGGCCGGTACAGCTTTTTGAGCTTATTGATGAGAAAAAGGAAGCATCGGATAAGACGCTTGAAATTATTGAGCTTTCTCACAGCGCACTTGAGAAATTCCAGGGTCAGGACTGGGACGGGTGTCTTGAGCTGTTCAATAAAGTTTTAAGTATTTCACCGGATGACGGGCCGGCATCTACCTATATTAAAAGATGCGCTGACTTCAAGAAGAACCCGCCCCCCAAAAACTGGGACGGTGTGTTCAACCTGAGCGTAAAGTAGGAAAGCTGCATACTGCTGCGGGGGAAGGATACCGGGGAAGGTGCTTAAAAGAACCGGCTTGTTTCAGGTCAGTTCGCGAATAAGTCAGCTTTCTCTATCATCTCCCGCTGCCATTTTACAAGAAAACGTTCAAGCGGGTTGTTTTCCCCTTCGATGTCAGCCATTACACGGAAAACGGGTTCTGTACCGGATCCCCTCATCCAGATAAACCCTTTTTCATTATTACCTGAGTCTTTGAAGAGGATTTTAAGGCCCCCGGAAACCCGGCTGCCCCGCGACTTTTTACCCATGCCTGTTACGGCATCAGTCTGCATATAGTTTACTTCCTCCCAGGATACAATGCCGGCCTCTTTCTCAAGATAGGATTTTTTCCCCTCCCATTCCCCAAGAAAAATATTTTCATACCTTTCCTTGAGAAGCCCCTGATCTGCTGTTTTGATCTGCATTTTTGCGAGAGGGTCGTCTGTCTCTGTGGTTGTAAAGCAGGGGAGGCCTTTTATAATTTCCTTAAGTGTCTCTCCTTTTTCCTCTCTGCTGCGAAGCAGTCTTACTATGGCGCCTATTGTGTTAAGCGGGTCCCGTACTGTCGCCGGAAATGTTATGCTTCCTCCGTTTGAACCTTCTCCAAGGTAGCGGATAACCCAGCCTTCATTGATAAGTTTCTGCGCAAGGCTTACGACGTTTGCTTCCCCCACTTCCGCGCGGAAGACCTTGACACCGAAAGAGGATGCGATCCTCTCAATCCGGCAGGAGGTAGGGCCGTTTACAACTACGGCTCCTTCTTTACCTTCAAGCATGCCAGATTCTGTCATGAATGAAAGCTCCGCAAGACATGTGAGGGCAAATACCTCCTGTGCTTTAAGTATCCGGACTGAAAGCGAATCCTCATCGAACCAGACAAGGTTTCCCCTGTCACCGTCGTTATCCGGCATATAACCTATGATGAATGAGTTGTCTTCTGAGTGCGCATCCTCAAGTGTTTTCCTGCACCAGGAGAGGTTTTCCCCTTCAGGAAGGATCGGATGCTTAATATTTCCCGCTTCTTTATTTACGAATAAAGGTTTTACCCCGATTGATGAGAAAAAATCCTCATCAATAGAGGTGCACCTTGCGCTGCCGTTAAGGTCTCCTGCGATTCCTATAACGCTTTTCTGTCTCCCGGCGCTGACTGCGGAGAGGGGTGACCTTCCGGGATTGAATATCTGAAGTGAAAAATCAAGATAGGTTTTATATGAGGCTTTTTTCCATTTGACAGTATCTCCTGCCGCTTTTTCGAGTTCAACCAGTTCAGTATTGTTTAGAAGGTCTGACAGCAGGCCGGGAGACCCCTTATCATTTATAAGCGTTTTAAAATTACTTATTATTTCCGCAGATCCCTTTCCACCGATAACTGCACCTGTCTCAGGCCCGAATTTGATTCCGTTATAGCCTATGGGGTTGTGGCTTGCTGAAATATATATAAAACCGTCAATTTCCTCACTCTGCTTGACCCATGCCATCACCTCGGGCGCAGCGCAGATATAAAGATATCTTACATCTGCCCCGAGAGATAAAAGCGTTCTTACTGCCGCTTCCCCGAGGAGTGCTCCGGTGGGCCTTGAATCAAGCGCCGCGGCAATACACACCCTTTCTTTTCCGCACCGGTTTTTTATCCATGCATGAAACACATTTGCCGCACCGGCTATGAGTAATTTATCCTCATCAGTTACATCCCTGCCCCTGTTTTCCGCACCGCATGCAAATATTTTTCTCCATCCCGAGGCAGAAAGTATCATCTTATCTGCCGCTGCGGCAAGAGCTGATGAAGAAACCGCAGATGTCCCTTCATTTGAACATGCAGCGTTTACAAAGTTTTTCCGGTTTGTGAAAATATCTTTGAATAATGGGTTTATTTCCATTTATAGTCTCCGTAACTGATGTGAAGAGTTAAAATTATTTCAGATATCTGTACTTGTTTACAGGTCTTCCGACTTTCAGGTGCTGAGGTTCAATAACCGCTTTACCATAGTATAATAGATATTCAAGATACCGTCTTGCGGTCACTCTTGAAATACCGCATATTACCGCAACTTCATCAGCTGAAAGCGGATGTTCAAGTTCAATCATCTTCTCAATAATTTTTTCAAGTGTCGAGTTCTGAAGTCCTTTCGGGAGTTCACTGCTGGTGTTTAAATCCCTTGCGGTAAGCAGAAGATTATCAATATCGCTCTGGGCATATTTATCAGAATACTCAAATCTTTTCTGATACATCTTTTTGTAATTTTCAAGTGAAGCGCAGAGCCTTTCAAATTTGAAAGGTTTCAATATATAGTCAAGCGCGCCGAACCTGAGGCAACGTTTTACAGTATCTCCTTCCATTGCGGCCGTGATCAGGATAATATCAACATCCTTACCCGATTCCCTTATCTTTATCATTGTCTCAATTCCGTCCATAGTCGGCATGAATATATCAAGAATGATTAAATTAATATCCTTTGTTTCAAGAATCTCAAGAGCTTCCTTACCTGTTGACGCTATCCCTGTTACCGCAAAACCGTCAATTGAAGTGATGAATTTTCTGTGGATGTCGGAAACCATCGGGTCGTCTTCCACTATCAGAACCTGAATATCCATACCCTATACCTCTTTTATCGGAAGGATTATAAAAAACTCTGTCATCCCGTCCTTGTTCATGTCAAAATTGATTTCTCCGTCATAGGAGTCGACAATTGATTTTGTAAGATAAAGTCCGTAGCCGCTGTTATAGTTCTTTTTTGTAGTAAACCCCTTGTTGTAAATATTCTTTGCAACCTCAGCGGTAACCCCGATTCCGTTATCAGCTACAGTTATATATACTTTATCAAGTTCATGGAATATGGAGAAAATAACTTTGCGTTTATCTTTCTCATTATCTGAAACAGCTGTTATGGCGTTTTCAAGCAGGTTGCCTATTATTACGACCAGAGAACTGCTGTCAGTTGAGCTGATCCTTCCAAGGTTGCTGTCCTGGTCAATCGTGAAATCAACTCCCAGTTCAAGGCATTTGCCTCTTTTTCCCAGCAGAAGTCCGGCTACTGCCGCGCTGTGAATTTTTCTTGAGACAAAAGAAAGAATATTTGTGTGAATATCTGTCTGGGATGATATGTATTCAAGCGCCTTGCCGTATTCCTCGAGCTGTATAAGCCCCGAAAGAGTGTGCATCTTGTTTGAGAATTCGTGATTCTGAATCCTGAGCGCCTCAACATATTCCTTTACTCCCGTGAGCTCTTCGGCAAGAGAGAGCATCTCGGTTATGTCCCTGTAGCTTGCGATAGCGCCTGTAATTTTCCCTTTGATAACAATAGGTATCTTGTTGCCAATTACCCTGAAATTCCCGATAGTCTGTTCCTGGTCAAACTCGGGTTCTCCTGACTCAATTACTTCAGGGAGCCTTGAATTGGGCATAAGCAGTTTAAGGTCTTCGCCCCTGTTTATTTTTTCGACATTGAGCATCCTTCTGGCTTCCCCGTTTGCCATAGTAATCCTGCAGTTCTCATCAACAGCAATAATCGCATCCCTGACTGATTCAAGCACTGCCTCAAATTCCATGAAAAATGTGGCGATTTCATAGGGTTCGAGGTTAAACATTGTGTTTTTGATATTGTCTGCGAGGATGGATGATCCGATCATCCCTATAAAAAGCCCGATAATTGTTACAGCTGTTATGCTGAACCTGATTTCAACAGACAGATCGTTTATATTTTTAAGCATCATTCCCACAAGAACTGCTCCGGTCTGTTTGTTTTCATTATTGACTACAGGAACATAGGCTTTAAGGATAGGGCCGGCAGGTGTTGATGCCTTAAGAATGTATTCTCTCCCCAGAAGAACATCCATCCAGTCCCATCCCGATATCTCCTTTCCTATCTCAGATACAACCGGATCTGAATATTTTTTTCTCTGATAGTCAAATACGATTATATATTCTGTTCCTGTTTTTTTACGGATGTTCTCAGTTATAGGCTGGATTACCTCTTCCCCGTTCTCTGTGCCGATATTTTTTTTAATATCAGGGATAAGCGAAACTGTTCTGGCTATATTCATGACATGGTTATCAAGCAGGGTTTCAACCTTTACAAAGGAAAACTGGCCGAGAAGAAGCGCAACCATGATCAGCGATATGAAAACAACTCCAGTTGAAAGCATTGTGATTTTTGTTTTGATATTACTGGGCGGGTTTATTATATCAATTTTGTTCATATTTATATCTGCTTAAGTATACAACAGCTTTTCATAATGTTCTACTTTTTTAAAATCAGGCAGAGAACTCTGTATTTCATTACAGGTCCGGTTTTTAAGCGCTTCCTGAATATTGCCTCACTTTTCCCTTCTCCTGACAATAATGATTGATTAGAAAAGAAATTTGAATTAAATTCTAGTCATTATGGAAGAAAGCATGTCAAAAGCCCTGCATGAAGAGCGGGCAGTAGAAATAAGCGGAAAAATTGCCGCACTTATAGATAATATTAAAAGTGTAATCTATGTGGACAGGCTGCGGCTTGAATATATAATCGCCTCAAAGATAGCGGGAGGTCATGTAATTCTCGCGGATACCCACGGAGTCGGTAAAACATCACTCGCAAGAGCGCTTGCAGGCTCAATAGATAATTCCCGTCATAAAACTGTTGATACGGGAGAAAGCACAATACAGATCGACCCGTTCAGCAGGATACAGTGTACCGTCGACCTGCTTCCACAGGATATAATCGGTTATACACGCCTTGACGGCAAAGACGGTAATTTCATGTTCAGCAAGGGGCCGATTTTCGCGAATTTTGTCCTCTGTGACGAGATAAACCTCCTTACACCCAAAACACAGGGTTCTTTTTTCCAGGCTATGGAAGAACAGAAGGTAACTGTTGAGGGAAAGACATATAATCTCCCGTCCCCGTTTTTTATTATTGCCACAATGAACCTCGAAGGGGCTCACCTCTTTCCTCTCCCGGCTCCGCAGCTTGACAGGTTTATGATACAGATATCAATGGGAATTCCCGGATTTGATGATGAAAAAAGCATTGTAATTCAGCACAGCAGGAGCGACGGGTGGGCATCCTTTAAACAGGTTGTTAAGGCGGAAGAACTTATCGGATGGCAGGAGATGGTAGACAAGGTTACAATCCATAATGAGCTTGTTGATTATATTGTGAAAGCAATAAGGGCAACACGGGAGAATCCCTATCTGCTGCAGGGTGCAAGCCCGCGGGCAGGCGTCAAGCTTTCACGCCTTGCAAGAGCGCTTGCGCTGGTGAGAGGGCTTAACTATGTTACTCCAGATATAATCAAGGAGCTGTTTGTTCCCGCGATCAGCCACAGGGTTACAGTAAGGGAAAGCGCGGGAGTACCCGCAGGCATACTTGCTGATATAATCGAATCAATTAAAGTCGCGAGATGAAGAAGCTTTTTAAAGCTTTTATCAGCAGTTATCCTTTTACTCTTCCCGGAACAGTAATATTTTTCTTTTCACTTTATTCGCTTGGAAGGGGTCTCACTGTCTCCAACTATACTGCTGTATCAGTTTCCTCATTTTTTATAGTATTTATCCTTTCTGTGTGGGGGCTGATATTTTTTTACACGAGAGTTTCGCCTGTTGAAAGGATTGTATGGAAATCCGAGGGTATAATTGATTCCGCCCCTTTTAATGATAATGATGACTCTCCTTCAAACTTGCAGACAGTAACAGCTGAGGGGAAGAGTCCTCCGCTCTTTTCCCGTTACTCACTTGTTATCAAGGCAGAGGGAAGAACTTCCGGTTCTGTTTCTCCATTGTCAACAGGCAGATACAGGTCAGACAGCAAAGGGACTTTCAGATTCAGTTTTTCCTTCCGCTATCCCGGAACTGTTTCCGGAATGATAAATATTTTTGCGGAGGACATATTCGCACTGGTGAAGATAAAAATATTCAGCGAAAAATTAAAGGATTTTCATGTACTTCCGGGATACAGCCAAGATGCCCGGGCCGATCTTTCCTTTTTGAGGACAGACCTTATTACGAAGCACAGAAAGTATGACAATGATATGGAGAAATACCTGATGAGGGAATATGTGCAGGGAGACCTTTACAGGGACATAAACTGGAAATCAAGCGGAAAGATCGGAAAACTTGTTACAAGGATATCGCCGGGCGGAAGGGAGGAATCTCAGCTGATGACTTTCATTTACCTGAGCGGAGACGACAGAAGCAATGCCACTGACCCGGCGGGGCCCGGTAACAGCGGCAGAGGAGATTCATACAGGAGCTTTATAAAGGGCAAATATTTCAGGGAGTTTTTTTATACATTCTTGAGAAGGGCAAAAGAGGAAGCGGGAAAATGTGAATTCCAGATAATCATTGACGGCAGCAGTTGTAAGGTTAAGGAAAACTCTGATTTTTACAGGGCTTCCAGGCTTCTCTCATCTTCTGCAGCATCTGACAGCGGCAGGACTATAGACCTTTCCTTTCTCTCTGAAATACCTCCCGGAAGTAAAGTCTGCATTTTTGCGGAAACATCAGATATACTTATGCCTGCCCTTAAAAAAATGGACAGCGATGCAGTTTCCGCCTGTTATCTTCCTGAACTTGACACAGGAAGATATGCGAATGATGGAAAATACAGGGACAGAGGCAATTATATCCCCTGCAGGATCAGGGATTTTGCTTTTTCCGCGCTTTACAGGCCGCTGTCCTTTTACAGAGGGATGGCGCTTTTGTCTCCGTTATTTACTGACGGAAGGGGAAAAAGGGCTTCCCGGCAGAATATGTCCTTTCCGGGTGACAGGATTAAAATGGTAAGGATCAGGATGAATATGGGGGATAAAACCTTATCTGCTAAAAAAGAAAAAAAGGATAAAGAGGCTTAAAGAAAGATGCTTTACAGCGGCAGTGAAAACAGGAATAAAATATACTTGATCCCCCTTTTTCTAAGGCTCACAGTATACTTCGCGGCAGTCTGCGCCCCTTTGCTCTCTTCCTCTGTTGTTGTCGGTTATGACAGCGCCGGCTTTGCTTTCTGGTTTCTCCTAGTTCCCTTTGAAGCAGTTCTTTCTTATCTCTTTTCCCTGATTTCCATTCATAAAAAAAAGCAGTCAGGGAAACGGCGCTTAATCCTGTTCCTGTCCGTGCTCTTTCCTGTTCTCCTGACAGCTGTCCCGGGTTTTCATGAGTTTATCCCCAGAACCATTATCATTATCCCGGCCCTTTTTATCTATAGTTTCCTTGTCTTCAGATCAGGCGCTGTTTCACTTGTGTTTATAGAACCCGCGTTTATCTATTACATATTTTACCGTCTGCTTGAGTTTTCAAGAGCTTCCGAGTCTTCGTGGCAGAGTTCCTCCTCCATGATTCCCCTGTTCTATATTTTTCTGATTATTTCGTATCTCTTTCTCTCTCTGCTCCTTTATATCTCGAGTTCGCGCGCCGGGAGCGGCAGACTGTCTGATTTTAAACGGGAAATACTTATATTTTTCGGCGTGATGGTCCCTCTCCTTGCGGCAGCCGTCATTTTTATTCCCATGGATTTTGCCGCCAATGATTTTATACTCAATTTCAGGGATGAAAAGGCAATATCATCCTCCGGCGCTGAAGGGAGTGAGGATAAAAAGGATGGAAAGTTGTCAGGCGTTCCTTCGGAGAAGTGGGGAAGGCGGAGCAGGGCCTCCTCAACAGGCAGCAGCAAACAGTATGCTGTTATGATTGTTGCTTCAGACAGGCGCGATCTTTATTCCGCCTGGGATTACCTTGGGGGCTTTAATCCGGTCAAGGGTTTTATCTATCCGGAAAACAGCTCTTCTTCCGTCGGGCTAAGCGAGGAAACACTCAACTCCTTAAAGACGCAGAGGCTGCTTGAGACATGGGTAAATCCATATATATTTCAGGGCACGGGTGATTCCTCCGAGTTCAGGGAGGAAATCCCGGTATTTTTCCTTTCCGCAATACCTGAGCGTGTTCTCCCGTATCTTCCGAAGCTTGTAGAGCCGACAGTCTATTCGCAGGAAAGTTACCCGTTTTCCTATTCCTATAATTCAATTTCCATGATATCTCCTCTTGATACGGAAATACTCGAGATGCTTGATACCGGCCCACTCTCTGATGAAGAAAAGGAATCCCTTTCTTCATATCTTGAAGTACCTCTTGATGAAAAGCATGAAAAAGTATTCAGCGGATATATTGCCTCCCTCGGAATTGAAAACGTTCCATACAATAAGAAAATAAGCGCTATCCTTAAAGGGTTTTCAAAATATCAGTATGAACTCGGCTATGAGGAGGACTCAACTGTCGAGCGCTTAAGCCGTTTTATTGCAGGCGACTTTTCAGGCGACTGTACAGAGTTTTCCAATGCCGCCGCTCTTATCGGCAGGATGGCGGGGATTCCGTCGCGCGTGGTGCGGGGATATCTTGCCTCTGACGGTCTCCAGTCTCCTTCGCACCTTGAGGCATTATCTGTCTTAAAGAAGAGCCTCGATAAAATTGCTGATATCCCTCTTGAAAAACTCAAACTTGTTACCACTGCCCACAGGCACTCCTGGGTACAGTTTTATATACCGGGATTCGGCTGGGCGGATTTTGAAACCACTGAATACGCAATTCCGCCGGAAAACGGGGATCCCAACAGCGCCCAGGTTGTAATACCGATTATAAGGGACGTCAGGGACAGGAGCCAGGTGTTTATCTTCCCCTGGAAGATGCTTTTGTCTCTTGTCGCACTAATTTTTGCATCTGTCGCTGCCCTCCTTTATCTGTACAAAACAATTATCCTCACTTCTCTTGCCTTTAAATCTTTAAAGCCTGTTCCCCTTTCGTTTGAAGAGAGGTACAGATATATTCTTCACAGATTTTTTCTTGCCGGATATCCTCTCAAGTTAAAGACAATGACGCCTGAAGAGTACGGTGAGATAAACCGTGAATTCAGGAAATTCGCAATACTTTTTACTGAACTCCTTTACAGAAGTGTCTATACCGGGAATGAATATGATGAGGTTGTAAACCGGTTCGGGGCAGAATATTCACGGCTTATCTCCCTGACATCTCCCAAAGGGGCTGCAAAACACCTTAAATACCTCTTCAGCCTCAGAGGAGTATTCTACTGATGAAAAAAAATCTCTTTTTCAGACTCAGGCTGACAGCGGCCCTGCCTGTTTTTTTCATTCTCCTTGCTTTTTCCGGGTGCGGATACGGGGTGAGCAGTGACTGGGTTATGTTCCGCGGAGAAGGGGGCAGGGGATATTCCAGTGATAAAATTTATCCGCCGGTAGGGATAAAGTGGAAACTGCAGCTTCAGGAAGGGAGTGCACGGGAAAGGCACTTTAATCCGCCTGTAGTTTATAAAAACACTCTCTATTTCGGCTCATCCGACAGCAATTTTTACGCGCTTGATATCAACACCGGATTTATGAGGTGGGTTTTCAAGACAAGAGCTCCTGTGAACTCTGTTCCCTATGTTGATGATGATAAAGTTTACTTCGGTTCGACTGACGGGTATATATACGCGGTTTACCATAAAAGCGGGGATCCTGCCTGGGAGCATTTTACAGGTTTCCCTGTAAACTCGACAATTATCGGCTACAACGATTCAATAGTTTTCACAACAGATACCGGGGCTACCCATTTTTTCTCAAAAGACGGAGTTGAGCTGTCGGCTGTTACCAATTATGTCTGGGAATATAACAGTTTCCAGATTAATAATGGAGTAGTCTATTTTCTCCCCGGTCCGGAAGACGACCCGTTCAGCCTGGGTGCTTACAGTATTGATGAAAACAGGTTCCTCTGGCTTTTCCGTACGGATGAAGACGGACTTTCCTGGTATTCATTCCCCGCAGTATCGGGAAACGCTGTCCATTTTGCCGCCTGCGGTGTAATCGGCAATCAGTTCCTGTTTGAATACTATGCCCTCGATGCCCTTACAGGGGAAATAATATGGAAAAATACGGAAATAACTGACCCTGTTGATTACGAAAACTATATCGCGGAAGACCTGTTCTGGGAAAATATCTACCTTCTTGACTATATGGCCCCGGCGGTATGGAAAGAGAACGTAATATACAGCCCGGGCAATGATTCCCTTAAAGCTTTCAAATCCGAAACAGGAGAACTTGTGTGGGAAAGAAAATTTGATACGCCTGTATCCTCTGCCCCTTCAGTCGCGGGCAACAGGATATACCTGGGAACAAGGGGCGATAAATATCTGGAAATAAACCCTTCCCTTAAAAGTATTGATGCCGGGAGCGGTAAAGTATTATGGGAAATCGATACAGACGGAGAGATACTCAGCTCGCCCGTAATCGCAGGCAGGTGGATAATCTTCGGCACCGGGGAAAACTATCTGTATGTGCTTGAAGAGATGTTTTAGATTTGTTATCTATCACCCCCGCAGTGAAAAAACTGCTTGAAATTACCCCTTTTATGTTTTAGGCTGAATCCCGATGAAATATAAAATTGTGCTTCTTGAAGACAGATATGATAACCATAATCCCGAAAAAACAGTTTTAGGCTCAATCGGCTGCGAAGTTATTGAGGCCGGAGGAATTACTGATCCGGCTGAACTTGAGCAGCTCTGCAGAGACGCTGATGCCCTCCTTGTAAATTTGTATAAAATTGACAGAAACTTTATTTCAGGGCTTGAAAAATGCGCAGTCATCGGGCGCTACGGCATCGGATATGATAATGTTGATGTAAAGTATGCTGCAGAGAAGGGGATAAAGGTTGTAAATGTCCCTGATTACTGCAGCGATGAAGTTTCTGAACATATTATTGCTCTCCTTTTCAGCTGCGTAAGGAATATAACAGTAAAAGATACACTTATCCGCAAGGGAAAGTGGAACATACGGGGAGAAGTGCCGGTACACAGGGTTTCCGGAAAAAAATTAGGAATAATAGGCTACGGCAAGACAGGCCAGGCTCTCCACAAAAAAATAAACTCACTGGGGTTTTCCTCTGTTATGGTATTTGATCATCATCCTGAAGAAAAGAGGGCACTGCTGTCGGAAATATCAGGAAACGGCGGTCCGGCATACCTGTGCGGCCTTGATGATCTGCTTGCGGAATGTGATTTTATAAGCCTGAATATCCCCTTGACTGATGAGACAAGAGGGATGATAGGAAGCAGGGAATTTATGCTTATGAAAAATACCGCAATTATAATAAATACTTCACGCGGAGCTGTAATTGACACAGAAGCGATGATTAAAGCGCTTGACGCAAAACAGATCGCAGGCGCTGCAGTTGATGTTCATGAAATAGAGCCGCTTCCCCCGGATTCCCCTCTTTTTTCTGTTAAGAATATAGTCCTTACTGATCACGCGGCCTGGTATTCTGTTGAATCCCAGGCTGACTTGCAGAGGAAATGCGCAGCAGCCGTGCTTGATGTACTCAGCGGCAGGCCATGTGCCTCAATTGTAAACCAGGATTCAGCTGCCGCTGCCGCGGTCAACAGAAGAAACAACAAGGATCTTTCCCCCGTCGTCTGAATCCTGAATCATACCTGTAACTGTAATAAAACCGGGAATAACGTTATCAAGGTTTACAAGGGTGCTTTTGACAGGAAAAATTATCCTGCCGCTGCTGTCTGTAAGGACATGAGCGCACCCGGAAACAGGGGGATTTGTCTTTTTAATAAAGCCATCCTCAATTCTCATTTTATGCATGGATGAGAGGGGGAAAAGCGAATAACTCCTTATCCCTTTCACTGCTTTACGGGCAAGAAGGAGGTCGGAGCTGCTGCCTTCCTGCCTGACTGTAAAAAAAGTAAACATTGCGTCCCTGTCAGAGGGAAGAAATCCTGCCTCAACTCCTCTTTCCTTATAGTCGGCAAGTAAAATTAATCCGGAATCAAAAAGGAGATAGAGGTAACCGCTTTTGATATCAATTGCGCTTATTTCCATTTTAGCGTCAGGGGCCGTATATTTTAGTTTAATGAGAGCCTCGGCTTTTCCTGAATGGGTGAATCTGTAGATACCTGCGGCCTCTCTGCTGAAGAGGTAAACATTTTTTTCATCAGCTGCCATTGCCGTGATTTTATCCGCGCCTGACTGCATATCTGCTGTAAATATCTTTTTCTCTTCCCATTTCCCTGCTGAGGATTTCCTGTTTCTGTAAACATTCCCTTCAGTGCTGCAGTAGACAACCTCATTTTTGGCGGTGCAGCTGAATCCTGAAAGCTTTCCTTCCTCAATTGATACAGGTACAATCTCAAATAAGGTGTTTTCTTTGCCGGCTGCAGCTGCTTTTACATTACCCGGGACATAATATTGTCCGGTTTCTCCATCGTAAGTGATGAATCTGCCTGTGTCTGACGGAAATGAAATTATATCGCTGTAATAAAGCGGCAGAATGAATTCTGGTTTTTCGTCAATTTCAAGAACATACCCGGTCAGGACAGCTTCCGGGATAACCGGGGAAACAGTTTTTACTGTACTTGCGCAGGATGCGAGAAGAAAAGTATAAAGTACAGCTGCTGCGAGTATAGAAAATAAAAAACATTTATTGGGGAACAACGGTTTTGTCTTGTTTTTTAATATTGAGTTATTCATTGTATAAAAATTATAAAAGGATTATGAGGATCTGTCTAATTATTTTTAATAACGAGTGAAACAGGTATAATTTTGTTACTGGTAAAAATTAAAACCTCTGAGGTTTTAGCGGGATTTATTCAGGGAAAAATCTATAAAACAGAGTTTAAAATATAGAAAGCTCTAAATTCTGATAAAACTGAACAGATTCAGTGAAAAAATAAATATTGACAGATTACGGCTGTTAATCCAATAATAACATGTGTATATCTTATTGAAAAAGATTCAAAAAATTCATTTCACATATCGGAAATATCCCATCCGGATTACTGGTTTTAAAAAAATATGGCAGGCATATACTGTATTTACATACAATCAAGTAATAAAACAATAGGAGTTAAACAATGGCTGAACAGGTAAAACGTACTACCTGCAGCTACTGCTCAGTAGGCTGCAATCTTGATATAACTATCAGGGAAGACGAAACTCTAAGCCTGAAACCGAACAAAGAGTATCCCGTTAACGAAGGCTTCTGCTGTGTCAAGGGATTTCATCTGCTGGTGCCCTTTCAATCTTCGGAACGGGGAACAGCGCCTCTGCTGCGGCAGAAAAACGGCGATTATAAAACTGTTGATTGGGACGAGGCATATCAGAAATTTGCAGACGGGTTTAAAAGTATTATTGCTGAACACGGGCCTGAATCTGTAGCCTTTCTTTCCACCGGCCAAATGCCTATGGAAGAGATGGCGCTTCTCGGTTCTGCCGCAAAATTCGGTATGGGATGGATACACGGTGACGGGAATACACGACAGTGCATGGCTACAGCTGCGGTTGCCTACAAACAATCTTTCGGCTTTGATGCGCCTCCTTTTTGCTACGAGGATTTTGAACTCAGCGACCTGTTGATTTTTATTGGCGCCAATCCCGTAATTAATCACCCCATCATCTGGAACCATGTTAAAAAGAATACCCGGAACCCTTTTATCATTGTAATTGATCCGCGTATGACGGAAACAGCAGAACAGGCCTCGCTGCATTTAGCTGTCAATCCCAAATCAGATCTTGCTCTTTTATATGGAATCGCCAGGGTGCTTATCGAAAAAGAATGGCTTGATAATGCGTTTATCGAACAGCATACCGAGGATTTCGAAATCTTCCGCAGCCACGTGATGGGTATTCCTCTGGAAGAAGCCGGAAAAAAAACAGGACTCGGCGTGGATGCCATATACTCTCTGGCTGAGCGTATTCATCAGGCAAAAGCTCCAAGCTTCTGGTGGACAATGGGAGTAAATCAGAGTCACCAGGCAACCAGAACGGCTCAGGGTATCATAAATCTGGCGCTTATGACCGGAAATATCGGTAAACCCGGCACCGGCGCCAATTCCATTACAGGGCAGGCAAACGCCATGGGAAGCCGCCTGTACAGCAATACAACCAGTCTTCTCGGCGGCCATAGTTTTACCAGCGAAAATGACAGGAAAAAGATTGCCGGAATTCTGCAGATTCCAGTTGAAAGGATACCTGATAAAAACAGTCTTCCCTACAATAAAATCCTCGAGCAGGTTAGAGACGGCTTTATAAAAGGGCTGTGGATTATCGCTACCAATCCGGCGCACAGCTGGATCAATAAAACTGAATTTTTTGACTCGCTAAAACAACTGGATTTTCTTGTGGTACAGGATCTATTCCCCGGCACGGAAACAGCTCAATGTGCGGATTTATTCCTGCCGGCTGCCGGAAGCGCCGAAAAAAGCGGCACTTTTATCAATTCAGAGCGAAGAATAGGTATTGTTCAAAAAGTTAAAAATCCTCCAGGTAAAGCCAAAAGCGACTTTGACATTTTCCTTGGCATAGCCGAAGCATGGGGATGCGGTGATATGTTTGTCAAATGGAGTGATCCTGAAGCAGTGTTCCGGATTCTTCAGCAGATTTCCCGGGGTCAGCCCTGTGATATCAGCGGCATCCAGGGGTATAAAATGATTATTGACCGTTTGGGCATACAATGGCCTTATCCCCAAAACGCAGGGGCCGAATGTGACGGTCTCCACCGGAGGCTTTTTGCTGACGGCAGGTTTTATACCCCGACAGGGCGCGCGAAATTCCTGTTTGATGATTTTGCTGAACTGCCGGAAAACACCGACAGCGAATATCCTCTGGTGCTGATTACCGGCAGAGGATCTGTGATGCAGTTTCACACCCAGACCAGAACCGGCAAAGTCCCCTTTATTCAAAAAAAGACCCATGCCGATTGCTACGTTGAAATAAACTCGGAGGATGCCGAAGCACTTGGTTTGACCACTGAAAGCCGTGTTCGCGTAACCAGCCGCCGCGGATCAGTTGAAGTCAATGCAATAATCAGCGGTTCACTCTGTCCCGGACAGGTCTTTATGCCCATGCACTATCAGGAAACTAACTGGCTTACCATGCCTTCATTTGATCCTTACAGCGGTGAACCGGCATACAAATACGCAGCGGTGAACCTGAAGGCGGTATAAGATGCGAAAGATTCGGGATAGCCGATATCCATCAGAAACAAAGTCTGCAAATGAAAACAGCACTTTAACTGACCGGCTGGGCCGCGGCATGCATGACTTGCGCATATCTGTTACGGATGTCTGCAGCTTCCGCTGCAGCTACTGTATGCCCGATGATTTATATGGAGGAGGTAATCCCTTCCTGTCACAGGAAAGCCTGCTGCGGTTTGATGAAATAGAAGCCGTCGCCAGGGTAGCGGTTTTGCTGGGAGTGAGAAAATTCAAAATAACAGGGGGCGAACCGCTTCTCAGACCGGAATTGCACAAACTTATCAGACTATTAAAATCAATACCCAAGGTAAAAGACATAGGTATTATAACAAACGGCTTTCACCTTATACCGCAGCTTAAATACCTGAGAGACAGCGGATTGACCAGAATTACGGTCAGCCTTGACAGCCTTCAACCTGAGGTTTTCGAGCGGATAACCGGGCGTTCCGAAGCCTTGCCGGCTGTGCTTGAAGGCATCCGTGCTGCACAATCTGCAGGATTTTCCCCGCTTAAGGTAAACATGGTAATCCAGCGCGGTTTAAACTCAGGTGAAGTGCTTGAAATGGCAGCCTATTTCCGGGGTTCGGGGATTGTGCTGCGTTTTATCGAATACATGGATGTAGGGTACCGGCACCGCTTTAACCGCGGTTTGCTTGTACCAAATGCTGAGATACGGGATATAATTCAGTCTCAATGGCCTCTGGAACAGGTGGTACCCGGCTATTACGGCGAAGTAGCAGCAAGATACCGCTACATTGACGGCAGCGGGGAAATTGGATTTATTTCAAGCATGACTCAGCCTTTCTGCCGGGATTGTACACGGCTGCGGTTATCGGCAGACGGTAAGCTGTACCGCTGTCTGTTTTCCTCTCTTGCGCTTGATATGAAAACCCTGCTGCGTGATTCAGATGGCTCGACAAATATCAATAATGCCGGTATTGAAGCGTCCATGCGGCGGTTTTGGGGTCTTCGCGATGACCGCTATTCGGAACTCCGCTCTACCGGTGCCGATGGTGATGCTGACAAACAGATTATCACTCAAAAAGAACCTGATGAGAAAAAAATCGAAATGTATAGAATGGGAGGTTAAAGTGTCCAGTCATATTAATGAGAAGGGTTTACCTCGAATGGTGGACGTAGGCAGCAAGGAACAAACCCGCCGCAAAGCAATAGCCCGCGGTTTTGTTCAAATACCTGTTCCGCCAAAAGATGAAGACTCTTTTAAGCTGGTGGACAATGAATGGTGGAGCCCAAAAGGCCCTGTTTTCCAGACTGCGGTGCTGTCTGGAATCCAAGGGGCAAAACGGACATCGGAAACCATACCCCTTTGCCATCCTCTTAATATCAGCAGCTGCGATATTGATATTTCTGTGATAGATGCCCCGCCTTCTTCTATAGAGCCGCAGCAGAGTGCCGGCAATTATATGACTATACAGGTTACTGCTTCGGTTCAAATCACCGGAAGAACCGGCGTGGAGATGGAAGCCCTTTGTGCTGTTTCCTCAGCCTGTCTGACCATTTACGACATGGGTAAATCTCTGACCCGCGGCATCCGGATTCTGGCGGTTGAATTACTTGAGAAAAGCGGGGGAAAACATAAGTGGAGATATAATGAGAAATAGTGTTAAATCCAAAGCGGTCATGCGTATTCCCAAACCAACCCCGGGGGGATGGGTGTATCATCCTTTTGAAGTGACAATTGCAGGTTATTCCGGTTCAGGCAAAACAACCCTGATAGAGAAACTTTGTTCGCAGTTAGGAGAGGAAGGTGTTTCCACAGGGTATTTTAAGCACGATGCCCATAAATTTATTATGGATAAAGAGGGTAAGGATACTGAACGGGTAAAAAAGGCCGGAGCAGGAGGGATTGCAATTCAGGACCCCCTGCATTCCGCTTTTATCCTGGAGCACGGCAATTCCGGTACTGATGAGGCTGTACTGGAACAGTCTTTTTCACCCTTTGATGTACTTTTTATAGAAGGGAATAAACATTCTCCGATGGCTAAAATTGTTATGCTTGATCCCAGGAACGAGATAGACGCGGAACTGGCAGCCGGGAGTTTTGAAAATGTATTGGCAATTTCCGGACCCGCAGAAGCTCAAACAAGAGCGGAAAAGTTTATTCAATCAGGCGGGGCATATACCCGTATCCCTTTTATAAACAGAGACTCTACCGGTGAAATAATCGCATTTCTGCGCAGTTACTGGCAGCAGCGTACGCCGGATATAAAAGGATTGGTGCTTATCGGAGGCGCAAGCAGCCGGATGGGAACAGACAAAAGCGCGCTGCGTTATGCAGGCAATATATCGCAGGCTCTGCATATGCACCGTTTGCTTTCACAAAGCTGTAAAGAAGTGTTTTTGTCTGCAGCACCGGACCAGATCATTACCGCAGACGGAGATAATATTCCGGTCTTACGGGACCGCTTTAAAGGTTTTGGGCCGCTATCAGGTATCCTTACAGCCCTTGAACATGACCCCATGAGCGCATGGATGGTAGCGAGCTGTGATTTACCGCTCCTTTCTCATGACGATCTTGAGACTTTGATCACTGAGAGAAATCCTAAAAAAGCAGCTACCTGTTTCGGCAGTCCGCCTTTGGAAAAAGATCAGGTAACTGACGGATCACTTATGCCGGAACCGCTATGCGCTATCTATGAACCAAAAGCCCGTCCCCGTCTGCTTTCACTGCTGGGAAGGGGAATCTTTTGCCCCCGCCGGGCGCTGCGGACAAGTCCTGTGAAAATAATTTATCCGGAAAATCCTGATTCATTATTCAACGCGAATAATCCTGAAGAGCGGAAGCTGGCATCGGAACTTTTAAAAGAGAGGACAAAAAAATCACAGCAAAAGGCGGGTATACATCATGAAAACAAAATATAGCCCGGATCATGAGTTGATAAGTACCCGGGAAGTTGAGATCATATTGGAAAAGCTGACTATCAAAACTGAAAATGAAATAATTCCTCTGCAAAACAGCGCAGGAAGATTTTTAGCGCAGGATGTATCAGCCGACAGGGATCAGCCTCCATTTAACAGGGCGGCAATGGACGGGATCGCTGTCCGAAGTGAAGATTTGACCGCCGGAATATCAAGGTTTACCAGTATAGGAACACTTGCCGCCGGGCAGGGTCCGGCAGAACTGGGATTATCGCTTTCCTGCGGGACAGCATCACTGCGGGTAATTAAAAAGCCGGGGGAATGCGTTGAAATCATGACCGGAGCGGCAGTTCCTGATGATTTCGATTCCATCATACCCTACGAAGTTATAAACCGGCAGGAATCTCAATTTTCCCTTCCTGATAAAGCAGAAGCAGTAAAATTTCCTTGTGGGAAAAATATTCACATACAGGGCAGCGATTATAAAAAAGGAAAGTGCCTGCTCCCCGCCGGAACCAGGATAAACACCCCGAGTATAGCTCTGCTGGCTGCAGTTGGAATAGCGGAACCCTGGGTATACGGGGAACCCAGGATAAGCATTATCAGCACCGGGAATGAATTAGTACCGGTGGATGATACACCGCAGGCGCACCAGATACGGCAGTCAAATATTCATGTCCTGAGGGCTGAGCTCAGCGCCTGGGGATTTACCAGAGTGCAAACACTGCACAGTAGGGACGATGAACAGGAGCTGACCAGCGCTATCAGGAACAGTCTCCGGCAAAGTGATGTACTAATCCTTTCGGGCGGCATATCAAAAGGGGTATACGATCTGGTCCCTGAAATACTGCAGAAAGAGGGGGTCCGCTGTCTGGCTCACGGCGTAACACAGCGTCCAGGAAAACCGCTGTACCTGGGGACGGCCTGCAGTAAAAATGCGGGGCTTGTAGTCGGATTGCCGGGTAATCCCGTGTCCTCGCTGATAAATCTCAGGCGCTATGTGGTCCCGTTTCTGGGAACTATTATTGCCGGAAAACAAAGCGGTAGTGAAATCCGGGAAGTAATGCCCTGGACTCCCATACCTGTTAAACTGTCTGAGGAAATCCGTTTTAAAGCACGCATGACCTACTTCCCGGCGGTCTATTTACGGCGGCATAATGATGGAGTCATTACAGCCGCGGCTGTTAACGGAAACGGTTCGGGAGATTTCTACAGTATAAGCCGCAGCCATGGTTTTTTAGAGCTTCCTGCCGGGCAGGACCATTTTGAGCCGGGTTATACCGCTCCGTGTTTTTGCTGGGGGCCCGGCAGCGTCATTTAGATTTAGCGAGGTTGATATGAAAACATATTCGATCAGTATCAGATATTTTGCGCAGCTGCGGGAATGGGCCGGAAAAGAGGAAGAGAAAATGACCGGCCCCTATTCTACCACACTGGGGTGGTATGAGCACTGTTTTAAGCGCTACGGATTCGGTCTGGAACCCGCTCTTGTCCGGCCGGCAGTCAATGGTAAATACGTGTCCTGGGCTTACGGGCTCAGGGACGGCGATATACTTGCCTTTATCCCCCCTGTAGCAGGAGGCTGAATTATGGCAGTAATATTTGAATTAGCCGATTATCCAATTAACGATGCAGCACTGCGCTTTGGCGCCCCGGAACCGGAAGCCGGCGCCGTGGTGTGTTTTGAGGGACGCGTTCGGAATCATCATGATGGGAAAAAAGTCGTTTCACTCTGCTATAGCGTTTATCCCGAGCTGGCTTTTAATGAGGGAAACGCTATTGCAGAAGAGGCGCGGGAACGTTTTGGATTAATAGAAGTATTCGTGGTACACCGCTATGGTGAACTGGTAATCGGAGATCTGGCCCTGTGGGTGCGGGTAACGGCAGTGCATCGCGGAGAAGCTTTTGACGCCTGCCGGTATATAATCGATGAAATTAAACAGCGTTTACCGGTTTGGAAAGACGAAAGGTACGTGGATGGATCCCGGGCCTGGGTATACAGCCAGGATCATAACGCAGGCGGTAGTGTATGACAGAAATATCCAGCCGGGACTATTACCGCAGACAACTGCAGTTACCTGAATTAGGGGTAAAAGGCCAGGAACGTTTGTCCGCCTCAAGGATATTGATTATCGGCATGGGTGCGCTTGGCAGTCCCGCCGCGGTTTATCTTGCCGGAGCCGGTGTTGGCACCCTGCTGATGATGGATGATGACCGTATCGAAATAAGCAATCTGCACCGCCAGCCACTCTATACGGCAGCCGATGCAGGCAAATTAAAGGTACATCAGGCCGCAAAGCGTTTAGCTGCCTATAATCCTCTGATCAGGATCACTCCGATTGCCAAACGTTTCTGTGCCGACCCTCAGGACATGGCAGTTTTACAGAATGTAGATTGTGTTCTTGATTGCAGCGACCGGTTTTCGAGCCGGTTTTGTTTACACGATGCATGCTATGCAGCAAAAAAAACTTTGGTAAGCTCGGCGGTTCAGGGTTTTTCCGGACAGCTGCATTTGTTTGATTTCACCGCAGAAGAAAAAATCCCGTGTCTGCGCTGTCTCTGGCCCCGTCAGCCGGAAGACGGGTGCACAGGAAGCTGTGCCTCCGACGGAATTATAGGTGCCGCAGCAGGAATACTGGGCTCATATCAGGCAATGTCGGTACTGGAATACCTTGCCGGAATTGAGACCATAAAGACAGGCTTCAGTTATTTATTTGATCTTAAAACCATGAATATGAGCCGGACGGAATGGGAGCGGAACCCTGACTGCATCCTCTGCGGCAATTCAGGCGGGGATCTGCCGGAGCCTTTACCGGATCGGCCTGTAACAGCGGAATCCTGCTTACCACTATCCGGACTGCCGGATGAGTCTGCTGTCTCCGCTCATGTAAATCACAAGGAGCAGATTGAAAAGCCCCGCATTCTGGATATTCGCGAACTTGATGAGATCCTTCCTTCAGACAGGATTGCCCTGCCTGCGGCGGAACATATTCCGTTATCTATTGTCATGGAATCTTTAAAGGACTGGGATAAGAAAGCTTCCTATCTGATTATCTGCGAACATGGCATAAGAAGCCGGGAATTAATGAGATTTATGAAGAAAATGGGCTTTAAAAAGCTTAGCCATATTGAGGGAGGTTATTCAGCACTGCGGAATATGGTTGTTAATTCATAATAGATTATATATATGCAATGCTGGTAGAGCGTAGAGCGTAGAGCAATGACAATGAGTTCTGTATGCACAATTTACCGCATTAAACCTTAAGAAGGAGAGACAAAAATGCTTTCACGAACAGCGCAATATGCGATCCGTTCAGCGATTCTGCTGGCCTCTGAATCTTCCATGTATCACGGTGCAGGAGAAATCGCCCTGCGGATAACCGCGCCGCCCAACTACACCAGTAAAATATTGAAAACATTGGCCGATACAGGAGTTCTGGTCTCTACCCGCGGAACCGGAGGCGGATTTAAACTGGCCCGACCGGCATCAGATATTACAATTTATGAAATTGTGGAGCCGATTGACAAGGTCAGCCGCTGGACAAAGTGTTTTCTCGGCCTGGATGACTGCTCACCGGAACGACCTTGTCCTATTCATGAATTCTGGAAACCCATCCGTGACCAGTATTTCTCCTTGCTTACCTCAAGGACAATAGCGGACCTGCTGAAAAACGGCGGTCATGGCGAATTCCTTCCCTCCTTTTCTGACAGCCTTATCCATCCTGATACCGGAGAAACACCCGAAAAGGAAACCGCAAAGCGATATGTTACAAAGGAGTGATAAAAAATTGAAAACCATTACCGGAAATGGGTTGTTACGGATTTTATCAGCTGCTTTACTGTCTGCTGCAATAATTGCTTCAATAATTTTGCCCAATCCCGAAGATCCATACGAGATTTTCCGTATTCTCCTTATTCTTGTTTTCTTTCTAGCCGCCCGGAAATACTTTATTAAAAATATTCCTTCTCCAACACCGTCAGGAGCTATCGTTATGGCAATAGGGATTTTTATTAATGGAGCCTTATACTCTTTCCCATTGTTTACCAAGGCTGTACGCGGAATGACCGTTGCGCTGTTTCTGCTATTGTGCTTTATTATGTATTCCTATCTCCAAAGTGCTGTAAAAGGCAATATTCGTGAAAAACACTTTTCCCATCCTGTTGCGGGTTTTGCTGTCGGGACATGGATAGCGGGTATATCTGTGTGTTCCATTTCAATTGCTCAGCGCATTCCGGAATGGCTTCCGGTACTGCGTTTTCTGATAGCGGCTAATCTTATCCTTTGGCTTGTTTTTGTAAATACTGCTGTCCGCCATTTCAGCGTTTTGATCACGAAAGATCAGGTCGGAAAAGTTCACGGTGTCCTGTTTCTCAGTACGGTAGCAACACAATCACTTGTCATAGCAGCCAGGGTGATTTTCGGCCCGCAGAAATGGTATATTGCTGTTGCCCCGTGGTTTTTAACGCTGGGAATTGTATTTTACATTATTTCCTTCCTCCTGATAGTCCGCAGATACATAGGCCAGCACTTGAAAATCAATCTGGATAGCAATTGGTTTAATACTAACTGTATTATTCACGGGGCTATGTCCATAACCGGTTTAGCGAGTGCTGTATCAGGTATCGTAAAGCCTGATGCAATCCTGGCTATATGGATCTGGGTAATTTTCTGGTTCGCTGTGGTGGAAGCAGTTGAGATAGCGAGGGCAGTCACAAGAGTACGGAATCACGGTTTTCAAAAGGGGCTGCTTGTTTACAATCCCACTCAATGGTCCAGGAATTTTACTTTTGGAATGCTGTATGCGTTTACCATGAATTTCAGGATCGATAAAACAATGGCGGCGGGCAGTGCGCTTGAAGGATTCCGCATGCTGATACTCAGCTATTTTAACTGGGCAGTGCTTTTTCTTTTGATATTGGAAGTGCTGATTTTTATGTCAGACCGCGTAATTATCAACTCAGGGCATGAGCAAAAAAACACAGCTTTTTAGCTTTATGGAATTCTTTATAAGGCTGGAAAGTGCTGTTTAAAATCCTTCATAACTGATAATGTTTTCCCATGGTTATAATCTACGCACTGATGTCAGCTTTTGCTTTCGGAACTGCCGATTTTCTGGGAGGTTTTTCTTCCAGAAAGAATTCAACCACAGCGGCAGTAGCATGGTCTCAGGGTGCCGGGCTGATTACGGTCCTTATTGCCGCCCCGTTACTGGGCTCCTTCCGTGTTACCGGTGCAGACATTTTCTGGGGAATGGCTGCCGGAATTTCGGGAGCTGCCGGGGTTATGGTGCTGTTCCACGGCCTTTCAAAAGGCATCGCATCGGTAATTTCTCCATTGGCAGCTCTTTCCGGCGCTGTATTACCGGTACTGTTCGGTTTTCTTGCTGGAGAGCGGCCTCCGCTTCTGACCTGGACAGGTGTTGCCCTTTCCCTGCCTGCGATTTTATTACTTTCCTGGGAAAAAAGGGGTAGAAAAAATGACCATGTACTTCGGTCTGTCCGGCTGGGGCTAATTTCAGGTGCCTTTTTCGGCGGTTTTTTTATAATGATTTCCAGGACATCGGATGGATCGGGAATCTGGCCGCTTGCGGCCGCAAGATTTGCGACAGTCCCGCTTTTCATCCTTCTTACCATTTTCAGAAAATCCAGGATTATCCTGGAAAAAGGAACCAGGCGGGTAACTGTGCTAAGCGGATTTCTTGATATGGCTGCAAATGTATTTTATCTTCTGGCTGCCCGCACAGGCTATCTGATTATAGCGGTTATCCTGTCGGCCCTTTATCCTGCCCCGACTGTCCTGCTTCAGAAGATAGTTCTGCATGAGAAACTAACAGTTTTACGTATTGCAGGTCTTGTCCTATCTATCGCGGGAGCGGCGCTGATAGGTGCGGGAGGATAGAAATAATGATACAATATTATTACTTACCAACAGTAACGGTCAGGGAGGTTTAAAAATGTTTCTGCTGCTTTGCGCAATGAAAGAAGAAGTTTCAGATATTATCAGGAAGGTTGAGGTTTCCGAAAAATATACTATTTTGAATATGGATTACTACAGGGGGAATTTCGGAGGAGCAGAGGTGCTTGTAGGGCAGACCGGTGTAGGGAAGGTAATGTCTGCCATGATTACGCAGAAACTGTCTGATTTATTCAAGCCTGAGGCGATAATTTTCTCAGGTATTGCCGGGGCCATTAACCCCTTGCTTGACATCGGCGATATTGTAGTATCGGCGGACTGCCTTCAGCACGATTTCGATGCTTCATCGCTAGGTTTTAAAATCGGTGAAATTCCGTATACAGGATTGAGGATTATTGAGTCAGACAGGGCACTTTTTGAAAAAGCCATGACTTTTAAGGCTGAAGGGATAAAAGTTGTGAAAGGGCGGATCCTTACAGGGGACCAGTTTATAAGCAAGGCCTCTGAGGAGAAGAAAAAAATTCTTAAAGTTGATCTTGAAGGAGATGCGGTTGAAATGGAAGGTGCATCTGTTGCCTTTACAGCTTATATGAATAATATCCCGTTCCTGCTTATAAGGGTCATTTCCGACAGGGCTGACGGAAACGCCCCTCATGATTTTAAAAAGTTCCTTAAAAGAAGCTCTTTGCTCCTCTCCGGGATGGTATTTCATATTCTTCAAAAACAGCGCAATTGACTTTTTAAAAAGCACTCTATATATTTGTACCGAGAAAAACGAAGGAGAAATTATGTCTAAAGCTCACAGAGGCAAAGGAATAAGAGACCAGGTTGGAAGCGGCAGAAGCGTATGCCCTGTTTGCAAGAGAGGCGGTATTAAAACTGTTTACGAATATGAATCAAACGGTAAAAAATACAAAATTTGCAAAAACTGCAAAGCATCTATAGCAAACGGCAAAAAGCAGGAAGCGGTTGCTGCATTATAAATCACCCAGCCCCCGCTCAAGGGGGTAAGGTTTATGAATATTCTGTTATTTTATCTGACAATATTTTCAGCAGTTCTGATTTTAGAGTCCTTTCTTGAGGTTTTGAACCTGAGAAGGGCCTCCTCAGTAAAAACAGTACCTGTATTTTTTAAAAATCACATAAGTGAAGATAATTTTATAAAATCCGCGGAATATACCCTCTTCAAAGGAAAATTCAAACTCATCTCCAATCTTTATGAAGCGGCAGTGCTTCTCTATTTTATATTTTCAGGGCTCTTCGGGAAAATAGAAGTATTTCTTCAGGGATTATCTCTGCATCCCTATATTACAGGGATATTTTTTATTTACATTGTAATGTTTATTTTATCAGCATTTATGATGCCCTTCGGCATATATTCCGAATTTGTAATTGAAAAAAAGTTCGGCTTCAGCAATATGACTGTCCGTCTTTATATAATTGATATGCTCAAAGGCATTCTTCTGGGCGTTCTGCTTTCTTTCCCGCTCCTTCTGGCTCTGTTCTGGTTTATGGATAAAACAGGGGCCTTCTGGTGGATATACGCGTTTCTGTTTACAGCAGTATTTGAAATTGCAATAAACATTCTTTATCCTGTCCTTATAGCGCCTCTTTTTAACAAATTTGAAAAACTTGATGACACGGAACTTGAAAAAAAGCTTTTTTCCCTTGCCCGGAGGCTGAAATTCGCAGTAAACGGCATCTTTAAAATGGACGGCAGCAAAAGGTCCCGTCATTCGAACGCTTATTTTACAGGTTTCGGCAGGATGAGGCGGATAGTCCTCTTTGATACGCTGCTGACTTCCCTTGACAGCGATGAGCTGGAAGCTGTACTCGCGCATGAAATTGGCCATAATAAAAAACATCACCTGATAAAGGGAATAATTCTTTCTCTGTTTATACTGCTTGCGGGTTTTTATATTATCAGCCTTCTTGCCGGGTTTTCTCCCCTTTTTGCGGAGTTCGGTTTTGAAGGTCCCAGCTATTACGGCATCCTGGTTCTTGTTATGCTGTATTCCCATCCTTTTACATTCCTGCTTACCCCGTTCTTCAATTCGCTTTCAAGAAAACATGAGTATGAGGCAGACAGTTTTGCGGTACATGCAGTCGGAAGCAGGGAAAATATGAAGAATGCGTTATTAAAGCTCGGGCGGGAGAACCTGTCAAATCTTGTTCCGCATAAGCTGTACAGTTTCTATCATTATTCGCATCCTGCCCTTAACGAGAGGCTGAGCGCGATAGATAATATTGTCCTTGATACTGTAAAATAAACCGGCTGCTATTTCGCGTTCCAGGTCCTGTTCATTTTTAAAAACCGTTCAGTAATCTTTCCGCTTTTATCAAGATCAATCTCGGCCCCTGATATCTTAACCGGGTGAATATTGATATATTTAATTTCACTTCCATACCAGCCTGTTTCGAGAATAACAGATTCTTCCCCGTATTTTGTCTCTTCCATTCCAGGAAATACAAAATTACCTGTAGAGTAGGCTATAAGAGAGCTGCCTGAAACCTCAAGCGGCTGAAGGACATGCGGATGTGAGCCCGCTACAATATCTGCGCCGTTTTCAGCTAGTTTTCTGAAAAGTTCTTTCTGCGAAGCTGCAGGGGCTGATGACCACTCAAATCCGCCGTGGACACAGACTATGTCAATACTGTTTTTACCTGAACTGTTTTTAAGGGAAGAAAGAAATTCATCCGAGTACCATGCCGTTCCGGGCCTGTCCTCTCCTGCCTCGGTTTCAATGCGTCCTTGAAAAAGTTTTTCAGGAGGGTAGTCTGAAAGTGAAAATATATTAATTTTCCTCCCGTCAATTTCCGTACTCCAGGGAGCAATTGCCTCATTTTTATCAAGCCCTGCACCTGATGTCGCAATACCCGCCTTTTTAAGGTTTAAAAGTGTATCCCTGAATCCTTCAATACCGTAATCGAAACTGTGATTGTTTGTAATCATGAGGTAATCATAGCCTGCCTCTTTGAGTCGCGGCAGAATCTGATACGGGATTTTAAAGTTATATGATTTGTCAAGTTTGCTGCCGCTTCCGAGGTCTGTTACAGCAGTTTCAAGATTTCCTATGGCAATGCCGCTTCTCTGCAGTATATCAAGTGTGCCTCCGAAAACTTTTTCAAGGCCGCGTCTCTCTCCCGTCATAAGCTGACGGTCAACTCCGCGGAGAGGCATTATATCGCCGGTAAAGCTTATCCAGGTAACAGCGCCTGCCGGGCCTGCATATGCATCAAAATCCCCCTGAAAGCTGTAATAGGAAACAAGGGCGGCTTTAAGGGATTCAATTTTCTGATCAATTTTATTATTTTCCCCGTATTGAGGGAATAAAGCAGTAACATTGACGACAAGCGGGTAAGCTGTGCTGTCCGGGTATCGGCCGTCAACAGCAAGGGCTTTTTCAGGGAGGGTGATTTCATCAATCTGTTTTATTCTGAATTTTCCTTCAAGGATTTCTTTGCTTGTTGCGCTTATCGACGGGTCATAGAATACTGTATAAGGAGCATAAATCCTCTTCCCCGCAGCAGTTTTTAAGGCGGTATTATTTCCCTGATCAGGTGCGGCAGACGCAAAAAAATCAGCATAGGCATTTTTACCCTCAAGCTGAAGTAAAACCTGTATGGAAATTCCCCCGTTATCCCGGTTTCCGGTTTTACTTCTGCCGGTAGTGATTTTCAGCCTGTTATCTGCTGACGCAAGGACCTTTACAAAGGTTTCTGCTGTATCTGCTTCAATATCAGGTGATACTATTACCTCAACAATGTCATCCGCAGCGCAGGATGTAAAAGGCATAAACAGAAGGGCGGCAAAAAGCAGAATAATTTTCCGGGTAATTTTCATCACCCGTAGAATACAGGGAAAAGATGAGTTTGTCACTGTAATCTCAGTAAAGAAGCCTTAATTCTATTGCAAAAAAAGCCGTGTTTTTCTATTATTCCTCTATGAACAGTTCCCGGCTTCCTCAGCCTTTAACAGGAAAAAAGATATATTTTGTAGGGATAAAGGGAACCGGGATGGCTGCCCTCGCTGAGCTTTTTCACAAGGCCGGAGCAATTGTAAGCGGCAGCGATACAGAAGAGATATTTTATACTGATACAATTTTAAAACAGCTCGGGATTAAATACAGGGAAGGTTTTTCCGCCTCCAATCTTGATGATAATTACGATCTTGTTATCCACTCTTCCGCCTACAGCAAAGATTCAAATCCTGATCTCTCGGAAGCTTTAAAACGGGATATCCCTGTCCTTGAATATACACAGGCCCTTGGCGCATACTCAAAAACAATCCCCTCCTGCGGCATTGCAGGTGTTCACGGGAAAACAACTACAACAGGCATTACAGGTACTGTCCTCAAAGAACTTGAACTGCCTGTATCTGTCCTTGCCGGGTCTGCAATATCCAATTTTGACGGTAAATCCACCTTTACTGCAGGGGATAAGTATTTTGTCGCAGAAACCTGCGAATACAGGAGGCATTTTCTCTCCTTTTCACCGGATATTCTCGCAGTAACCAGCATAGAACCTGATCACCTCGATTATTTTAAGGACTATGATGATATATTTTCAGCATTTCTTTCCTATGCGGAAAAACTCTCCAATGGGGGCACCCTTATCTACTGTGCCGATGAGAAGGGGGCCGCATCACTCGGGGATGCTGTAAGGGAAAAAAACAGCAGTATAAGGCTTATCCCATACGGATTAAGTGCTGACGGATATTTTAAAGTAAAAAACATAAAACAGCTTGACGGCAGGACAATGTTTAATCTGCACGGGATAGAGCGCGGTTTCGAATTAAGGGTGCCGGGGCTGCATAATGTACTTAACAGCGCAGCCGCAGCGGCAGTATCCGCATGTATTGCCTCGCATATAAAAGGGAAAAATATCTCAGAAGTTCTAATTTCCGACGGAGAAAAAATAGCATCCGGAGTGAGGAATTTTAAAGGCAGCAAGAGAAGAAGCGAGCTGCTTGGAAAAGCCTGCGGTATTGTTTTTATGGATGATTACGGCCACCATCCTACAGCTATTGCCTCAACCCTTGCGGGCATCCGCTCCTTTTATCCCGGTAAAAGAATAGTTGTAGATTTCATGTCCCACACTTATTCGAGGACAAAGGCATTGCTTGAGGATTTTTCCTCATCATTTTCTGATGCTGATGTAGTAATTCTCAATAAAATATATGCATCTGCCCGGGAAAAGGGAGAAGGGGAAAATACACTTGACAATGATTTTTTCGTTAAGACTAAAGAGAAACACGGCAATGTCCTTTTTTACAAAGAGCCTTCCGATGCATCAGCTTTCCTTAAAAAGGAATTAAGGGAAGGGGATCTTTTCCTTACAATGGGGGCCGGGGATAACTGGAAACTTGGTGAATCGCTTTACAGCTATTTCAAAAATAAAGACAGGTGACACTTTTTAATTATAATTTTAAGTTGAGCCATTTAATTTCAAACAGGGTTGCGCTTATAAACAAAGAATTGGAGTAAATAATGAAAAGCATGACAGGATACGGGTATAGCGAATATCAGGATGAAAAAATCGATATTGTTACTGAATTGAAATCATATAATAACCGCTACCTTGATTTATACATAAATCTGCCTCCCTTCTTCTCTTCGCTTGAACCTGTCTTGAGAAATTTTCTCTCTTCGAGAATTGAGAGGGGAAAGGTTGAACTTTATATAAGGGTAAAAGAGATAGAAGAGGATTCAACTGTTTCTATAGATAGAGGAGTTGCCCTTGCCGGGATTGATGCCCTAAAACAGCTCGCATTAATTGCGGGAATTAATGAAACAATAAATTTATCGCATCTTCTGAGAATGGAAGGTATAATCAAGAAAACGAGGAACAGGGACGCGGATTATTTCTGGAAGATTCTTGAGCCTCTTCTTGAAAAAACATTTTTACAGTTTGATGAAAGCAGAACAATTGAGGCCGTAAAGACCGGTGAAGATATTGAAAGGCAGATTGAAATAATTTCAAAAGCGGTAGGCACTGCGGAGAAATTTGCTTCATCCATGGAGGATGATATCAAAAAAAACCTGAAAGACCGGTTTGAACAGCTGCTCGGCGACATGGCTGATGAGAACAGGATTTACACGGAGACTGCCGTTATGCTGGTCAGGTTCAGTATAAACGAGGAGATTGTAAGACTTAAGTCTCACATTGAAGGGTTCAAAGCTGAAATATCTTCAGACTCTCCTCAAATCGGGAAAAAGCTTGATTTTATCTGCCAGGAAATCAACAGGGAAATAAATACAATCGGATCAAAAAGTTTTAAAGTTGAGGTTAACCAGGCAGTAATCGATGCAAGGGACGCACTGGAAAAAATACGGGAACAGGTGAGGAATATAGCCTAACATGAAAATAGCAATATCAGGAAAAAGCGGCTGCGGCAATACAACAGTCAGTAAGAAGACAGCAGCAAAACTCGGCTTGAAATTCGTTAATTACACATTCAGAATCATGGCACAGGAGAAAGGTATTGCCTTCGAAGAACTGTGCCGCCTTGCGGAATCTGATAAAAGCTTTGATATCATGCTGGATGAAAAACAGAGGAAGCTGGCATCAGAGGGGAATTGTGTTCTCGGTTCCCGTCTTGCTATCTGGATTATTGATGATGCTGATCTTAAGGTATTTCTTGATGCACCGACCGGTGTAAGGGCAGAACGTATACACCGCCGTGAAGGCGGAAGTTATGAAGAAGTGCTAAAGAAAACCATTGCGAGGGACAAAAGAGATTCAGAGCGGTATAAGAACCTGTATAATATCGATAATAATGACTTTTCCTTCGCAGATCTTGTTATAGATACAAGCGCATTTTCGGCGGAAGAGGTCGCGGACCTGATTGTACAAAAGGCTGAACAGCTTTTGGACTATAAGGTTAATAAATAATACCAGGGCAGCTTTGAAGCAGGGCATGAGTTTATATTTTTCGGGGCTATTTACTTTTTTATAAAAAATCTGTAATATTACTTAGATAATTCCGGACCATCCGATACAGGAGCAATAGTAAATGATAATACCTCTTGATAAACTTGTTCAGAGAAATAGAAATATATACGAACTTACTTTCGCGATAATAAAAAGGGCTGCGCAGATTACTGTTACAGGCGCTGAAGAAGTTGAAAAAGAGGGCAGCAAGGTAGTCTCTGCAGCTCTGAAACAGGTCCTTACCGGTAAAGTTGATTACAGACGGGAGGAATAAAACTATCCGTGCCGGAAGGTAGAATACCTGTAGTTGTTGTATTTGGCCCCACTGCTGTCGGAAAGACAGCTTTTCTTTTAAATTTAAGCAAAATAGCGGAAATTATTAACCTCGACTCAATGCAGGTCTATAAATATATGGATATAGGGACTGCAAAACCTGATTCAGACATAACATCCAGGATAAAACATCATCTTGTAGATTTTCTTGAACCTGATATGGAATTCGGCGCGGGAGAATTTACAACTCAGGCTGACAGGCTATGCCGTGATATCTGGTTACGGGGTAAGGTACCTGTTATCTCAGGAGGAAATGCTTTTTTCCTGAAGAATTTTATTTACGGAATGCCGGAAGCTCCCAGGAGCGATGAAAATATACGCAAAATGATTGCTTCAAGACTTGAAAGAGAGGGCATTGCTGCCCTTTCTGAAGAGCTCGAAAAAATTGATCCCCAATATTTGAATAAAATCGGGAAAAAAGATCCTTACAGGATCGCAAGGGCGCTTGAAGTCTGGTACTCATCAGGAAAGCCCATTTCCTCATTCGCTGTGCCGGATTCAGAAAGGGAGGAATATGATTTTCTTCTCATAGGCCTTTTAAGGGAAAGGAAAGAGCTTTACGCAAGGATAAATGCAAGGGTTGACGCAATGTTTGACAAAGGGCTTTATGATGAGTTTCTAAGGCTCAGGAATATGGGGTATGAGTCTGATGCTCCGGGTATGGGCGGGATAGGATACAGGGAGTTTTTCGCGCTTGATAATGACCCATTCATTACCGCAGATGATATAAGGGAGAAGATAAAGCTCAATACGCGGCACTATGCAAAACGTCAGATAACATTTTTCAGAAAAATTAACAATGTTTACTGGGAAAATGCTGAAAACACATCTTTAATCCTGGAAAAGGTATCTATTTTCCTTGATAGTTACGGTAAAAACCTTTGAAATATCACTTAAAATAATCTAAATTAGTAGTTATGAAAAAGATTTATATAATATTATTTATATTTCTTGTTTTTTCTGTTTTCCCTCTGTTCAGCCAGACATCACAGTCCTGCGTAATAATATATGCTGACGGCGATGGTTTTACACATGTGAGGGGAGGGACTGATGTTTACTATGACTTATTTGAAACAGATGTTCTTGGGCTGGTTTTCCGGCAGGGAGACATCCTTATAACTGAACCGGGAACAGTACTTGAACTTCAGGTGTCAGGTTCAGACAGTATTATTAAAATATCTGAAAATTCCAGTTTCAGGATAGATACATTCCCTGAAAAAGGGGGTGGGCTTTTTTCCCTCACATACGGCAGAATCCGCGCCAAAGTTGAAAAATTAACCGGCAGCCAGTCTTTTAAAATTGACGGAAAGAGCGCTGTCTGCGGTGTTAGAGGGACAGATTTCGGATATGACATAATTGCTGACCCGGCGGGGCTCCGCGAAGATATCCTTTCAAGGGTTTACTGTTTCAGCGGATCTGTTGAGGTTGTAAAGAAAACAGAGCAGCCGGTCCTGACAGATACCTCAGCTGTATTGCCCGGTCAGATAATAACCTCTCCCAAAGAGAATTCGATAATTATTACCGCAAATGAAATGGTTGCAATAAAAACAAGTGAGCCTGAAAAACTGCTTGCTGCTGAAACAGTCCCGGATGATGTTACATCTTACTGGGACATTAATGATTTTATAAGCAAACCGCTTTCAACAATAACCATGCAGGAAATAAGGGATTCCCTGAAAGAAAAAGAAACCAAAAAAGAATACAGGCTTTTCTGGGGAAGTATGGGTATGATTCTTGCGGGGACAGGACTTGAGATTATTACACTGATATCGGGGAATATTGCCAATACAAACTATTTTACAGCCTCATCTCCATATTATCCTCTTGTTGTTACCGGCGGAATATTGATCGGAGCCGGGGCAGGTGGTATTGCGGCAGGAATAATCAGATATTAGGGGGCGATCCTGAATTGCACTTTACTTGGCGGCCGGCTTTGAGGATTTACTCATAGAACCGGGTTGAGCTGTGCTAAATTGCTTCGTTTACCTCTTCTTTTTCACCAAAAACAATAGCCGTATAGATGAAAATCTCTGTTGAAGATTCTTTCCATGCGTTTTTATCCAGACCTGCCTTGATACAGGCATAACTTACGAATTCTTCGGTGTTCCATCCCTGTTCTGCGGCAACCTGGGGAAGAAGTGTTCCTGTTCTGAGGTCTTTTCTTATATATACACCGTGAATCCCTGTTTTGATTTCATCAATAGATTTAATCTTTGACATTGGAGAGAGAACTGATATTTCTATTTCAATTGAATCAAGCTCGCTTTTTTCAACAGGCGGAAAGCGAGGATCGTCAAAAGCGCTTGCCAGGGCCATTTCCCTTATTGTAACATAGAGCGGCCTTATCCCTACGAGATGTCCTATGCAGCCGCGCAGTTCTCCGTTTTTATGGAGAGTAACAAACGCTCCGCATTTTTTTTCAAGTGTCTCAGAGTGTGGTTTATAGACAGGTTTTCTTCCAGCCAGTTTTGCCTTGATTGTTTCTCTTGCTGTTTCTGCCAATAACTTTTTATCAATTTGTGTGAGAGTGAATTCCATTATTTCCTCTGATTTGTATTGTACAGGTTTTAGCCGGCTTTATCTACTGTAATAGCGGCATAGCAGACAATATTCCCGCTTTCGCATCCGTATTTTGATGAGTCTTTTTTCCTTAGAACCTTTACCCGCGCCCCTGTTCCCGCAATCGCCAGAAGTACAGCAACACAGCCTATCCCTTTTGATTTATTGTAATTGCTTTTCAGCATACTGTTCAATTCTTCAGTATTGCCTGTTTCAAGCGCATGAATCAGCTGTCTGCAATGTCTGTATGCCTCTTCAACAGGAAGGTATGCTGTCATATTGGCCGATACTACAAAAAGTGTCTTATCAAGTTTATCATTGAAGATATTCCTGAGGGAATCCGAGATTATTTCAAGAATTTCCATTTTGTTTGAGCCGACAAGTATCGGAACTATATCAGCCTCCGGAAAAAGATAGTGAATAAACGGAAGCTGCATCTCTATGCAGTGTTCCTCAAGATGGGGCAGATCATTAATCTGGAAGCAGGGGTTTGTATGTTCAAGTTTTTTAACAATCTCTGTATTGACCTTTATTTTTCCAGTAGGTATAGAAAATGAAACAGATTCTGTCAGAAATACTGCATCCTGTTCTTCCCTGTGGACCGGCGCAATAATTACAACAGTAGAAATTTTTCTTCCCGCAATTGAATTATAGGCTGCGGCGGCAAGAGAACCTGAAAAGGGGAGGGCCGCGTGAGGAACAATTATTCCAAATGAACTGCCGTGAATTTCCTCCACATCCTGAAGGAGATATCTTATCTCTTCTGTAAGTAGTTTATCATCATCGGGATAGAAAATACCGTCTACAATAGGTCCCCTTATTTTACCCTCAGGCTGCAGCATATTTGCAATTTCTGTTGTCATATATATAGTATTGGTTATTGAAAATTAATTAGCAACAATATGTTTATAATTATTATTATATTAAAGGGGTTTCTTTCCCCCTGTTTAGCAGTTTCCCGAGAATATTTTTATTAAGGACAATGGAAAGGTTTTTTTCCTGTGTCGGCAGCACTGTCCCCGTTTTTGCGCCCTTTGCTCTTCTCAGATATTTTACCCGGGTATAATAAACTTCTCCTTTTCCCGAGTTGCGTCCCTTGCTGAAATAGACGGCAAGGTTTCCCGCTTCAATAAGTATTTCAAGCGGAACAGATTTGCCGTTCAGGTATTTGATAAATACATAGCCCCCGGGATAATCCCTGGCGTGAAGCCAGTAATCATTTCCCCTTACATGTTTTCTTAAAAGAGCATCGTTTTCTGCTGCTGTCCTGCCGACCAGAAATCTGTAGCCGCCGGAGAAAAACTGAAGGCCCGGCACCTCTTCCTTTTCAATTTTATCCTTATTTAAATCTTCCCCTGAGATGATTTTTTTAAGCTTTCCTGTATCATCAATTGTATCAAGCGAAGCAATAGTCTGATTCAGTTTTTCAATACGGGCTTCAATACTGTTTTTTTCTTCATTTAGATTTGACTGGGCGGATTTTGCTTTTTTATATTTCTTGAAATAGCTCTCCGCGTTTTCCTCTGGAGAGAGGGTGCTGTCAAGTTCGATTGAAATTAAATTCCCGTTATCAAAATAATTCTCTGTTTTAAACCATTTATCGCCCGGTTTTATTAAATAGCTGCCGCTTAATATTAGCTGCCCGTACTGTTTAAACCGGTTAAAGCTGCCCGGGTTCCCAAGTTCATCAGAAATCCGCTCAAGTGAGGATTTCAGGAGTGAAAGCTTTTTGTTGATCTTCCCTTTAATTATTTCCCTGATTTTATCCTTCTCAAGCGATTCAATTTCTTCAGAGTAAAACCTGTCAATAAAAGTGTTAAAGGGATATTCATTCCCGGTAGGATATTCCCTGACTGTATAAGTTTTTTCCCGGTTTGAAGCAGCTTTTGTTTCCTCAGAGGCTGAAACACCGGTATTATCCTGTCCCGCAGTATTTCCCGTTTCTTGAGCAGATTTCAGTACATTTTCAGGAAGTTCGAGTTTTTTCCCGCTTGTCTCGTTTTTACCCGGCCTTCTGTAGAAAAGGTCAAGAATATTTAAATTTTCATCTGTTGCGATGATGTTTGCGCTGCCGCCCCAGAGCCTTATCCAGAGAAAGGTTATCCATTCCTCATTGTCTATCCTGATTCTTACTATCCGTTCTTTTCCAGGCTGCGTAATATCCGTAATTATTCCTTCGGGTATCCTCGCTTTCAGAAACTGCACAAATCTCTGCTGTTTCGCCGGTTTCGGGAACCTTCTGTTTGTAAGGTTTAACCGTGTTTTATTCTGGGCAAGAGAAATCAGCAGATCTTTTTTAACCCCTCTGCTGTATAAGGATAAAAAAAGTGAAGAGAAATCCGGCTGAATTATATTCTGTATCCGGCTTCCTGAAATATCAAGCTCAGATATGATAAGATCAATTTCTGCATTATTAAGCGACAATTTTGTTCCTCAGTCTTCATCAAGCGAATCATCAAAAAAAACTGTTTCAATTGTTTTTATAAATAAATCAGCATCCTGGTCATTTATAAATACAAAATAAACCATTTCCGGGTACCTGCTGCTTTCGATGAATTTCTTTACAGTCCTGTAGGCGGTAACCGCCGCCTTTTTTTTCGGATACCCGAAAACACCTGTTGAAATTGCGGGAAACGCTATAGATGAAATTTTATTAGTCAGGGCAGTCTCAAGACATGAGAGATACGCCTTTTCAAGTATAGCTTCTTCTCCCATATTGCCGCCCCCCCAGACAGGGCCTACCGTATGGATAATTTTTTTTGCCGGAAGATAGCCTCCTGAAGTTACGACCGCGTTTCCCGGCGGCATACCTTCAGGTCCGGGATACTGATTTTTCCTTATTGCCTTGCATTCTTCAAGTATTTCAGGTCCCCCCGCTCTGTGAATGGCCCCGTCAACACCGCCTCCGCCAAGTAGCTGTGAATTGGCTGCGTTAACAATTGCGTCAACTTCGAGCTTTGTAATATCGCCCCTTAAAACAGCAATTCTGTCACTGCTTAGAAATTCCACAATATTCTCCTTCCAGGATTTTCCTGATTTCACCTGCCATATAAAATGAACCTGTTACAACAATAATACCTTTGTCCCCGGCGCTTTCCAATGCTTTTTCAAGGGCAGATGCCGGTACAATTTCAAGAGATACTTTTCTATCGTTAATCAGCTGCTTAGCATAATTATAGGATATTTCAGGGCTGCTTTTTTTAAAAATACCAGGGGTAGAGATAATAATTTCATTAAAAAGAGGGCAGAGTATTTCAAGCATTTTTTTAAAATCCTTGCCCTCAACCGAACCGAAAAGCAGAACTTTCTTTTTAGAATTACCTATTGTTTCAATGACGCTGCGCAGCTTTTCCGCAGAACCGGGAGTATGGGACGAGTCCAGTATTATACCCGGCTGAAATCCCCGCGGCATAAGATACTCTATTCTTCCCGCCGCTTTTGCCTCGCTGATCCCTTTTATTACTGCTTCCTTAAAGAAGCCGCTGAAAGAAATTCCTTCCGGAAAAAGTTTTCTGTTATCAGGTTCCCCTGGTGGAAAATCCCTGTATTTTTCCAGCGCTTTTATAACAGCAAGAATTGCAAGAGCGCTGTTTTCTGCCTGGAAAGAACCTAAAAGCCGGGTCTGAAGATTATATTCAAAAGGCTCTCCGGTATCGCAGGTAAGGGTAAAGGATGTTCCGCTGACAGACACAGCTGTATTGCTTATCCTCATAGCATCGGTAATTAATGTCAGACTGCTGTTTTTGCCTGAAGCCGCGGTCTTTAAAACCTCAAGCGCTGTTTCCGGCTGACTGGCCGTTACCGCAGGTATTGAGTTCTTGATAATCCCGGCTTTTTCAAATGCGATCTCTGCAAGTGAATTGCCGAGGATGTCCTGATGTTCAAGCTCAAGCGGGGTAATAACTGAGCACAGGGGGGTAATAATGTTTGTAGCATCAAGCCTTCCTCCTATCCCGGTTTCAATAACTGCCCAGCCGCATTTCTGTTCCCTGAAGATTAAAAAAGCCAGAAGGGTCAGAAGCTCAAATGTAGTAGGGGGAGTCTCAAACGGTATCTTCTCGTTTTCCAGAAAGGTCTTAATATAACTGATATTTCTGATATAGACATCATCACCGAAAAAATCTCCCGCGAGGGTTATCCTTTCCCTGTATGTCAGAAGATGGGGAGAAGCGTAAAGACCTGTTTTGAAACCGCAGTTTTTAAGTATTGACGCCGCGAACGAAGAGGTTGAGCCCTTCCCCTTTGATCCTGCGATGTGGATAAGGTTTATCCCTTCATGCGGGCTGCCGAAAGAGGCGAAAAGGTATTTTACCCTGTCGAGTCTGTATTCCCTTTCATAGAGAGTTGTTTTCTTTTCAAGGTTTGTAAATGATTCAAGATAGTAAAACCCTTCATCAGCAGAGGCAATATCAGTGTTCATATAGTTATTGCTGTTCTTTCCTCATCCTGAGAGCTCCGGCATGGGTATTAAACCCCTCATAATCTGCAAGCGCAATTACGTGGGGCGTGATATCTTTAAGGCCTTTCCGGTCTGCATAAATCAATGAAGTGGATTTTGTAAAGTCTCTTACAGATACCGGGGAAAAACTCTTTGCCATCCCGCCGGTCGGAAGTACAGCGTTCGGCCCTGTCGCGTAATTTGCAATTGAAAAGGGAGTGTCCTGACCGAGGAGTATTTCTCCCGCGTTTCTGATCAGTTTTGACGCTTCAATCGGATCGGCTGTCGCAATTTGAAGGTGCTCGGGAGCGTAAAGGTTAACTATTTCTGCGGTTTCAGCCAGGCCTGAGGTTAGAATAATTCCGCCGTATCCCCTGAAAACATCGGATAAAAATGTCTTTCTCGGCTCAGGCACATTTTCAATAATTGAGGAGAGGTATCCTTTTACCTTTTCAGCAATTTCTTCTGAATCAGTAATTAAAACAGCTGAAGAATCAGATCCATGCTCGGCTTCAATAAGAAGGTCAAGGGCGGCCCTGTAAGGGTCTGCCGAAGAGTCCGCAATAATGACAGATTCAGACGGGCCGGCAGGAAGGCCGACATCTATCTTTCCGTAAAGAAGCCTTTTTGCGGCTGTTACATATACGCTTCCCGGACCTGTAATCTTTACAACCGGCTTTATCGATTCTGTCCCGTACGCAAGGGCTGCAATTGCCTGCGCGCCGCCAACCCTGTAAATCTCAGATACACCGCAGAGTCTTGCAGCGTAAAGACAGGCCGGATCAACAGTGCCGTCGCTGTTAGGCGGCGTAACAACGCATACACGTCTGACTCCCGCTTCAACCGCGGGGACACTGAGCATGTAGAGCATTGAGGGGAAGCTTCCCCTGCCGCGGGGAACATAAAGCCCTGCCGAATCAATAGGTGTAACCCTCTCTCCTGTAAATATACCCGGTCTTATCTCAAAGCTGTCAAAACCTTCGGGGAGCTGTTTCCTGTGATATTTACGCACATTGGCAATGGACCAGGAGAGAGCTTCTCTTACATCTGGAGTGAGCCCCTTTTCAGCTTCATCATATTCTTTTTCTGTTACCTTCAAGGGTATTTCAGAGAGATCAGCTTTATCAAACTGTTTTGTATATTTTATCAATGCGCTGTCTTTATTTACTTTTACATCCTCAATAATTCTTCCAACAGATTCCATTACCCCTTTAATATCTGTATCAGATCTTGAAAGGATTTTTTCCCTGTCCGCGCTGTTTAAATTATCCCATTTCCAGAAATTAATATGTATCATTCAGCTGCTCCGGTCTTAATTTTTATTATCCTGTCTGATCTTAATATACAGTCTTTCAAGGTTATACCGCAATAGAATCATTTTTTTATCTTTTTCTTTTTGAAGATTATAGATTGAATAGTATTTTTTTCTGATAGGCGCAGTGTTCTTTGCGATTATTCTGTTGATTTCGCTGCTGTCAAGGAGTGTATATTCTTCCATGGGCTTGAGTATTTTAAGAAGCTTAGTGAAAAAAAACAGCCAGCTGGATAATATTATCATAATTGAGAGTATGATTATCAGCATGGCTCTGTCTTTAATTATTATTAAAAGCGCCGTAACCGCAGCTGTTGATAATACAGAAAATGAAAATATCATGATGAAAAGACGGAATATTTCTTTCCTGATTATATCTGTCCTGTTAGTATTACCCATTTAATAAGGGATTATATTTTAAAACCTCCTTTTTTTAAAGATATTGACTTGACCAGTATATAATCTTTCAATATTATTTGCGATTATTTTAAAAATATGATCAAATATTGCGAGGTTAAACAATATGAATAAAGGAAAACAGCTTTTCGACAGATTAAATAAAAAGGGGCGTGATTTTCTCGGCGTTGAATCACCGGTATTAGGCGGTGCAATGTCGTGGATTTCAAACCATCAGCTTGTTTCTGCCATATCCAATGCCGGCGGATTCGGTGTAATCGCAGGCGGGAATATGCCTGTTGACCTTTTTGCAGAGGAAATAAAAAAGACCCAGTCACTTACTACAAAGCCGTTCGGTGTAAATATGATAACAATCGCGCCCAATTTTACACCCCAGCTTGATTATGCGTGCAAGATTAAAGCAGACTTTGTTATTTTCGCAGGAGGGCTGCCTCCCCGCGATGCATACGGAAAAGTGAAAGACGCAGGCGGTAAACTTATCTGCTTCGCCCCCTCTCTCAAGGCCGTTGACATGCATATCAGGCTCGGCGCTGATGCCATAATCATTGAAGGGCACGAAGCAGGAGGCCACATAGGGCCTGTTTCCACAAGCGTACTCGCCGAGCAGATACTGCCGCAGGTAACTGATATACCGGTTTTTGTCGCGGGCGGTATTGGAAGCGGTTTTCTTATGGCCCACTACATGCTGATGGGCGCCTCAGGTATCCAGCTCGGCACAAGGTTTGCCGCTTCTGTGGAATCACCTGCCCATAAAGCATTCAAGGAAGCTTTTGTCAAGGCGACTGCCAAGGATGTACAGCCGTGCGCCAAATTCGACCCCAGGGTCCCGGTAATTCCGGTAAGGGCGATAATGAATGACGGATTCAAGGAATTTACAGCACTTCAGCTTGACCTGATCAAAAAAATTGAGGCAGGGGAAATAAGCACACGTGATGCGGGACTGAAACTTGAAGAGTTCTGGATCGGTGCATTAAGGCGGGCTGTTGTCGACGGAGATGTCGCTACCGGTTCTCTTATGGCAGGACAGAGCATAGACTTTGTAAAAGAGATTATTTCTGTAAAAGCAATAATTGAGGAAGTAAATCGCGACGCTGTGAAAGAACTTGAAAAGGTAATAACTTACATAGAATAATTAACCGGACCGGATCATCATGCGCAGACAGACCTGTCTGCGCATGAATTTTAATTTCGCTAATAATGCGGTCGTTTCCTGTAACCCGCGTAAACAAAACAAGGAGCTTTCATGACAAATGAACTATTATGGTTTGCCGCCCTTTTTATCAACTTTGCCTTTATTCTTTTATTCTACCGCTTTTTAGGGAAAACCGGGCTTTTTATATGGATACCGATATCTGTAATACTGGCCAACATCGAAGTGCTTAAAACTGTTGAAATATTCGGGTTTACAAACACACTGGGCAATATAATCTATGCGACATCCTTTCTGGTCACTGACATCCTCTCTGAAAACCATTCAAAAAAAGAAGCTTCAAAAGCTGTTTTTGCGGGGTTCCTCTCGCTTGCGGCCATGACTATACTTATGAATATAGCGATCCGCTTCACCCCTGCTGAATCAGATTTTGCAAGTGAGCACTTAAGCGCAATATTTTCAGTGATGCCGAGGATAGCGCTTGCAAGCCTTGCCGCGTTTCTTCTATCCGAATATCACGATATCTGGGCCTACAGCTTCTGGAAAAGCAGATATTCAGAGAAAAAATATATCTGGATAAGAAATAACGCAAGTACGATGGTGAGCCAGCTTATAGACAGCGCTGTATTTACGCTGATTGCGTTCGCCGGAGTCTTTGACAGCAAAACAATAGTTGAAATATTTCTGACAACATACATAATGAAGTGGATAGTCGCTGTTTTTGACACGCCGTGCGTCTATATCGCGGAAAGCTGGTACCGGAAAGGGAAAATCCCGGCATGACAAAGTAGAAGCCGCGGCAATAAAGGCTGTGATAAAAATATGGAGGAAAATAAAATGAAATTCTGCTGGGTAACATTAAGGGTTGAAAATATGGAAAAATCGCTTGAATTCTATCAGGGAGTTCTTGGCCTTACGGTAAACAGCCGCCACGGCGGGGGAGAAACTGAAATTGTTATGCTTGGTGAAGAAAACATGCCCAAGGTGGAGCTCCTCTGCACAGGCGGGGAAGTATCTGATGGAAGGGGAAAAGGTATATCAATCGGATTTGAAACTCCTTCACTTGATAAGTCGCTTGAAGAGATGAAAAAGCGGAATATCAGAATAAAAGGGCCGTTCTTTCCAAACCCTCATGTGGGTTTTTTCTTTATCAGCGACCCCGACGGGTATGAGGTCCAGTTTGTGGAGAATTTCCGTAACTGATAGAAACGTTTTAATATTATGTGTTGTATATCCCTGTTGAAAGATACCTCTCCCCGCTGTCGCAGAGAATAGTTACAATTATTTTCCCCTTGTCTTTTTCATACTCGGAGATCATTTTAGCTGCAAATACATTGGCTCCGGCTGAAATACCTGCAAAAATACCTTCAGTCTTGATAAGATTTCTGCTCATTTCTATGGCATCTTCGCTTCTTACCCTGATTATTCTGTCGATTAGCGACCTGTCGAGGTTTTCAGGGATAAAGCCTGCGCCTATCCCCTGTATGCGGTGTTTTGCGGCCTGCTCCCCTGATATTACTGAGGATTCCCATGGTTCGACTGCCGCGATTTTTACAGAACTTTTTTTCCTTCTGAAATAACGGCCGCAGCCTGAAACAGTACCGCCTGTTCCTACACCTGCGACAAACCAGTCAATCTCACCGCCTGTATCTTCCCAGATTTCCACCCCGGTTGTCCTGTAGTGTGCTTCAGGATTAGCCTTGTTTGAAAACTGCATGGGCATAAAACTTTCACTGCTGGATTCAGCTATTTCACGTGCTTTGCTGATCGCTCCGGCCATGCCCTCGTCGGCAGGGGTTAAAACCAGTTCAGCACCCATGGCAGAGAGAAGGTTTCTTCTTTCAATACTCATGGATTCAGGCATAGTAAGAATAAGCCTGTATTTTTTTACTGCACACACCAAAGCAAGCCCTATACCTGTGTTGCCGCTGGTCGGTTCAACAATGATGCTTTCAGGTTTTAATATTCCTTCTTTTTCCGCGCTGTTAATCATAAAAAGGGCCGCCCTGTCTTTTACGCTTGAAGCGGGATTCATGAATTCCGCTTTTGCGAGAACAAGGTTCCCGGTCTCTTCAGAGATGCTTCTTAATTTAATTAAAGGTGTTTTACCTATTGTATCCAATATATTTTCAGAAAATATCATAAAAACTCCAAAATCGACAGAATAAAAAAAAGTCATTTAAATGATAATTATATTAATAAGATTCTTCAATAAAAAATAAAAAAAATTGCAGATTTGTTAACTTTATGACACAATATGTTTATGGACAACAGAATTCAGGAAATTAAAAAAATTGAAGTCATGATAAAGGATGCTGTGCTTGATGCGGATTCGCATTATAAAACTCTCGGGGAATTAATATTTCAGAATGAAAATGGAGAGTATAACTCTATCATCAAGAAGAAAAAATACGGTTCCTCAATAACAGAGTTGAAAAAAGCTGAATCTCTTTTGGAAGAAGCTGAATCCAAAAAAGAAAAGCTCAACCAGTTCAGGAAAAAAGTATCTGAAGTTATTGGAGAAATAAGGCAGACTGCAGAAAAAAACAGTGATATCGAGAGGGACAACAGCAAGCATTTCCTCGGTATTGCAGATACTTTATTCAATTTATACAAAAAAAATCCTGCCTCAATGCCGGAGTTTGAGAATTATTTCACCGGGATAATTGATCTGGATAAAAAAAACAGGGAACTTGAAAAAAAAATCGAAGACATTAACGCGAAAAAAAACCAGTCTGTTCTAACCCGGATTGCGGGAGCCGGTGAAAAAGCAATTCTTTCTTCACGGAAGAAAATGAATGATGCGCAGATTATTTCTGCCAAAAAAAAAGCCGGGAAGGAAATGTGCCTGAACAGGGTCTATGAAAATAATTCCAGCCAGGAAATTTCCGGTATGTTTGCGGCATACAGAAGCAACAGGAAAATTCAGGAGGACCTTGAAATCAAGCTCGAAACTCTTGAAGCAAAAAAGAATAATATTGAACATGAAATTGATGAATTACTGATTTATTTTGAGAACGATCCTGAACAATTTCTTAAATACAGGCTTAAGGAAAGAGAGGAGATTCTTAAAGAATTAGGGAAAAAGATCTACCGGATAATTTTTGATTTTGAAAAATCCCCGGAAAAATCTGAAAATCAGGAAAGTCCGGATAAAACGGAATTTCTCATAAATCCGGAGAGTGAGGGTGCCGGAATTTTTGAAGGTATAAAAATCCGGAACAGTGAAATTGAAAAGCTTGAAATTAAAAAAGAGCAGCTTCAGATAGAACTTGAGATTGAAAAAATTGAAATTAATGCGGCTGAAAAGCAGAAAAACATCTCAAAAAAAGCTCAAAAAATCAATATCTTACAAAAAGAGATATCTGATCTTGAAACCCTGATTAAAGAAGACAGAACAAGGATTGATGAACTGAAAAAAATGCAGAGAACTCCTTGACTATATATATAAAAATATATATATTAAAATAAAAATAAAGGGGTTTTAAATATGTCAGTACAGATAACGAAACAGGATTTTGTTGATAAGATTTTTGATTATGAAAACGAAAAAGAATGGAAATTCAAAGGCGAACTTCCTGCAATAGTGGACTTTTACGCGGACTGGTGCGGACCTTGTAAGATGGTAGCTCCTGTTCTTGAGAAACTATCAGAGGAATTTGAAGGTAAACTGAATATATACAAGGTAAATACTGAACAGGAACAGGAAATTTCCGCGGCATTTGGTATTTCCAGTATTCCGTCAATTCTTTTTATTCCGAAAGATGAACAACCGCAGATGGCAGCGGGAGCTCTTCCAAAGGAAACTTTCAAGCAGCTTATAAAAGATGTCCTGAAGGTTGAATAGAAGACTGGTTTTTATCCAGTGAATGCGGGGGAATAATGAAATTTGTAGGAGCACATGTAAGCGCGGCAGGGGGCGTTTTTAACGCCCCTTTGGCAGCTAAAGAAATAAATGCAAAAGCTTTTGCACTTTTTACTAAAAATCAGAAGCAGTGGAACGCGAAACCGTTTACTGACGAAGATATTGAACTATTTAAAAAGAATCTCAAGGATTCGGGCATAGACCCTGCCTATGTCCTTCCCCATGACAGTTATCTAATAAATCTCGGTAATGCTGATCCTGAAAAAAGGGCAAAATCAGCAGCAGCATTTACAGACGAAATTACTCGTGCAGGACAGCTTGGCCTTAAGTATGTAAATTTCCATCCAGGGAGCCATCTTAAGGAAATTACTGAAGAGGAATGTCTTGACCTGATATCGGATTCAATGAATACGGCATATTCCAAAACAGCTGATTACGGTGTAACCCAGGTTATTGAAATAACAGCGGGACAGGGGTCAAATGTCGGCTATAAATTCGAGCACATCAAAAGACTGATAGATAACTTCAGCAATAAAGACCGCGTTGGCGTATGCATAGACACTTGCCATGCCTACAGCGCGGGATATGATTTGAAAACACCGGATAAATTTGACGCCATGGTTGATGAATTTGATAAAATAATCGGGATAAAATATCTTAAGGCATTTCATTTAAACGATTCAAAAAAAGAATACGGCTCAAAAGTTGACAGGCACGCGCCGCTTGGACAGGGGACACTGGGAATTGAACCTTTCAGATACATTATGAACCAGAGTATATTTGACAATATGCCGCTGATACTTGAAACACCGGATCCCGATCTCTGGGAAGAGGAAATAAGGCTTCTTTACTCTCTCCAGAAATAGTTATAACATTGTAGTCCTGATACCAGCTTGATTCCAGGAGATGTTATGGCCAGATGGGATTGTATTATTGTGGGCAGCGGGCCGGCCGGCCTTGGCGCAGCGTTTAAACTTACAGATTTAAAACCAGACAGTAAAATACTCATAATAGACAGGGAAAAATATTCTACAGGCGGACTTCGTAACGACTGTAAGATGAATTTTACTTTTCCCATCGGTTTTCCTCTTGAATACTGGGAACAGGAGAACGCGGATTACTATCTCCAGCAAGTTATGAAAATACTGAAGCCGCCTGTCATGGATAAATACAACCTTGATATCTATGAGAAAAGGGCCCTTAAGCTCCATGCAAGGCTTCTTACGGTTAGCCAGGCCCATCTTGGCACAGACGGCGGGCTGATACTGATAAAACAGCTTGTCGCGGAACTTGAAAAGAGGGGAGTCGAGTTTTCTCTCGGCGAGGAAGTGACAGATATTGATTATGACCGGAAAGTCCTTGTATCAAGAAAAAGGGAGATGGAATACGGCGACCTTATAATTGCCCCCGGACGAAAAGGATTTAAATTCCTTCAGGATATAATGAACCGGCTCGAAATATCATACAATGACAATATTGTGGATATTGGGATAAGGGTTGAAACCAGGGAAGAGCTCTATCCCATAGTAAAAGACTATTATGATCCCAAATTCATGTTTCCGGAGAAGGTAAGGACTTTCTGCACCAACAGCAACGCGGCTTATGTTGTACAGGAGAAATATTCTTCTCATGACGGGGTTGAGTATTTTTCCGTGAACGGGCATGCCTGGTCTAATCCTGAAAAAACAAACAATCTTGTTAATTTCGCCCTGCTTAAGACAATAAAACTCACCCGTCCGGTCGCAAGCGGTCAGAAATTCGCCGAAATCCTCGGGCTTCAGGCAAACCTCTGCGGAGGGGGGAAGCCCATCATGCAGCGGGTAGGGGATTTCCGTATGGGTAAAAGGTCTATCAAGGATACATTCAACAGCGATTTATATAATTTCGCGCCTACATTAAGCGGCTGCACACCGGGTGACATTTCCCTCATCATGCCCTATAAAATCATGAAGTCAATATGGCTTTCGATGAAGCTGCTGGATACGATAACACCCGGCATACTCCATCCAAGCACGATTATGTATTATCCTGAAATAAAGATGTACGCCAACAAACCTGAATTCCTTGATAATCATTTTCAGGCTAAAAAAAATATTTACCTGATAGGAGACGGGGCCGGTACAAGCCGCGGTATAACAGGCGCATGGGCGAGCGGTATCCGTGCCGCGGAAGGGATTATAAATAATAATAATTAAGTCTTCATTTATATATTATGGATATGTTTTTCTGAGTCCCGATACGCGCGGCGACACAGTAACGGAAAAAGGTGAGTAAATCCCTTTTTTAAGATAATGGTATCCAAGTCCTGCTATCATGGCGCCGTTATCACCGCAGAGTTTAAGGGAAGGGCTGAATACTTTTAACCCTTTAAGCGCTGAAAGGGAGGATAGCGATTTTCTGAGGTAGGAGTTTGCAGCAACCCCTCCGCCTGTGACAATAGTTTTTATCCCGGTATCTTTCGAGGCTTTAAGCAGCCGCTTTATAAGCATGTCGATGGCCGCTTTCTGGAAAGAAGCCGCGATATTTTCATGTGATTTTTCGAAACCCTTGTTGTGGAAGTGGTCGAGCTGATTTATAACTGCAGTCTTAAGTCCCGAGTATGAAACATCATAGCGGTGATTGCCCTTGTGAAGGGAAGGGTCTGGGAATGAAAATGCCCTGTCATCCCCTGAGGCTGAAAGTTTGTCTATTATCACCCCGCCGGGATAGCCCAGGTTGTAGTATTTTGCTACCTTGTCAAATGCTTCCCCGCAGGCGTCATCAATAGTGGTTCCCAGAACCTCAATTTCCTCATAATCCCTGACAACCGCGATAAGCGTATGTCCCCCGGATACGAGAAGAGCAAGATACGGATAGGTGATATCATTTTCAATATGAGCTGAATAAATATGTGCAAGGATATGGTCAACCGCGATAAACGGCTTGCCTGATGCCAGAGAAAGCCCTTTGGCGAATGAAAGGCCTACAAGCAGTGAGCCTGAAAGGCCGGGCCTGTTTGTTACTGCAATACCGTCAATTTGATCAAGTGTCACACCCGCATCGGAAAGTGATTTTTTAACAACCCCGTTGATCCATTCAACATGAGTGCGGGAGGCAATTTCAGGTACTACTCCCATATAAGGTTTGTGGATTTCTATCTGTGTGGCAACAACAATGGAAAGAAGGGTATTCCCGTTTTCAACTACAGCAGCGGAAGATTCATCACAGGATGTCTCTATTCCCAGAACAAGCAATCTATTCTTCCCCCAAAAGGAATTCGCTGGCATCCTTCAAGGTGAATCCTTCCTCAATCAGATTCGGATATATCTGCATCATTGTATCTGCAAGCTCTGATGACCAGACGTGACCTATCATAATAGCATATCCCTTATTTTCCGCTTCAAGGCGTCCTGTATTTAATGACTCCATTATCCCTTCCCTAGTGTCGACATTATCCAGAAATATATCTCTTTGTGCAATAGCGAAGCCGATCTTTGCGCCTGAATTTTTACTGACCGATTCTGAAGTGGTGAGGCTGTCAATAAATACAAGAGATTTTTTTTGCAGATATCTGAGTATTATATCCATCATTCTTTCATCAGAAGTAACAGCGGAGCCCATGTGATTGTTGACCCCTGTTATCCCGGGAAGCGAGCTGATATTTTTTTCCAGGACAGCTGTTATTGTTTTTTCATCCATACCTGTTTTAATGGCAAAGGGTCCGGTATTATTCCCGTTTACCGCCTCCATCGGCTGATGAAGTATAACTTTTTTCCCCTTTTCAAGGGCCAGTTCTGCCGACTGCCTTGAATATTCAAGACCTGGAAGTACCGCTATAGTAAGATTGCCGGGAAAATCAAGGAATGGCTTTAATTTCTCAAGGCTGTATCCTGCATCATCAATTATGAAATAAAGAGCTTTCTCTTTTTTTTTAACTGTTGCGGCCTTAAATTCTCTTTTATCCGGAGCCGGATCAGGTGTTATTGCAATATTGCTATTGACGGAAGAGTTATCACTGGCGGCGGCCTTTTCTTCTGTCTGAACACTACTATAAGTTTCCACGGGGTATTCGCCTTTAATTTCAGGTGAATACACAGGGTTGAAAAAGATCAGTACAGCAATTAAAAGGGCTGTTAATGATAACAGCCCTGATATTAACAGTTTTATTTTAAACTCAAATCTGCTCAAAAATCACCCCAGCCCGGAAGTAGATTTGTATAACTGCAGGTACATCATTCTGGCTATCCCGAGGTCTGCTGTTTTCGCCATCTTTTTGGCGTAATCATCATAAAGCATGTCCTCAAAATAATTCATCCCTGTTGTATCTGTTGAAGATTCGGAAAGAGTAGTTTTTTCAACTGTTTTTCTCATTGAGTCAAGCATCTGTTTTATGAAGATAGTCTCAAATTCAGAGCATGCGTTGTAAAGTTCCTTGTTTTCGGGAGTAAACTTTTTCCCGGCAGCTGCAGTCTTCATCTGTTCTATTTTGCTGCTGTCATAAAACATCATGCTGTCATTTATGGTATTCATCTATCCTGCTTCCCCTTTATTACCGTTTAAGACCAGTCGCAATACCCAGCATAGTATCGCTTGTCTGTATTGCCTTTGAGTTGATCTCGTATGCCCTCTGGGCAACAATCATGTTAACCATTTCCTTTACTACAGAAACATTTGACATTTCAAGGAACTGATGTATTATGCTTCCCATTCCGTCGTATGCAGGTCTTCCGCCGATAGGGTCGCCGGAAGCATTAGTCATTTTAAAAAGGTTTTCACCGATAGAGCTTAATCCGGCAGGGTTTACAAACCTGTATATTTCAAGCTGTCCTACAAGGATCGGATCATCGTTCCCGGCTACCTTTACGGTAACACGGCCGTCCTGGGTTACCGTAAGCGATTCCCTTACAAATCCTTCCGGAAGGGTAATCTCAGGCATCAGCCTGTAGCCGTTTGAATTCAGGATCTGTCCGTTTGAGTCAATCTTGAATGAACCGTCCCTTGTGTAGCCGAATGTCCCGTCTATAAGCATAACCCGGAAAAATCCCTCACCCTGTATTGCCATGTCTGAAACATTGCCTGTTGCCTGGAGAGAACCTTGAGTAAAGATCTTCTGCGTTGCCGCCGTCTTTACGCCATGGCCGACCTGGATACCGGTAGGGACAACAGTGAGCTCGGTCGCGGGTGTCCCTGCAGTCCTTGCTGTCTGATACAGCAGATCCTCAAATTCCGCCCTTGTCTGCTTGAATCCTGTCGTATTTACATTTGACAGGTTATTGGAAATTGTATCTATATTGAACTGCTGCCCTATCATTCCTGATGCCGCAGTCCACAGTGATCTCATCATAATCTATTCTCCTTTATATCAGACTCTAACGCCTTCGTTTATCAGCTTGCCTGTTATTGTGTCGTGATTGCTTACTGCCCTCTGGTTAGCTTCATAGGCGCGGTTTACTTCAATCATTTTTACCATTTCGACGACCGGATTTACATTTGAACCCTCGATAAATCCCTGTCTTATTTTAGGAAGATTTTCTTCCGAAATTGCTGTTGCGGGGCCTGATTCTGGCGTGTCTATCCAGAGCGAGCTTCCCTGTTTTTTAATAAATCTTTCCCTTTCAAACTCAACAAGTTTAAGAGAATCTATCTGTTCAGTCTGCTGCCATTCATTTTCAATCATGGAAATAAGCCTTTCAGGGTCATCAGGCAGCGCCTTGTTGACAAAAATACGCCCTTTCTGGTCGATTACAAAATTATTTTCCTTTATGCTTATAGGCCCGTTTTTCCCAAGGACAGGATAGCCTTCTTTCGTAAGAAGCAGCCCTTCCTTTCCGAGGGTAAAAGCCCCGTTCCTTGTGTACCGCTCTCCGAGGGGAGTCTGGACCGCAAAAAAGCCTTTACCGTCCATCGCAAGGTCGAAAGGTCCGTCTGTCTGTTTGAGTGCCCCCTGGGTAAAGACTGTAAATACCTCGTTCTGCTCAACCCCTGTTCCAAGCTTCCCTACAACCGGGGATATGTCGGCAGAGCCCATCGGGAATTTATATACTCCATCGTCGCTCATTCTTCTGATAAGCATTTCCGGAAAAGCCTTATGTATGGATGTGTCCATTTTATAGCCGTTAAGGTCTACATTTGCCAGGTTATTTGTAAGGGCATCCATCCTGTGCATCTGCGCAACCATTCCTGATGCTCCTGTATAAAGTCCTCTTATCATATAACCTCCGTAAATAATTCCCTATTTTGATTATCGGAGAGGGGAAAAAATACTTAATAACTGCTGCACGGAGAGATTAAATTATTATTAAGGCTTGAAAATCAGGGTGTAAAAATAATAAAATAGCTGAGGATAACAACCGGATATACTGCCCTGTGCAGTTGCAGACGCAGCTTTTATATTTTACTGATGCGCCTGACCGGATAAACCGCCGATGTAGCTCAGTTGGCAGAGCGGATCACTCGTAATGATCAGGCCATGGGTTCGATCCCCGTCATCGGCTTTTTTTATTTTTAATGCATTTGTAATACCACTTCTGATATTTTACGGAGAGGCGCTTTCAATTCACCCGCAACCTCCCTTATAAGATCGCAGGTATCTTCCGTAACCAGAACAATTGACGGAATGTTCCTGGCAGGAAACTGACGCGCTATATGTAAAACTTCCTGCCTCATGTCAGCCCCGGGCTGCATGGTAATAGAGGGCCTTCCGTCTGTTACCAGAATCATCTGCTGAATGTCATTAGGATGACGGATGCGCTCGGAACGGACCACCCTGAGTACTGCCTGCAGTCCGCCGGCAAAGGGAGTTCCTCCTCCTGCAGCCAGGGCCTGAAGTGCGTTTCGGGCAAGGGTAATACTTGATGTCGGCGGCAGAACTACATCTGCCCGGTAATCGCGGAAAACAATTACACCGACCCTGTGTCTTTCCTGATAAGCTCTGGTCAGAAGACCTAATACAGCTCCTTTTGCCAATTTCATCTGTTCATTTACCAGCATGGATTCTGATGCGTCAATCAGAAAGAGAATTGTCTTTCTGACAGGCTGTACACGGAGACGCCGCCGCAGGTCCTGTACCTTAATACCGTGACCTTCAGAAACCGGGTTTCCCATTTTTCTGCGCAGAGCTGCTGCCAGACAGGTTGCAATTGGATCTATTTCATTTATATGTTCGCCGGATTGAAGCGGAATTGACGCGGTATGGCGGCCGCAGATGGAAGACCGGACCTCCTTGCGTACAGGCAGACGGCTGTGCTCCTCAAAAGAGAGGCGAAGCGGTGTTTCGTCTGCTAAAAGGACAATGCTGGATGCTTTTTTTTTAAGTATACGAAGAGGGGAGTGCCGCCCGCAGGTGAACCCGGGAAGATCTCGTCATCAAGGCCGAACTCAGGAAAATTGCCTTCCTCATCTTTTTCATCCCCGTCATGTACAAACGGCAGTTCTCCGAAAACGGCGGATAGCGCCTCATTCAGTTCTTTCGGAATGTCTGCTCCGCCATGCTCAATAAAACGGTCTATGCGGTGAGGCAGCGCCATGGTTGCGGCTTCAATAATATCTGCATGTGTAACAGACCCACGCTCCTGAAAAGCGGCAAGGGCTGATGCAGCCTTTATTATTGTTATCTCTGCACGGTGCCCCTGGGAGCCGACTTTAATTGCCAGTTCTGATGCTGCATCGACTGCTTCATCCGGGATAGATATACTGGATAAATTCACGCGGGCTTTCACTATCTGCTGCCGGAGAACGCTCTGGGCTTCATTCCATGAATTACAGAACGCAGCCGGGTCCCTTTCAAAAGCAAGACGCCGTCTTACAAGCTCGCTCCGTTTTTTTATATCCTGTTCACCCGCAACACCTATGCAGAGGCCGAAACGGTCGAGGAACTGGGGCCGGAGTTCGCCTTCTTCCGGGTTCATGGTGCCGATGAGTATAAAGCTGGACGGGTGAATTACAGAAAGTCCCTCCCGTTCCACATGGTTTATACCTGATGCAGCAGTATCAAGCAGAAGATCTACCAGATGATCGTCAAGAAGATTTACTTCATCAACATAGAGTATGCCGCGGTTGGCTGAGGCGAGCAGACCCGGTTCAAAAACGGTCTCTCCTGCGTTTATGGCTCGCTCCACATTCAACGACCCTGCAAGCCTGTCCTCAGTGGCTCCAAGGGGCAGCTCAACCAGCGGTACCGGATACTCAATGGAAGTAAAAGGAACACCGCTAAGTGATTTCTTACGGCACTCTTCATGTATATACTCATCCGCATCCGGCGGACAGTGATAGGGACATCCCTCAACAGTCTGTATCGGAGGGAGAAGACCTGCAAGCGCCCGTACAGCCGTGCTCTTGGCTGTTCCTTTTTGTCCCCTGATCAGAACTCCGCCTATTGAAGGATCAATGGCGTTAAGAATCAGGGCTGTTTTCATGGCCTCCTGGCCGACAATTGCTGTAAAAGGGTACAAACTCATGTTATAACAGACCTCATTCCTAAGGGTTTAAAGCCGGTAAGTCCTTTCGCTTCCGGAACCCATAGGGCCGGATATGCTTTTGGATCACCGGATATCTGTTAAAATCATACAGCGGGGCGCTGCTGTGGTCAAGTGACAGCTTTCATCTCAGGAGCTGGGTTATATTTCAAATAGCAGGACCCTGTGAATGCTTAATTTTTTTAGCGGCGATTGCTGCGCAATATCGGCAGTGATATAATATATTCATATTTATCACAGGAGGTAAATTAAATGGGACTCAGTGTCAGGTCGGAAGGTGATTATGAAATGGCTGCTTTAAGCAACAGAAAAGCTGTAAAGATTTTGGCATTTGGGGATTCATGGCTGTCAAATCCCGGTTCTAACAGTTCATTCAGCATCGCAAAATCAATAGCGGGCAATTTTGATGTGATTATTTACAGCATGACAATGGCAGGAAAGGAAACTGCCCAGTCGCTATCCAAAGGGGGTCTTGAGGCATTATTAAAAAAGTACGAAAACCACAACAGGGACGAGAGGCAGAAATTTGATGTTGTTCTTGTTTCTGCAGGCGGCAGTGACATTATTGAAAAAGGTGAATTAAAAAAACTTATTTTTGATAAAAATGATATCAAGGACGTAAGTCAGGACATTGAACAGTATATTGATAAAACTGCCTTAAACACCAAGATAAAATCAATTATTTCACTTTATGAGGAAATTATATCAAGACTGATTAAAATCAACAGCGACGTTAAAATTATTACCCACAACTACGGAATCGCTGCGTACATGAAAAAAGGGACAAGAATGCTAGGTATACCAGTCGGCGGAAGCTGGATAGAAAGCTGTTTTACGGAAAAAAATATAACTGACGGGAAAATTCAAAAAGATGTGTTTAAATATATTTTTACACAACTAAGCGGCGGCCTGATCAGCTTGCAGAAAAAATATTCCGGTAATTTTAAAGTCATTGAAACACAGCGTTTAATCCAGGAAAATGACTGGAAAGATGAAATACACCTTACTTCTGCCGGGTGTGAAAAGATTGCGAAGGAAATATATAATGAGGGTATTGCAAAACGGTAATCCGCCTGCGGCAGTATTGTAACTGAATATGAAAAATTATCCTGTTCACTCAATATTTACTCTGGATTATGATTAGAAATAATCAATTACAATATTATAAGAACCGCCAGATAAATCAGATAAATTACAGTAAAGATTATTCCTTCGATGCGATCAATTCTTCGTCCCCTGCCCGTAAATATAAAAATAAACAGTAAAGTACTTGCTAGTATATTAACTGTCAAATCCATATTGGACATTTTCTGCAGGCGGACCGGATTTATTACCGCTGAAATACCCAGAATAAAAAAAGCATTGAAAATATTGGATCCCACAACATTCCCGATGGCGATATCCACATTCCTTTTTTTTGCAGCTACTGCCGATGTAGCAAGTTCCGGCAGGGACGTTCCTATCGATACTATGGTCAGGGCAATTATTCTTTCGGGAATTTCAATAATCCTTGCAAATTTCACAGCAAACTCAACAATTATTTTGCCTCCTGCCGCAAGCAGTATAATTCCTGTTAAAATTAGAAGTACCGATTTAACTATTGAATATTCTTTGACCGCTATTTCTTCATCCAGGTTTCCTGATTTCATAAGCTGAAAATTATAGCTCAGGAAAATAAGGAAAAATCCCAATAAAAGAATTCCGTCGGTTCTTGTTATCAGGGAGTTTGAGGATTTGTCAATTATTATGTCGTTTGCGGCAATAAAGACAATTGCCGCTGATAACAGGCAGAGAGGTATTTCAATCCATGTCGTATTTGTTTTAACAGTCAGCGGATAAATTATAGCGGATATTCCTAGTATTCCAAGAATATTAAAAATATTGCTTCCAATAATATTTCCGAGAACGATTTCTGAATTCCCGGCAGCCGACGCAAAGGTGTTTACCACCAGTTCAGGGGCTGAAGTCCCGAAAGCGATAATTGTAAGGCCGATAACAATATTGGGAATATTAAGTTTTTTCGCAAGCGATGACGCGCTTTCTACAAGAAGATCGGCCCCGTAAATAAGCGGAATAAATCCAAGCAGTAAAAATAAAAGGTTTATCATATTTGTAACCTATTAAAACATGTATATAATAATTAACTTAAAATTCAAACTTAATCTTTCTGCAGGGTTTCATTGATCTTGATACCCAGTTCATTTATTGAAAAGGGTTTCTGGATAAAGGAAACCCCTTCCTCCAGGATCCCCTGGTGTGCAATAACATTCGCGGTGTAGCCCGACATATAAAGCACTTTTATATCAGGGAAAATTTCCTGGATCTTCTCTGCCATATTCCTGCCGTTCATCTCCGGCATGACTACATCAGTTATCAGGAGGTTGATTATGCCTTTATGGTTTGCCGCAAGTTTTAATGCTTCGTACGGGCCCTCTGATGTCAGTACATTATACCCGAGCTTTTCGATCATTTTGCCGGTCAGATTGAGAATTGAGAGCTCATCTTCAACTATGAGCACAGTTTCACCTGTCCCGGTTGGGGCTTCATTGAAATCTTCAGATTCTTTTTCAGTGAGTTGATCCTCATGCCTGGGTATATAGATTTTAAAGGTTGTGCCTTTTTCTGATTCACTGTAAACATTTATAAACCCGTTATTTTGCTTGACTATACCGTATACTGTTGAAAGGCCAAGTCCTGTACCGAGTCCCAGGGCCTTTGTTGTAAAAAAGGGCTCAAAAATAAATTCCAGTGTCTTTTTTTCAATACCTTTACCGTTATCGCTTACTGTCAGCAGTACGAACTTCCCCGGTATAAAACCCCTGTGGTCAGCGCAGTACTCATTATCAATAACTATATTACCGGTCTCTATTGTAATTCTGCCGATATCTGTTATTGCGTCCCTGGCATTTATGCACAGGTTAACAAGTATCTGGTCAATCTGGGAACTGTCCATTTTGACCAACCATATATCTGATGAGGGATACCAGTCGAGAACAATGCTTTCGCCGATAAGCCGCCTGATAGTATTGAGCATGCTTTCAACAGTAATATTAAGATTGATTACCCTCGGGTTTATGGTCTGCTTCCGGGCGAAAGCCAGCAGCTGTTTCGTGATTTCGGCCGACCTTGTACCTGCTGTATAAATTTCCTTAAGATATGGAAAAATCGGATCAGATGGCCCGACTTTATCCATGGCAAGTTCCGTATATCCGTTAATAACACTCAGCATATTGTTGTAATCGTGCGCGACACCGCCGGCAAGCCGGCCCACCGATTCAATCTTCTGCGCCTGTCTCAGCTGGCTTTCAAGGGCCTCTCTCTTCCTGGCGGCGGCGGCCTGTTCCTTTTCAATTTCCTTAAGGTTTGTTATGTCCCTTACAAAAACAAGAGCGCTTTCCTTTCCTTCGTAGGTTATGGGAACTGCCGATACTTCTACAGGCACTTCGCTTCCGTCAATACGCAGGTATTTCTGCTCAAGGAGAGGCATATATTCTTTCTGCTCATAAATAGCTTTAACCCTTTTTTTTACTATCTCATAGCTGGAAGGGTGAAAACGCTCCAGTATCGATTTGCCTATAAGCTGTTTGGGTGAATATATTCCGAACAGCCTGCACGCGCTGGCATTAAGGTAACTGAAAAGGTAATCGGAATGGACGAATACGGAATCGGGAATTGCTTCTACAATAGAGCGGAACTGGGACTCGCTTTGCCTGAGTTCCGCTGTTTTTCGCGCGACAACGCGCCTTAGAGACCATGCCCAGAAAAAAGATATAAAAAGTATTATAAAAAGAGGGAGAAAAACAATAACCGCATAGCGCATGATTAGTGAAAACGGGATAGATTCTTCATTGTATATTCCCATCCATTTTTCATAAATCCGGCGGTATTCCCCGTTCTCTTCTATGCTTTTAAGCCCTTCTGTGAATACTGTTAAAAGGGGTCTGTGCCCTTTAAGCGCAGCATAGCAGTATTCAGTAGTAAGTATAGGTTTTTTAGCTATTTCTAGATTGTTCCATCCGTTTTTCTTTATCAGGTAGAGAGCTGTAACTCTATTTAAAAGCGCGCAGTCATATTTTCCCAGAGAAAGCTCTCTTAATGCGTCCTCTGGTGTCTCAAATGACGTAATATTTCCCTTGAGACCTTTTGAGATTAAAAAATCATGCATTATATCGCCGTTCTGAACAGCGATATTTTTACCTGTAAGTTCCTCTATTTTCGCGGGAGGAGTAGTTTCCCCTTTCCGGACAACACTGATGTGATGCACGTTTGAGTGGGGCAGCGAGAAGTCGAATTTTAAATCTCGTGAAGGAGAGTAGAACATCCCCAGAACAGCATCAATTTTACCCTCTTCAAGGTCATTAATAATTTCAGTCCAGGGGGCAAGCCTTATTTCAATATTAAGCCCTGTCTCTTCAGCAATTGCCCTGGTTATATCGACATTAAATCCCGCTGGGCGGCCGTTTTTATCGAGATATTCATAAGGAGGGAAATTGTAGTCTCCCCCTATGACAATACTGCGGTCATCAGGGATTTCAAGCGAAGCAAACCATTTTGAATGTAGATATCTGTATGTGCCGTCTGCGATTACTATGGATAGCCCTTCATTAAGCAGAGAGAGTGTTTCCCTGTCCCCTTCCTTAACCGCAAAGCAGAAATCCTGTTTGAAATCCATAATCGGGGTTTTAATTATTTTGAGGTTTGTAAGGTTATTCTCTTTTATAAGCCGTATGGCTACGAGCCGCTGTATTACAACTGCATCATAAAGCCCTTTTGACAGCCCTTTAAGCGCGTCGTCAAAGGTCGGGGTTGATATCATTTCTATATCAAGTTTTTTCCTTTTTAGAAATTCTTCAGCGTTATCCATCTTCATTACCGCTACTTTTTTCCCCTGAAGTTCGTTTAATGAAGTGATATTTTCAGTTTCTTCGCGGACAACAATGGCGCCGTGCAGTGTCATATACGGAATAGTAAAGTCAAGAACTTCCTCCCTTTCAGGAGTTCTGCCGACAAGAGGCAGGGCTTTTATTTCACCTTTTTCAAGTAGGTTTTTTACCTCTGCCCAGGTCCCTGTCCGGAAAGAAACATCCCTGTTCATGGCTGCAAGGGATGCCCTTAAGAGTTCTACTGAAAACCCGTCTGCCTCTCCTGCCGGGTTTGTTATGCTGAACGGGGGATAATCAATTTCCGCAGCTGAAGTAATAATTCCAATTTCTTCTGCAAAGAGCTGGGCTGAAAAAAGGGAAAAAACCAATGCCATGATAATAAACGGATTACTCCTGATCAAAATGCCCCCTTGCTGAAAAAGAATAGCAAAATACTTTTTAGTCAGCAGATAATATTAATATTTTAAACATCTGTTAGGATATATACAATATAATTTTATTGAGTAGTTCCAAATTACTGCGTTAAAGATTGTACTGTCTTGAGTTCAAATCCAAATATGCATATACTCTGATCATGTTATATGATTATTTGCGAAAAAAAGCGATTCTGCTGCTGCTGCTTCTGATACTTTATTCGGCGGATCTTTATGGAGCAGATAATCTGCCGGGAATTTCATCTGTATCACAGACAAGGCCCGCGGTCGGACTTGTCTTAAGCGGGGGGGGCGCCTGCGGGATGGCCCACATAGGCGTACTCAAGGCAATAGAGAAATATAACATATCTGTTGATTACATTACCGGGACCAGTATGGGCGCGATTATCGGGATACTTTATTCATGCGGATACAGCGCCCTGGAGATTGAGGCAATAGTAGAGGGAATTGACTGGGATGCTCTTTTATATGACAGAATTAAAAGAAATGATATAAACCATAGAGACAGGGATATTTACGAAAAAAGTGTTATAAGGCTTGAAGTTGAAAATAGAAAGATCAAGCTGCCTGAGGGACTTTCATACGGACAAAACGCATGCAGCATGCTTTCAAAACTCACCTGGGGTCAAAGGTATGTCCGTGATTTTTCAAAACTTCCTATCCCTTTCAAATGTATCGCGACTGATATTCAGACCGGAGAAGCTGTTGTACTTGAGAAAGGAAGTATAGCAGATGCTGTAAGGGCCAGCATGGCTATCCCTTCAATATTTTCCGCAATCGAGATTGACGGAAAGCTTCTTGTTGACGGCGGTTTTACAAGAAATCTGCCGGTATCTGATATTAAGGCAATGGGCGCTGATATCGTAATAGCCGTAGACGCGGGAACACCGCTTTATAAAAAGGAAGAGCTTAACAATTTTACCAAGGTTATTGACCAGGTAACCCGTCTTGTCGTCTCGGGTACCACCCTTGAAGAAAAAAAACTTGCAGACAAAGTTATAACTCCGGATTTAAAGAATTTTAATGTTTTTGATTTTGAAGAGAGCAGCGCCATTATCGAAGCAGGGGAAGCGGCTGCCGCTCTTGAAGAGAATTACTTTGCAGAGCTTTCAAGGAAGTTGAATATAAAATCAGAGGTGACTGAAGATAATGTTACAGGTCACAGCCCGGCATGGAACGCAATGATGTATGAATCCATGGTAATTGATAAAATTATTATAGAGGATAATAAAAAAATATCTGACAGCAAGATAATAAATACAATGGGTATAAGGGAAGGGGCAATCCTGTCCTCTGAGAAACTCAGCAGCGCGGTCGGCAGATTATACGGAACAAGGGATTTTTACCTTGTACGTTATTCAGTTGATAATATTGAAGATAAAAACATTCTTACAGTAATGACAGAAGAGGCCGCTGATCAGGAACTTTTTATTTCAACCAACTATAATACAAACGATAATGCAAGCCTTTTCCTGGGGACTGCATATAAGGATTTTATTGTAGATAATTCAAGACTTGATCTTAAGGGTAAATTCGGAGAAAATTTTCAATACACATTTAAATATTATCTGCCGGTCTTCTGGTTCGGGAATATTGACGCTGGTGTCGGTCTCGGTTTTTCAAGGAGGGATTTTTATCTCTATGATGAGAAAGGGGAGAAGGAAAGTAAAGTATATTCAGATTTTTTCGATTCATCCCTGTTTATGGAAAAAACCATATTTAACAGTATGTTCGCCGGTATTGCGGGGGAGAAAGATTATATCACATATAAGGATGATATTTCTGTTTATGATATAGAAGGATCGCTTGATTACTACAAACTGCGGCTCTATTTATTGCTTGATACACTTGACTCATCTGTATATCCTTCGCGTGGTATAAGAATATGGAGTTCTGCCGAAAGAATTTTTATTGAGGATTCCTTTTCCTCCGGCATAGTTACTCAAAAATCAGGTTTTGAAAATTATAACCAGATAAAAACAGAGTCTGCTGTTTATTTCCCTGTATTTCCGTTCCTGACATTGGCCCCATCCCTTGTTTACTGTGGAATAGATATCCCCGATTATGATAAGGGGATAGGGTTCCTGGCCGGAGGCTATAACAGCAGAATAGAAAAAGAAATATTCGGTTTCGAAGGTTTAATGCCTGGAGATATTATTGCGGATAATCTTGCAATAGGCAAAATAGGGGCAAATATCAGGTTTCTTGATCATTTTATTTTTACCCCTTTTTACGGCAGGCTGTATTATAACTTTGATGAAAACGGTTCAAACGGAGAAGTTATAAACAGCTATGGCGGCACCCTTGCGCTTGTCAACACTTTTTTCGGCCCGGTCGAGATATCTCTTTCAAAGGCCGACAGCAGGGAATATCCTGTTTTTTATTTTAACTTCGGTTTCAATTTTTAATTACATTCAGCATAAAGTTCAAAGGACTTTATTCTCCAAGGATTATTATCTCGACTTTATCAGGGTCCGGCTGGCTGAGCGATATTGAAAAACTGGATGATGCTGTCGGACTTTTCCTTTTTTCATTTCCCGGCAGGTCTTTCAACGCCTGTACTTCAAAACGGAATTTCCCGATATCAAGTTTGTCAAGATCCCTGAATATAATTTCTGTTCCCCTGAATTTTTCATCAGAGGCAAGAACTCTTTCGGCTCCCTCATTCTGAATGAGCTTGTATGAATAGTATTCTGTATCCGGCGATCCTTTCCATTGAAGCAGTAAGGTATTCCTGTTATCCATATTAATATTCTCTCCGTTTCCGGGAGAGATAATAGCCGGCTGTAGAAGGGGTTTTATAGGTTCAACAGTCAAAGTATTAACCTTAGAAGGAGGAGAATCATGCCCCTTTTCATCATAACCTTTGACTTTCCAGAAGTATTTTCCAGGTTTAATTTCTGTAAGCCTGAATCCTGAACCTTCCGCCGAATAAATTGAAAGGTTTCTGTCAAAATTAATTGAATCAGAGATACTTATTTCATACCGTCTGAGCATCGGTTTGTGCTGCCATTCAAATACCATGTTGCCGTTAAGAATTTCTTCCATTTCTGCTATTTTTTTATCCGGCGGCGAGACTAAAACGGGAGGGTCATATACGATAACATCGGTTATTCTGAAACTTAGTACAGTTTCTCCGCTTTGTGAAATCCCCCATTTCTCTGAGGATTTTT
>JACKPD010000003.1 GCA_024233785.1 Spirochaetales bacterium | reverse complement strand
CTAAGCAATGAAGGGAGTTTGTGCAAATGAAAACCGAGCTTGATGAAGCTAAGAAAGAAACCGCACAGTGCAGCTGCAGCGAAGATGAAGAATCTTTATATTCAGGTCTTGATGTGGTAATCGACGGGTTTATAGGGGTTCCCGGGGCCCTGATTCCGGTTCTCCAGTCCACTCAGAATATTTTCGGCTATCTGCCGGAAAAAGCGCTTAAGCATATAAGTGAAAGAATGAAGATACCGTACAGCGAAGTAACAGGGGTTGTAACATTTTATTCATATTTTTCCACTGTTCCACGCGGTAAACACATAATCAGGGTCTGTCTTGGTACCTCATGTTATGTCAGAGGGGGAAAAGAGGTTCTGGAGGCGATCCAGAAAAAACTTTCGATTCCTGTGGGCGGAACTACTGTAGATAAGATGTTTTCACTGGAAGTCGGAAGATGTTTCGGCGCATGCGGTCTTGCGCCTACAATTTCTATAGACGGAGAAGTGTATAAAAGGGTAAAGCCGACAAAAATCGGTGAAATAATTGAACCGTTTTATGCTGAAGCTGAAGCTAATGCCGGTGCTGACAGGGAGGAGGTTTAAATGGGTAAGGAAAAAGATTTGAAAAATAGAATAACCACTCTTGCCGATCTTGAAAAAATTAAACAGGAATCGCTTAAAAGAATGGCTGTAAGACTTCAGGATCCGGCGGAAAAAGGGCTCCCCGGAGATACACCTTTCCATATTATGTTCTGTTTCGGGACAGGCTGTCTTTCTTCCGGCGCTGCCTTTGTTAAGAAGGCCTTCGCGGAAAGCCTTGAAAAAAACAGTCTTGCTGATAAGGTCACCCTGGTAGAAACCGGCTGTAACGGGTTCTGCGCCGGCGGGCCGATTGTTGTAGTCTATCCAGGGGGATATTTTTATCAGAAAGTCTCTCCTGAAGATGCTGCTGATATTGTTGAAAGCCACCTTGTAAAAGGCAAGCCTGTAAAGCGGCTTATGTTTCACAATCCTGTCAACGGGGAGGTAATACCCAAGTATAAGGATATTTACTTTTTCGCTCTCCAGAACCTTCGGGTTCTCCACAACAAAGGTCTTATTTCCGCAGACAGTATCGATGATTATATAGCCCGTGACGGGTATTTCGGACTTTATAAAGCGCTTAAAGAGCTTGACCCGGACGGTATAATCAGGGAAATTGCTGAATCAGGCCTTAGGGGAAGGGGCGGAGCAGGCTTTACAACAGGTATGAAATGGAGTTTCTGCCGTAAAACAGAAAGCAGTAAAAAATACATTATCTGTAACGCTGATGAAGGGGATCCGGGCGCTTTCATGGACAGAAGTATTCTTGAGGCAGATCCCCATGCCGTACTTGAAGGAATGATGATTGGCGCAAGGGCGATTGGGGCGGATACCGGTTATATTTACTGCAGGGCGGAATACCCGCTTGCAATTCAGCGGCTGGAACACTCAATAAACGAATGCCGTGAAATGGGCCTTCTCGGTAAAAACATCCTCGGAACTGATTTTTCATTTGATATAAAGATTGCCCAGGGTTCAGGAGCATTTGTCTGCGGAGAAGAAACCGCGCTTATGAGATCTATAGAAGGTAAAAGGGGAGAACCGAGGCCCAGGCCTCCATTCCCTGCTGTTAAGGGCCTTTTTGACAAGCCTTCGGTGCTTAACAATGTTGAAACATTCGGCAATGTACCTCTTATAATAAAAAACGGCTCAAAGTGGTTCAGGGAAACCGGAACTGAAAAATCTCCAGGGACAAAGATATTCGCGCTTACAGGCAATGTTAACAATATCGGCCTCGTTGAAGTAAATATGGGTACGCCGCTCGGCGATATCATATATGAAATCGGGGGAGGGATCCCCAACGGGAAGAAGTTCAAGGCCGCACAGATGGGAGGCCCGTCCGGCGGATGTATAACAAAAGAGCACCTTAATGTTCCTGTCGATTACGAATCAGTTATTGAGCTTGGCGCCATAATGGGTTCAGGCGGACTTATTGTAATGGATGAAGACACCTGTATGGTGGACATGGCAAGGTTTTTTCTTGAATTTATCCAGGAAGAGTCATGCGGAAAATGTGTTCCATGCCGCGTAGGAACAAAAAGGATGCTTGAGATTGTTACCAGGATATGCGAAGGAAAGGGAGAGCTCGAGGATATTGACAGGCTTGTTTCCCTGGGGAACCAGATCAAGGATACGGCTTTGTGCGGTCTCGGCCAGACTGCCCCTAATCCAGTCCTTTCAACTATAAGGTATTTCAGGAGTGAATACGAGGCCCACATCCTTGAAAAGAGGTGTCCGGCCGGTGTATGTCCGAGCCTTGTAAGGGCCCCGTGTCAGAGCGGATGCCCGGCAAAAGTGGATATACCGTCATTTGTGGCATTGACCGGCGACAAGAGATACGCTGAAGCGCTGCAGGTGCACAGGAACAGGAACCCGTTTGCGGCAATCTGCGCAAGGGTATGCTTTCATACCTGCGAGGACAAGTGCAGAAGGGCAACCCTTGATGAATCTGTTTCGATCCGGGGAGTAAAAAGATTCCTTGTTGATCAGGAAGTTATTGTCCAGAAGCCTGAAAGCAGGGAGAGCGAGCGGAACGCGAAAAGAAAGATCGCTATTATCGGAGCTGGGCCTGCAGGTCTTTCCTGCGGATATTTTCTCGCGAGGCTTGGATACAAACCCAAAGTATTTGAATCGGAATTAAGGCCGGGCGGTATGCTTGTACAGACTATTCCGTCCTACAGGCTTCCGAGGGAAACCCTTGCCCGTGAAATAAGAATGATAGAACAGCTTGGAGTTGATATTGAAACAGGTGTGTCCCTCGGTAAGGACTTTACATTACAAAGCCTTGCTGATGACGGGTATGAGGCTGTTTTCATGGGTGTCGGCGCGCCTGATCCCATAACCCTTGGTCTCCTTGGAGAAGAAGCGGAAAACGTCACAGACGCAATTCCTTTCCTCAAGCAGTACAATATCAGGGGTTCTGTACCGGTAGGGAAAAACGTAATAGTTATCGGCGGTGGTAACGCCGCGATTGACGCCGCGAGAACTGCCCTCCGTCTCGGCGCGGAAAGCGTCAAGGTCGTTTACAGAAGAAGCCAGGGAGAGATGCCGGCATACGAAGAAGAAATTGATGAAGCAATTTCCGAAGGTGTTGTCCTTATGACCCTGACTCAGCCTGTTGAGGTAATAAAAAATGAGAAGGGAGCTGCTTCCGGCCTCAGGTGTATTCCCATGAAACTGGGCGAATATGACAGGACAGGAAGAAGAAGACCGACAGAAAAAGAGGGAGAAACGTTCATAATTGACGCCGACCAGATAATTATCGCAATCGGCCAGAAACTTAAAACTGAAAAACTTCTCGGTGAAACCAGGCCGGCCCTTACAAGACAGGGTTTTATCCAGACAAATCCTGTTACAGGCCAGACAAGCCTTCCGTGGCTTTTTGCCGGAGGCGATAACGCTACCGGGCCTGCTTCTGTTGTTAACGCTATTGCGGGCGGCGAGAAAGCGGCAGTAGGTATTCATGACTATCTTCTCGGGGAAGGCGAGCCTTTCTGGAGAGAGGAGCAGATTATTGATACTGAATATGATCCTGACGCTGATCCTGTCCCCTATCCGAGGGAAAAACAGAGATCAATCGCTGTTGAGAGAAGAAGACATAATTTTGATGAAGTAGAACTGGCATGGAATGAAAGTGTAGCTGTCAGACAGTGCAAAAGATGCCTGAGATGTGATTATGGAAAAGTTCCGGGTCCGCTTGTGGAAACAACGGTCCAGGTAGTAAGGGAGGTACCGATAAATGCCTAAAGCAACAATTAACAACATGGAAATACAGTTTGAAGCAGGAGACACAATACTTAAGGCAGCCCATGCTTCAGGGATAGAGATACCCACACTTTGTTTTCTTGAGGGAAAAGATCCCCAGGGCGCATGCAGGGTATGCGTTGTCGAGATTGATAAAAACAAACCCCTGGCTGTCGCGTGCGCTACACCTATTATCGAAGGCATGAAGATCATGACCAATACCAAAAGGGTGAGGGAGGCGAGAAGGACAGTTGTCGAACTTCTTTTAAGCGAACATGAAGGGAACTGCCAGTACTGCGACAGGGCGGAAGACTGCGAACTTAAAAAGCTGGCTTACCAGCTTGGAGTAAGTGAAATACGGTATGAAGGGGAGAAGCCTTTATCATGGATTGATGAGACAACACCGGCCCTTATAAGGGACCAGGCAAAATGCATCAAATGCAGAAGGTGTGTAACTGTATGCAATAATGTCCAGGGTGTCGGCGCGCTGTTCCCCCAGGGCAGGGGATACTCAACCGTTATCAGCACTGCCTTTGATTCCGGTCTTGATACTGTCGCCTGCGTACAGTGCGGCCAGTGTTCAGCTGTCTGCCCTGTCGGGGCTATTACGGAGAGAAACCATATTGACGCAGTATGGAGAGCCATAGAGGATCCTGAAAAATTCGTTGTTGTGCAGACAGCTCCCGCAATCAGGGCAGCGCTGGGCGAGTGTTTCGGATATGAGCCGGGGACCCTTGTTACAGGCAAGATGGTTTCCGCATTAAGGCTGTTGGGATTTGACAGGGTTTTTGATACAAACTTTACAGCAGACCTTACCATACTGGAGGAGGGGACAGAGCTTCTTACAAGGTTAAAAAGCGCGCTTGTTGATAAAAAGCCTGCTTCGTTTCCGATGTTCACCTCCTGCTCACCCGGATGGATTAAGTTCGCCGAGTATTTTTACCCGGAATTCCTTCCAAACCTTTCAACCTGCAAAAGCCCACAGCAGATGTTCGGGGCCGTAGCTAAAACATACTACGCGGAGAAAGCTGGTGTTGATCCGAAAAAGATGGTTGTTGTATCTGTTATGCCATGCACCGCAAAGAAATTTGAGTGCGACAGGCCTGAAATGGCTTCAAGCGGCAGCAAGGATGTTGATTATGTTCTTACAACACGTGAACTGGGGCGTATGATCCAGTCCGCGGGTATTGATTTCAAGGTCCTTCCCGAAGGCAAAATCGACAGCCCGATAGGGATGTCTTCAGGGGCTGCTGATATTTTCGCTAATACCGGCGGTGTAATGGAAGCTGCCCTGCGGACAGTGCATGAGATAGTAACAGGCAGGGAACTCCCGATGGAGAATCTGCATGTGAAACCTGTTGAGGGACTTGCCGGAATCAAGGAGGCATCCGTGACTTTTACAGGCACGGTTCCTGACTGGAATTTCCTCGAGGGAGTTACAGCAAAGGTTGCAGTTGCCCACGGACTCGGGAACACAAGGACCCTTCTTGACAGCATCAATGAGGGGAAGAGCCAGTACCATTTTGTCGAGATCATGACCTGTCCCGGCGGGTGTATAGGCGGCGGCGGCCAGCCGCGTCTTACGACCGATGATGTCCGTCTGGCAAGGATCAGTGCCATTTACAAGGAAGATGAGGGCAAGGAAATAAGGAAATCACATATGAACCCTGAGATTTTAAGGATCTATGAGGATTACCTTGTTAAACCGCTTGGAGAAAAATCTCACCATCTGCTTCACACTCATTATATTCAGAGATCCAGGGTGTAATTGCTGTTTTTCCCGGTAAATGAAACGGGAAAAGAATATAAATAGTTTTAAAAAGAAAGGCTGCATGCGGATTTAACCGCGCGCAGCCTTTTTTATTTCTTTTTTAAAAAAGCCTGATGCTAAACAGATTTCTGAGAATAGCTGGTATGCAGAAGATGATGGGATATCTCGCCGAGAGGCTTGATGAGAAAATCCCTGTACAGGGCCTGTATTTCGGGATTTTCATGCGATTTTCTTATGCCCAGGTTTATATCCTCCCTGTATATCGATTCCGCCCTTTTTTTTCTTATCTCCCAGGTGGTAGGGATGGGCTGTCCTCCTCCTCCCAGGCATCCTCCCGGGCACGCCATTACCTCAATAAACGCATAGGGAGATTTCCCTTCTTTTATTTCATCGAGCAGTTTTCTGGCGTTTTTAAGTGTATGCGCGACGGCGACCCGCACCGGCTTTCCCTTAATATCGATTTCTGCTTCTTTTATACCTTCCATACCCCTTACATCAGCAAACTCGACCTTATCCAGGGTAGTCCCTGTCAGCACCTCATAGGCTGTCCGCAGGGCCGCTTCCATTACACCGCCGGTTGCCCCGAATATTACAGCTGCCCCTGTAGATTTTCCAAGGGGATTGTCAAATTCCTCTTCCGGGAGCCCCGCAAAATCGAGTCCGGTTTCCCTGAACATCCTCGCAAGCTCCCTTGTTGTCAGGGCATAATCCACATCCGGAAAACCTGACCTGTTTTTAAGTTTTTTTCTCTCTTTCCAGTAGTGGAAAGCGGAATTCATTTCAGGCCTTTCCGCTTCATATTTTTTGGCGGTGCAGGGCATTACAGATATGACCCTGATCTTTTCCGGGTCAAGGCCCGCCTGTTCTGCATACCAGGTTTTTGCCAAAGCCCCGAACATCTGCTGGGGGCTCTTGCAGGTCGAGATATTAGCCAGCTGCTGCGGGAAAAAGTGCTCAATGAATTTGATCCATCCAGGTGAACAGGAGGTAATCATCGGGAGCGTTCCCCCTGTTGATATCCTTTTTATTAACTCATGCCCTTCTTCCATTATTGTAAGGTCTGCCGTGAACTGTGTATCAAAAACCCTGTCAAATCCCAGTTTTCTGATCCCGGCTACCATCTTACCTGTTACCAGTGCCCCGCTCTCCATGCCCATTGCTTCCCCGATTCCTATGCGGATAGCCGGGGCTGTCTGTATTACGGTGAAAATATCAGGATCGTAAATATCCCGCCAGATGCTGCTGATATCTGATTTTTCAACAATGGCGCCTGTCGGGCAGACCAGAGAACACTGGCCGCAGTTGGTGCATACGGAGCTGCCCAGCCCCCTGTCCATGAATGTTGTTACACGGCTGTGAAGGCCCCTGCCTGTGACATCTATCGCGTTTACCGTCTGGACTTCGCTGCATACGCTTATACACCTGTTGCAGAGGATACACTTGTTCGGGTCCCGGATAAGAGAAGGGGAGGATGTATCGAGAGGAAGTATTTTTGTCCTGGTCTTCGCGTAATGCTGTTCACGCACGCCAAGCTCCCATGCAAGTTTCTGCAGTTCACAGTTCTGGTTTCTGTCGCATTTAAGGCAGTCATCAGGATGGTTGGCAAGGATGAGCTCCAGGTTTGTTTTTCTTGCTTTTCTTATTCTCTCGGAGTTTGTTGTTATTTCCATATCCGCCCAGACTGAGTAGGAACATGAGCGGACAAGCTTTTTTGAGCCTTTTACTTCAATACAGCAGATTGCGCAGGAAGCGTTTGAGGAGACATCCTCCATGTAGCATAAATGGGGAATATTAATGCCTACCTCTTTGCAGGCATTAAGAATTGTAGTTCCCTCGTCAACCAGGTAATCCTTTCCGTCAATAATTATGTTTATCTTTTTCCTCATCATCTGACACCTCCCGTTCCGGAAAGCTTTATGTCGCACCTTAAGCACCTCATTGCCTCACGGCGTGCCTGGTCTCCCATATAACCAAGGTTGATTTCCTGAAAATTACCTTTTCTTTCTTTAACTTTTAAATGCCTGCTCTCAATTCCCTCCGCAGATATTATCTCCTCAGGTATCTCATTGCCGTACTCGAACGTCCTGAACAGGGAGTCGAACCTGTGTTTGCCTGTCAGATCGAAATCAATTATTGAGGAAGCTGTTTTTGCCTGACCCATAGCTTCAGCCGCAGTGGAGGGGCCTGTTGTCACATCGCCGGCGGCATATACCAGGGGTTTTCCTGTCCTGCAGGTATAGGGATTGACATAAGCAGTTCCTTTATTAGTTGTAATTATTTTTTCCTGTTCAAGAAGGGCTGAATCTACCTTTTCGCCTACAGCAATTACAACAGTATCGCATTTGAGGACAGAGATATTACCGGTTTCAACCGGTTTTCTTCTGCCGGATAAATCAAACTGTCCCCCTTCCATTTTCATTATTTCAACTGCTTCCACACTTCCGTCTTTGTTCCCGGTTATTCTTACAGGATTTGCCATAAACAAGAATTTAATACCCTCAGCTTCCGCCTCGGCAATTTCGCTCTTGTTCGCCGGCATGTCCTCTTTTGCCCTTCTGTAGGCGACAGTTACATCCGCGCCGGTTCTCCATAAAGACCTTGCGGTGTCTATGGCGACATTTCCTCCTCCGATAATTACAGCTTTTTTACCGGGGGGGACCTTCTTTTTTTTCTCCATGTTATCAAGCAGTTCCGTACCCTGGACCACCCCTTTCAGCTGAGACCCGGATATATCATAACCGATATGTTTATATGACCCGATGGCAAGAAAAACTGCGTCATATTCCTTTAAGAGAGTGTCTGTTCTGATATCCCTGCCGAGCGTCTTGTTGAAGAGAAATTTAACGCCGAGTTTTTTAAAAACCTGAAGCTCTTTATCAAGAATTTCTTTCGGAAGCCTGTAGGAGGGGATACCGTAGCGGAGAACTCCTCCTGCTTTCGGGTTCTGGTCATAGACCGTAATGCCGTGGCCGAGCCTTGAAAGATAAAAAGCCGCTGTAAGGCCCGCCGGCCCTGCCCCGATGACTGCTATTTTTTTGCCGGTCGGGGGGAGTTTTTCCTTTACAAGTTTATCATATATCTCGTTCTCCCTTCCCATCTTGTACATTGTGTCAGCCAGATACCTGTGTATTTCTCCCTGATGTACAGGCTCGTCTATTGTATCCCTCCTGCATCTCATCTGGCAGTGGAAATGGCATATCCTTCCGATTGTGCCCGGCAGCGGGTTATCGCGGAGTGTTGATTCAAAGGCTTCCTCAAGCCTGTCTTCCTTAAGCAGGGTGAGGTAGGCCGGTATGTCCATGTGCATGGGACATGAGTTTGAGCAAAGTGTTGTAAAGAGCTCTTCGCAGGTCCCTGCGCTGCAGTGTTTCCTCTGGATGTGCTCTTCATATTCATTCCTGAAATATTTAAGTGTTGTAAGGACAGGATTCGGCGCTGTCTGCCCAAGGCCGCAGAGGGCTGTATCAATTATAACATTGCCCAGCTCTTCCATCACAGCAAGGTCTGAGTCCTCTCCTTTCCCTTTTGTAATTTTATTCAGCAGATTAAGCTCCTGCGAAAGCCCTTCGCGGCAGGGAACACATTTCCCGCATGACTCTGAATTCGTGAACTCAATAAAATATCTTGCCACATCAACCATGCAGTTATCCTGGTCCATTACTACCATACCGCCTGAACCCATAATTGCCCCGAGAGAGGCAAGTGATTCATAATCTATCGGTGTCCCGAATTTTGAAACCGGTATGCAGCCGCCAGACGGTCCGCCCGACTGTACAGCTTTTACCTTTTTTTCCTTTCCGGCAGCTCCTCCTCCGATTTCATAAACCAGGGTAAGAAGGGACTCCCCGAGGGGAAGCTCTGCAAGCCCGGTGTTTTTAACCTTTCCGACAAGAGAAAAGACTTTTGTCCCCGGGCTTTTTTCTGTTCCTGTTTTTAAAAACCACTTGCTGCCTTTTGCTATAATCACGGGTATATTGCTCCAGGTTTCAACATTGTTGATATTTGTCGGATAACACATAAACCCGCACTGTGCGGGGAACGGGGGCCTCGGTTTGGACCTTCCCGCTTTTCCTTCGGCTGACGCAATCAGGGCTGTCTCCTCTCCGCAGACAAAAGCGCCTGCTCCCTCAACAATTGTAAGGTCAAAGCTGAAATTTGTTCCGGGGATTTCCTTCCCTATAAACCCTGCCTGCCGGGCCTGGCTTATTGCTTTTTTAAGTCTTTCTACCGCAAGGGGATATTCCGCCCGTACATAAATTATTCCCTCATTCGCTCCCATTGCGTATGCGCCGATCAGCATCCCTTCAATGATCATGTGAGGATCGCTTTCTATTTCGTTCCTGTTCATGTATGCCCCGGGGTCACCTTCGTCCGCGTTACAGATAATGTATTTTTTCTTCGCGGATTCTTTTCCCATAAGCGCCCATTTTACACCTGTAGGAAAACCGGCTCCTCCACGGCCCCGGAGCCCTGACGCCTTGACTTCGCCTATAACATCCTGGGGGCTCATTCCGGTAACAGCTTTAATAAATGCTGAATAACCGCCCACAGCGATGTATTCCTCGATAGATTCCGGATCGATAAGACCCGCATCCCTTAATACTATTTTTTTCTGGCTTTTAAAAAAAGGCACCTCGCTCCATTCAGGAACACCTTTATAGCCGCTGCCGTAGCTTATATGGTGGGTATGGTGGTCCCATTCTGAAATTTTGCACAGTATGAGTCTTTCCGGGAACGAACCTTTTTCAATTCCTTTAATGATCGTGTTAACATCTTTTTTCTGTACCCTGTTAAGGACCAGCAGGGGCTGTCCCGGTATATTTATATTGACAAGCGGTTCTTTGGAGCAGTATCCCAGGCACCCTGTTTTTCTTAATATTATTCCCCCTTTTTTTCCCTTTAATCCTGTTTCAAATGCCTCATAAAGCTCCTCTGCGCCGTTCCCTATGCCGCAGGTACCCATTCCGATGGAGATTGAGGGGCGGTCGGGTTTTATTCTTTTTAATCCTGCATTTTTCATTTTACTGATATTTTTGATGTAATCGTTCATGGATTTCTCCTGCGGACAGGTTTTTTCGCGGATGAGAGTTTTTTGATAATTGCTTCAAGTTTTTCGGAAGTCATGTGGCTGAATATAACTCCGTCAACCGCAATTACCGGAGCAAGGGCGCACTGGCCGAAGCATGCGACAGTCCTGACTGTAAATCTCATGTCATCTGTCGTATAAGATGTCTCTCCTCCTGTTTCCTCTTCATTAAGGCCTAGTTTGATCATTATATCGGCAAGGAGCGCTCTTGAGCCTCTTGTGTGGCAGGCCGTACCCCTGCAGACTGTAACAGTATGGTCTCCCTGGGGGTTGAGATTGAAAAATGAATAGAATGTAATAACAGAATAGATTCTTGAAAGCGGGACTTTCATTTTTTCAGCTACATAACGTATAGCTGGTTCTGTCAGATAACTGTGTGGAGTAGCAGTCTGGATATCTTCAAGTACTGAAAGAAGATCTCCAGGCTTTCCCCTGTATCCTGCAATAATTGAATCATAAAGTGAATTATCGATTTGCTGAACTTTTGATGATTTCACATAACCCTCCTAAAGTATTTTTATAATTTATAAAAAATTGCCAGGCTGAGGTGTGACATGGAAAAACAAAAGTTGTAATGGTTTTAAATTAGCTGTAATGAAAAACATCCGGAAAATTGATTATTTTCCGGATATAAGATGATACGGGTAATCTGACTCAGTAAGGTGAGATTATGTAGTTTTTAAGCTGCTCGTTTTCAAACAGGTTGATCTGAAGAAGTTCATTTACAACATCTCCGATTGAAACCAGCCCTACAAGCTTGCCTTCATCCATTACCGGAAGATGTCTGATTTTGTTGCTGTCCAGCTGCTTCATTACGTCAATGATGTTGGCTGTTTTTTCAGCTGAAATAATCTTTGACGCCGGTGTCATGATATCACTTACATTTTTGTCCAGATTGGTAAAACCTTTTCTCAGGATATCTCTTTCTGAAACTATTCCCTTAAGATTTCCGGCTGCATCAACAACAACCAGCGCGCCGACTTTTTTACTGTTAAGAGAGTCAATACATTCTCTTACTTTCTGATTTTCCCTGATGGTGTAAACCTCATGCCCTTTTTTCTTGTCCAGATAGGTACCTACGTTCATACAAACTCCTTTAAAAAGCATTGAAACCCGGTCATAAAAACTATTCGTATTTTAAAAACCCCGAATAGTTTAGTGACTTTTGGACTCATGTAAATTTTAATATGAAAAAAGCAGTAACGCAACCAATTTTTTTATAACTTGCATAATTTGAAACATCCTGTTGCATCATAAATAATACCAAAGCAGTGATTTCAATATACTGAATCAAAAAAAGTATGAAAAATATATATAAAATATTAAAAGTTGTTCTAAAACAATGATAAAGACACATAAAATCATCAAATTATTGCGGTTAATGAATATGATTCGGGCAGACGGCTTTGGCTGCACGTGTAGACAATGAAAAAAGAGACAGATATACTTGTTTTCATGGAAAAAAATAAACATCTTGTATGGAAACAGAACAGCAGAAAACTTGTAAAGGATTTCAGGATTTTCAAGGCTGTCGAGGTTGAAAGTATTTCTCCTGAAGGGGAAAAAAGTGTTTTTGTTCAGCTTGATTCTCCTGACTGGGTTAATATAGTCTGCACTGTTAAAAATGATGAAGGCGAAGACTGCTTTCTCATGGTGCGGCAGTTCAGACACGGCAGCGCATCAATTACCCTTGAATTTCCCGCAGGGCTTGTCGATCCCGGAGAGGACCCGCTTGAGGCTGCAAAACGTGAACTGCTTGAAGAAACAGGCACAAGGGCTGAAGAACTTGTTTTAATAGGCAGGGCCAATCCTGACCCGGCTTTCATGAATAATACATGCTGGACATATATGGCTGTAAATCCAGTGACAGATATGAAGCAGTCGCTTGATGAACATGAACTTATCGATGTTGAACTTGTTCCTGTAAAGAAGTATGAGGCGGAAATGGGAAACGGTGGGTTTATAAACGCTATTACAATCCTGGCTTACACCTGGTATAAAAAATACAGGAAAGAAATAACCTGAAATTTCAAAATATTCTCATATGAAGGCCGCCGTTACAGGCAGCCTTCATAAAAGGCTAATTCATTTTCGGTATTGGAAATGAAAAAGAGGGCATTTTCTGAATTTCTATCCCTTTCGGTACCTGAAATTTGGATGCCGGGATGGATGAGGGAGTAGAAACAGAAGTGGCTTCCATAGTTGTTTTCATCCCCTCATATTCAGTAACTACCTTAAGAGGCATACCTTCCCAAAGCCAGTATTTTGCCTGTCCGCCATCTTCCTTCTTCAGATATATTGTACATTTTTTACCGAGGATTGTTTCTGTCCCGACAGGAGTTCCCATATCATCTTCATCAATTTCCATATCAGGCTGCTCATTTTCCATCATACCGCCCATGCTGCCTAAAGACTTGAGGTCCATTGCGGTTTTATCATTCCAGTTAATCATGTATTCGCTGTCAGGCGTTATAATTGTCGTAGTATTCATTTCATTTGATTTCATCGTAGTAGACATATACTCACCGAATCTGTCAAATGCCATTTCCATAGTACCGTTGCCCATGAATTCAGTATTATTGCCGGTAATCTTATAATTAATTACCGCTCTTTCCAGTTTGAATCCTTCTGCCTGAACCGCTGTAAATGCCGCGGTCAGAATCAGCATTACGGTTAAATATTTTTTTATCATATTGCTCCTCCTTCTGGAACCTGTTTTGCCTGGTATGATTTTATAATATTTTTTATCGAACTACAAATCCTTTAACTGAAATTGAGTATTTGATATGCTATGATTATTAAAAAAAGAAGGCGCCGACCGGATTCGAACCGGTGCATGAAGGTTTTGCAGACCTCTCCCTTACCGCTTGGGTACGGCGCCGCTGATGAAAAAAATATAACAGGAATTGTTTTTAATGTCCAGAGATTTAGAGAGAAACAGGGCTGACTTAAAAGCCGACAGGCCCCTTGCCATGCTTATAATGCCTCCTGTATACGATTTTGCTTTTTATGACCTCTATTTTAAGCCGTACGGACTTTTAAGAATCGGCCGCTGGCTTCAAAAGGGAGGATGGGACTGCCGGTTTGTAAACGCGCTTGACTACCGCGATGAGATCTCTTTATCCAGGTTGAAACCTCCTCACAGGTATGTCGACGGGACAGGAAAGATGTTCAGGCAGCCTCTGCCTATGCCGGAAGGGGATTTTCCCTCTTCAAGAAGATTTTCACGGTATGGAATTACAGATGAGTCCCTCAGGTCCGGGATCGCCTCTTCCCGCAGGCCGGATATCATACTGATTTCAACCTTTATGACATACTGGTACAAAGGTGCAGCTGAAGCTGCGGAATTATGCAGAAAAATCTGGCCGGGGGTGCCGGTCTTTACAGGCGGTATCTATGCAACGCTTATGCCTGAGCACTGCAGAACATCAACAGGGGCCGACCATGTTGTAAAAGGGGAAGCATGGGATTATCTCAACAGTTATTTCAGCAAATCCGCCCTGCCGGTTTGTGATAAGCGGCCCAGTGAAGAGGATTTTCTTATGGAAAGTGAGGTCTGGAAAGATGCGGCTGTGCTGCGGCTTAATACAGGGTGCCCCATGAGGTGCAGCTACTGCGCATCATCGATGATATCGGAATTCTCTGAAGGGTCTCCTGAGGCTGTATTTAACCAGTTCAGGGCACTCCATAAAAAATACGGTACAGTTAATTTTGCTTTTTATGATGATGCCCTGCTTTTTAAAAAAGATAATATACTGCTTCCATTCCTTGAAAAAGTAATTGCAAGCGGAATAGAGGCAAATTTTTATGTTCCAAACGCTGTTCATATCGATTTTCTTGACAGCGAATCTGTAAAACTGATGAGAAGGGCCGGCTTCAGGGAGATAAGGCTGGGATTTGAAAGTTCTGATCCTGAGTTCCATAAAAATAACGGCAGAAAGTATGATGAGGGCACGTTTCCCTCAGTGATCGAAAAACTGAAATCCGGAGGGTTCTCTGAACGGAATGAAATAATTATCTATATCCTTGCCGGGCTTCCCGGCCAGATGCGGGATGAGGTTTTAAATACTGTCATGTATCTTTCCGGTTTCAAAGTGCGCATAAGTGTTTCAGAGTATTCACCTGTGCCCGGTTCATCCCTATGGGAAGAGAGCGTAAGGAAAAGCCGTTATCCGATAGCGGAAGATCCGCTTTTCCACAACAATTCCATTTTCCCAATGTCGTGGGAGAAGTTTACCTACGATGACATGCAGGATCTTAAAACAATTGCATCAGAGCTCTCTTTCTGATCCCCTGCGGAAAGCATTTGCCGTACCGCGGGAGCCGGCTGTTATACAAGCTCATCCCTCATGCTCTCGGCAGTATTGCCCAGAAGAAGGGAGATAGCATCTTTTGCGGAGATGTCCTTGTTTATTATATTGTAGACAATATTTGATATCGGCAGTTTTATTTTATACTGATCAATAATCTGCCTTACAAATTTGGCCGCGACCGCTCCTTCCGGAAGGTACCCTACCTTGTCAATGTTGTTTATCATGTCGTCTATGCCTGTGAACTGGTCAAGTATATTTTTTAAAACAATATCCCTGCCGAAACGCCTGTTCCTGCCGTGTATGCTCCTGCAGGTAACGTCCAGATCTCCTACTCCCGATATTGATGTAAATGTTTCAGGGTGTGTCGCCCCCAGTACTTTCCCGATTTTCTGGATTTCGTTAAGCCCTGCCGCAAGAAGGAGTGATTCTGTATTGTCTCCGAAATAATCTGAATTTTCCTTAAGAGCATCAAGCATTCCGAAAGCTATCGCGATAACATTTTTTGTGGCTGCGCATGTCTGAACGCCTATGACATCAATTGAGGAAAAAACAAAAAGTGAGGGACTTGTAAGGAGTTCCCTGAACCTGATTGAGTTTTTTCCGTTCCTGCATGCGCTTATCAGCCCGGTCAATTTATTTACCGAGACCTCTTCCGCGTGGCTAGGGCCCGCTATATAGACGATGTTGTCCCTGTAGAAACCGGGAAAATAATCCTCGAGAGTGCTTACTATAAGTTTTGGCCCTGAAGGGGATGCTATAAATCCTTTTGTTATTATTCCGACTGTAGTTTTGCCTTCCCTTATATCTCTGGCTTCAAGAATTTTTTTTACAGTATCAACAAGATATATTGAAGGAGTCGCGATAATCAGAAAATCCTTTTCATTAGCGGCTTCGATAATATCTGTAGTTGCGCTTAAATCAGGCGGAAGCATTATTCCAGGAAGATAACGGCTGTTAAGATGGTTTTTGTTTATATCCTCGACAACCTCTTTCATGAAATCCCACATCTGGACTTTTATCCCCTTCTGCGCAATCTGTTTGCCGATTGCGGTCCCCCATGCTCCAGAGCTTATTATTCCGACTTGTGTACTCATTTTCCGGTATCTCCTGTTTGTGCTTGATTCGAAAATTCATCAATAATTTCACGGATATAATCAAGGCTGTCAAGCCAGAACGCTTCGTTTTCAATATTAAATCCCGCTTTTGAGGCTGTTTCCTCAGCGCCGGCTTTGCCTGACATTTTTAGTATCTCTTTGTACTGTGCGGGGAAATTTAATCTGTCTGACAGATATTTCCTGTAAAGCGCAATCCCGAAGAGCTGGCCGAACGCGTAAGGGTAATTATAAAAACTTAAGGAAGGAATATAGTAATGCCCTTTGACTGCCCACATATACTGGTGACAGGAGCGTCTCTCGATGGATTTTCCATAGGTTTTTTTCTGTGCATCTTTCATGAGGGCAGAATATTCATCAGCGCTCAGCTCTCCCTCTTCCCGTTTTTTAAATACAGATTTTTCGAAGTAAAATCTTGAGAGTATATCGACAATTACCTGTGTTATTTCCTGAAGAAAAATCTCCATAACGGGAAGCCTGTCTTCAGGCGGCGCGTTTTTGATTGCTGTATCGAAAACCAGTATTTCTGAAAATATGGAAGCAGTTTCGGCAAGGGTCATGGGATAATCCTGATGGATATAGCTGTCGTTTTTAAGGACTTCCGCGTGCCATGCGTGACCCAGTTCGTGCGCAACTGTGGATACAGACGAAAAGTTTCCGCTGTAGTTGCAGAGTATCCTGCTCATCCGGGCAGACGGGAAACTTATACAGTATGCGCCCCCGACTTTCCCTGTCCGGGGAAGTGCATCGATCCATTTTTTTTCAAAGGCATTTTCAGCAAAAGCGCCCATCTCGGAAGAAAAGCCGGTGAAAGTATCTGTTATGAATTTTCTCCCCTTTTCAAACGGCCATCTACCTTTTCCTGCTGCTCCTTCATCAGACAGAAGTGCACGGTCAGGGAGAGGGGCAAAAATATCGTAAAAGGCAAGTTTCTCAAGGCCGAGAAGCGAGGCTTTTTGGTTAAGGTATTTATGAAAAGAAGGAAGTGATTTTTCCATTGCCCCGATAAGGGCTTTCAGGGTATTTACTGATATGCGCGCCTGAAAAGCGGATTTCTCGATTGCGGATTTCCAGCCCTTTCTTCTGTTAAGGATAATATTAAACCCTTTTACGCCGTTAAGGGCAAAAGAAAGCGGTATTTCGACGCTTCTCCATGCCTCAATTTCCTTTTTAAAAGCTTTCTTCCTTGTTTCCCTGTCGCTGTTAAATGCGAGGGCCCTTAACTCTGTTACAGTTTTTCTTTCTTTCGCGCTGCGGCCCCATTTAACGCTGAGGTCAGATGATACAGCTTCCTGAAGCCTTGACCAGGAGTTCGCCCCCGGCTGCAGCATCTCTTCAACCAGATCCTCCATTTCTTCGGTGAGCTGGTGCTTTTTAAGCTCTGCTGTTTCTGAAAGGAAAAGGCGGTAGCCGGAAAAAAAACTGCCGCCGGTGTTTACTGCCGCTAATTTTTCAATCTCTGATACTGACAGGCTGAAATTTTTTCTGAAAAGAGTTTTAGCCCTGTACAGATTCAGTTTTTCTTTTTCAAGTGAATTGAGCTCTTTAAGCGCTGTTGAGTCCGCAGTGTTTACAGAATAAAGCGCGTAGCAGAAGGAATAAAGGTTTTCATACAGCGAACCTGCTTCTTCCAATTTTTTTACAGCATCTTTTAACCATTGAGTATCATTATCAGATGCCCCTTCTCCCTTTTTGACAGCATCAAGTGCTTCCTGAAAAGAGTCTGCAAGTCTTTTTTTATCATTTTTATATGAGGAGTCATCAAAACCCCTGTAAATTGCTGTCAGGTCCCAGCGGGGAAGGTCTGTTTTTATGTCGGAATTATTCATGTTTCATTGTTCCTTAATTTGTCCGGATTCTGCATTCCTGCCCATAAGAGCAGAAGTCTTTTTAAGCCTGTCTCTAAAAATATATCATAAAAATATGTTTTTCAAATACAAATAATAGCTTAATGCGCAGCTTCCGGACCGTCTGCTTGTATATTAATCAAAGATACTGTATTCTCAGCCTGCCACCTTTTCAGGTCAATTCCTAATAAACAGCAGGTAAAGAAAAAAATGACTCAGGCAACGGCTTCAGAGATAATGAATAAAATTGAAACAAGAAATGAATTAATTAGAAATATTGCGATAATCGCACATGTAGACCACGGTAAAACTACTCTGGTAGATTCAATGTTCAAACAAAGCGGTATTTTCAGGGCAAATGAAAAAGTACGCGAAAGGATTATGGACAGCGGAGAGCTTGAGAGGGAGAGGGGTATAACAATTTCCGCCAAAAACTGCGAAGTTTTATGGAACGGAATAAAGATTAATATTCTCGATACCCCGGGACACGCTGATTTCGGAGGCGAGGTTGAGCGGGCCCTTTCAATGGTTGACGGGGTTGTGCTTCTTGTTGACGCCGCCGAAGGGCCGCTGCCGCAGACAAGGTTTGTTCTTTCTAAAGCGCTTAAAAATTCACTCGAAATAATTATTGTAATCAACAAGATCGACAGGGACGATGCGAGGCCCGAAGAGGTTTATCACAAAGTGCTTGAACTTTTAATTGATCTCGGCGCTGATGATAAATACATCGACAGCCCTCTTATCTATGCCAACGGCAGGGAGGGAATAGCGAAATTTTCCCTTTCCGATGAGGTATCTAACCTCGCTCCGCTGATGGATACAATAATAAATCATATTCCCGCCCCCCTGTGCGACATGGAAGCGCCATTCCAGATGCTTGTCGCCGACCTTGATTATTCCGATTACCTCGGGAGAATGGCAATAGGTAAAATTCAGAACGGAATTGTATCGATTAACGATAAGCTTGTAAGTGTCGGAGCAGGCGGTGTTATAAAACCTGTCAAGGTCTCCCAGATACAGGTATACAGCGGAACCGGCCTTGAAGTTGTGGAATCGCTTGCCGCGGGCGACATTGTAATACTATCGGGAGTCAGCGATATTTCCATAGGAGATACAATATGCAGCGCGCTTCAGCCGACAGCCCTTCCCAGAATCGAAATTGATGAGCCTACTGTTGCTGTACGCTTCTCTCCCAATAACTCCCCTTTTGCCGGAAAAGAAGGAAAATTTGTCCAGGGAAGCAAGATACTTGAAAGGCTGAAAAAAGAGACCCTGAGGAATGTAGCCCTCCAGGTTGAAACCCCCAATGACAACGAAGGGTTCCTTGTCAAGGGAAGGGGAGAATTCCAGATGGCCATTCTTATTGAAACCTTGAGAAGGGAAGGATATGAGTTCTGCGTCGGCCGCCCTCAGGTCATATTCAAATATGATGAGAAGGGAAAAAAACTTGAGCCCATTGAGCATCTTGTAATAAGCGCCGCCAAAGAGTATTCGGGAATTATCTCTGAAGCGCTGATGCAGAGAAAAGGGATAATGTCCGGATACACTCCATGCGACAACGGGACACTTATTCTTGAATTTTCAGTTCCCTCCCGCTCACTTATAGGGTACAGGGACAAGTTTATGACTGATACAAAAGGTACAGGACTCATGAACTCCTATTTTTCAGGATATGAGGAATACAGGGGCGATTTCCAGTCCCGCACAACCGGCTCTCTTGTTTCTGACAGGGGAGGGGAGGCTGTTGCCTACGCGATATTTAATCTTGAACCGAGAGGCACCATGTATATAGTACCCGGCGACCCTGTATATGAAGGGATGATAGTAGGTGAGCATAACAGGGAAAACGACCTTTATTTAAATCCGACAAAAACAAAGCAGCTTACAAACATAAGGGCCGCCAACAAGGACCATGCCTGTGTTCTTATTCCGGTATCGCCGATGACACCGGAGAAAGCGCTTAATACAATCAGGGAAGATGAGCTTGTTGAAGTAACGCCGCTTTCCATAAGGCTCAGGAAAAGGATCCTTGTGCGCGCGGAAAGAAAGATAGTTGAAAAATACGGGCAGTAATTATATTTCTAAAGCGTGTTATTCAACAGTTACTGATTTTTCAAGAAATACACCATGAGTCCTGTAGTCATTCCATTTAAGGCTTTGTGATTTCTTTGGGCACTGGGGCTGGAATCCGTCTATAGTTATTCTGGAATTGAGGCTTTCCGAGAAAACATAGTATTCTTTTTCATCTTTTTTAAGTATTCCAGAATATTCATGCTTTCCCTCATCACGGCTGTCGATTTCTCCGACAAGGGTCTGGCGCATTACAGCATAAATGACGTTTTTTCCGAGGTTTAAATCAAGCCATTCTGCAGTTTTTATAAACCCAGGCAGCCTTCCCGGTTCCTTTGAAGATGAATCCGCGGCTCCATTGCCCCTGCTTTGACTTATAAGCTCTGAAAGCTCGTAATGCTCGTTATTATATGCCGCTTCATGAGGCAGAAGCCCTTCGTTGTCCGGAATATCAGCTGATGCTCCGTACTGCATCAGTGTTTTAGCGGCAGATGTATGCCCGCCTGCCGCCGCCTCCAGCAGGGGTGTGCTTCCGTTAACATTCTGTGTACCTGCAGAAGCTCCGCTTTCGAGCAGGAATTCCACAATATTGTTATGTCCGTACATGGCGGCATACAGGAGAGGAGTGTTTCCGAATATATCTGGAGAATCCTTTTCCCTGCACATGGGGAGAAGGATTTCAACCATTGCGAGATGGCCGAATCCGGCTGCCGCGTGAAGTACTCCGTAGCCGCTTCTGTCTTTAATATTTATATCAGCATTATGATCAATCAGGTGGCTTATATATTCAATATGCCCTGTTTTTGCCGCTATCAGGGCAGGGGTTTCGTTATCACTGTTAACAGCGTTTACTTCCGCTCCGCTGTCAAGAAGCTCCCTGACAATTGTCAAACTGCCCTTCCCGCAGGAGATAAGCAGCGGTGTATTGCCGTTTTTGTCCCTGCAGTCAATGTTTTTTATCTTTCTGATAATGGACAGTGCCTCTTCAGTCTTGCCGCTGTCAATTACCTTAAAAAGTTTATCCGATTTGCTGAACAGCATTATTTTCTCCCTGATAGATAAATTATAACAGAATCATTTGTTATAGTAAAATAATGAATTTTTATTAAAAACTCTAATAATTATCGTCAGAAACAGATAATGTGCTTATAAAAGTTTGCAGACATACTATCGTGGCCCTCAATTCCCCTTCCTCTTGAGTTTTTTCCGCGGGCAGATATAATTCATGGAGGTGAGTTTCAGCAGGAGTATTATGACTTTTACAAAAAGCCCGAAAATTATTGTCCTATCAGGTAATTTATTACGCATCGCAGCAGTTTTAGTATTGCTTACGCTTCCTTTAGCGGTTTCCCCTGAATCGCCGCCTAATATTGATCCGGGAATCCAGCCGGAACAGCCTCAGGTCAACTGCCGTTCCGCTGTGCTCTATGATGTTACATCCGGCACTCTTTTATACGAAAAGAACGCGGATGAGGTTATACCGCCCGCCTCAATGACAAAACTGATGTCCCTCCATATTATCTTTAACGCGGTTGATGAAGGGAAGCTTTCCCTTGATACTTTAATCCCTGTAAGCAGGGCAGCATCCTTTAAATCAAGCCCTCCGGGTTCCTCGCTTATGTTTCTTGAGGAAGGGCAGCGTGTTACGCTTCTTGAGATTATGAAAGGGCTTGCTGTTTCATCAGGCAATGACGCCGGTGTTGCAGCGGCAGAGGCAGTTTCAGGTTCTCTTTCCGGATTTATAAAATTGATGAACAGAGAAGCTTCAAAACTGGGCCTTGAGAAAACATATTTTGCAGACTCTTCCGGCTACAGCAGCGAAAATCAGACTACGGCACGGGATTTCGCCCGTTTTTGCATGTTATACCTTGAAAGGCATCCCGAATCCCTGCCGCTGCTTCACTCACTTCCGGACTTTACCTATCCGAAAAAGGCCAATCTCCCTCCGGGCGGCAGTAGCACTCACGGATCAATTACGCAGAAGAACAATAATATTCTTCTGGGAAGCCTTGAAGGTGTCGACGGCCTGAAGACGGGATACATTGATGAATCAGGCTACAATATAGCGCTTACCGCTGAAAGGGGCGGGCGCCGTCTTCTTGCGGTTACGATGGGAGGGGAAAAGGAAAAGGGAATACTTAACAGGGCGATTGACGGGGCGGTACTTCTTTCGTACGGCTTTTATTATTTTAAGACCTTTTATCCTGTGCTGCCGGATCTGCCTCCGCGCAAAGTCTTCAAGGGAAAGACAGGACGGGCTGCTGTTACAGCTTCAGTTCCTGCCGTTACCCTGCCGCGGGATTCATCCGGATCTGCAGAGAGCCTTAAATGGCAGGTGAACTGGGGCGCACCGCTTGCCGCCCCTTTTAACAAGGGACAGAAAGCAGGGGAGATATCACTTATCGACGGCGGAGGGAGAGTTCTCCTTACCCGCCCGGTAACAACAATTGAAGGTGCTGAAAAAGGCCCTCTTCTTAAACAGCTTTTTGATTCAATCCTTCTTTATTTTATTGGGCTGTTTAGTTAATTATCCGCAGTGTTTTTTTACAATGCGCAAAAAAAACAAAAGGAAAATCATAACAGACAGGGACTTCCCTGCTTCTGTTTGTGAATTGAAATAGTATGACAAAAAACGCGTCAGGCAGAACGCTGGATTCATACAGCAAATCAGCTGAAAAGTATGAGGAAAAATTTTTTAAATATCAGCCGTATAAAAGGCAGATTGAAAAATTTAATGATTTTATACCGGAGGGTTCTGAAATTCTCGATATTGGCTGCGGCCCTGGAATTAATGCGGGGATTCTCTCCGGATTCGGTCACAGGGTAACAGGATTTGATTATTGTGAAAAAATGGTTGAACTTGCGAAGAAAAACTGTCCTTCAGGTAATTTTTCTGTAAATACAGTCAATAATTATTCTTCTTCCTTAAAGTATGACGCTTTGTGCCTATCCTTTATTATTGTCCATCTTGATAATGATGCCGTAAATGAGCTGTTTGCAAAACTTGTCAGCTTTTTGAAACTGCCGGGTTTTGTTTATATCAGTTTTATGACCGGGAAAAAACCGGGATATGAAAAAACAAGTTTTTCAGAAAATGAATTGTTCTTTAACTATTTCAGGACTGAGGATATAATCAGGTCATTCAAAAAACAGCGTTTTATACCGGTTTATAATGCTTCAGAGCCGTATACAGAAAGTGACGGGTCAATAACGGAAGATGTTTTTCTGTTTTTCAGGAAAGACGGCTGATGAATTGAAGGAATAACAGTTAATATTCAGTTTTAACAGCCTCTCCGGTGATTGTAAAAAGGTTTTGTGTTATAATTTAATTTATAGGATAGTAACTGTGGAGACAGCCGGCATGAAAAGTTTATCTTTTTTCTGTATATTGTTTTTAATGATTACCGGGGGGTGCAGCAGTATGGACGGCAATAAAAAGGCATCTGAAACCGGAATCCTTCCTCCCTGTCCCTTAACTCCCAACTGTGTTTCTTCCCAGTCGAAAGATTCTGTGCAGTATATCAAGCCGATCAGATATTCAGGTATGACAAGTGATGAGGCTTTTAATAAAATGGTCCGCCTCCTTGAAAATGAAAAAAGGGCCAGGATAGTAAAGGCTGATAAAGGAATAAATGGTTATATCCATGCAGAATTCCGTACCCTTGTTTTCCGGTTTACAGATGATGTTGAATTTATATTCCCCCCTGATGAAAATATTATAGATGTGAGATCTGCCTCAAGGCTCGGGATATCGGACCTGGGAGTAAACAGGCGGCGGGTTGAACATATAAGAAAGAGTTTTCTCTCAGAATAATCCCATCTGTTACTCCTTCCCCGCCGCTGGCTGATTTATTTCTATTGACTCTTCCATATTTAACTCCTACCATTATGATAGGAGTTAAATATGGAAAAAATCCAGAACCGGCCTTTTGAGGAATTCATTGCTGATTTTAAAGAGAAACTGAAATATCTTTTTTATGTCAGAAGCGATATTGATAAACTAAGCACAAAGAGGGGTCTTCCTCCTTTTGTTCTTCGGGAAATAATGTCAGGGAATCCCCTGTCAGCTTTTATTCCCTCCCGGTACGGAGGCCGGGGCGGGTCTGTCCGTGAGGGGCTTGAGCTGCTTTCGGCGGCCGGGTATGAGTCTCTACCCCTTTCACTTGGATTTGGAATCAACTGGGCCCTTTTCCTTCAGCCTGTCGCAAAATACGGGGAAGAAAAAATCAAGCCTCAGGTTTTTGACGGATTTCTGCGGGACAGGAAGATGGGAGGCCTTATGATAACAGAACCTGATTTCGGCAGCGATGCCCTTAATATGAAAACTTCATATACCGATGACGGCAGCTTTTTCCGCCTTAAGGGGAAAAAGCACTGGGCCGGGCTTACAGGCTGGGCAGATTACTGGCTGCTTACCGCAAGGCGTGAAAAAGAAGACAGTAACCTTGCAAGGGATATTGATTTTTTTATATGTGATGTTTCTGAACCGGGGCAGAATATCAAAGTGGAGGAATTATACGAAAACCTCGGTGTTTACATGCTCCCGTACGGGAGGAACAGTATAGATGTGAAGATTCCCCGTATTCAGAAGCTGAAGCCTGAAAGTTCGGGTATCAAGATGATGCTTGACCTGCTTCACCGGAGCAGGATGCAGTTTCCGGGTATGGGCATGGGTTTTTTGAAGCGGATGCTTGATGAGGCGGTAAAACACACCCTTGACCGCAGCGTAGGGGGAAGAAGCCTCTACAGCTACGACCAGGTACAGATGCGCCTTGCAAAACTTCAGTCGGCATATACTGTCTGCTCCGCAATGTGTTTAAACAGCGCAGGGAAAGCGGGAATAGAAAACAACCTATCCGGGATCGGCATTGAGGCAAACTCTGTAAAAACCTATGTGACAGATCTGATGCAGGAATCTTCCCAGTCCCTTCTTCAGCTGACAGGGGCTAAGGGGTACCGTCTTGATCATATCGCGGGCCGTTCAATTGTAGACAGCCGTCCTTTCCAGATATTTGAAGGATCCAACGATATACTTTACATCCAGATAGCAGAAGGCGTGCAGAAGCTGATGTCCCAGGGGGATAAGAGCGGATATTCCGGGAAGAATAATTTTCTGCAGTTCCTGAAGAATTATGACCTTACTTCCCTTGCGGCGGAACATCTTGATAAAAAAATGCTTGATTTTACCCTGAACGAACAGCTTCCGCAGAGGCGGCTTGCCGCTTTCGGCATGATTATAAGCCGCATAACCGCAGTGAACATGGTTTTAAAATTAACAGGTACAGGTTTTAATAAATCACTTGTTGAAAGTTCTCTCTCAAGTCTCAGGCAGGAGATTGCGTCTCTTATAAGCGGGTATCATTCGGAAAACAATGGTGTATACATCGAAGGATATGAAGAAGGCAGTTCATGGTCTGACCTTGCTGTTTGATCCGGTCATAGCTGTATACTTAATAAAAAGGTAAAAAAATATCCCGCCATCCTGTGAGTAATCCTTAGGGATTATACCCGGGAAGCGGGATTTTTAACTAAATCTTCCTTTCGGAAGCTGATTATCTTGCGCTTAATGAAGTGTCATTGAAATCGCTGACAAGTGCAAGGATAAACGCTGATACTGTCAAAACCACTGCCATTACTTCAATAAATAACATATTTTTCCTCCGTTATCGTTATATATATAATATAATAATAACCAATGGTTATCGTCAATAAAATATGAATAAAATTAATTATTTTTTATAGAGGAATTCCGGATTTACAGCAAGCTAAAAGACGGGCAGGGAAAATTATTCTTGACCCGGGGAATAAGTGTATCTATCATAATACCTGATGAAAAAGCTGCCTGTTAAAGGGACCCTGCTATTTGCGGTAATCATAATATTTTTACTCCTGCCGCTTTATACCTGGGCCCAGGCTCTTATCCCTGCTGCTGAAAAAAATATACTTGATACCGGGAATATTTCCGCTCATCTAAATGCCGGAATGCTTAACGGCACCGCAAATGAATATGTTTACATTGATGATTACACCTTAAGCCGGCTGATCTGGGAAATTGATAATTTATACATGGCAGGCGGCGGTTTTTCCCTCAATAAAAAAGGGCTGATTTCCCTGCATGCAGATTTATGGCTTAGGGTAATGGACGGCAGCGGAGGGATGGATGACTATGACTGGCTTGTGGAAGATCTCCCCTGGACGCACTGGTCGCATCACCCTGATACTGCTGTAACAAAAGGGACAATTTTTGATCTTTGTTTAGGGATTGCGCCTGAAATTTTTAAGTTTGAGTATTTAAGCTTCAGCGGTTTTGCGGGCTACAGATTTTCAGATTTTAAATGGGAATCAAGAGGGGGTTCCTATATTTACTCTTCAATCAATGAGGATGACGAACTTACAGGATTCCGTGACCTTTCCGGTGATTTTGAAGACGGGGAGCCCGCAATATCATACAGGCAGACATATAACCTCCCTTATCTCGGCCTGGGGGCTGAGGTGAGCTCCGGTAATTTCCGTCTTGCGGCAAAAGTTACAGGGAGCCTGTTTGTTTTTGGAAAAGCGGTTGATAATCATCACATGAGAGACATGGTGACCTATGCCAGCTTTTACCGGGGACAGATGTTTTCTTCAGATCTTTCCGCACAGTACTCCATTACGCGGCATTCAGCTTTAAAAGCGGCATTCAGCTATTCTGTATACGGAAAACTGCGCGGCGATACTGAATATCACTTTGCTGACGGGAGTGTAATAACATATAAAAACGCAGAAGGAGCGGATTTTAAGTCAGTAATGTTCTCTCTTTCCTATGTGCATGATTTTTAAAAGCTGCAATTCCATTCAGGCATAAGCTGAAAAGGCAGGCAGCTGCATGATTTTATAGGCAGATTTAACCTAATGAATTAATTGCGGACGACCTTTTCTATTCATGTTATAATTGTAATATCCGGCTATAACATGAATTAAGGAGGATCAGCAGTGGCCCACCATACAGTGAAGAAATCTGCCTATGAAAACCTTACAGACCGTCTTAACCGTTTCCCCCAGGGGGCCCCTCCTTCAGAGACACTTTATAAAATCCTTAAAATACTTTTCAGCGAAAAAGAGGCAGGTCTTGCCGCGCTGCTTCCCATAAAACCTTTTTCTGTAAAAACAGCATCAGAGTGCTGGAAAATGGATGAAAAAGAAACAAGAAAAATACTTGATGAACTTGCAGGCAGGGCAATCCTGCTCGACATGGAGGTAAAAGGGGAGATGAGGTATGTTCTGCCTCCCCCAATGGCAGGGTTTTTCGAGTTTTCCATGATGAGGATAAGGGGAGATGTCGACCAGAAGCTTCTTGCCGAGCTTTTTTACCAGTATTTAAATGTGGAAGAGGATTTTATCAGGGATCTTTTCGCAAACGGGGAGACCCAGCTCGGGAGAGTCTTTATAAATGAAGGGACACTTTCCTCTGAGAACGCTCTTCATGTGCTTGATTATGAGAGGGCGAGCGAGGTCATCAAAACAGCATCGGCAATCGGGGTGGGGACCTGCTACTGCAGGCACAAGATGGAACACGCAGGGACGCGGTGCGATGCCCCGATGGATATCTGCATGACTTTCAACACAACCGCCTCCTCCCTCATCAGAAGCGGGCACGCAAGGGGCATTGACGCATCAGAGTGCCTTGACCTGCTTGACCTTGCGCAGGAGCATAACCTTGTCCAGTTCGGGGAGAATGTGCAGAATAACGTTAATTTTATCTGCAACTGCTGCTCATGCTGCTGTGAAGCGCTGGTCGCGGCCCGCAAATACGGGATGATGCACCCTGTCCATACAACCAACTTTCTTCCGGCAGTGGATACCTCATCCTGCACCGGCTGCGGAAAATGCGTTAACGTCTGCCCTGTTGAGGCGATGGGGCTGGTATCTTCCTGCGATCCTCTGAACAAAAACCGCAAAAAGGCTAAGGTTGACGAGAGCATCTGCCTCGGGTGCGGTGTCTGTCTTAAGGTATGTCCTTCGAATTCCATATCGCTTAAAAGCCGCGAGAAGCGGGTCATAACACCTATAGATTCAACCCATAAGGCGGTACTGATGGCAATAGAGCGGGGTAAACTGCAGAACCTGATATTTGACAACCAGCTCCTTTTCAGCCACAGGGCAATGGCATCTGTGCTGGGTGTAATACTGCGCCTTCCATCTGTGAAGCAGCTGCTTGCAGGCGAGCAGATTAAATCCAGGTACCTCGAGAAAATGATAGAAAACTACAACAGGAAGTCGAAACAATAATAATTATGCTGCATCTAAATTTTCTATTGTCTTTTTAATTATGCATCAATAGTAACTATTTTTACATCCCGTTAAAACTTTTAGACTCCCCTGAAACAGTAGCCACATGATATACTTAAAAATTAATTAGTATTTAGTGTCTACAAGAAAATATTCACAGAAAATTAAAACTGAAGCTGTCAGGCAAATTATGGATGATGGTTTATGTGTGATTCACCCCTCTTGCAGGGCTCTTTATGGGAACAAGGACAGTTAATATCGATCCTTAAATATATTACTTATATGATAGGTACTCCCGGATATTTTGCTGAAGAAGTTTCAAAAATCCTCAATAAAAAATTCTGGTAAATTATAATATACTGGAAGTATTACCTGTTCTTTTTATCCCGCCCTGATGTGATATTTTAAGGATCTGTTCTGCCCAGCTGTTTCTTAATTTTATCATGGATTGTCTTGCTTTTTCAGGTTCATTATTAATTACAGCTTCAGCCACCTCTTTTTGGCCTGTATATATTTTTTTATCATATTCCTTTTGATCATCAACAGACTCAAGATCACTGATACCCAGAGAAAATTCTATATTAATCAGCAGACGGATGAGTATTTTTTCAATTACAAGTAATATTTTGTTTTTTGAAAGCTCAGCCAGTAATAAATAAAATTCCCAGCCGCATCTTGAGCAGGATTTTGCGATATAATCTTTTTCATGCCGGGCAAGTTTCTCTTTCAGTTGTTTTATACCTTTTGAATCAATATTTTCAGCAGCTGCAAATGCAATCTGAGGTTCTATAAATAGTCTTGCAGTGATTAATTCATCCAAAGAGTACTTTTCTATCTGCAGAAACTTTGAAATTAGATTAATTCCATTGTCAGGTACTATATCAAGTATGACCGGTCCGCCGTTAGGTCCCCGTTTTCTTGTAATATGTCCGTATGACTCAAGAAGCTGCAGCGCTTCTCTTAATGTCCCTTTACTGACCTGGAAATTCTGCATCAGCTCCTTTTCATTCGGAAGCTTGTCCCCAGGTTTCAGCTGGCCGTTAAGAATCATATTCCAGATTTCATGGACAATAATATCTGCTGTTTTAACCTTTTTTACAGGATTGTAGTAAGTGTTCTGGTTATTCATCACTGGTTTCTGATTATATAACATAAACAAATAAAAGTACAACAGAGATGAATTTCCGGTCTATGTTAATATTTATTCATTTTCAAAGTCTATTTGATAAATTATAGCTTCATGCTTTAAAATTAAACATTGATGTAAAAATAAGTTGACAACACTATTTATCCTATTTATAATAATAAATAGGATAAATAGTATAATTATAGTGAAATAGTATCAAGGAGGATATTATGATGAGAATACGTGCCAGAAATCTTGGTATGAAGTTCGGGACTCTCCCTACAGGAAGAAAAAATGCCATAACAGATATACCAGGAGTTATGGTGGGGCACTCTACACTTATCAAGGACCCGGATAAATCAGGCAGTATCTCCAGAATGGTCAGGACAGGGGTTTCTATAATATTTCCGCATAAAGATATTACTTCAAATCCGGTATATGCAGGAGTTCACACAATAAACGGAAACGGTGAAGTCACAGGAGTTCATTGGATTGATGAATCAGGCCTTCTAACATCACCTATCGGTTTGACAAATACACATAGTGTCGGCACTGTAAGAGATTCAATTATCTCCTTTTTTCGCGGCGCTTCTGATAATTCCGGGACCTTTATGCTCCCAGTCGTTGGTGAAACATACGATGGATTTCTTAATGATATTAACGGGCAGCACATAAGGACTGAGCATGTATATCAAGCAATTGAATCAGCATCAAGCAATGAGGTGAGGGAAGGAAATATCGGCGGAGGGACAGGTATGATAGCCTATGAATTCAAAGCCGGTATAGGGACATCTTCACGGAAAATTGATCTTTACGGAAAAGAGTACACAGTTGGAGTGCTTGTTCAGGCAAACTACGGTAAGCGGCATCATCTTAATGTTAATGGAATCCAGTTAGGTGAATTAATGCCTGTTTCTAAAATTCCCGGTAAATTTAATGAAGATGATGGTAAACTTCAGGATTCAAAATCAGGATCAATTATTGTAGTGATTGGAACAGATGTTCCGCTGCTTCCTGATCAATGCAAAAGACTGGCAAAAAGAGCAGCATTCGGCCTGGGGAGAATCGGTTCGATCGGTGAGAACAGTTCGGGAGATTTTTCAATAGCTTTTTCAACAGGAAATATTATCAATACAGATACAGTAAGCCCTTTCAGTGTCACAACAATTCTGCCGGATGATATGAGTCATTTATTTAATGCCGTAACAGAAGCTGTTCCCGAAGCTGTAATAAATTCAATGTGCGCGGCAGAGACTATGACAGGAAATGCAGGCAGGACAATTTATAAAATGCCTGTTGATATTGTTTCTGATTTATTCAGAAACAATCAGTAATTTTATGTTCAGGAGAAATTGTCATGAATGCAGTAGAAATCAGGAAAAACGATAAAAAGTATAATTTACACTCATGGAGCGCTCAAGGGGACCTTGATCCGATCGTTGTTGACAGGGCGGAAGGAATTTATTTCTGGGATTCTGACGGTAAAAAATACTACGACATGTCATCCCAGCTTGTTAACATGAACATAGGCCACGGTAATGAGAAGGTTAAAGAAGCTATTAAAAACCAGGTGGATAAACTTTCATACATTGCTCCCCCCTATGCAATTGATGTGAGATCAGAACTTGCAAGAAAGATTATTGAGGAAATAGCTCCTGATAATATGGGTAAGGTTTTCTTTACAACAGGCGGGGCAGACGCCAATGAAAATGCGATAAAAATTGCCAGGATGTATACAGGGCGTTATAAAGTTATGAGCCGCTATAGATCTTATCACGGGTCAACATATGCGGCCGCAAATGCAACAGGAGAACCGAGAAGATTCCCGAGCGAACCGGGTATTCCGGGTTTTATAAAATTCTTTGATCCCTATATCTACCGTGAATTTACAAAATTCGATAGTGAAGAGGCCGCAGCTGACTTTTACCTTAATAAACTCAGAGAACAGATTATATATGAAGGGCGTGATCAGATAGCAGCTGTTATTATCGAGACAGTAACAGGGAGTAACGGTGTAATCATACCTCCCGCAGGATATCTTAAAGGGATCAGAAAAATCTGTGATGATTACGGTATTATGATGATCTGTGATGAGGTTATGACAGGTTTCGGAAGAACAGGCGAATGGTTTGCCTGCCAGAACTGGGGTGTAGAGCCTGATATCATAACATTTGCAAAGGGAATCACATGCGGGTATGTTCCGTTGGGCGGTGTAATAGTGAGTAAAAAAATAGCTGAATACTTTGATACTAATCCTCTTATCTGCGGTTTGACATACAGCGCCCATCCTGTAGGGTGCGCGGCAGGTATTGCGACCATTGATGTTTACAAGGAACTCAATCTTCTGGAAAATACGAAAAAAATGAGTGTTGTGCTTAAAAGGGAGCTTCTTGGAATAGCTGAAAGACATCCCTGTATGGGAGAAATTAGGGTGATAGGGCTTTTTGGAATGTTTGAGCTCAATAAAAATCCTGAAACAAATGAAGCTATAGTTCCATACGGGATTGATCCTGAAAAAGTCATGGCGAGAATTGTCAAAAAACTTAAAAATGAAGGCTTTTCAACATATTCCCATGAGAATTTGATATCAGTATCTCCTCCGCTGATAATTAATGAAGAGGAAATAAAAGAAGCCCTTGAGATCCTTGACAGGGTCCTCTCATGGGTTGACGATACTTTTCTCACTGCATGATTTAATACAAAAACATTACATAAAGCGGTATAACCGGTAGAAAGGGGCTGTTCGGAAAAACAGCCCCGCTTTTATAACTTGACCTGAAGTTGCTCAATTCCCGGTTCCATGGAACCTCTGCTGAGCGCTGTGAAAAATCATTATGCTGCAGTTTTTACTGATCTTGACGGATGTTCCCTGATAACCGGAATGCAGGCGGGTTGGCGGATATCATGATAATTGCCAACTGTATTGGCGTTTATCATCAATCAGTATTCCGGTTAAGTAATACAGGGCTCCGGGGCTGTGCCCCGGCGAAGGGGGTGCGGCAAGATCACCGGCGCAAGGCCGGAAGCTTGCCGCAGGGGGAATGCTTTCCCCCCCCCCTGAATAAAGCCGGCTGCTGTGATTTAAAAAGATTTGAACTTTGTTTTGTAGCCTTTTTTGATTGAGATGAGTTCCCCTTTGACCATTTCTTTTGAACTGCTGAGTGTCCACTCATATTTGACAAGGCCGCCCGCGGCAGACGCATCCACCCACCAGGTATAGGTCAATGTCGAATTGTCTTCTTCGTTTTTATACTTCCACTCGATGCGCTCGCAGTCAAAGGTTTTTCCGCTTATTTTTATTTTCTCTTTTCCCTTGCTGTAATTCTGAAGATCGCTGAAATCAAGGCTGCTTGCCGGGGCCTCTTCAGGCGGGGTTGTTTCCGCTTCGGGGTCCGCTTTTTCCTTTGAGTACTTGAATTCTGATTCCTGGATCCTCTTTACATCCTCGTTGTAGTAGCGTATTTTCCGGGCAAGCTGGTCCTTATCCATAAGAGACTCGAATTCCCATTCCTCCCCTTCGCTTCTCCATGCGAGGTACCACCAGCTGCTGCCGCCGGGAAGCTTTTTAAGCAGGGCGCGCTCTGCCTCTACCGAGCTTACCTTTCCTTCTTTGTCGGTTGCGGAAAGGCGCCATACAGTCCCCTGGGTTTCCTCAAGCTCATAGTAACCGGCCCCGAATCCGCCCATAAAGAATATCTGGGCATATAGCGTGTTGTACATCATTTTGCGGTTCATTGCGGTAACGCCTGTCGCGGAGGCCGCTTCTGCGTCAAGCCTGGCTTTCGCCTTGTCCTTGATACCTGTAACAGGATTTTTTATATCTCCCAGTTTTGGAAGGGAAAAACCCGCTTGGGGCAGCATAGCCCCCGCCAATATTACTAAAAGCAGTACAGTAATTTTTCTCATATATTCTCCTAATCTTTGTCTCCCGCAGGTCTTCCGGCCGGCAGAATACTATAATTATATTATATCACCAGAGTGACGGGAAGTATCTGTAAATAATTTATATTTATCCTTTTCATTGACTAATCCGGTAAGCAGTAGGTACATTTAAGCTATATAGTAAATGAACTATATAGACAGCCGGCTGCGGGCCGGCAGGGAAGGTTAAAAAATGAAAAAATATATAAATAGAAAAACTGCCTTGGCAACATCAGTTTCAGTTATCGCGCTGGTGCTGGCAGTATCCTGCTCTCAAGGCAGCAGCGGAAGCGATAATTCAGGCAGTAATAAGGAAAGATCGGCTCTTCAGGTGATTCTCGAAAGGGGCACTATAAGGGTCGGGACAACAGGGGACTTTAACCCGATGAGTTTCAAAGACTCTACAACCGGCGAATACGCGGGATATGATATTGATCTTGTGAAGCAGCTTGCATCTGATATGGGTGTTAAGGTTGAATGGGTCGCGACAGACTGGAAAAACCTTGTAACAGGTATTGCATCGGGAAAGTATGATATTACTACCGGCGCCTCCTATAATATGGGAAGGGCAAGGACCGCGGGCTACACCCTGCCTGTCGTGGATGTTGGAACAGTGCCTCTTACCTTAAAGAAAAATGCAGGCAGTTTCAGCGGGTGGGATTCCATAAACAGAAAAGGGGTAAAAGTCGCTGCAACCCTGGGGACAGTATTCGAGGAGCAGGCTAGAAACCTTTTTCCCGAAGCTGAAATCAGGACTGTTGAGGCTCCTGCCAGGGATTACCAGGAACTGCTTGCAGGCAGGGCTGATATTTCTGTGACAAGCAATATTGAAGCTTCCCAGCTTATTAAAACCTACAAGGAACTCGCAATCGTGGAAGTTGACGGGCCCAGGTACGGCAATGCTATAGGGCTTCTTGTTCCCCAGGATGATCAAGTCCTTAAAAATTACATCGATGTCTGGATAATGATGAAAGAGAAAAGCGGTTTTATCCAGTCCTTAAAAGATAAATGGCTCTCCTTAAAATAAGAAGATGGGAAGTACTGCCGCGGATAAAAAAATGTCTTTTTCAAACAAGCTTAAAATTTCAACTCTATTTGCGGCTTTACTTCTTCTATCTTCCTGCAGCAGGGAAAGCTATTCCTGGGGCTGGTTTATCCTTTCTCCTTTCACGGATTCAGGCCAGTCAAATATTGTTTTCCTTTTAAAAGGGATACTGCCTACAGTCGTGGTTTCGTTTGTATCTCTTGTAATATCAGTAACGCTGGGCCTGCTTGTCACGCTTGCAGGGCTTTCAGGCAGCAGGGTACTGAAAACTTTCAACAGGTTCTGGGTAGAGGCTTTCAGGTCTGTTCCTGTGCTGGTTATGATACTATGGACATACTACGGGCTTCCTGTATCTCTCGGGATAAATCTTGATGTTTTCACCTCAACTGTGATAGCCCTTTCTCTTTGCGACAGCGCTTTCGAAGCTGAGATATTCAGGGCAGGTATACAGTCAATACCCAGAAGCCAGTATGAAGCCGCTAGCCTTGACGGGATGAGCGAGCTTCAGGCGCTTTATTATGTAATTATGCCGCAGGCAGTCAAGAATATTCTTCCCCCTTTGGTAAACCAGTTCGCGTTCATGCTCAAGATGTCTTCGATAGCATCTGTTATAGGGCTTGCCGAGCTTACAAGAAAAGCGAATGAACTTACTGTAATAGAATACAGGCCGTTAGAGATTTATACGATTCTTGTAGCTGAATACCTTTTCCTTGTCCTTATTGTCTCATATTTTTCAAGAAAACTTGAAAAATCGCTTTCCGGCAATGCCCTTGACTGAAATGTTCAGCACCGCCCCTTTTTCCTTGACCTGATGTGCAGTATACAATATCCTTAATATATGAAATACAGAAAACTCGGAAGTACGGATATTGAAGTAAGCGTAATAGGGGTCGGAACATGGCAGTTCGGCGGCGAGTGGGGCAGGGATTTTTCGCAGAATGAGGTCTCTGACATACTTGCGGCTGCTGCAGACAGCGGGATCAACCTTATTGATACCGCCGAATGTTATGGCGACCACCTGTCTGAAAAACTGATAGGCGGTTATATAAAAAACAGCAGGGACAAGTGGATAGTTGCGACTAAATTCGGCCATTATTTCCACGGTTTTATGGAGAGGACCCGCCATTTCAAGGCTGATGAAGTTGTCAGGCAGCTTGATGATTCTCTGAAAAGCCTTAATACAGACTATATTGATATCTACCAGATGCACTCCGCAAAGGATGATGAATTCCTCTCTGATAACGTGTGGGAAACACTGATGAGGGAAAAAGAGAAGGGTAAAATAAGGCACCTCGGGATTTCCATAAGCCCGAATACAAATATTTTTCAGGTCGCGCGCGCTAAGGGCCTCGGGGCCGAAACTGTCCAGGTAGTTTATAACAGGCTTGACAGGAAGGCGGAGGAAGAGGTTTTTCCCCGGTGCGTCAAAGACAATCTCGGGGTTCTGGCGAGAGTACCGCTTGCAAGCGGAGTTTTAAGCGGTAAATACAGTGCAGGGCACAGGTTTACAGGAAATGACTGGCGCTCTTCCGCACCGGATGATGAAAACAGGAAGGCCCTGCTTGAAGCTGAAAAGATCAGGAAGGAGGAAGTCCCCGAAGGAGTTAATATGGCATCCTGGGCCCTTGCCTGGTGCCTTAAAAACCCCGCAGTTGCCGCAGTTATCCCGGGCAGCAAGTCTCCTGAGCAGGTCGTATCAAACGCGGCGGCATCTGACCTGATATAAGGATTTAAAAAGGATCAGGACCTCTTTTATATTATAATGCAATTAAATTTTAAGTAAAAAAAAGAGACCCGATAAATCGAATCTCTTTGATGCGGCGAAAAGGACTTGGTCTCCGGTCGAAAACATCGTGTTTTCTCCCTGCGGCCCGCCTGCGTATGCTGGCGCAAAGCGTCCTGCTTTGCTTACCTCCCAATGGGTCGGCGCATACTCCGGTTCAAGTCCTTTTTTTATTATGCTGTAATTAAATTTCAGATAAAAAAAAAGAGACCCGATAAATCGAATCTCTTTGATGCGGCGAAAAGGACTTGAACCTTCACGAGGGAACCCCCACTAGCCCCTCAAGCTAGCGTGTCTACCAATTTCACCATCGCCGCATTTCGGATTGCATTTTATCTATCAGCAAAAATATTGTCAATATCCTTTAATTCAAAAAGTTTTAATTTCCTTAAGCCCTTCAAGCATTACAGCGAACTTCCCGAGCGCGGCGTTTACCGGCTCCTTCGATTCCATATCGACACCCGCGAGTTTTAGCGATTCAAGCGGATATCTTGAGCCTCCCGATTTAAGGAAAGAGAGGTAATCGTTCTTTTCTTTTTCACCTCCCTTTAAGACACGCTCTGAAAGCGCGATGGCGGCAGAGAGGCCTGTAGCGTATTTGTAGACATAAAATGCCCTGTAAAAGTGGGGGATGCGCAGTCCCTCAAGATCACTGTTTGTCTCAAATTCCATATCAGGACCGAAATAATCGGTAAGAAGTTTTTTATACTCATTCCTGAGTGAATCTGTCGTGAGAGGTATACCTTTCTCAGCCATCTCATGGGTTTTATGCTCAAATTCCGCGAACATTGTCTGCCTGAATATTGTCGCGATTATATCATCTATCTGTTTGCTTAAAAGGTATGCCTTCATTCTGCTGTCGTCAGTGTTGCCAAGCATATATGCGGCCAGGAGCTGCTCGTTGAAAGTCGATGCCACCTCTGCCTCAAATATTGTGTAGCTGTAGTGCTGAAACGGGTTGTTCCTGGCGCTGTACCAGGAGTGCATGGAATGTCCCCCCTCATGCGCCAGTGTAAATACATCGCGCAGCACATCTTCCTTGTAGTTTATGAGGATGTAGGGGTCTCCCTTGAATGAGCCTGCCGAGAATGCTCCTGAACGCTTCCCCTTGTTCTCGTATCTGTCCACCCATCCGTTTAACAGGCCGTTTTTAAGTGTAGAAGTGTACTCTTCCCCGAGTATCTCAAGTGAGGCTATTACTTTTTCAACAGCTTCCCTGTAGGTATGCTTTACTTTTATCTCGCTGATCAGTGGCACATATACATCGTAGAGGCGCAGCTTGTCGAGTTTTAGGGCCTCTTTTCTGAATCTGTAATAACTGTGGAGTTTGCCGAGGTTCTCCCTGACAGACTTTACAAGGCTGTCATAAACAGTTTCAGGCACCTTGTCCGGAAAAAGTGATGCGCTCCTGCAGGATTTATATTTTCTTACCCTTGCTCCGTAGACATCAAAATGAATGCTCCCTGAGTATAATGAGGCAAGTGTGTTCTTGTGGCTGTCGTACATACTGTAGAATTTTTCATATGCCTTTTTTCTTGTCTCCCTGTCCGGGTCAATCAGGAATGTCGAAAATGTTGACTGTGAAAGAGGTTTTTCCCCTTCCCTGGTTTCTACAAAACCGAAGTCCATATCAACGTCTGTCAGCGCGGAAAAAGCTTTTTTGGCAGTCTGTTTTGCTTCTGTCTGCAGCGCAAGCAGCTTTTCTTCGCTGTCGGAGAGAATATGCGGTTTGAAACGCAGCAGTTTTTCAAGGAATATTGAAAAGGGTTTTATTTTTTCATCTTCCAGAAATTCACTCATTACCGCATCCGGAATTGATGTTATTTCCGGTGTTATGAAGCTGGTTTCTGTCTCCGCATTTGCGGCTGCTGTCATAAATCTGGAAAATCTTTCCTGATTTTTACTGTCGCTTCCGTCTTCGCTTTGTTTGAGCTGCGCATAGTAGCCTATTTTTTCCTCTAAAATTCCGAGTCTGTTCAGGTAGGTGAGGCATTTTTCCAAGTTTTCAGCCGAAACCGCAAGTGTATTTTTATAGGAAGGGGCCTCTTTCACAAGGCTGTTAAATTCGGCAAGCCCTTTTTCCCATTCTTCATCATTTTTATAGAGTTTCTCAAGGTTCCAGCAGTCTGAAGGTTTTACATCTTTTCTCTCTGGTATCTGTTTTTTCATTATAATTTCAACTCCTCAAGGCTTTTTATCAGTTTTGCCATTGCCCTTCCGGCCCTTCCCCTGTGGGAAACAGTATTCTTCTCTCCGGCTGTAAGTTCAGCTGCGGTTTTCCCGTATTCTGTGATGAAAAAAAGCGGATCATATCCGAACCCGCCGTCTCCGCGCGGTTCTCTTGTTATCTCACCTTTTACTGTTTCCTGGCAGACGTAGAACCGTTCACAGTCAAGGACTAATACCATTGAGCAGACAAAATAAGCCCTTCTGTCGGAAATATTTTTCATTTTTTCGAGAAGATAAGAGTTCCTTTCCTTATCCCCAAGCTTGTTTGTACCGTCAGATCCGTAGCGGGCGGAATATATTCCAGGCTCCCCTCCGAGTGCGGGGATGCAGAGACCTGAATCCTCTCCGATTACAGGTGTCTTTGTCTGCGTGAATAATGCTTTTGCCTTTCCCAGTGCATTGTCGAGGAAAGTAAGGCCTGTTTCCTCAAAATCAAATTTTATCCCTATTTCACCTGGAAGCAGAATTGTATGGCCCGGCATTACCGGAGTCAGCTCAACTGCCTTGTTTTTATTGGATGATGCGAGAAGTATTTTCATATCTTTTTAATATAAAAAAAATATCAGTAATTTTCCAGATATAATTTCAGATAATAAAGACCCGAGTCCACAGAGCCTTTAGGAATTTTCATCACCTCGGCAATATCCTGATGTGTCGGCTCATCAGTTATCATATCAATTTTTTTTGTAATACTGTCTATGCTTGATTTTTCCTTTGCTATTTTTAAATAAAGCTGTTCCTTTTCTTCAAAGCTTAAGGATGAGTGAAAGCTTTCATGCAGCAGGCAAAGCCTGCAGAAATGCCTGTTCCGCCTGTTCTGGAGGAAGACTTTTTTATTTTTCTTTTCCGACCTTTTTTCTTCAAGCTGCCAGAAGGCGTCAGAAAGCCATTTGCGGTCGCAGTCAAGCATGTCCGATATACGGAATATTTCATTTTCCGCGCTGCAGTGCATGCTTTTAAGCGCAAGCATCAAAAGCCTTTTCTTTAACGTGTTTTCCCTGTTGATGCCGGACAGGTCCCTTGCAAGTATGTCCTGAAAAAAATCAGCAAAGGGGCAGGATGGTGGTTCACATACTGAATCATTGCCGGCTGCGGATGAGTTTATAATTTTTTCATAAGGCCACAGCTCCTTGTTTTTCAGAATTTTGATAGATACTTCTTCCGCTGTCTTTCTTGCCGCGAATGTCTTAATCTGGAGTTTAATTGTTTTAACGAGATATACCTCGAAGGGAACATCCCTGATCTGGAATGAATCAATCATTCTTTCAATTTTTGGATAAAAATAGCTGAAAAAATCGCTGCAGTCATCCTCTTTCCAGTTGTAAATCCTGCCCGGGTATTTATAGACAAAAAGGCAGATTGCTTCCAGTACGATTTTTCTTGCCATGTTCCCGCTCCTGTAGGAGACAAGCATAGCGGTAAGGTCATTTTTTCTCATTTTTAACTCCGTATTTTTTAAATATTTTTATACCGTCACAGGAGTGCAGCAAAAGGGCCTTACCGCCGGCACTTTAACAGACATAGAAACATGTATATAATTCGCTGATAAGTATAAATATAGTACAGGCTAATATTTAAAGCTGATTCAATTATTATAGAAAATTTTAAAATTAAACTTATGGAAGGGAAAAATGGCGAACGGAGCCGATATGCTGCTGGGCTGCGGCAGTATGAAAGAAAGAGGGCTTTTCGACAGGGATGAAACAGAATTTATCGAAAAGAATATGGATAAACTGCACAGGATAGGGACAACAGCATATTACGCGGGTATTTCCGGAAAAGAGAAAAATGATCCGCTGAGGATGCAGTTTATTCCTGATAAAAGAGAGCTTGATATTGCGGAATATGAAAAAACGGATCCTCTGTGCGAGAAAAAATTTTCCCCACATGATAAAATAATTCACAGGTATCCCGACAGGGTGCTTTTTCTGGCATCCGGCAGGTGTCCCTTATACTGCAGGCATTGTTTCAGGCGGTATCTCGGGGAAAATGGATTCAGGGACGCGGATGAAGGAGATGTAGAGAGCCTGACAAGGTATATAGGGGAAAATAAGCAGATCCGGGAGGTTTTAATCTCCGGAGGGGACCCCCTTATGCTTGAAGATGATTTTCTTGAGCATATATGCCGCAGAATAAGAACAGCCGGCAGGGGGATTGTAATCAGGATAGGGACAAGGGTGCCTGTTGTTTATCCTTCGCGGGTCAATGCCGCTCTTGCCCAAATGCTCTCAAAATACCGCCCTCTTTATATATTTACGCAGTTTAATCACCCGAGGGAAATCACAGCCCAAAGCAGCGCGGCTGTGGATTTTTTTGTAAAATCAGGTATTCCTGTTTTTAACCAGACTGTTCTTCTCCGGGGAATAAATAATACAGCAGATGTTCTTGAAGCCCTTTTTTATTCCCTTGTTTCAATTTCTGTAAAGCCTTATTACCTTTTTCAGGGAGACCTTGCTTCCGGGACTTCCCATTTAAGGGCTCCGCTTGATGACGGGCTTAACCTGATGCGGTCATTAAGGGAAAAGATGTCGGCCCTCTCTCTTCCCCTGTTTGCTGTTGACCTGCCGGACGGCATCGGCAAAGCACCGCTTGAGACGTCTTCAATTGTAAAAATGGAAGATGGATTCTACGATATAAAATGCCCTGATGGCAGGATTGCCCGTTATCCGGTCGAGGATTGAAATTTTAATTTTCTGCTTTACCGCTGTTCAGTTTTTTTTCTTACAGCAGAGACTATTGTAAGCACAGACAGAGTTATGAGATACGGCAGTGCAAGTATTACAGTTGCCGGCATCCCGATAAACCCCTGTGTCCAGTTTGCAAGGCTTTCGGCTGAAGCAAAAAGAATACAGCTTAAAAAAACCCATTGCGGCTTTCTGTATCCGAGATAGATTGCTACCAGCGCAATCCACCCTCGTCCGGATGATATATTGGGGACAAATGCGCCTATCCTTGCGGCAAGGGAAGCTCCTGCGATTCCGCAGAGGACACCTGAGATTAAAAGAGCCGTATAACGGTAGAAATCCGGGCTGATGCCCCTGTAATAAAGGACTGCTTCGGAAAGCCCGGCAACACGGCATCTCATCCCGTAAGGGGTATAATTTATGACATACCAGGATAGCGGCAGGAGCAGCAGGGCGAACACTGTAAAAAAATATGAGCTTCCCTGAATCGCGGTTTCAGCGCGGATCACGCCGCCCCCTTTTACCAGGATTGTTGAAAATACTGTAACAAGGCCGTAAGCAAGCAGGTTTGCCGCAAGTCCGGATATGAATATGTTTGCCCTGAAGCGGAAAGAGAATAACGCTGTTATTAGAGCAAGGAGAGATGAGGCGGCAACCGCTGCCAGCAGTCCCAGAACAATGCTGCCTGTCATGTTTGAAACTACGATTGCCCAGAAAGCCCCGATAAGGATCTGCCCTTCAAGTGCTATGTTGAGTGACCCGCACAGTTCTGTAAACAGGCCGCCGATAGAGGCAAGAATATATGGTGTTGCTGTTTTAAAAATGTCTTCTATCACCGTAGCCCTCTTTTTTAAAAAATTTGGCAGTAATAAAGAAAAAAACAAATGCCTGAAGTATCGGGCTGAGCTCAAACGGGAAACCGGAATAAAGGACAATACCTGAAAGTCCGCTTTCCATCCAGGATATGAATAATGCTGCAGGTATTATAAGCAGGGGATGATTGCGTCCGATCAGCGACACTGCGATAGCGCTCCATCCGACTCCTCCGGTGCAGTTATACGCGCACATATAATATGTTCCAAGGGAGGCGAAACTTCCTGTTAATCCGTTTAAAAGCCCGCTTACAAGAAACGGGATTGTAACAAAATACTCTGTTCTTACTCCGCTGTAGATTGCAAAAAGCCTGCTTTTGCCGCTTGTCCTGAGTTTGAGTCCGCTTGCTGTCCTGTAAAGATAGATATAATAAATTACCGCAATTATTATTGCCGCTATAAAACTGATGTTAAGTTTTGAAGGGGGGAGGAACTGTTTAAGCCGCAGCGCCTGGGGTATTTCCCTGGTTGTTATGAGATAGCTAGCAGGATCTCCCATTGGGCCTGTTATCAGGTAATTAACAATGTGAATTACAGCGGCAGAGAGGAGAAATGAGGTTATAAGATCATTTGTATTCCATTTCATCTTCAGATAGCCTGAAACAGTTCCCATTGCAGCCCCTGTAAGGGAGCCTGCCGTGATTGCCCCTGCGATTGCCAGAAAAGGACTATATGAGGAAAGCGCTATGGAAACCGCGGTTGCAGTGAAAACGCCGGAGTATATCTGCCCCTCTCCTCCAAGGTTGAACATCCCTGCCTTGAAAACAAGCGATATGCCGGAGGCTGAAATTATCAGCAGCCCCGCGTAATTAAGCATGTTTCCGAGATAGAAATTATTGGAAATCGGTGATGTCAGGAAGATATATAAGGTGTTTAAAGGATTACTGCTTACTGCAGTGATTATGAGTACCAGGCTGATAAAAGCAGCTGCCGGGGTTATCAAAGGGCTTAATATATCAGGCCATTTTATACTGGATTTTTTCTGTGGATGCAATAAATTCTCCATGTTAGCGGCTTGCCGCCATTCCAAGGATCAGCCTTCCGATATTATAGCTGTTTATCTCATTGCCTTCAAGGAACCCCGCAATTTTACCCTCATGCATTACAGCCGCCCTGTCTGAAAGATCAATTATCTCTTCAATATCGGTTGAAATCATGATTATGGAAGTTCCCCTGTTTCTCAATTCAAGGATTGTTTTGTAAATCATTTCCCTGCTCTGAAAATCGAGGTTCCAGGACGGCTCGCAAAATATAAGAAGCTTTTTAGCTTTATGCATTTCCCTGAAAAGTATTACTTTCTGTATGTTCCCGCCTGAAAGCTGCCAGAGCGGCTGTCCGAAAATTGCTTTGATGTCAAAAGAATCCCTTCCGCTGTTGAAAAAGTCCCGTATCCTCTCTTTCCGGATAAAACCGTTTTCCGAGAAAGAGTCGATATCTGTAAAGGCCAGATTGTTCTCGACAGTTCCTGTAAGGCTTGTTCCTCTTCCCATTCTGTCTGAGGGGATGTATTTTATCCCCGATTTCCTGAGGGTTCTTGTCGATGAAATTTTTATTTCTTTCCCCATGTAAAAAAAGCTGCCGCTTTGGACCTGGATAAAACCGCTTAAGAGGTCTTCCATGATATCAAGATTTTTTTCCCTGATTCCGGTAAATGAGAGTATTTCCCCCTCCCGTACGGCAAAATTAAATCCTTTTTTATCATTACTGCTTTTTCCCGGAACAATATCTCTTGCCTCGAATACTTTTATATCCCCGACACTGTTTCTTTTTCCCGATCTTATTCCGTGAACACTGCCTGAACTGCTTCCTATTATGAGGTCTGCGATACTGTCGATATCGGTTTTGTCTGTATCAAAAGTTCCTTTTATTTTTCCCTTTGAAAGGACAGAAATCCTGTCCGCAGCAGACAGGGCTGTTTCTATTTTATGTGTAATAAATATAATTGTTTTCCCGTTATCCTTTAATTTCTTCATTATCCCGAAAAAATCCTGTGATTCAGCATCGCTTAAGGATGCTGTTGGTTCATCAAATATTATCACTTCAGCTTTTCTGTAGATCAGAGAAATAAGTATTGTAAGCTGTCTGGATTCCGGTGAGATTGGATTGCGGGAAATATCTATTTCAATGCCGAATTGTCTGTTTATGGATTCAATTTCATTGATTGCTTTTTTTCTGTCAATTTTCTGAAAGCATTTCCCTTCTTTTCCTATAATTATATTGTCGAGAATGGAAAAACCGGGGACTATCCCCGGCTGCTGGTGAACCATTCCAATCCCTTTTTTAAGCGCGTCGTGGGGGGAATGGAAAGTCACCGCCTCTCCCCTGTACCTGATAGTACCGCTGTCCTGCGGCAGGAGCCCCGAGAGAATGTGCATCAGGGTTGATTTCCCTGAACCGTTTTCTCCGGCTATTGAATGTATCTCGTTTTCTTTAAGTTCGAAGTCAATTCCGCTGTTGGCAATTACATTGCTGCCTGGAAAAGTTTTCGATATTTTTTCAGTTTTCAGTAATATATTCATTTTCTTTTTCAGAAATGAGGCATTTCAAGCTTTACAGCTCCTTTTGATATCATCTCTTCGGTTTCCTTTATTTTTGCTCTCAGCTCTTCCGGCACAATCTTGATAAAGGCAGGATCATCATCCACAAAATACACATATCCTTCTTTAACTCCGGCAATATCTGCAGAGCCGAAAGGAAGTGTTCCGGAAACTGCTTTTTTTGTGATTTCGTAGGCAGCCTTATCCTGTCTTATTGCGGAACATCCCGCAACCTGTCCATCGGAAAGCGAATATCCGTTATTGTCAAACCACAGGACATACTTTCCCTTGTCTTTAGCTGCTGATAGAACTCCCTGTCCTGCCCCGCCGGCAATGGCAAGAATTACATCAATACCAGAGTTGTACATCTGCCCCGCGAGTTCCGCCCCTTTTGATGCGTCATACCAGTTTCCGACTATTCTGAAATCCATCTCTATTGCGCTGTTGACAGATTTAAGTCCTTTCTCAAATCCCGGTTTGATTACATTATTCATCATTGGATACTCCTGCCCGGCAATGAGGCCTACTTTAAGATTTCTGTCTGCCCCCTTCATATCTGAACCTGTCACAAGCGCGCCCATCACGCCTATAAGATATGCCTGCTCATAGCTGTTATATAAAAAAGTGTAGATATTGTTATTTCCTTTCAGGTATCCGTCAAGCACAATAAATTTCTGTTCAGGATAGATTTTGGAAACCCTGCTGCATATTTCAGGCATTGCGGGATTTGAGGTAATTATATATTTATAATTTTTTGTTCCGGCCAGGGCTGTCAGCTTGTTTTCCCATTCCCCCTGGTTGAATCCTGCTTCAATAACAAGAACCTCTGTCTCCCTGTTTTCATCAGCTGCCTGCTGTACACCCGAAACAAGCATTTCGTATGTAGGGCTTCCGGCTGTTACCCCGGGAATAAATACCGCGATATTTATTTTACCGCTAACTGCTTCGGATGAAGATGCTGACCCTTTACCTGCCGGTTCTTCACCTGCCTGCCCGCTGGAGTCTGTTTTCGCAGAACAGCCTGTAAAATAAACAGCAGCAAATATGATTAAGTAAAAAAAATATTTTTTCATTTGTTTTCCCCGATATAATTTTCAATAATAATACGCATTGATATGATTCTAATCTTAATTAAACAAAAAGAAAATAGTAAGATGAGGGCAGCTTGTTGACTCATAAATAATCAGTGTGTTATGGTCAGCACAAAATTGATAAATTGAGGTGGGAGATGCGTTTTTCAAAACCTGTAAATCTCGGGATTGTAGCCTGTCCCGGGGCGGAACTATTTACGGATGATATTGTTCTTCACCTGAAGAAAAACTATATAAAAAAACATAAAAAGAAAATCGAGCTTATTTCCAGGGCTTACGGACTGCCTCATGATGAAGTTGTAAAACAGATAAATCTTTTAATAGATATTGATGATCCCAACCTTACAATGTGCCCGGATATTGAAAAACACAGGGTGCCGGATTTTAAAATCCCGGTAAAATACACCCGATTCGCGAACGGGGAATTCAAGGCAGAGATACGCTCTTCAGTAAGGGGGATGGATGTATTTATAGTCCAGGATGTCGAAAACCATTATCCGCTGAAAATCAATGATGACGGGTCAACGCATGTATTGTCTGTCAATGACCATGTTTTTACCCTGTTTGCGACAATTGACGCGGTTATCCAGTCCGGGGCAAGTTCAGTCTCTATAGTAGTTCCGGCTTATCCATACGCGAGACAGCATAAACGCAAAGGGAGGGAAGCGCTCACTGCCGCCTTATTCGGCAGGATAGTCGAGAATATGGGCGTTTCCAGGATTATTACACTTGATATCCATTCCAAGGAAATTGAGAATTGTCTTAACAAATGCAGAATGGAAGATCTGCATGCATCGTACCAGATAATAAGGACATTGCTCAATTATGTTGACCTTGAAAAATCCGACCTTGTTATTGTAGCTCCTGATACAGGCGCTGTAGACAGGAATAAATTTTACGCAGGGAATTTAAACAAACCGCTCGCAATGCTGTACAAGGAAAGGGATTATTCGCGGGTTTCCCAGAACGCAAAATCAAGCAACATAACTTCAATGAGGCTGCTCGGAAATGTAAAAGGCAAGGTTGTTTTCATGGCCGATGATATGATCGGAACCGGCGGTACAATGATCAAAGCGATGCAGCATTTAAGGGAGATGGGCGCAGAAAAAGTAATATGCGCGATAAGCCTGCCGTTCTTTACCGGTAATGCGATTGAAAATTTTGATGAGGCATTTAAAAAAGGATATTTCGACAAAATGATCGGGACAAACGCTGTCTACCATGATGGATCACTGTATTCAAAAGAGTGGTATGTAAACGCCCACATATCCGATCTTTTCGCGAGAGTAATCTCACGTCTTAATCAGGAGAGAACACTTACGCCGCTGATTGACAACAGCAAGATTATCCAGCGGCTAATCAAGAATTCCTGACAGGAAAAGCTGATTTATTATGGGAAGAAAAGGACAGAAGGTACTTACGGTAGATATCGGGACATCTTCAATAAAAGCGGGAATAATTGACGAGAGAGGTGTTCTCAAATCCTGGCAGAGATCTTCCTATGATGAAGCGGGCGGCGATATTTACAGCTGGAATACAAAAATCTGGGTAACGGCCCTTAAAAAGGCTTTATGCAATCTCACCTATCTTGATGAAATTGAAGCTGTTGTATTCAGCGGAAACGGACCTACAATAATTCCTGTAGCATGTGATGGAAAATACACATCTGATTCTCTTTTATGGATAGATGACAAAAGGACCCCTGTTCCCGGAACAAAATCATTTTTTCTTCCCAAAATACTGTGGTTCAGGGAAAATCTAAAAAATAAATATCAGGATATCTGCAGTTTTCTCCCCCTTTCCGGATTTTTCCCTTATCTGCTGACCGGTGAGCTCACAGCCCCCATTCCGAATAAGGAATTCGCGTCATATCTCTGGGATGATGAATCAATTATTAAAAGCGGGATTGACAAGGATAAGCTGCCCCGGTTTATTTTGACCGGGGAACTGATCGGCAGGGTATCTGCAGAGGCGGGCAAAGAGTATTACCTAAAGGAAGGGCTCCCTGTTTTCGCAGGAGCAAATGACTACCTGATGGCGCTTTTAGGCACAGGAGCTGTTTTTGAAGGAGCGGTCTGCGACCGGGCAGGTACTTCGGAAGGGATCAACTACACAACAAGCCGGAAAATTTATTGCGAAAGCTTAAGATCCCTGCCTCATATTATTGACGGGTTTGAAAATGTGTCAGGAGTTCTTGCCTCTTCCGGAATTATCTTTGAATGGTTCAGGAAGGTGTCAGGGCAGCAGGGGAAATCCTATCTGGCCCTGGTCCGGGAGATTTCAGAGGTTATTCATAAAGAAGACAGCCTTTACTTTTTCCCATCCCTTAAGAAGGGGGCCGTATGGCAATTCTCAAAAGGGGCTTTTGTCGGACTTGAAGCAAGACATGGAATCCTTGAAACAGGAAGCGCGGTTGTGAAGTCAATCGGGTTCTCTGTAAGGGATGTAATTCAGTATATGGAATCCTGTTCCCTTAATATTGAGGAGATCAGGCTTTCAGGGGGCCAGGCTAAAAACCCTCTCTGGAACCAGTTGAAGTCGGATATGATAGGGAAAAGGATTATTGTTCCGGAAATTCATGACGGAGAACTGCTCGGATGCGCATGTGTCGCGTTCAAGGGGCTTGGTCTTTACAGTTCCCTGATCCGGGCGGCGCAGGATATGGTACATATAAAAGAGGAATACAATCCGGACAAAGCTTCTTATGACAGATTTACCTGCCTGTTTGAAAAATATTCCCGGATGTCGGCCCGCATACAGCCTCTTGCTGAAACATTATAAAGCTCTTCTTGATTATCTTTTTATATGGTAGATTATGACTATGTTCAGTGAAAAACATGACAAGCAGAAACGCCTTTTCAAATACTCCGAGATTGTTTTTCCCAAAAAGATAATAATAAATTTTTTCCTGAGTTCAGCCCTTGCCATTTACGCATTTTTCAGTGTGGCGTTTCTTCTTCACGGCTGGGCCTTAAAAAGAAATGAAGCAGTATTTAATCAGCAGCAGGTCCTTCAGGTTTTGTTATCCAAACAGGCAGTTGAGGAAAGCATTTATGAAATGTTTTATAATCTTGATGTAATTCAGCGGTATTTCAGGGATGATATTCTTGATAGAAATGCTGATGAGGAAAAGAACCGGCTTTTTCAGTTCCTACAGACAAGCAAGCAGGAGATCATAGGTTTTCTTGTTTCCTATTCCCCCGGTAAAATTGCGTATTCCAATCTTTCAACAGGAGAAAGGGAGGAGGTGTCAAAATATGTCGGGAGTGTCTGGCTGGATAATTACTGGAAAGAGATCAGAACATCAGGAAAAGAACCTGATCCCTATTTTTTTTATATTTCACACAACTATCAGCTAATCGGCAATATTATCCCTGTCTGGGAAGCAGGCCAGCTTAAGGGGCTTATTTGCGCAGTTGTTGATCTTAAACCGGTGATAAACAGATTTATTTTCCCTATGAGTATGGGTGAATACGGAACAGGCACCTTCCTGTCCGGGGATGGAACCATAGTTTTTGCTGAAAATACTGAAAATATCGGGGAAAATATTTTCAGCCTGAATCTTTTTGACCCTCCGATGATGAAAAAGGTGAATGATACTGTGCTGCTTCAGACACTTGGAAGCGGTGAGATAAATTTTATTAACAGGGAAGGGAAAAAAGAAAGAAGACTTGCCGCATGGCATTCAATGAATGTGGGAAAGCAGAAACTTATACTTCTGCTGACTGCGACAGATCAGCAGGTAAATGCCGCCCTGTTTGAATTCCAGTTTCAGATAATAGCGCTTGGAATTGCACTTGTAATTGCGGTAGTATCGATAAATTTTGTCCTTATCGCATCGCGGAAAAAGATAGTCCAGGAAAACGCGCGGCATCTTGAAGTGCTTGTTCAGCAGAGAACTGATGAGCTTGCGATAAGCGAGTTAAGATATCAGGCTGTTTTTCAATCCGCAAATGACGCTATTCTTATAGTAATGGATAACAAAATAGTTAATTTTAACCGCAAAGCCCTTGAGATGTTCGGATATGAGGAAAGCGAGTTCCGGAATAAATCACCGCTTGAAGTTTCAAAAACCAATGTCGATACCGCACTGCCGCAGGATCAGCTTCAGGTTTATCTGAACGAAGCGCTGAGCGGGAATCCGCAGTTTTTCGAATGGCAGCAGGTAAGAAAGGACGGGTCTGTTTTTGATTCTGAAGTCAGTGTTTCCCGCCTTGACCTTGGAGAGGCCCCTTTTCTGCTTTCCATAATACGCGATGTAACAGAAAGAAAAAAATCGCAGAAAGAACTGCAGAAGCTCAACGCCGAACTTGAAAAGAGAGTGCTTTTGCGCACAGCTGAACTTGAGGATTCCAATATTGCCTTAAAGGATTCACTGGACAGGCTCAGGGAAACGCAGAAGAACCTGGTGGAAGCGGAAAAAATGGCTTCTCTGGGCCTTCTCGTAGCCGGGGTCGCGCATGAAATAAATACGCCTGTCGGAATAAGTATTACAGCGGCATCGTATTTAATGCAGCAGACAGAGGAAATGGGGTTGAGATACAATGAAGGGAACATTAAAAGGTCCGAGCTTGAGAAATATATAACTACAGCCCGCGAATCCTCTAAGGTCCTGCTGGAAAATCTTGAAAAAGCTTCAAACCATATCAGCAGTTTTAAAAAGGTAGCTGTAGATCAGGCAAGCAGGGAAAAGCGGACATTTAATCTTAAAAGATATATAAATGAGGTTTTGATGAGCCTCCAGCCTGTTCTTAAGAAAACAAACCACACTATTACTGTAAACGGCCGTGAAGATATGGAATTTGAAAGCATGCCCGGCGCTCTTTCCCAGGTAATCACGAATCTTGTGATGAATTCCCTGAAGCATGGATTTGAAGGTATTGAAAGCGGCAGAATCGTAATTGATGCGGATTTTGACGGTACCGAAGCATCAATCCGGTATTCCGACAATGGCATAGGCATGGATACTGTGACAAAAGAAAGAATTTTTGAACCGTTTTTTACAACAAAAAGAGGTTCCGGAGGCAGCGGGCTCGGCATGCATATTGTCTATAATATTGTAACACAAAGCCTCAAGGGTGAGATAACCTGTAAAAGTTCCCCTGGCAGCGGCACAATTTTTTCAATTTTGTGGCCGGTTGGCATAAAACAGGCATAGATTAAAAATTAATAATATATTATATTCTATTGACAAAAGAGGGTATGTCTGTTAATTTTTCACACGTTATCCAGCCGTCTAAGCGGGACAGGTATGCCCTTGTAGCTCAGTCGGTAGAGCACCTCCATGGTAAGGAGGGGGTCACCGGTTCAAATCCGGTCGAGGGCTGATCATACTTAAATTGTACGCTGGTTTTTAACCGGTTAAACCATGCTGGTTTAACTATGCGGGTTTAACCATATAATATAGGAGATTCTGATATGGCATCCAAAAAGAAAGGGAATGTTGAACTTATTGCTCTCCAGTGTTCAGAGTGTAAGAGAAAAAACTATACAACAAAGAAAAATAGAAAAAATACACAGGCAAAGATGGAATTCAGTAAGTACTGCAAGTTTGACAGAAAACATACATTGCATAAAGAAGCTAAAATTAAATAATTTTTTAGGCCAGTAGCTCCAACGGCTAGAGCGCCGGTCTCCAAAACCGGATGTTGTAGGTTCGAATCCTACCTGGCCTGTATTTGTATTATTTCCTTTTTCACTTTATTAGGAGTTTTTTTTATGAACAAAATCCTGAATTTTTTTAAGGAGAGTTACTCAGAGCTTAAAAAGGTTGTCTGGCCCGGGAGTGGTGAAGTAAGTTCGTCAACCCGTGTCGTGATAGTTTCGACACTGCTTTTTGCTTTGATACTTGGTATTGTCGATTTTTTACTTATTGTCGGGATAGATATAATTTTTTAGCGGAGTACGGTATAACAAATGGCAAAAGGCTGGTATGTTCTTCATACCTATTCAGGTTATGAAAATAAAATTGAAAAACATGTGAGAAAGCTGATGGAGGATCCTTCTCTTTCTGATGTTGTTCTTGATATCAAAATCCCTTCGGAAGAGGTGGTAGAGGTAAAGGACGGCAAGAAAAAGATTACTTCCAGAAAATTTCTCCCCGGCTATATTCTGCTTGAGATGGATCTGCCGGACAGGGGCTGGAAAAATGCCTGCTCTGAAATAAAAAAAATACAGGGAGTAACCGGATTTGTCGGGGCTCTTGGTAATGTAAAACCAAATCCAATATCTTCTGATGAAGTGCGTAGCATTCTGCAGAAGACTGGAGAGCTTAAGGCCAGCAGGCATGTGACTGCAAAACAGGTTTTCAATATCGGCGAATCAGTCAAGATTGTCGGCGGTCCTTTTGACTCATTTACAGGTAAAATTGACGAAGTTAATATGGAAAAAGGGAAACTCAGGGTGGTTGTGGGAATATTCGGAAGAGCAACACCTGTCGAGGTTGATTTTTCACAAGTCGAACAGATATAACCTTGCAAAATAGACAGGCTCCGGTCCCTTACACTGTTTGTGCCTGGAGCTCTTATCCTTATCCGGTAAGTTTTACCGGTTTTAGACTGGGAGTTTCTTGTAAAAGAAACGTTTACCACATATTGGAGAAATAAATGGCCAAGAAAAAAGTTACAGCTTATATCAAGCTGCAGGTTCCGGCCGGAAAAGCGACACCAGCTCCTCCTGTAGGACCCGCGCTCGGGCCTCACGGAGTAAGCGCTCCTCAATTTGTTCAGCAGTTTAACGACAGAACAAAAAATCTGGAGCAGGGCCTTACTATTCCTGTCGTAATTACAGTTTTTGCTGATAAGACATTTACGTTTATCACAAAAACACCTCCGGCTTCTGTGCTTCTCAAAAAAGCATGTAATCTCGCGAGCGGTTCCGCGGAACCTCACAAGGTTAAAGTTGCAAAAATATCAAGGGCGGAGCTTAAAAAGGTTGCGGAAATAAAGATGCCTGACCTGAATGCCAATGATATCGATGCCGCAATGAAAATTGTCGCTGGTACAGCAAGAAGTATGGGAATAGAGGTGGAGGCATAGGGTATGAAAAGAGGAAAAAAGTATCTTGAAGCACTCAAGGGTTATGATAAAGCAACTCTCTATCCGTACGAGGAAGCAGTAAATATAGTAAAGAAGCTTGCATTTGCGAAATTTGATGAAACAGTCGAGCTTTCAATAAGGCTCAAGCTTAAAAAAGCACAGGCTGTAAGGGATACTCTGGTTCTTCCGCATCAGTTTACAGGCGAAAAGAAAATACTTGTTTTTGCAAAAGGGGACAAGGCGGAAGAGGCAAGAGAAGCAGGCGCTGCTTATGTTGGCGATGTAGACCTTGTTGAAAAGATTAAAAACGGCTGGCTTGATTTTGATGTCGCGGTAGCGACTCCGGACATGATGAAAGATGTAGGAAGACTGGGACCTATTCTTGGAAGAAGAGGTCTTATGCCTAACCCGAAAACCCAGACAGTTACTTTTAACATCAAGGAAGCTTTGAAAGAGCTCCAGAAGGGAAGGGTTGAGTTCAGGTCTGATAAAACCGGAGTTCTTCACCTTGCGGTAGGTAAGGTGTCAAGTGAAGTTAGTCAGATTGTTGAAAATATACATGCTGTGGTTGCTGAAGTTGAAAGAAAAAAACCCGCAGATACCAAGGGCGACTTTCTGATCTCAGTAGCAGTTTCGTCAACAATGGGCCCTGGAGTCAGGGTTTCATTCAAATAAGGCCGGGGAAAGGGATAGTAATATGACAGAATATATAACAAAGGTACATCCTGCCAAGGAAGAGGCTGTTGCAGACATTAAGGGCAAGCTGGAAACAGCAACTGATTTTATTGTAACTGATTACAGGGGCCTTTCTGTTGCGCAGATAACCGGACTCAGAAGAAAGATGAGAGAGTTCGGGGTTGAATATAAGGTTGTCAAGAACAGATATGCCAAAATTGCCTTCAGGACAATGGGTGTTGACGGACTTGATTCACTGCTTGTGGGGCCGTCCGCGGTTGCCATGGTAAAGGGTGAGGCCGGTCCTGCCGCAAAAGCGCTGTTTGATTATTCAAAAGAAGCGCCGGTGCAGGTTAAAGGCGGCTATATCGCAGGTAATATTTTTGATGCTGCCCAGATTGAAGCTTTTTCAAAGCTTCCGACAAGAATGGAGCTTATCTCCATGCTTATGGGAACAATGAAAGCGCCTGTGCAGAACCTGGTTTATGTGCTTAATGCTCCTGTTCAGAAGCTTGCAAGAACACTGCAGGCTGTGGCTGACCAGAAGGAAGGGAAATAATCCGTATTAATTACGGTTTATATTTATAAAGGGGACCTCAATCCCGGCGCTTGCGCTTGGATCGGTTGGTCTCTTTATCCCGGATTTGTTAAATCCGGGGCTTACAGGGTACCTAATCGCCGTTGGCGCAAGGAATTATTTTTTCCGTAACCGGAAAAAATAGAGTTTTTAGAGGTACCCTAATATTCAGCATTAGTCTTCGGATCCGCCATGCTACTGCTGAAACAATGATAAGGAGAAGATAATATGGCCACAAAATCAAAAGATGAAATCCTGGAAGCAATTGCAGGAATGACAGTTCTTGAAGTATCAGAACTTGTCAAAGCTATGGAAGAGAAATTCGGTGTAACAGCGGCAGCTCCGGTAGCGGCAGCGGCAGCTCCTGTAGCAGCGGCAGCTGAAGCATCAGAAGAACAGACTGAATTTGATGTAATTCTTGCCAAAATTGATGACACAAAGAAAATTCCTGTTATCAAGGAAGTAAGGGCAATTACAGGTCTCGGCCTTAAAGAGGCAAAAGACCTGGTTGAGGGCGCTCCTCAGAAAGTTAAAGAAGGTGTTTCCAAAGAAGAAGCTAAAACACTCAAAGAAAAGCTGGAAGCAGCTGGCGCAGTTGTTGAGGTTAAATAGTTTTCAGATTGTAAAACATCGTGAAATTCTCATATTACAGCCCGGCTGGTTCGGGCTGTAAGTTATGCCGGCAAAATTTTATGCCGGTATAGTTATCAGTAGGGGGTATGGTTAATGCTTGATAGGACTAAGGCTATTAAGCGGCAATATATCGGAAAAGATTATCGTGAAGTCATGGATTTGCCAGGACTTGTTGATATTCAGCTTTCCTCATATGAAAAATTTCTCCAGAGAGACAGGCTTGTAAACGGTGAACCGCTTAACGAGCAGGGGCTGGAGGAGGTGTTTCAGAGCATTTTCCCGATAGAAAGTCCGAATGGCGATATGTTGCTGGAATATACTCAATATGTTCTTGATGAAGACGGCATCAAGCTTGATGAGTTTGAATGTAAACAGAAGGGCGTAACTTATGCTGTCCCCCTTAAGGCGCGGATAAATCTGATTTTTCAGGAAACCGGAGAAATCAGGCAGAAACTTATATATATTGGCGATATCCCTTTAATGACAGAAAGGGGAACGTTTATTATCAATGGAGCTGAAAGGGTTGTCGTAAGCCAGATCCACAGATCTCCGGGTGTTGTTTTTTCCTATGATAAGGGTATTTTTTCTTCACGGATTATCCCTTATAAGGGCTCATGGCTTGAATTCGAGATTGAACACAAAAAAGACCTGATATATGCAAAAATAGACAGAAAAAAAAGAATTCTGGGAACAATATTTCTCCGTGCATTGGGGTTTGAAACCAGGGAAGAAATAATTTCCCTTTTTTATAAAACAAAAAAAATAAAACTTGACTGTACGCCTGATGAGAAGGAAGCTCTTATCGGTTCAATAGCTGCCAAGGCTGTTTTTGTGGAAACCGAAGCAGGAGAAAGCAAGAAGCTTTACAGGGCAGGTGAAAAAATACTGCTCCATGACATTGATGAACTGCTTCATTCAGGCATTGATGAGATTGAAGTAATTGATTTTGAAAATAAAGAATCTCTTCACTCAAATATTATTCTTAACTGTTTTGAGATGGAAGATATTAAATATGTAAGGGATGATTCCGATTCTGACGAACCGACAAAAGACGATGCACTGTCTGCTGTATACTCTGTTCTCCTTCCGGGTGAACCTATTACAGTTGAAAGCGCGGAAAAAGATCTTAAATCCATGTTTTTTTCCGCGAGACGGTATGATCTCGGCAGGGTCGGAAGGTACAAGCTTAACAAAAAGTATGATTATAACCCGCAGCTTGATGACCAGGTCCTTACAAAAGACGATATTACAAATACCATGTTCTATCTTATAAAGGTATATATCGGCGAAGAAAATGTTGATGATATTGACCATCTTGGCAACAGGAGAGTCAGATCGGTGGGTGAGCTTCTCGCTAACCACCTGAAAACAGCATTTGTCAGGATGGAAAGGATTGCAAAGGAAAGGATGTCTCTCAAGGAGACAGATACCATAAAACCGCAGGACCTTATTTCGATCAAGCCGATTGTGGCGGCGATCAAGGAATTTTTCGGTTCAAGCCAGCTTTCCCAGTTCATGGACCAGGTCAATCCTCTTTCCGAGCTTACCCATAAGAGGCGTCTTAATGCCCTCGGGCCTGGAGGTCTTTCCAGAGACAGGGCAGGATTTGAAGTAAGGGATGTCCATTATACCCATTACGGAAGAATGTGTCCGATTGAAACGCCTGAAGGACCGAATATCGGTCTTATTGTTTCCCTCGCAAACTATACAAGGGTAAATGATTACGGGTTTCTCGAAACGCCCTACAGGAAGGTTAAAGAAGGCCGCGCTACCGGTGAGGTTGAATATCTTTCCGCAATAGATGAGGAAAAATACTATATAGCCCAGGCTAATGCGCCTATTAACGAAGACGGAACTTTCTGCGCTGAGCAGGTATCTGTTAGAAAGGCAGGCGACTATACTACAAGGGCCCCGGGCGGGATACAGTATATGGATGTTTCGCCGAAACAGGTTATATCTGTTTCAACATCTCTGGTCCCTTTTCTTGAGCATGATGATGCAAACAGGGCGCTCATGGGATCAAACATGATGAGACAGGCAGTCCCGCTTCTTTTTCCTGAATCCCCGATAGTGGGAACAGGTATGGAGGCTAAAACAGCCTATGATTCAGGTGTTGTAATAAAAGCCAGAAATGCGGGAACTGTAACTTATGTTTCAGCTGAAAAGATTACTGTCCAGAGGGAAGACGGTCTTGAGGATAACTACAAACTCCTTAAATACCAGAGAACAAACCAGGACACCTGTTTTACACAGAAACCTCTTGTGAAGCCTGGTGACAAGGTGGAGAAGGGTACTGTTCTCGGGGATGGATCTGCAACTTCATTTGGTGAACTTGCCCTTGGACGGAACGTGCTTGTGGCTTTTCTTCCATGGAACGGTTATAACTACGAGGATGCGATCCTTATTTCTGAAAAAGTAGTAAAGGAAGATATTTTTACTTCTATCCATATAAAGGAATTTGTTACTGAAGTTCGGGAAACCAAGCTCGGTACAGAAAAGCTTACACGGGATATTCCAAACATTGGAGAGAAAGCGCTTGAGCAGCTTGATGAGGAAGGCATTATCAGGATCGGGGCAAAGGTAAAGTCGGGGTACATTCTTGTCGGAAAGGTTACTCCCAAATCCGAGACAGAGACAACCCCGGAGTTCAAGCTGCTGAACTCAATTTTCGGTGAAAAAGCAAAGGAAGTCCGCGATACATCATTGAGGGTTCCTCACGGTGTTGAAGGGACAATTATAGATATACAGAGATTGAAAAGGGCCGAAGGTGATGATCTCAATCCGGGCGTTGACGAGGTTGTAAAGATACTTATTGCAACCAAGAGGAAACTCCAGGAAGGGGACAAGATGGCGGGAAGGCACGGCAACAAGGGTGTTGTCTCCCGCGTTCTTGCTGAAGAGGATATGCCGCATATGGCAGACGGAACGCCGGTAGACATCTGTCTGAATCCGCTTGGTGTCCCTTCCCGTATGAACCTCGGACAGCTTATGGAAACCAGTCTCGGGTGGGCAGGTTATGTGCTTGGAGAAAAATACGCTACACCTGTGTTCCAGTCAGCAACAAATGAAATGATTGCCGGCAAGCTTAAGGAAGCGCATCTTTCTGAAACGTCAAAGATAACTCTTTATGACGGACTTACAGGCGAGCCTTTTGAAAACCCGGTAATGGTCGGCTGTGTTTACATGCTCAAGCTTCATCACCTTGTTGATGACAAGATGCATGCAAGGTCAACCGGCCCGTATTCGCTTGTTACCCAGCAGCCGCTCGGCGGAAAGGCACAGTTCGGCGGACAGAGACTTGGAGAGATGGAAGTCTGGGCGCTCGAGGCTTACGGCGCTGCCAATACTCTGCAGGAATTTATTACAATAAAATCTGATGATATGGCAGGACGTGCCAAGATATATGAAAGCATAGTAAAGGGTGAACCCAACTCTGCTGCCGGAATACCTGAAGCATTCAACGTAATTGTACAGGAACTCAGAGGACTGGCGCTTGATATCTCGATCTGGGACTCCAGAGGAAGACAGGTTCCCCTTACAGAAAGGGATGAAGAACTCATAAACAGACAGGGAACCAATTTCTGACCAGGAAGGGGTGTTATTGATGAGAGAAATGCAGGATTTTGACAATATTATGATAAAACTTGCTTCGCCGGACCAGATCAGGGCATGGTCTTACGGCGAGGTAAAAAAACCGGAAACAATTAATTACAGAACGCTCCGTCCGGAAAAAGACGGTCTGTTCTGCGAAAGAATTTTCGGTACTACCAAGGAATGGGAATGTTACTGCGGTAAATTCAAGTCCATAAGGTATAAAGGGGTAATCTGCGACAGATGCGGCGTTGAAGTAACTCACTTCAAGGTCAGAAGGGAAAGGATGGGGCATATCGAGCTTGCATCCCCTGTTTCCCACATCTGGTATTACAGGTCAGTCCCCTCAAGAATGGGTCTTCTCCTTGATCTTACAGTTGCCTCGCTAAGGTCAATTTTATATTACGAAAAATATATTGTTATTGACGCAGGCGATACAGAACTTAAAAAACATGATCTCCTGTCGGAAGAAGACTATAATGAAGCAGTAGAAAGATACGGAATGAGCTTTACTGCCGGTATCGGGGCGGAAGCGATAAGGACACTGCTTGAAACCCTTGATCTGGACGCTCTTTCAGCTGAACTTAGAATTAAAATGGTTGAAAAGGGCGCAAAATCAGACAGAAGACTACTAAAGCGAATAGAAATAGTTGAAAATTTCAGGGATTCCAAAAACAAGCCGGAATGGATGATTCTGGATGTTATCCCTGTAATACCTCCCGAGCTGAGGCCTATGGTGCAGCTCGAAGGGGGGAGATTTGCTACCTCGGACCTTAATGATTTATACAGAAGGGTAATAAACAGAAACAACAGGCTTAAAAGGCTGATGGCTTTAAACGCTCCTGATATTATTATCAGGAATGAAAAGAGAATGCTCCAGGAAGCGGTTGATGCCCTGTTCGATAATTCAAAAAAGAAAAAAGTAGTAAAGGGTTCAGCCAACAGGCCGCTTAAATCCCTTTCGGATATGCTGAAAGGAAAGCAGGGCAGGTTCAGGCAGAACCTTCTCGGTAAAAGGGTTGACTATTCAGGCCGCTCGGTAATTGTAGTCGGTCCTGAGCTAAGTCTTCATCAGTGCGGGCTTCCTGCAAAGATGGCGCTTGAGCTTTACAAGCCCTTTATTATGAAAAAGCTTGTTGAAAAAGACGTAGTTTATAACATAAAAAAAGCAAAAACACTTGTTGAGCAGGAAACTGCTGAAGTGTGGGCGGTTCTCGACGATGTAGTCAGGGAACATCCTGTTCTTCTTAACAGGGCGCCGACCCTTCACAGGCTTGGTATTCAGGCTTTCGAGCCGGTGCTTGTTCAGGGAAAGGCGATAAAGCTTCATCCTCTTGTATGTCATGCGTATAACGCCGACTTTGACGGTGACCAGATGGCGGTCCATGTGCCTTTAACGCAGGCTGCGCAGATTGAATGCTGGACCTTAATGCTTTCTGTAAACAATCTTTTAAACCCCGCGAACGGAAGCCCGATTGTGTTCCCGTCGCTCGATATGGTTCTCGGTATTAACTATCTTACAGTTGCGAGAAAGGGCGCAAAGGGAGAAGGGAGATATTTTTACTCATTTGAAGAAGTTCTGATGGCAATTGATGCAAGATCACTCGATTATCAGGCAGTCTGCAAGGTAAAGATTGACGGGAAATATATTGAAACAACCCCCGGAAGGCTGATATTCAATGAAGCAATGCCGGAAGAGATTGAATACATCAACGCCCCTCTGACAGATAAAGAACTTAAGGCAATGGTTGCCAAGTGCTACAAGGATAATGGAGCATATATAACAGTTAAAATGCTTGATTCAATAAAGAAGCTTGGCTTTAAATATGCTACAATATTCGGCTCTACTATAAGTATGGAAGATGTAGTTATTCCTGTTGAAAAGAAAAATCTTATAGAAGATGCCAATAATCAGGTAACAGTTATACACAACCAGTATCTTCAGGGTCATATTACACAGGATGAAAGATACAACAGGGTTATTGAGGTATGGAGTAAGACAAATGAGGATCTTACCAATGTGCTGATGAAGACTCTGAAAGAAGACAGGCAGGGTTTTAACCCGATCTATATGATGGCCAACTCAGGAGCCAGGGGAAGCAGAACACAGCTGAGACAGCTTGCCGGAATGAGAGGCCTTATGGCCAAGCCTTCAGGCGATATCATTGAGCTTCCCATCAGGGCGAACTTCAAGGAAGGGCTTTCAATCATCGAGTTCTTTATCTCAACAAACGGCGCCAGAAAAGGCCTTGCAGATACAGCTCTAAAAACTGCTGATGCCGGCTATCTTACAAGACGGCTTGTTGATATAGCGCAGGATGTTGTAGTCAACGAAGAAGACTGCGGTACAATCAACGGAATTGTAATAAGCGCTCTCAAGGATGGCGAGGAGATTGTAGAACCGCTTGCCGACAGAATCCAGGGAAGATATACACTGGAAAGGGTCAAGCACCCGATTACCGGTGAGATACTTGTTGATGTAAATGAAGAAATATCAGATGAACTTGCCACAATAATTGAAGAATCAGGAATCGAACATGTAAGGATCAGAAGCGTTCTGACCTGTGATTCCAAATTCGGAGTCTGTCAGAAGTGTTACGGCAGAAACCTCGCTACAAACAAAGGTGTCGAAATCGGAGAGGCAGTGGGAATAATCGCAGCCCAGTCTATCGGACAGCCAGGAACCCAGCTTACAATGAGAACATTCCATATCGGCGGGGCGGCAACCAAAGCGAGTGAAGAAAACCGTGTTTATTTGAAATATCCTGTTCTTATAAGAAAAATCACGGGAAATACTGTCGAGCTTGACAACAAAGATGTCCTTTTTACAAGAAAGGGGTTTATACAGGTCAGCAAGATCCTTGGAAAAATAGAAATCAAACAGGGAGATAAAATACTTGTAGAAGAGGGCGGTAAGGTTATTGCCGGCAACCCGGTCATAAAAAGAGGCAAAGAAGAAATATTGTCAGATGAAATTGCCTATGTTGCAATAATCGATAAAAATCTTTATCTGATCTCACAGGAACAGAAGGTGGAAATCAGAAACGGGGCAGAACTTCTTGTAAAGGAAGGGGATGTTGTTCCTGCTGAATCGTCAATTGCCCGTTTTGACCCGTTTTCAGAACCTATTATTGCGGAATTTTCAGGTGTTGTAAGGTATCACGATATAATTCTCGGAACAACTCTAAAAGAGGAAATCAACGAGGATACAGGTAATATTGAGAAGAAGATAACTGAATACACGCTGGAAACACTGCAGCCCAGAATTGTCCTGGCTGACAATGATGATAATGAGCTTGCAACATACTATCTGCCCGGAGGGTCATATATAAATGTTGATGACGGGGCAAGGATAAGCGCCGGTAAGATCCTTGCGAAGCTGCTCAAGGAAAGTGTCAAAACAAGAGATATTACAGGCGGTCTTCCGCGTGTAGGAGAACTCTTTGAGGCAAGAAAACCCAAGAGCATTGCTGTTCTCTCGCAGATATCGGGAAAAGTAAAGTTCGGCGGTATTATCAAGGGAAAGCGTCTTATAATTATCACTGATGACAGGGGTATTGATTTTAAACATCTTGTCCCGATGGGTAAGCACCTCCTTGTAAGAGACGGGGACCTTGTTGAGGCAGGGGAGCCTTTGAGCGAGGGAGACAACGACCCGCATGATATTCTTGATATCCTTGGTGAAAATGCCCTTCAGCGGTTCCTTATGAATGAAATACAGGAAGTTTACAGGCTTCAGGGTGTTCATATAAATGACAAACACATTGGAGTCATTGTAAGGCAGATGATGAGAAAGGTTGAGATAAGCCATGTGGGGGACACAACCTTTATCCAGGGCCACCAGGTAGATAAGTACAGATTCCATGAGGAGAATGCAAAGGTAATCAGGGAAGGTGGTGAGTCCGCGATAGCAAAACCGCTTCTTCTCGGTATCACAAGGGCCTCCCTGAATATTGATTCGTTCCTTTCCGCTGCATCATTTCAGGAAACTACAAGAGTTCTTACGAATGCTGCAATTGCGGGAAAAATTGATAACCTGCGGGGACTTAAGGAAAATATCATTATCGGGCATCTGATTCCGGCAGGAACAGGGCAGAAAATATATAAAAATATCAAGCTTTTTGATGAAAGCAATGAAGATATTGATGCTTCAATACAAACGATTCTTGAGGCAAGAAAGAAGGAAGAACTCGAAGCTGCTTCGATGCAGCCGAAACAGCATAGTCTTGATGAGCTTGACTGATGCCGTGAAGGCAAAAGGCTCTCAATTTGTGCTGTTCAGCGCTATTGACTTTTTTGAATGGGGTTGTTAACCTTCATTCACTGAGAATATTGGCAGACTATAAATTACTGCCAGATAAAATTTTACTAGGAGATAATTGGGTAAATGCCTACAATTAATCAGTTAATCAGAAAAGGTAGAAAGCAGATACTTAAAAAGACAAAATCTCCTGCACTTGAAAGCTGTCCCCAGAAAAGGGGAGTCTGTACAAGGGTTATGACGGTAACGCCAAAAAAACCTAATTCAGCGTTAAGAAAAGTAGCAAGGGTCAGATTGTCGAATGGTATTGAGGTTACCGCTTATATTCCGGGTATTGGACACAACCTGCAGGAACACTCGGTAATACTTTTAAGAGGGGGAAGGGTAAAAGACCTTCCTGGTGTAAGATATCATATTGTAAGGGGTGCTAAAGATACCCTTGGTGTTGAAGATCGGAAAAGATCAAGATCCAAATATGGTACAAAAAAGCCGAAAGCTTGACAGGGGTTTGATGTATGTCTAGAAAAGGTGTAAAAGTAAGAACATTAATTGTTCCTGATCCGAAATACGGGAGCACGGCAATATCCAAGTTTATTGCACGGATGATGCTTGACGGAAAGAAATCTGTAAGTACACGAATCATGTATGATGCGCTTGAGATGTTAAGCAGTAAGACTCAGAAAGATGCTGTTGAAGCGTTTACAGAAGCCATGGAAAAAATCAAGCCATTGGTTGAAGTAAAATCGAGAAGAGTCGGGGGTTCAACCTATCAGGTGCCTGTTGAAATCAGGGACTCGAGAAGGGATGCGCTTGCGACAAGATGGATTATAACCGCCGCCAGATCAAGAAGCGGAAGAACAATGGGAGAAAAACTTGGTGCTGAGTTTTTTGACGCATTCAACTCAACAGGAACAGCATTCAAGAAAAAAGAAGATACACACAGAATGGCAGAAGCCAACAAGGCATTCTCCCATTACAGATGGTAAATATATAATTATTCATACCCTCTTGAGAGCTTGAATAAATTATCATCTTGTGTTAATTGTATTTAATCTGTATTGTGAATTGGTTTTAGCCAAACCAATCACTCTGTGAGATACGGCGGCTGAAAGCCATATCTCGTTATAAGGGTGGTAAGGTGGTGGAACTGCTAATCTGTTAATTTTTATAAGTTAAGGAATAGTAAGATCATCATCATTTTACCTCGAGAATGTACGGCAGCATATTCATATGGGCAGTTGGCCCGGAATGCGCGGCCGCAGGATTATAAAATTATAAGGAATGTAATTTAAAGGAGAAACTGATGGCTAAAGAAAAGTTCGAAAGGTCTAAACCGCATATCAATGTTGGTACAATTGGACATGTAGACCACGGTAAAACAACACTTACTGCTGCCATATCAATGTATTGTTCAGCAAAAAATGGCGGAAAGATCATGAATTATGATGATATTGATAATGCACCGGAAGAAAAAGCGCGTGGTATTACAATTAACACAAGGCATATTGAATATTCATCAGACAAAAGGCATTACGCACATGTAGACTGTCCGGGACATGCTGACTATATAAAAAATATGATTACGGGCGCAGCCCAGATGGATGGAGCGGTAATTCTTGTTGCTGCAGATTCAGGTCCGGAACCCCAGACCAGAGAGCACATCCTTCTTGCAAGACAGGTAGGCGTTCCCAAGCTGATAGTATTTCTTAACAAAATGGATCTTGCCGATCCTGAGCTTGTAGAGCTTGTAGAAGTTGAGGTTCAGGAACTTCTTGAATCATACGGATTTGATCCCAATTGTCCTATTATAAAAGGTTCTGCTTTTCAGGCTATGACAAATCCTACAGATCCTGAAGCTACAAAATGTGTACAGGAACTGCTTGATGCAATGGATTCTTACTTCCCGATACCTGAAAGAGCTGTAGATAAACCTTACCTTATGCCGGTTGAGGATGTATTCTCAATCCAGGGTAGAGGAACAGTTGTTACAGGAAGAATTGAAAGAGGTATTGTAAAAGTAGGCGATGAAATTGAAATCGTAGGTATCAAAGATACCAAAAAAACAGTTTGTACCGGTGTTGAAATGTTCAACAAGATTCTTGACCAGGGAGAAGCTGGTGATAATATCGGCGCTCTCTTAAGGGGTATTGACAAGAAAGAAGTTGAAAGAGGTCAGGTACTTGCTAAACCGGGAACAATTAAACCGCATAATAAATTCAAAGGCACAATTTATTGTCTTACAAAGGAAGAAGGCGGAAGACACAATCCGTTCTTTACAGGATACAGACCTCAGTTTTATTTCAGAACAACTGATATTACAGGTTCAGTAACTCTTCCTGCTGATAAGCAGATGGTAATGCCTGGAGATAACACAGAACTCGATGTTGAACTTATCTATCCTATAGCAATGGATAAAGGTTTGAGATTTGCAATCAGGGAAGGGGGCAGAACAGTTGCTTCCGGCCAGGTAATAGATGTTGCTGAGTAATGGATATGCCCTCTGCCAGGCGGGGGGCAATTTTTTCAGGAGGAGAAATGGCTGAGGAACGCATCAGAGTGAGGCTTAGGGGTTTTGATATTGAATTGATTGATCAGAGTGCAAAATCGATAGTTCAGACTGTTGTGAAGGCCGGATCAAAGGTTGCAGGTCCTATACCGCTGCCTACGAAGATCAGCAAATATACAGTTCTTAAGTCGCCGTTTGTTAATAAAAAGTCAAGAGAACAGTTTGAAATGAGAACACACAAACGGTTGATTGATATACTTGAACCGACACCAGCGGTTATGGATGCTTTAATGAAACTTGAGCTTCCGGCAGGTGTTGATGTTGAAATAAAACAGTAAGGTTTTGGGGTAAAAGATGGTTGCGGTGATAGCTGAGAAAATAGGCATGACTCAGGTTTTTGATGAGAAAGGTGTACTTACACCTGTAACAGTTATTAAGATAGATGAGAATCTTGTGGTAGAGCAGAGAACAGCCGAAAAAAACGGCTACAACTCGGTTGTCCTTGGTTACGGCGAAGTTAAAAAGAGCAGGATGCTTAAGCCTGTTCTCGGACAATTCGGCGAAGACAAGGAACCTAAAAAGTATCTCAAGGAAATGAGAGATTTTGAACTTGAATGCAAGGCCGGTGACAAAATTGGAATTGAAATATTCAATGACATTGATTCTGTCGATGTAATTGCTGTTTCAAAGGGTAAAGGTTACCAGGGTGTTATGAAGCGTCATAATTACGGCGGCGGCAGAGTAACTCACGGTTCAAAATTTCACAGGGAAGGCGGATCAACCGGACAGGCGTCATATCCTTCAAGAACGTTCAAGAACGTTAAAATGGCCGGCCGGATGGGCGCTGACAGGGTTACGGTTCAGAACCTGAAAGTTGTAAAAGTAGATACTGAGAATAAGGTTTTATTGGTAGCGGGATCTGTTCCCGGTGTTAATAAAGGTATTCTTACAGTACGTAAATCAATAAAATAGGCAGAGGAAACAAATGGAAGCTAAGGTCTTTTCGATAAAAGGCGAAGAGATAAAAACAGTAGAACTTAAAGACTCCGTTTTTAATTGTGATATCAGTGAAGGTACAATATATTACGCGATTAATAATGAGCTGGCTAACATGAGAGTTGGCACTGCCTGTACAAAGGGCAGAAGCGAAGTCAAGGGAAGCGGGGCCAAACCGTGGAGTCAGAAAGGTACTGGAAGAGCAAGATCAGGGCATAAGAGAAGTCCTGTATGGGTAGGCGGCGGTATAGTTTTTGGTCCAAAACCAAAGGACTACGGTTTTAAAATGCCGAAAAACATGAAAAAACTTGCTTTAAAATCAATTTTAAGCCTTAAAAACAAAAATAACAATTTGAAAATTGTTGAAGATTTCACAATTGAAAGCGGTAAAACTTCCGATATAACTTCAATACTTGCCAATCTTGTAAAACCGGAAAGAACTGTAATAGTTCTCAAAGATGATGATAACATGATTAAAAGAGCAGGAAGAAATATCCCTTGGGTTTCTTTTCTTTCATATAACAGACTCAGGGCTCATGATCTGTTTTACGGGAAAAACATTCTGCTTCTGGAATCAGCTGCTGAAAAGCTCAATGATTTCTACGGTGGAAAGCAAGAGGTAGTGTGATGGATATAGAAAGAGTTTTAATAGAGCCGGTTGTGACAGAAAAAACAAACGGAATGCGGGAAGAAAAAAACATTAAATATGTATTCAGGGTTTTACCATCAGCAAATAAATTGCAGGTAATGGATGCGGTCAGGAAAATATTTGATGTAAAACCTGTCTCCTGCAATATTGCATGGGTTAAAAGCAAAACAAAAACTACCAGGACTAAGTCCGGTAACCGGGAAGGACAGAAAGCTGCCTGGAAAAAAGCAGTTGTAACATTATCACCGGGTGAAAAAATTAATATTTTTGAAGGTGTTTGAGGATAGGGGGCTGATAGGTGGGCATTAAAAAGTATAAACCCAATACGCCGGGTTTGCGAATGAAAACAACACTTGATAAAAAAGACATTACCTGTGACAGACCTGAGAAAAGTCTTACAGAAGGTTTTGGATTTAAGGCCGGCAGAGGCGCCGGCGGCAGAATAAGTGTTAGAAGAAAAGGCGGAGGACATAAACAAAAGTACCGGCTTATAGATTTTAAAAGAGATAAGTCAGGTGTGCCCGGAAAAGTAGCGCAGATTGAGTACGATCCTAACAGAAGTGCCAATATAGCGCTGATAAATTATGTCGATGGAGAGAAAAGATACATACTTGCTCCAAAAGGTCTGCTTGTTGGAGAATTCGTTCAAAGCGGAGAAGGCGCTCCCCTGAAGTCGGGTAATTCGCTTCCTCTTGAATATATACCGCTTGGAATTGAAGTACATAATCTGGAGCTTCAGCTTGGAAGGGGCGGTCAGCTTGTAAGATCTGCAGGGACCAGTGCTGTGGTAGTTGCCAAAGAAGGCGACTATGTTACGGTAAGGCTTCCTTCCGGTGAGATGCGGATGGTTTTTAATAAATGCTGTGCAACAATAGGCATAGTGGGTAATGAAGACCACATGAACGTTTCAATAGGAAAGGCAGGCAGGACCAGGTGGCTTGGTAAAAGACCCAAGGTTAGAGGTGTTGTAATGAATCCTCATGATCATCCTCATGGAGGCGGTGAAGGAAGAACTTCCGGCGGAAGACATCCTGTAACACCATGGGGTAAGCCGACTAAAGGGTTTAAAACAAGAAACAAGAGAAAGCTATCCAGTAAATTTATAGTAAAAAGACGAAAGTAGGAGATAGTTGTGTCTAGATCGATAAAAAAAGGACCGTTCATAGAAAAGAAACTCTATAAAAGAGTAGTTGAAATGGGGAAATCTGCAGACAGAAAGATGATTAAATCTTATTCCAGATGTTCCACAGTCATACCTGAGATGGTTGGGTTTACTATTTCTGTATACAACGGAAAAACATGGGTACCTGTATATGTTACAGAGAACCTTGTTGGGCATAAATTAGGCGAATTTGCACCTACAAGATTTTACAGAGGCCATTCAAGCTCTGATAAAAAAGCCAAGAAATAGGAATATAAGGAGATAGGTGTTTGATTATGGAAGCTAAGAAAGGATATAAAGCTGTAGCCAGGTATCTGATGATTTCACCCAGAAAAGTCAGACCTGTTGCAGATTTGGTTAGAAGAAGTCCGTATCCTCAGGCTCTGGCAGTGCTTGATGCCATACCTAACAAGGGCGCGAGAATTCTTAAAAAAGTTATTCAATCAGCTGCAGCAAATGCGCTTTTTCAAAACAAAAAACTTGATGAAGAAATGCTTTATATAAAAGAACTTCAGGTAAGCGACGGTCCCCGCCTTAAAAGGCTATGGGCAAGAGCAAGAGGAAAAAGAGACATTCTTTTGAAAAGGATGAGTCATATATCTGTTGTTGTAGATGAAATAGCAGAGATGGGGGAATAAGAAGTTGGGACAGAAAGTTAATCCGATAGGTTTAAGGCTTGGAATCAATAAAACATGGAAGTCGAAATGGTATGTGGATCCCAGGGAATACGCAAATACACTTCATGAAGACCTTCGCCTTAGAAAAGTTTTAAAGAATTGTCCTGAAACAAAGGGCGCTGAAATTGCGAATGTTGAAATTGTCAGGCAGCCGCAGCGTATTACTGTAGTAATAGAAAGCTCAAGGCCCGGAATACTGATTGGGACAAAAGGCGCAACAATTGAGAAAATCGGTGAAAGACTGCAGAAAGAAGCTGGAAAGAAAATTCAGCTTAAAATCAAGGAGCTTAAAAAACCTGAGATTAACGCGCAGATAATATCCGAGAATATTGCCAAGCAGCTTAAATCAAAAGGTTCGTTCAGGAAAGTTCTGAAAACAGCAGTGAATAATGCGATGAGAGGCGGTGCTCAGGGTATAAAAATCAGGATCGCAGGCAGACTTGCCGGCGCTGAAATGGCAAGAGTGCAGCAGTATAAAGAAGGCCGTGTCCCTCTTCATACATTCAGGGCAAATATTGATTACGGTTTTTCTGAGGCATTTACAACATTCGGAGCGATTGGTGTTAAAGTCTGGGTCTTTCATGGAGAAGTTTATAAACGTGATATGAAAGATGATGCTGGTGTATTGGTTAAAAAAAGAAAGAAAGCCGGTATTAATTAAGGAGTGATGTTGAGATGCTTAGTCCAAAGAGAACAAAATTCAGAAAAAAGATGCGCAGCATCAAAACTCTTTTTGTTGCAGCCTCAAGAAAAAATACAATTGCTTTCGGGGACTTCGGCCTTGTTGCAATTGAACCAAAATGGATAACAAACAGGCAGATTGAGGCAGCGAGAATTGCCATGACCAGAAAAATTAAAAGAGGCGGAAAGGTCTGGATCAGGATTTTTCCTGACATGCCTTTTACAAAAAAACCTGCTGAAACAAGAATGGGTAAAGGTAAAGGTAATCCGGAATACTGGGTAGCTGTTGTAAAGCCTGGAACTGTTATGTTTGAAATGGCAGGGGTAACCAGGGAGCTTGCAGTAGAAGCAATGGAACTTGCCGGCAGCAAACTGCCAATAAAAACAAGATTTGTTGCAAGAAGAGAGCTGGAGTAGGGTATGAAGGATAATTTTAGAGATTTAACGTTTGAAGAGCTTCATTCTAAACATGATGAGCTTAAAAAGAAGTATATGGATTTAAGATTTAAGGCAGTGCTGGGACATGTTGAAAATCCGCTTGAGAAAAGAACATTAAGAAGAAATATTGCTCGGCTCAAGACATTAATTCATGAAAATGATCTTGGAATAAGAAAAGGTTAGGAGATCAAAGTGGAAAACACCCAGGAAAAAAGGATAGTAGGAAAAAAAATATACAGCGGTATTGTTGTCAGCGATAAAATGGCCAAGACAATAGTTGTTGCGATTGAAAAAAGAAAACTTCACAGACTGTACAAGAAATATGTAATCAGTACAAAAAAGGTCAAAGCACATGATGAAAATAATGATGCCAAAGCCGGTGATAAAGTGAAGATAATCCAGTCAAGGCCTATTAGCAGGGAAAAATGCTGGCAGCTTCTGGAAATTGTTGAAAAAGCTAAATAATAAAATGAGATTTAGTTGGAGATGAAACTGTGAAGCTGGAAGGAGTTGAAAAGATATGATACAGATGCAGACATATCTTAATGTTGCAGACAACAGCGGTGCCAAGGTAGTGCAGTGCATTAAAGTACTTGGCGGAAGCAAAAAAAGAAGTGCAGCAATTGGTGATATAATTGTAGTTGCAGTAAAAAATGCTATTCCGAATGCGCCTGTTAAAAAAGGCGAGGTTCATAAGGCAATTATTGTCCGAACTACAAATAAAGTTAGAAGGGCAGACGGGACATATATAAGATTCGATGACAATGCCTGCGTAATACTTGATCAGGCAATGAACCCGCGTGGAAAAAGAATATTCGGGCCTGTCGCAAGGGAACTGAGAGATGGGAATCACATGAAGATTATATCTCTGGCTCCAGAAGTTCTTTAAAGGATTTTGATTATGGAAAAGGTTAAGTACAAGCTTAAAAAAGATGATCTTGTAAAAATTGTTACAGGAAAAGAAAAAGGAAAGTCCGGGAAAATTGTCAGAATTGACAGAATTAAAGGCCGGGTCATTGTTTCAGGTCTTAACATGATAAAAAAAGCCAAAAAACCCAGGAAACAGGGAGAAAAAGGCGGCATTGTCGAGATTGAAGCACCAATTGATATTTCAAATGTCATGATTGTTTGTAAAAAATGCGGACCGACCAGGATTGGGGTAGAGATTTCCGGTGATAATAAGGTCAGAAAATGCAAAAAATGCGGGGAAGTACTGTAATGAGTAAGAAAGAGCCAAATCTTAAAACCAGATATAGCGAAATCAAAAAAGAATTATTTGATGAATTCGGTTATAAGTCAATCATGCAGGTTCCCAGGCTGGAAAAAGTAATTGTAAGTGTAGGGTGCGGAGAAGCATTGACAAATAAAAAACTTCTTGAAGCTGCATTACAGGAGCTTTCTCTTATAACCGGGCAGAAAGCCATAAAGACAAAAGCAAGAAAATCTATCGCTAATTTCAAACTTAGAGAAGGTTATGAGATCGGCGCTAAAGTAACACTGCGAAAAAATCAAATGTGGGAATTTCTTGAAAGGTTTATCAATGTTGCTCTTCCCCGTGTAAAAGACTTCAGGGGGGTTAACCCCAATGCCTTTGACGGTCATGGTAATTACTCTATCGGTATAAAGGAACAGATAATATTTCCTGAGATAGATTATGATAAAATTGAAAGAGTTAGCGGGCTTAATATTGCGATTGTTACTTCGTCAAAAAGTGATCAGGAAGCAAGAAGTTTGTTAAAAAAATTAGGAATGCCGTTCAGGAAATAGGGGTGCAATAAATGGCTAAAAAATCGATGATTATCAAAGCACAAAGGAAACCCAAGTTTAAGACAAGAAGGGTAAACAGATGTAAGATCTGCGGAAGACCCAGGGGATATTTAAGGGATTTTCAGATGTGCAGAATTTGTTTTAGAGAACTTGCAAGCCAGGGATTGATACCTGGAGTAACAAAATCGAGTTGGTAGGGAGAAATAAATGGCAGTATCAGATCCTGTTGCAGATATGCTGACAAAAATTAGGAATGCCAGTCGGGCAGGTTTTGACAGAGTTGATATAACTCCTTCAAAACTTAAGCTGGAAATCGTTAAAGTATTGAAAAACGAAGGTTTTATCAAGAATTTTAAAAAGATCCAGCAGGACGGCAAAAATTATATCAGATTGTTTCTTAAATATGATGAATCTGAAAAACCGATAATTCATGGTATTGAAAAAATATCCACTCCTGGAAGGAGAATCTATTCCGGTTATAAAGAAATGCCGAGAGTGAGAAACGGATATGGAACAATAGTTGTATCAACATCTTCAGGTGTTACAACCGGTAAAAAAGCTACTGAGAAAAAAATCGGCGGCGAACTTATTTGTTCAATTTGGTAAGGGAGTAGAAAGATGTCTCGTATAGGAAAAATGCCGGTAACTGTTCCGCAGGGAGTTAAAGTAACTATTGATAACTATGTAGTGACAGTTGAAGGAAAAAAAGGAAAATTATCCAGAACTTACAGACCTGAAGTAAACATAGTTCAGGATGGAAGTACGATAATTGTAGATAAGAACGAAAATACTAAGCTGGCCAGATCTTATCATGGTCTTTACAGGACTCTTATAAACAATATGGTAACAGGCGTCACTGAAGGCTTCAGCAAAACTCTTATCGTAAGCGGAGTAGGATACAGGGCAGAAATTGCGGGTAAGTCACTTTTACTTAATCTTGGGTATTCATCACAGTTTGAATATCCAATTCCGGAAGGACTCTCAATAACCTGTGAAGGCCCTACAAAAATAATTGTATCAGGAATAGATAAGGAAAAAGTTGGTCAGACTTGCGCCGAAATCAGATCGTTGAGAAAACCGGAACCTTACAAGGGTAAAGGTATCAAGTATGATAATGAAACGGTTAGAAGAAAAGTCGGTAAATCAGGTTCTAAATAGGATAGGGTGATATGAAGAAATTGATAGAAATGCAGAAAAGAAGAATAAGACGAAAAAGAAGCATCCGCGGAAAAATATCCGGAACCCCGGAAAGACCGAGACTTACTGTTTATAAAAGTAATTTATATATCTATGTTCAGGCAGTTGATGATCTTACGGGACAAACTATTGCTTCTGTATCTAATAAAGAAAAAGAGTTTGTAGGTATAAAATCAAATATTGAAGGTGCTGGAAAACTTGGGGAAGTTATTGCAAAGAGACTGAATGAAAAAAACATCAAAACAGTCGTATTTGACAGAAATGGATATATTTTCCATGGAAAGGTTAAAGCTTTAGCTGACAGCGCCAGAAAAGCCGGCCTGTTATTTTAGGGGGAAGCAGTGGATCAAGATAAAGTGTTAGTTGAAAAACTTATAAAACTTAATAGGGTTGCAAAAGTTGTTAAAGGCGGTAGAAGGTTTTCCTTTTCAGCACTGGTTGTTGTCGGCGATCAAAAAGGGACAGTAGGATATGGTTTTGGTAAAGCCAATGACGTGTCTGAAGCTATAAGAAAAGGGATGGATAAAGCAAAAGGGAACATGATAAAGGTTCCGTTGAAAAACAACTCTATTCCACATGAAGTTTTAGCGGAATTCAAAAGCGCCAGAATTGTTATGAAACCTGCAGCTCCAGGTACAGGAGTAATTGCGGGTGGTGCTGTAAGAGCTGTCATGGATGCTGTAGGGATACACGATATATTGAGTAAATCTCTGGGATCAAAAAACAGCATAAATATTGTAAAAGCGATTTTTAACGGCCTTGAGCAGATTATGGATGCTAAAAAAGTAGCAACAGACAGAGGCAAGACAATTAAAGATATGTGGGGTTGATGATATGGCTGAAAAAATTAAAATAAGGCTTGTAAGAAGCACAATCGGAAGGAAACCGTATCAGAGAAAAACCGCCAAAGCCCTTGGGCTTGGAAAGATTAATTCAATTGTAGAGAAAGAAGTAAATCCTGCCATATTGGGAATGGTCAGAGCCATAGAGCATCTGGTTGAAGTTGAGGAGATAAAATAACTATGGATGATATAATCTTGAATGCGCCATTAGGCGCTAATAAAACCAGGAAGCGGATTGGACGCGGTGTCGGCTCAGGTCTTGGAAAGACTTCGGGAAAAGGGCATAAAGGTCAGAACTCGAGATCAGGCGGTGGTGTAAGACCGGGCTTTGAAGGCGGTCAGATGCCTATTTATAGAAGAGTTGCATCAAGAGGTTTTTCCAATTACCCTTTCAAAAAAGCCAAAATAGTGATTAATATTTCTAATCTGGAAACATCTTATAATAGCGGTGAACAGGTAGACCTTGCTTCCCTTAAAGAAAAATCTATAATAAAGAAAAATGATTTTTTTGTAAAACTTCTCGGTGACGGAGAATTGTCAAAAAAACTGGATGTTCAACTGCCTTTTATTTCTGCCAGCGCAAAAGAAAAAATAGAAAAAGCCGGCGGCAAGATAATTGCAGCTGAAATTCAAGAGAGCAGGTAGGCAGTATGGCAGGTAATCCGCTAATTGATGTATTCAGGATAAAAGATCTAAGAGAGAGGATAATATTTACAATAGTTGTTCTTGTAGTGTTCAGAATCGGAACGATTCTGCCTATTCCGGGAATAAATATTAATGCTCTTAAGCTTTATTTTTCTGCGCAGGATAGTGCCAGCCCGCTTGGTATAACCGATTATATTGACTTTTTTACAGGGGGCGGTTTTTCCAATTTCTCTGTATTTATGCTTGGAATAATGCCTTATATATCAATGTCAATTATAATGCAGCTTCTCCTCCTTGTTTTTCCTAAACTCAAGAAGATTTCAGAACAGGAAGGCGGCAGAAAAAAAATACAGCGGTATACAAGATATGGAACTGTAGCTGTATGTCTGATTCAGTCGTACGCTGTTACAATTTATGCCCGTAATATTCCTGATGCCATTTCTATCAATTTATTGGCATATTCAATTATAGCAATGATAACTGTGACAACAGGAACCATTCTCCTTATGTGGCTTGGTGAACAGGTTACGCAGAGGGGAATAGGCAACGGAATATCGCTGATTATTTTTGCCGGTATTGTTGCCAGGATGCCTCAGGCATTTTATATCCTTGTCCAGAAAATAAGAGACAGGGAGCTTAATCCGGTGTTTGTTATAATAGTTCTTGCAATGTTTGTAGGGATTATTGCACTTGTAATTTATGAACAGCAGGGACAGAGAAAGATACCGGTTCACTATGCTAAAAGAGTAGTCGGAAGAAAAATGTATGGAGCTCAAAATACATACATACCGTTTAAGATTAACCCTTCAGGTGTAATACCGGTTATCTTCGCATCATCTGTTATGGCATTCCCGCTCCAGCTCTTCGGTAATCTTGGAGTAAAATACAGATGGATGGCATCAATGTCTTACTGGTTCAGGCCTTCAGGCGCGCCGTATTTGATAACATACGCGCTTCTTATAATTTTCTTTGCATATTTTTATACCCAGGTTTCCCTGAATCCTGTTGAGATTGCGAAGCAGATTAGAGAAAATGGAGGTTCGATTCCGGGTATAAGAACCGAAAAAATTGAAGCTTATCTGTCAAGAATATTGAACAGGATTATTCTGCCCGGTTCGATGTTTCTTGCTTTTATTGCTGTTATACCAACAATCATTCAGAAAATGTTTGGATTTCCGATTCAGGTGTCAATGCTGATGGGAGGAACGTCTCTTCTGATTATGGTTGGAGTAGACCTTGATACGATGTCACAGATTGAGGGGCACCTGAAAATGCACCATCATGACGGCATTGTCAGGAAGGGCAAAATACGATCAAGGAATCTGTAGGAGAATTCATAATGAAAGTACGGTCAAGTATTAAACCTATGTGTGAAAAATGTAAAGTTATAAGAAGAAGAGGGGTCTTGAGAATAATTTGTCAAAACCCTAAACATAAGCAGAGGCAAAGGTAGGGGGAACAACTAAATGGCAAGAATTGCGGGTATAGACCTGCCAAACAAGAGTGTGAAAATCGCTCTTACATATATCTATGGAATTGGCAGGACATCAGCGGTAAAAATTTGCAGCGAAACTGGTCTTGATCCTGATAAAAAGATCAATGATCTTTCTGCTGATGAAGTCAATAACCTTAGAAAAGAAATTGAAAGTGACTATAAGGTTGAAGGAAGGCTCAGAACAGAAGTTTCCCTTAACATAAAGAGACTTATGGATATCGGAAGTTACAGGGGTTTAAGACACAGAAAAGGGCTGCCTGTACGGGGACAGAGAACAAAAACAAACGCAAGAACCAGAAAAGGTAAGAAGAAGACTGTAGCTGGTAAGAAGAAGTGATGCTGGAGGTTATAATTGGCTAATCTGAAAAAGAAAAAAGAAAAAAAGAATGTTTTCAGTGGTAATGTTTACATACAGGCTACTTTTAACAATACTATTATTACAATTACTGATCTTAACGGCAATGCCCTTTCATGGGCCAGCGCCGGAGGGCTTTCTTTCAAGGGAGCAAAAAAATCAACACCCTATGCTGCACAGACTACAGCTGAAGCTGCTGTGAAGAAAGCTATGGACTTAGGGCTTAGAGAAGTAAATGTATATGTCAAAGGGCCTGGTGTGGGTAGAGAGTCGGCGATAAGATCTATTGGAGTACTTGGTGTAAGGGTTTTAAGCATTAAAGATATTACCCCAATTCCTCACAATGGCTGCAGACCAAAGAAAACAAGAAGAGTTTAAGGACGAGGTACATATTAAATGGCAAGATATTTAGGACCGAAATGCAGATTGTGCAGAATTGAAAAAAAGAAACTCTTTCTGAAAGGGGAGAGGTGCAATTCTTCAAAATGCGCAATAACTCAGAAAAAAAGTATGCCTGGAAAGTCAGCTAAATCCAGGGTTGGAAAAATGTCGGATTATGGTCTTCAGCTTCGCGAAAAACAGAAATTGAAGAGAATATACGGCATGCTCGAGAAACAGTTTAAGCTGACTTTTAATGAGGCTTCAAGGAAAGACGGAAAAACAGGTGAAAACCTTATAAGAATTCTTGAAACAAGACTGGACAATATTGTTTACAGAATGAGGTTCTCCAATTCCAGAAACCAGGCCAGGCAGCTTGTTAATCATGGGCATATTCTTGTAAATGGTAAATGTGTTGATATACCATCCTATATAGTCAAACAGAATGATGTTATAGAAATAAAGGAAAAAAGTAAGAAATCCATCTCAATAAAGGAAAGCCTGAAGGAATATACAAAATCCGGCGTAATGCCATGGCTGGAAGTTAATCCTGATGAGATGAGAGGTGTAATAAAAGCTGTTCCATTAAGAAGTGAAGTAACTGATCTTGCAGAAATTAATGAACAGTTAATAGTCGAACTATATTCGAGGTAAATAAATGGCAAGAAAAAACCTTTTGAAGGGATTTAAAAGGCCTAAGGGTATCTCATTTGAACAGAGTGAGAGTTCTCAAAATTACGGTAAATTTATTGCATATCCGTTTGAAAGAGGTTTTGGTACTACAATCGGTAATACTTTAAGAAGAATCCTACTTTCTTCACTGCAGGGTTATGCTGTAACAGCTGTAAAATTTACAAGCTACAACAGTGACGGTAATCCCCATATAATTTCCAGTGAGTTTGAACTAATTCCCGGGGTTATCGAAGATACACCTGAGATAATAAATAATCTTAAGCAGCTGCAGATCAAGCTTGAGGATGATCTTGAACAAAAAATAATATTGCTTGAGAACAGGAAAGACGGTGAAATTACCGGAAAGGATTTTGAAGTAGATTCCCAGATTAAGATTTTAAATAAGGATCTTAAAATTGCTACCCTGATGAAGGACGCAAATGTTGATATTGAAATCCAGATTGATCTTGGAAGAGGTTATGTACCGGCAGAAACAAACGAAAAATATATTGAAATAATAGGGACAATACCTGTTGATGCAATATTTTCACCTATTAAACGGGTTATGTATTCGATTGAAAACACCAGGGTAGGCTATAGAAATGATTATGACAAGCTTATTCTTGAAGTGTGGACAGATGGAACTGTAACTCCGGAAGATGCCATTGCGGAAGCCGCCAAGGTTGCTAAAGATCATTTTACGATTTTCATTAATTTTGATGAAGATACTGTCGGTGTCGAAGATGATGTGGATGAGGAAGAAGAGAGGATCAGAAAGATTCTTGACACTCCGGTAGATGAGCTTGAATTATCAGTAAGATCAAGCAACTGCCTGAAAAATGCAAATATCAGAACAATTGGCGAACTTACATCAAAAACTGAAGATGATATAGCAAAAACCAGAAATTTCGGGAAAAAATCTCTTTTGGAAATAAAAGAAAAGCTTAAAGAATGGGATCTTGAACTGGGAATGACTGATTACAGCAGTCTGCGGTTCAAGGTGACTCCACTTAATCAGAAGGAAAACGAAGATGAAGCATAGAATTGGCTTTAATAAATTAAGCAGAACAAGCAGTCACAGAAAAGCTATGACTAGAAATATGGTAACTTCCGTTTTTAAGTATGAAAGAATTAAAACGACAAAAGCCAAAGCTCTTGAGATCAGAAAAAAAGCGGAAAAAATGATAACAAGAGCAAAAGTTGATTCTGTCCACAACAGGCGGATAGTTGCAAAGGATATAACTGACAAAGCAGTTCTCGCAAAACTTTTTACAGACATTGCTCCAAGGTTCATAGAAAGAAAAGGCGGATATACCAGAATTATGAAACTTGGAAGAAGAATGGGAGATGCTGCCGAGGTTGTTTTTCTTGAACTTGTGGAAATGAAAGAAAAAGAAAGCACAAAGAAAGGCAAGAAAAAAGAGGCTGCTGCCAAAACTGAAGAAAAAACAGCAAAAACAGAGGATAAAGCAGTAAAGGCGACAGAAAAAACTGCCAAAACCAAAGCAAAAACAGTCAAGGCAGAATCAAAAGACGCTAAAAATGAAGATAAACCTGTAAAAACTGAAAAGAAAGAAGAAGTTAAAGAAGAAAATAAGGAAAGCTGATATATTTTCATTTTTTTACAGAAAAATAATTATTTAAATTAAAAAGGGGAGGTCTTTACCTCTCCTTTTTTTTGTCGATAATTAATAGTATATTACTCATAAACAGGGGAGACGGGTCATTTAATAAATGAAGATAATTAAAAAAGCTGCTGTTAGTTTTGCGTTGACATTACTCTTGTTTACTGCTTTTACAATTGTTTCCTATTCAACTCTGTTTAATATAATAGAATCAAAATTTTATAATCAGAAAATTATTTCAGAAAAAGAACAGAAAATAGATAAATTACTGCTCGGAATTAATAACTATATAACTGAAAAACAGGAACTTGCAGATTCCATCGCATCTGATATTTCAATTAAAAACAGTTTTCTTGTAAACCAGAGCCGTGAAGATATCTTCAAGCGTGAAAATATTGTTTCCTCATTAATTAACCGCGATATTGATTTCAGTTATATAAGGGTAATTGATGAAGACGGTAAAATACACTACAGCAGCAACCAGGAAGATATAAGAGCTTCAGATGACAGAAAAGTAACCTATAAAATGGCGGATGAAACATCTGCAGCGAATTACAGGGAATTGCTTGATGTTTTTGAAAAACAGGGAATTGTCTTACAGGCTGATAAAAATCAGAATGCGTTTATTTCTGATATATATGATAATTTCGGAATTAAACGGGGATATGTTTTTTTGTATCTTGGTGAAAATGATATATGGAAATATCTCACGAGCGGTAATATTTTAGAGAAAAACGCTGTTATCAGATATGCTGGATATTCAGGTATTGTTGTAAATATGACTGATGATAATTCAGCAATATTACAGGAGCTTGATAGATACTGGAAAAGCAGTGCGATTGTAAACCCTCATCCCCTTTATACTGATGATGACGGCAACAGCTTTTCTGTTATTTCCGCAGAATGGAAAAGCGGTTTTGCAGGTTTTGTTTTACCTGATGAATCATTTAAAATTAATACAGTTTACAGATATATACTACTGGTTTCCGCTTTTTCCATCTTTTTTATAATATTCTTTCTGGCAATGAATCTACGGCAGGATAAAATAACAATTATTGCCGAGAGGGTAAAAAGATTTCAGATAAATTTTTTAATAGAATACCTTGAAAATAAAAGTGATATCGAATGGAAAAAATGGAAAAAAGAACTTGAAAACAGAAAGGAAGAGGTCAGGAAAGAATTCAAGAAAGGGCTCAGGGGAATCAAGGGAACCGAGAAAGAAACAACTGTTAATGAACTAATTGATAAGAGCTGGGATGAAATAATAAGTCTTCTTGCAGGACATCTTGAAAAAAAGCAGGAATTAAAAGGTACCGGCCAGGTAGCCAACCTGCAGATTGGAAATATTGAAGAAATTATCAGGCGGATTATTACAAGCGAAAAAGATGTAAGGCTTAAACCGCAAACACTTACTGCTATGAAACCTGCACCGGCGGAAGCTGGGACGGTCGCTGATGCGGACCTCGAAGAACTTGATGAACTTGAAGAGGTTGAAGCTGCAGCACCGGCGGAAGCTGGGGCAGTCGCGGATGCGGACCTCGAAGAACTTGATGAACTTGATGAACTTGAAGAGGTTGAAACTGCTGCACCGGGAGAAATTTCAAAAACAGAAATAAAGACTGACAGAAAGATAATTGATGAAAATTCAAAATTCAATGAATTAGTATCTGTTTATAAGGATTATGGTGAAGAAATTATAAGTGTTGATGAAGTTCAGAAGACCATAACAGAAATTGAAAATAGTCTGATACCTATAACAGACGGTGAAGATGAAAAAGATATTGAAAAACTTGTTAATTTCAGAAACATTATTTCAGCTTCTGAAAAGAAAGAAAAATCTGAAGATATTGAAACAGAAACGCTTGAAGAGCTTGAAGAACTTGAAGAGCTGGTAGAAACTGAAAATGCTGAATCAGGGCAATCAGCCGAACTTGAAGAGCTTGAAGAACTTGAGGATAATATCAGGTTTGCTGATGTCAACAAAAGCTTTATAGCAGCCTCAGCAGATCAGGGAATAGAATTACTCGATGAGCTTGAAACAGTTGAAGATATAAAACCCCTGAATATTGATGAAAAATACGAAAAACTGGAACCACTTGAAGCGGCTGAAAATGGTGAAAGCGATGAGGTTAGAAGCGTAGAGTATATAAAAGGCAAATATAAGGAAAATTATATCAAACAGAATTATATGCCGGATTCCTTCTACAGCAGGATCAGGCAATACAGATATGAAGAAATGACAGGTCTGGCTGAAAATGCATTGCTTGAGGAGATCAGCGTCCATAGCCGTGAAAATATTGATGCGTTCTCCTTTACTGATAAAATAGAAACACTCCAGAAACAGGGTTTAATTGATATTGAAAATATTGAAAGTGTTTTTGCCCATTTATATGGAGATGAAAATGCAGTAATTGATAAAGACGGGGTTTTGGAAATTAATCAGGACTTATACAGCGGCAGTTCAGAGATGGAAAACAGGGAATTAAAGCAGCTTATTGATAAAGTTGTCGAAAGGGAAGAAGACAATGCAGCTGTCTCTGATGTTTTTTTCTCTGGAAACATAGATCTTCCAATGTTCTCCGATTTCAGTGAAGAACTTACTGAGAAAAAAAATAAAATAAGTTATGAGAAAATTGACAGAAAAGACGGATTTAATTTTGATCTTCTTAATGAAGATTATTCAGGCGACCAGTCTGTTGCTGCAATGCGTCTTCTTCTTAAGATAACACGCGAGATTGACTCATTTTTCGGAGCAATCATTGTTCAGGATGAAGCGTCCTATTATCCTGAAACAGTTGTAGGGCTTGATAAGAATCTGCCTGGTCTGCTGAACATAAAAAAGAAAGGACCGTTATACAGGGAACTGCTTTCTGATAGAAAAGTCCTTTTCTTTAAGACAGGAATCAGGGAAATTGCTGAATTAAAGGACCTTTTTTCAACCAATGATGTTGATAAAGTTAAAAGTTTATTATTTCTTCCAATAAGATACAGAGGAAAACAGGCATATCTTGTCGCGTCTCCTGATAAAAACCACTTTACTGTCGATACCCTGATGCTAAAAGTCAAAAATCTCCAAAAATAGATAGCAATAATTCTTGACAACCGACATAAAAAATATGTATTATTTTTTATTAAAAGTTAAACTGGAGGAAGATTATGCAATTAATTCTTTATATTATTCTTCCTCTCATTGGTTTGATATTAGGTTGGATAATTCGGTGGCTATATGCAAGAGTTCAGCTGTCATCATCAGAGCAGAAAGCTGAACGTATAAAACAGGATGCTGTAAAAGAGGCTGAAGCAAGGAAAAAGGAACTGTTTTTAGAAGCTAAAGATCAGTTGCTTAGAGAAAGGAATCAGCAGGAGAAGGATTTTCGGGAAAGAAGAAGCGAACTTCAGCGTTTTGAGAGACGATTACTTCAAAAAGAAGACAACCTCGATAGTAAAATTAATATGCTTGAGAAACAATCTCAGGCGATTACAGACCGTGAGAGATATCTTGAAAAGAAAGAGGATGCTTTAGAAGAGCAGGAAAAAGAGTGGCAGAGAAAACTTGAAGAAGTTTCAGGTCTTTCCGCATCTGATGCCAAAAAACTCATAATGGATTCACTTGAGAATGAAGCAAAACACGATGCGCAGGCTCTGCTTAACAAAATTGAACAGGAAGCCCAGCTTTCTGCGGAAAAAAAAGCAAGAGAAATACTTGTTGCGACTATTCAGAGAATTGCCACAGATGTAAGTTCTGAGGTAACAATAGCTTCTGTAAGTCTTCCAAGTGACGAAATGAAGGGGAGAATTATCGGACGCGAAGGTCGTAATATAAGAACCCTGGAAACACTGACAGGAGTAGATGTAATTATTGATGATACGCCTGAAGCTGTTGTTATATCCTGTTTCGATCCTGTCAGGAAAGAAATTGCAAGGGTTTCCCTTGAACGTCTTATTATGGACGGCAGGATCCATCCTGCAAGAATAGAAGAGATTGTTCAGAAAGTAAAAAAAGAAATTAACCAGACAGTATTTGAAGAAGGCGAAAAAGTACTTTTTGATCTTGGCATACACAACATGAGCCCGGAAGGTATAAGGGCGCTTGGCAGACTTCATTTCAGAACCAGCTACGGCCAGAACGTTCTGCAGCATTCAAAAGAGGTAGCTATCATAGCAAGCCTTATAGCTGCTGAAGTAGGCGCCAACAGGATGATAACAAGACGCGCAGCTCTTCTCCATGATATCGGCAAAGGTATTGAGACAAACGGTGACGGCAATCATGCGGAAATAGGTATGGATGCTGCAAAAAAGATCGGAGAAGACGCGAGAGTAATAAATGCTATAGGCTCTCACCATAACGATATTGAACCTTCTTGTATAGAATCTGTGATAGTCCAGATAGCAGATGCCATATCGGCAGCCCGCCCCGGTGCAAGACGGGAAACTATTGACAACTATATCAAGAGGCTGGAAAATCTTGAAAAGATTGCAATAGATTTTCCAGGAGTTGACAAGGCATATGCAATACAGGCGGGACGAGAACTAAGAATTCTTGTTAACAACGAAGCTGTAAATGATGAACAGGCGTCAGAGCTGTGTAAAACCATTGCAAAAAAAATAGAATCTGAACTTAGATATCCCGGCAGGATAAGGGTAACTATTATCAGGGAAACCCGTATAGTTGAATATGCAAGATAATTCCTTTAAAGTCCTGCTTCTCGGCGATGTTATCGGACAGGCCGGATGCAGGGCTGTTTTTTTTAACCTTAAATCCATAATAAAGAAAAAAAATCCGGATTTGGTAATAATCAACGGTGAAAATTCCGCTGATGGTTTCGGTATTATTCCCAAGACAGCTGAACAGCTGTTTCAAAGCGGTGCTGATGTAATAACAACAGGCAACCATGTCTGGCAAAAACCCGACGGTGTGCAGCTCCTTAAGGATTCTGTCAACATACTAAGACCTGCAAACTATCCCGAAGGCGCACCCGGCAGGGGTTACTGCATTGTTGAGAAGAAAGGGATAAAAGCCGCAGTTATCAACCTTGAAGGGCGTGAAAGCATGTCAAATCTTGACTGCCCGTTCAGATCCGCCAGGGAAATAATAAGGAAAATCAAAAAGGAAGGAAACATCAATATAATTGTCATTGATTTCCATGCAGAGTCAACATCTGAAAAAGAATCACTTGCGCATTACCTTGACGGAGATGTAAGTTTAATTGCCGGCACTCATACACACATTCAGACAGCAGATGAAAAAATACTTCCCCGGGGAACTGCGTATATTACAGATGTCGGTATGACCGGACCTGAAGAGTCAGTAATCGGTTCAGATAAAATGATAGCAATCCAGCGTTTTATGACTCAGATGCCCATTAAAATGGAAATAGCGGAAACTGATCTTATGATTAATGGTATTCTGGCAGAATTTGATCCTGCCACAGGCCTTGCAATGGGCATAGAACGGATTTATGAAAAAGTATGAAATCTGCTTCTCTTCTCTCCCTGATGAATGAAAAATATAAATCAAACAGTTCCGAAAAAAATTATGCTCTGATACTTTGCGGAAATGTTCTCGCTGACGGAGTACGTATCCGTCAGCCGGGGCAAAAAATTGATATTAATGCGGAAATCAGTATTGAGGAAAAAAAGTTTGTTTCAAGAGGCGGGTTAAAACTTGAACACGCTATCGGATTCTGGAATATTGGGATTAAAGGAAAAGGATTTCTTGATGCAGGAAGTTCGACCGGAGGATTTACAGATTGTCTGCTTCAGCACGGCGCATTGTTTGTCCACTCTGTTGATGTCGGTTACAATCAGATTGACTATAACCTCAGAAACAATAAGAACGTTATTCTGCATGAAAAAACAAATATAATGCATATCGAATCTCTTGATCCGGTGCCTGATATCGGAGTTGCAGATCTGTCCTTCCGTTCGATAAACAGGGCCGCCTCAAAAATACTGAGCCTTGTCAGTGAAAGAAGGCTTATCGCCCTAGTCAAACCGCAGTTTGAAACCGGCAGTGAAAACCTGAAAAAGGGAATTGTTCAGAGCAAAACAGTACTTGAAGAAACTCTGCTTAAAGTTATTGACAGCCTTTTTGATGAAAACGCATTTGTGCTTGATATCATAAAATCACCTGTTTCCGGCCGAAAGGGGAATAACGAATTTCTGTTTTATATAACCGGAGATAGTCCTGTGAATACTGCCGGCCTGAAAAATGATTTAAAAATTATGTTAAAAACCCTGGTTTACGGCTGACCGGGAATCTCTATTTGCTTATTGTTTCCCTGGTTAACGGATTTCCGATAAAAATACCTTCCCCGAGATAGCTTTTAACCTGTCCTTCAATTAATATCTGTACTCTTTTAACTGTAGGGAATTCTGTGGCAGTGTATATAATCTGTTTTAACTGACCCATGTATCCTTCAAGGCCAAAGGAATTGAATAGAAAATTCTCACTGAAATCCATATATGCTGTTCCGTCCGAGATCCATAATTTTTTTAAGACAGTCTTTTCGGGAATAAGTGAAATAAAACTGCTGTTTAATTCAGAAGATGATACTCCTGTAAGAAGTGATTTTATTGTCGATGTCAACGGTGAATCTGTATATCTTATGCTTCGTGCTGTTTTTTTCAGCATTGTGGATCCATCATCATTTATAACAATAAAATATAGAATACTGTCGCGCACTTTATACGATACTGCCGCGGTTTCTTCCGGGGGTTTAACTGCTGCAATGACTGTCTTATCCTGGAGTTTTTCTTTATTTTCTTCCACTTTTTCCGGATTTTCGGTCTCAACCTTGACTATTTCGATTTCCGCTTCCTTTACAGGCAAAGATTCTTTTTCCTGCTGACTGCTCTCCCCGGATATCCTTTTTACTTCCGGCCCCTTTTTATCATTTTTAGAGGATGAGGGTGAAAAAAGATTGAAAAAACCTGTCGATGCTATAACCTTTTCCATTTTTTTCTGGTTCACAAGAAAAAGGGTTATAACAAGTAATATAAGCGCAATCCAGAATATGCAGCCCGGCTGCCAGGATTTTTTATTGATTTTTTTCTTATTCTGTTTCATGACAGCATTAATATCGGCATTTTGACAGTATTCATGAGATTTGCAGCCTGAAAGCAATTTGAAAATTGAGCTCAGGCATATTTGACAAGCATTGATAAAGACTTTATATTTATTCCGATGGAAATAATCAAAGGCATATCAGCATCTCCAGGTATTTATATTGGAAAGGTTTTTCTTTATTACGAGGAAAATCTGAATATTCCGAAATATGAAATTACTGCGAAAGATGTAAAGAATGAACACAGCAGATTTCTTGAAGCTATAGAGAAAGCAAGGAACGAACTCGAAGCAATTAAGGAAAAAGCTTATCTTCAGATGGGTGATAAAGAACTGCTGATGCTTGACTCCCATATCCTGATGCTGAGCGATCCTGATTTTATAAATCAGGTTAGCAGTGCGCTTGAGAAACAGCTTAGAAATGTAGAATGGGTCCTGTTTGAAGCGATAGAGGCCCTGATTGAAAAACTCAAATCCTCCCGGAATTCTTATCTCCAAGACAGGGAGAGCGATCTTAAGGATGTATCAAAAAGAGTTCTTAACAACCTAATGTTTACCGAAAGGATTACCCTCTCGGAACTTGATTCGCCTTATATAATCGCCGCTCACGACCTTTTGCCGTCAGATGCCATCACAATGGATAAAAAAAACATAAAAGGGATAATTCTGGATGCCGGAGGAAGGACCTCCCATACCGCAATTATTGCGCGGTCTTTTGAAATACCTGCGGTTGTAGGGCTTTCTACAATTACACGTAAGGTCAGGACCGGCGTAGATGTGATTGTTGACGGCGATTCAGGTATTGTTGTAGTTGATCCAGATGATGCCGCAATATTGCTTTATGCTGATAAGCTGGAAAGAAAAGTTGAGACAACAAGACAGCTGAGGCCTTATGTTAAGAAAGAAGCTGTAACTGATGACGGTCAGAAAATCATAATGAAGGCAAATATTGAGCTGCCGGAAGAAATTGAATCAGTTATAGATCATGGAGCAGACGGTATTGGCCTTTTCAGGTCTGAATTCCTTCTTCTTCAATCAGAGCTTCATACCAGCGAAGATAAACAGTGTGAAATTTATAAATCACTTCTTGATAAAATGGAAGGCAGACCTGTTACTATCAGGACTCTCGATATAGGCGGTGATAAAATACTGCCTGGATATGATGAACATCATGAGAAAAACCCCCTTTTAGGCTGGAGAGGTATAAGGTTCTGTCTAAGTAATAATAATGCATTCAAGATCCAGCTGAGAGCCCTGTTCCGGGCTTCTGTCCATGGGGACTTAAGAATAATGTTTCCGATGATATCCTGCATTGAGGAAATGGACGAAGTTCTTGAAATAATTGATAAGGTTAAGCAGGAACTCAGAAATGAAAAGATTGACTTTAAAGATAACGTTCCGATCGGAGTAATGATAGAAGTTCCGGCCGCGGTTCTTGCCGCTGAATTTCTTGCTAAAAAGGTAAATTTTTTCTCAATAGGCACAAATGATTTGATTCAGTACACAATTGCGATTGACAGGGGCAATGAAAAAATAGCATACCTTTATCAGCCCTACCATCCGGCCGTGATCAGATTAATAAAAATGACAGTTGATGCAGGAAAAAAAGCCGGGATTCCTGTAAGCCTTTGCGGGGAGGTCGGCGGGGATCCTGTAGCGACAATTGTTCTCCTGGGCCTGGGACTTGAAGAGTTGAGTATGAGTCCGGCATCAATACCAATAGTAAAAAAGGTAATACGAAACGTGGAAATAAAAGAAGCAAAAAAGATGATAGAAACGATTCTGGAAATGGGATCGGGAACCGAGATAAACAGCTATTTAGAAAACTGGTTCAATGGAAGATTCAGTGGACTCAAATAAAAACCGTATCCCGGGTGTTGTAATAGCCGGAAGGCCGAATGTCGGTAAATCGACCCTGTTTAACAGATTAATAGGTAAAAGAAAATCCATTACAGACCCAACTCCCGGTGTTACAAGAGATGCTGTAAGTGAATTTTTTAAAATCGGGGATAAAAAAGTAAGGCTGTCAGATACCGGCGGTGTGAATACATCCAAATCAGGTATTGACCAGATAGTTTCAGACAGAAGTATTGCGCAGATGGAAGGGGCTGATCTTGTCCTGTTTGTTCTTGATGCAAGGGAAGTTACACCGGAAGACCAGATATTTATTGAAAAAATCAGGAAATTCATGGATAAGACAATACTTGTTGTCAACAAGGTCGATACGCCTGAAAAGGAGAATGAGGTCTGGAACTATTATTCATTCGGCTTTGAAAAAGTGATTCCTGTTTCTTCGGCGCACGGCTACAATATAGATATACTTGAAGAACAGATAGAGGAATTCCTGGAAGAAAGGGCAGTTTTTTCAGCTGCCGGACCATCAGAAAATGAGAATGTGATAAACCTGGCAATACTGGGAAAACCCAATACAGGCAAATCCACCCTTTCCAACAGACTTACCGGCACAGATAAATCTATTGTTTCAGATATTCCCGGAACTACAAGAGACATAGTTGAAGGGGAGTTTATTTATAATAATGCCATATTCAGGGTAATGGATACAGCCGGAATAAGGCGCAAGAGCCGGGTAACAGAAAATGTTGAATACTATTCTGTTACCAGGGCAATTAAATCAATAGATGATTCAGACCTTGTTTTTATGGTAATTGACGCGGAAGAAGGTCTTTCGGACCAGGATAAAAAAATTGCAGGGCATGTTGTTAAAAAAGGGAAGGGGATAATCATAGTTATTAACAAATGGGACAAATTGAAAGATATTCCCAACAGGATGGCGGCGATTGAAGACCGCGTCAGATTTATGTTTCCTGTTCTTGACTTTGCCCCTATTATTCCGATTTCAGCCCTTACCGGCGAAGGAATTGACAACCTGCTTAAAACAGCCTTCAAGGTAAACAGGCAGCTCGAAACCAGGGTGTCGACTGCAAATCTTAATAAGGCATTAAAGGATTGGGTAGAAGACAGCCCTCCGCCGTCAACAGGAAGCAGGGTCAGATACAAGATAAAATATATGACCCAGACCTGCATAAAGCCTTCAAGATTTCTCATTTTTGTTAACAAGAGCAAGGGGTTCCCCCCTTCATACCTTAAGTATATCAAAAACAGGATAAGAAAAAGTTTTGGATTCAGCGCGATTCCCTTTGAAATTGATATAAGAGAAACAGAAAAAACATGGAAGGAAGCAAAATAACCTTAAAATATTTTATATTACTTATTCAGCTGATTCTCTCCACAGGATTTATCAGTGCAAGGGATGCAGATACTTTTCTGCCTGAGAATTATGAAACCAGAAGGGAATTTATAAACATTATCACAGGGTCCAATTCGGAAATTGAGCTGCAGAGTGATATTATTGCTGATTCTTATATTACAGGCAGAAAGGTCAAATTTCAGATATTAAAAAGGGACAATTCCTGGTATTTCCTTTTTCTGAATGAGAAAAACGACAGGTCAGGTTCATTTTTTCCTGTTGTTTCAGCCGGGACATATATAATCAAAAGGAATATTCAAAGCGGTAATCTGGAACAGATCAAGGTGTTTCTGAATAATGATCCCGAAACCTATGTGAGAATTGCAGAGCATGATAATGAGTCTCTGCTTGAGTTCGTACTTTTCGGCTCAAAGATTTATAAGGATGTACTGCTTCCCGTAACACTCGAGGAATTCATAACCCAGCCTTTCGAGTCAATCATAGTTATGTCAGATTATATAATTGACTGGAATATGCTTAAGGCAGTCTATAACGAAACAGAAAATACTATTATAAAAAATATTGCTTCCAGTATTGACGCCAAACTACCCCTTCTTAAAGATTCTGAAGACGGTGCGCAGGGGCCGGACGGACGGTTTATTTTTATTGAAAGCCTTAAAAACAATCCGGCCCAGGGGTTCAACTGCTCGGGTTTTACAAAATGGATATCTGACGGCGTATATTATGCGAAAACCAGCCGCTTAATGGATATCAATAAACTGAAAAAAAAGAATTTTAAGGACAGGCGGGATACTTTAAGTCTTCTATACGAAGATCTTCGCGATCCCATGTTCGGCCTTGACTGGACCAGGAATATCGCGATGACAATTTATGAACTTGACCACCCTGATTCCGAAGTCCGGGTTGCCGATGTTGATGTTACTTCGTATCCTTATGAAATTTATATTCCTGACATAGGTTATCCTGTATCCGGTTTAAAAGCGCTGCTCTATTATCTTGCCGTTACTGATCCCGGTTATATATATCTTGGTTCAATAAACGGTGACTTCGGAAAAAATCCGGTTTTAAGGCAGCATTATCATATAGCCGCACTTTTGCCTTATATAAGCCCAGAAGGCGATTTTTATCCTGCCCTCTATGAGCGGAACAGAAAAACTGATATTGATGATTTTATTAAAAAATATGCAGGCGAGTCTGTTCACCTGGTAAGGATAAAGGCGGATAAAGATTATTCACTTCCGCCTGTTCCTGAATCAGGCATATTTGATGAATAGTAAATAAATTTGATACTAATATTGAAAATAGATATAATTTACGTTAAAAATACACATGCAGAGTAAATATAATATTGAAGCAGTTGTTTTTGATGTAGATGGAACTTTATACCCCAATTATAAAATGTATATCATTTCAGTCCTTTTTTTCATGCTCCATCCTCTGCTTGCCCCTTCTTTCAGGCGGATGAGAAAAAAAATCAGAAAAATTGAGCATACCGGTAATTTCAGGGAGCTTCAGGCAAATCTTCTGGCACAGGAAATGCATATACCGCCTGAAAAAGCTGAATACTTATTGGAAAAATATATATACGGCCAGTTTATTTCAATGTTCAGATGGATAAAACCATACAGGATCCTGGAAGAGGTCCTCTCGGAATTTAAAATTAAAAAAATAAAACTTGGTATAATTTCTGATTTTCCTGTGAAAGAAAAGCTTTCATTTTTGGGTCTTGATAATTACTGGGATGAAGTCTGTTCAGCGGATGAACTTGGAATATTAAAGCCCGGGAAAAAAGCCTTTGATGTCATGGCTGACCGTCTCGGGATAACTCCGGAGAAAATTATTTATGTCGGTAATCATTATCTTTATGATATAATGGGAGCCAATAATGCCGGAATGCTGTCAGCACATTTCAGCCGGTTCAGGAAAAAAAACAGCGCGGCAGATTTTACGTTTTTTAACTACAGAAAACTCAAGACTATTGTTCTTGATTCTGTAAACATCTGATACTGGAGATGTAATATGCTTTTTTCGTTAGGAAACCTTCTCACAATTGCCATTGTAGTGGTAATACTTCTTGTATACCGCCAGATAGATGTAAACAACAGAAGTCTCGACAAAATGAGAAAGTATTTCGGGAAAATCAAGGAAGAACTTGATGCTATTGTAGAGGAAAAGGCCATGGGGCTTAAAGATCTTTCAATAGAACTTGAAGTACATGAGAAAACAGTTAAGGAAGTGTATAACAGAATAGACCAGAGAAGCGCAGAACTAGCACAACGGGAAGAAGAAGTTGAAAAAATCCACCAGCAGCTGGATAATTATGATGCCGTTTTAAAGGAACTGGCGGATATGACTTCCCGTGTTGATGAAAACCTGAAAAAACTTCATGAAGAATCAATTTTTGTAGATGGTATTGGAAAGGTTCTTAAAGAATCGGCTGTATCAATCGAGAAACTCGAGAGAAGGATTCCTGCCATATCCGAGGATTTCAACAGGAAAAACAGCGAAGCCATGGAGCTGCTTAAGATCGGTGTTTTTAACGATATAGAACTCAAGGCAAATACAATAAAAGATAGAATTGAGGATAACAGGAAAAATCTGGAAGATTTTAAAGATTATATTTCTGAGCTTGAAAAGCGGAGGGATTCTCTCGGGGATGAGGTAATTAACACCATCAGACGCGAGCTTGATGATCTGGCTGAGGAATTTCAGGGCAATATGTCCAAATCAGAAGATGAATTCCGGTCAAGGCTTTTTGAAACTGATGAACAGGGCAAAACCCTGAGCGAAGAGGTTTTTGCCAGAATAAAATCAGAAATAACAGATAAATCAAATGATATCAATTCAGATATTGAAGGAAATCTTGCTCTTCTTGAAAACAGGATTAAAGAACAGTTTGACAGGATCAGCGCTGAAATGGTCCAATTTGAAAAAACAATTCAGAAAAAATATGTTGAAACCCAGGAAAATTCTTTAAAGAATTATGAAGCATCTCTTGAGAAAATAAGAACCTTTGAGGAATCTATGGCTGGTAAAAACGGCCAGATCAGCGAAATGAGAAAGGAGATAGGCCTTATTTCAGATGATTTTAACAAAAGGCTTGAATCCTGGAATAAATTTATTTCCGAGCTTGATGATAAAAGAAATTTTATTGTTTCGGATTTTTCAAAGAAACTTGAGGCTGATGTTGCCTCCTTTATTCTCAAATTCAAAAATAAGGCAGATGAAATTGAAGAGAAATACATTGCTAAACTTAATATGAGTGAACAGGAAGGGGAAAACTATCAGGACAAGGTGTTTGATGATATTAAAAAACAGATCCTTCGCAATGCTGAGACAGTAAAAATTGACCTTCTCAAGCAGATAGAAGAGGTTGATTCCCGTGTAATAGCTAATCTTTCACGGCTCGAGGGGGGGATTACAGAATATGAATCAAGCCTTAATTACCGCATTGAGGGGATAGAGGGATTCAGCAAAGATATCGAGCTGATGGAGAAAAATCTCAAATCCATGATTGACAAGGTGAGCGAAAGGATGCGGGACGATTTCCATACTTTTGAAGTTTCACTGGATGCTGAGAAAAGTGAACAGAAAGTAAAACTTGACAGGGATTTTTCAGAAATAAGAGAAGTTCTTGAAACACTTGAAAACAGAATTGATGAACTCAAGAAAAAATCCTATGAGAATGTTACAGAAAAGCTCCAGGTATTTGAAGATGATTTCTTTAAGGACCTTAAAGTCAGAAATGAATCCATAAACAGGGAACTTGAAACATGGCAGCAGGGGATAACAGCTAAAATAGAAAAAATAAGCGCGGAAAAACTTGGAATGAGGGAAGAAATAGAGAATAAATGCGTTGAAAGCCTTAAAGAGAAGCTGAATGAAATACAGATCAAAGCTAATTCCCAGTACCAGAAATATGAAAATCAGATAAGTATTTTTAAAAATGAAATAGATGAAAAACTTGCTCTTGTAGATAATAATGTCAAAGAATTTGAAGTATCAATCAAATCCGAGACAGAAGATATTAAAGTATCAAGCTACAATCATTTCAACAAACAGTTCGCCGATTATCACACAGGGCTTGATGAAAAACTCCGGCAGTATGAAAAAGAGATGGGACAGCGGCTTTCACAGTTTGATGAGGCGATTGAGGAGAATAAAAAGGATATATTCGCGAATCTTGACAGTACGAAATCTGATATGCAGGCTTGGTACGCGGGATTTGATCAGGATATGAAAGCAAGCAGGGATGTTCTTTCAGAACAGAACCTTAAACTCAGGGAAGATGTCGCACGCCTGCTTGAAGAGCTTAAAAAGGAATATGCCCGGGAAAAAACTGAACTGATTGATGATTCAAAAAAGACAAGAGAACTCTACAGCCAGCAGCTTGCGGAAATAGCAGCCAATATAGGTTTTCTAAATGATGAACTAAAGGAAAAATCCCAGACTGCGCTGGAAAAGATGAAAAATGATTCAGAAATATTCCTGATTGATTTTATGAAGAAAACAAGAGAGCTTGAACAGGAAGTGGATAACAAGATCAAGGAGTTCAAGACAGGAGTACAGGAAGTAAGGGAAAGAATCGACAGTACGGAAAAAAAGATGATGGGGAGGATGTCGGAAAGCGCAAGAGTATTAAGCATCACCCTCGATGATATAGACAAGAAACAGAAAAATTTCATAGGGCAGACAAAGATTTTTGACAGGGCAGACTCGCTCAAGACAATTTTACAGGAAAAAATAGATGACCTTAAAGGCGATATCATAAAGGTTGATGCCCAGAGCAAGGATATTAAAGCAGCAGAGAAAAAATTTGACAGCATAAGAAAACTTGGTGATGAAGTATCATCAAAACTCAACCGGTTCCTTGCTGAAAAACGTAAAATCGACGAGATTGAAGGCGATTTCAAGAAACTGCTTAATATGTCGCAGGCTGTGGATATAAAACTCGATCATATAACCGGTGTTTATGATAATCTCCAGGAAATTGATGTCAAACTCAGAAATTTCGATACCCTTTTCAAGGATATAACTGAAAAATTCCAGAGACTGGAAAAAAAGGAAAGTATAATTGAAACAACAACAGAAGGTGTCGACAGGAATTTCCAGATTCTCCAGCAGATGGAAAAAAGCCTTGCAGGGCTTTCAGAAATAACTGATATGCTGCCGATGAGGCTTAATGAACTTGAAAACAGGTTTAAAAAGATAAACCTGGAAAAGAAAGACGCAGATAAAACCATGGAAAGCCTCGGCAAACTCACCAGGGTGCTCGGCGATGTTGAAGAACGGATAGAGAAGATGCAGCAGGCCAGGGAATGGATTGCGCGTACGGAAACCAGGCTCACAGAAACAGGTAAAAAAGCGGAAGAAAATATTGCGCTCCTTGGGACTCTTATAGACAAGGATAACAAGAATAAAAAATCTCAGAAGGGGGGCGCCCCTTCCATTGACAAGAGGGAAATGGTTGTAAAACTTGCGCACCAGGGCTGGACTTCTGAAAATATTGCCCAGGCCACAGGTTTGAGCAGGGGCGAAGTTGAGCTTATCCTGGAAATTATGCCTAAAAAGTGAGTATTAAAGGCGCCGATAACCATTTTTTAATCATTATTCTATAAACTCTTGACGCTTTATTGCTCCATTAGTATTTTATTTTTAACAATTAAAATTATTATAATAAAATCACATCGTAGGGATATTAATAGTGAATGAGCAGAATCAGGAGAAGGGAAAGGGGAAACAGCAGGAAAATACTGATGAGAAGAAAGAGGATATCAAAAAAGATGATTTAAAACAGGAGCAGCCTAAATCCGCTGATAAAAATCAGGAATACCTTAAAATAGTGGATGATCTTCAGGAAAAACTTAAAAAATCTGAAGAAGAGGCAGCGCTTCTAAAAGACAGTCTTCTCAGGAAACAGGCTGATTTTGATAATTTCAGAAAGAGAATGATACGGGAAAAAGAAGATACCGTTAAATTCGCCAATACAAATCTCCTGATTGACCTGATTAATATTATTGATGATTTTGAAAGGGCAATAAATTCTTCACAGGATTCGAAGGATTTTGATAAGTTTCATGAGGGAATTACACTTATCGAAAAAAGATTTGTATCCCTGCTTGAGGGCAAATGGAACCTTGTAAGGTTTGACAGTTCAAATGCTAAATTCGATCCGGAAATGCATGAAGCTGTTATGGTGGAAAAAAAAGCAGGTTTAAATGAACCTGTTGTGGCCGAAGTGTTCCAAAATGGCTATATTTTAAACAGCAGGGTAATTAGAAACGCAAAGGTGAAGGTGTTTATGCCTGAAGAAGAGCAGCCGGTTAATGAAGCTGCCGAAGATGCTTCAGGAGAAGAGGCAGAATAAAGCTGCCGGATGATGAGTACCTGGTTATCAGGGAAAAACATATTATTGTGCGTTAAATATTTATTTGGGTAAAAGATATTAGGAGAAAAATTATGGGAAAAGTAATCGGCATTGACCTTGGAACAACCAACTCTTGTGTGGCAGTAATGGAAGGGGGAGAACCTGTTGTTATCCAGAATTCAGAAGGACAGAGGACAACACCTTCAATAGTTGCCTTTACAGATAAAGGTGAAAGACTGGTCGGGCAGCCTGCAAAAAACCAGATTATTACAAATCCGGAAAATACTGTTTATTCCATCAAGAGATTTATGGGAAATAAATTTTCCGAAGTAAAGCAGGAACTTAGTCTGGTGCCCTATAACATGGAAGAAACATCCAATCATGACATACGGGTAAATGTAAGAGGAAAGCATTATTCGCCTCCTGAGATATCTGCTGCGGTACTGCAGAAAATGAAAAAGACGGCAGAAGACTATCTTGGAGAACCTGTAACAGAAGCTGTAATAACAGTTCCCGCGTATTTCAATGATTCGCAGAGACAGGCGACCAAGGACGCTGGAAAGATTGCAGGGCTTGATGTAAAAAGAATTGTTAATGAGCCAACAGCAGCATCTCTTGCCTACGGTTTCGGAAAAGATAAAAAAGATGAAAAAATAGCTGTATTTGACCTTGGCGGCGGTACCTTTGATATTTCCATTCTTGAACTCGGCGACGGTGTATTTGAAGTAAAATCAACAAACGGGGATACACACCTCGGGGGGGACAACTTTGACCAGAGGATAATCTCCTGGCTGATTGATACATTTAAAAAAGATACCGGAATAGATCTTTCCAAAGACAAAATGGCGCTTCAGAGACTCAAGGAAGCGGCAGAAAAAGCAAAGATTGAACTTTCAAGCACTCAGTCAACAGATATAAACCTTCCATTTGTTACAGCGGATGCAAGCGGTCCAAAACACCTTCTTTATAATCTTTCAAGATCAAAATTTGAACAGATGATTGAGGACCTTCTTCAGAGTACCAAAAACCCTTGTGCCAAAGCATTGAAAGATGCGGGGCTGACCGCTTCTGATATTGACGAAGTAATTCTTGTCGGAGGGTCGACCAGGATTCCTGCCGTGCAGGCGATTGTCAAGGAAGTATTTAAAAAGGAACCTAATAAAAGTGTAAACCCTGATGAAGTTGTCGCAATGGGCGCGGCCATACAGGGCGGTATTTTAGGCGGTGATGTAAAGGATGTTCTTCTTCTTGATGTTACTCCTCTTTCGCTTGGAATTGAAACGCTCGGCGGTGTTTTTACAAAACTCATTGAGAGAAACACAACAATTCCTACCAGAAAGAGCCAGGTTTTCTCTACTGCTGCGGACAGCCAGACTGCGGTATCAATTCATGTCCTTCAGGGGGAAAGGGAAATGGCTTCCCAGAACAGGACACTTGGGAAATTTGACCTTGTAGGTATTCCGCCTGCTCCAAGAGGCATTCCTCAGATTGAGGTTGCGTTTGATATTGACGCAAACGGTATAGTCCATGTTTCGGCAAAGGACCTTGCAACAGGCAAGGAACAGAAGATAAGGATTGAATCATCTTCAGGCTTAAGCGAAGCAGAAATAAAGAAAATGGTAGACGATGCAGCCGCTCATGCAGAGGAAGACAGAAAAGAGAAGGAAAAAATCGAAGTCAAGAACGAGGCTGATGCCCTTATCTATACTACAGAAAAATCCCTCAAGGAATACGGCGATAAGATATCTGCAGAAGATAAGAGTAAAGCAGAAGCTGCATTGAATGATCTTAAATCAGCTGTAGGAACATCAGATATAGAAGATATTAAAAAGAAGATAGAAGGCCTTAAAACAGCTTCATATAAACTTGCGGAAGAAATGTATAAAAACGCTTCCCAGGGGGCTCCCGGAGCACAGGAGGCGCCGCAGGGCAATTCCGCTTCTGAAGCCGGCGGCAGCAGCGAAGGCGGCAAAGATAAGGGAACTTCAGGTTCAAATTCAAATGTAGAAGATGTTGATTACGAAGTTGTTGATGATGATAAAAAATAAATCCTTGACCATTCAGGAAAGTGAGACATAAACATTGGCTAAAAAGGATTATTACGAAGTCCTTGGCGTTCCGAAAGGGGCGACCAGGGATGAAATAAAAAAGGCATACAGAAAACTGGCGATAATGTTTCATCCCGATAAAAATGCGGGAAACAAGGAAGCTGAAGAGAAATTCAAGGAAGCAACAGAAGCCTACGAAGTACTGAGCGATGATACAAAAAGACAGACCTACGACCAGTTCGGTTTTGCAGGTGTTGATGGTATGGGAGCGGGAGCACATGACTATTCAACAGTTTTCAGGGATTTTGAAGATATTTTTGGAGATTTTTCAGGGATATTTGATTCTTTTTTCGGCGGTCAGGGTTCACGTTCACGGCGGGGGCCTCAGGGGGCGTCCCACCAGAGAGGCTCTGATTTAAGGTATAATCTTGATATATCTTTTAAAGACGCGGTATTCGGCACAAAGGTTGAGATTGCATATAACAGAAATAACAGCTGCTCAACCTGCGGAGGGTCAGGAGCGGCATCAGGTACAGGCAGAAAGACCTGCAGTACCTGCGGCGGAACCGGCCAGGTCAGAAGGAATTCCGGCTTTTTCTCAATAGCTTCCCCATGTCCGACCTGCCGCGGGGAAGGATTTATTCTTGAAAATCCCTGCACATCATGCGCCGGCACAGGCGTAAACAGGAAAAAGCAGAAAATAAAGGTTACTATACCTGCAGGTATTGAAACAGGCAAAAGGATAAGCATCCCGTCTCAGGGCGATGCCGGCCCCAATGGAGGGGAACCGGGCGACCTTTATGTTTTCATAAATGTGCGTCCGCATGAATACTTTGAAAGAAACGGAGAGGACCTTTACTGTCTTATCCCTATTTCCTTTACCCAGGCAGCGCTTGGAGCTGAGATCCATGTTAAAACGCTTGATGAAAAAAAGGTGAGGATGAAAATCCCCTCCGGGACACAGAACGGCAAGGTTCTCAGATTAAGGGGGGAGGGTGTTCCCTATCTTCATAATTCATCAAAGAGAGGGGACCTTTATGTTAAAATACAGGTGCTTGTTCCTGAACGTCTTTCATCAAAGCAGAAAAAGCTCCTGGAGGAACTAGCTGCAATTTCAGACGAGACTGAAAACCCTACCCCGGTAAAGCTCTCTTCCATAAATTAAATAAGGCGCGTTTTATACAAAGCTTTGTATGCTGAAGGTGAAGAACAATAAATTATTCAGTTTAATCATAAAAAAGCTGTACCAGACTGGTACAGCTTTTTTGTTTATCAGCATTAAATATCAGCTGCCGAAATTTACCTTGGGAGCTTCTTTTGCAGCATCGGATACTTCAAAATAAGGCTTTTTCTCAAGCCCCATATTTCCCGCTATAATTGATGATGGAAACATTCTTATTTTAGCGTTAAATATTTTAACCCCGTCGTTATATCTTTTCCTTGCTACAGCCAGGCGGTTCTCTGTCCCCGCAAGCTCATCCTGCAGCCTTATGAAATTCTGGTCAGATTTAAGCTGGGGATAGTTTTCAACAACAACAAGCAGTCTTGATAAGGCGCTTTCCATCTGGTTTGCACCTTCGGCTTTTTCAGAAACTGTAGCAGCCCCTGCAAGTTTTGCCCTGGCGTTTGCTATGTTTGTAAATACTTCTTTTTCCTGGGAGGCAAAACCCTTCACTGTTGAGACTATGTTGGGGATAAGATCGCTTCTCCTCTGAAGCTGATTGTCAACTTCTGCCCAGGAGGCGTCAATATTCTCTTCAAGATACACAAGCTGGTTCCTTGCGTTGATATACCATGAAAAAAGTGATCCTGCTATCAGTATCAGCACAAGTACAGGTACAACAATATAAAGCAATTTCTTGTTCATTTTTATCTGTCTTCTCCTTGATTATATATAATTATCTTTTCCCCTGTTGCCGCATGTATTCCTGCATCCGGCGAGAGAAAAACATATTATTGCAAAAACTTAAAATCCTCTCGATGCGCCGCCGCCTCCGAAGCCGCCGCCGCCGAAACCGCCGGAAAATCCTCCTCCTCCGGAAAATCCGCCGCCCCTTCCGAAGCTGCTGCCGAAGCCGCCGCCGTAGCCTCTTCTTCCCGACATTGCTGAAAGAAATAACAGCGGCCAGAATATTCTGCCGCCGCTTATGAACAGCACAAAAAGGACAAAGATTATTGACAGGCCGCCGCCGCTGTCACCTGATCTGTTTCTTTGAGTCTGCATGGATTGAATCGATTCCCTGTAGCTGCTCCCTTCAATTTCAATATTGTATTCTTTTGCGACAATCGAAGCCACAGCGATAAAGCCGGTTTTAAGGCCGCTGCTGTAATCATTATTGCGCAGGTACGGAATCATATAATCATCCATTATGGAACCTGCAAGGCCGTCAGGGATTGCCCCTTCAAGGCCGTAGCCAACCTCAATCCTCAGCTTTCTCTCTCCTGTGCTTACAGCGATAAGTACGCCGTTGTCCTTTCCCTTTTCCCCGATTCCCCATTCAGATGCAGTTTCAAGCGCAAATTCCTCAATAGAAGCGTAAGGCTCTATAGTTTTAACTGTCAAAACCGCTATTTCAGCGCCTGTTTTATCCCTGATTTCTGCCGCCGCGGCCTCAATCATCTCTTTATCGCTGCTGTTTATTACACCTGCAAGGTCTGTTACAAATCCGCTGCTTTTGGGGATCTGTGCTGATATATATGCAGGTAAAGCTAAAATCAGCAGCAGCAGAAATATATTTATTTTGTTTCCGGATGTTTTCATATTTAATTATCCATTGAATCTATCACTGATGTTATTTTATCAATGCCCGTAAGTAAAACTGCCGCCAGTGTGAAGATATCTTTTTCTTTGTCCTTTCCTGTTAACTTAAGACATCCTGATAAATCAGCGCCAAAGACTTTTTCCGCCTCAGAAAAAACCATTTCTCCCTGTAAAACTTCTGCTTTGATCCCTTTTAGACGAAGCGCTGCACGAAGTATTGTTTTTACGGCTACTGGAATAAACCTCATATTTGCCCTCAAGGTTATTCTGCTCCCGCCGCTGTTTATAATTGACTGTTTAATCTGGTTGGAAAGCCCTCTAAGCCTCTCCTCCAGCTGATGCCGTATGTTTGTACGGGTAATGGACAGTTTTTCAACAATATCATCGCCGAAAATTGTTATATGGCGGTCTGCGATATCATGGTATTCCATCGGGAAAACATCTGCAGAGTTGATAAAATCATCAACAGATAAAACAAGTGTCGTGATTCTGTATTTTTTGATTATTTTCTTCCCTTTTTTCCCGAATTCCATAAGAGAATTATAATTATTCTGTTCAGGAAGGATCAGCAGATTGATATCTGAATATTTACTGCTGAAAGAACCAGTTGCCGCGCTGCCGTATAAAATTACAGATTTAAGGTTATTCTCAAAACATTCTTTTATTAGCGGCAGAACCCTTTCCTGCACTTCTTTTTGGGGATTATTGATTGTCATTGTCTCTCCTGCGTAATTGTGTTATTTAACAGCCAGCCGGAACCCTCTTTTCCTGTCACTTCCTTCTGACATATAAAAAGATAATATGTCTGTTCGTTTATGACAATGTTTTTAAGTGAGTCTTTTTCCAGGCTTAATTACTGCAGCAGGTGTGTTACTTTTTTCTGGCCTTTGTCTTTGCAGGGCTTAATTCCTTATACATGTTTCTCAGTGCTTTTTCATTAATAAGCATCAGCTTGTGAAGCGCTGTTTTATTTTTCTTTTTGCCTTCAATATCCAGTATTTTGACAGCCAGGTTATATAGCCTTCTTACACCCTGAACCGCAGGTATTGAACACTTAAAGTGTTCGGCCAGTTCAAAGTCTGCCTTGCCGCTGTTAAGGTCAAGAAATTCGAGCAGTTCCTCTTTCCCCCATTTCTTGTGTTTTCCCTTACTGAAGTCAAATTTCTCCATTCTTGACTTTGTTCTTTCCGACGCGCCCTTCATCTTTATTTTCTTCCAGTAAGGGTGCCTGTTTCTTGCATAGTTAATGTCTTCAATTTTTAAACCTGTCTTTGCAAGCCAGAGTCGCGTAACAATCCTTTTTTCCGCAGGAGTTAGTGAACTTTTAACAGAAAAATCTACATAAGCGTCCGCTGTTTTTTTCTGCAGAAGCTTTTTCATCTCTTCAGTCAGAGTTCTCTGGGGCGGTTCCTTTACCGCTTTTACAGGTTTTGCGGCTTTTACAGCCTTTACCGGTTTAGCTGTTTTTGCGGCTTTTACCGGTTTAGCAGCTTTTACAGCCTTTAGCGGTTTTTTATTTTTTATAACTTCTTTTTTAACTTCAGTTTTTTTCTTTGCCATGGCTTCCACCTATATCCTTTAAAATTTCAAATATAATCAAAAAAAATGTATATATATAATATATAGCATAGTTCATTGTAAAATCAAATAAAAGTAAAATATTATTAAACTAATTATATATAGATATTGACAAATAAAGCAAAAAAGATTATTTAAGTATTATAACTATGTTTTTGGAGATATAACAAAGTAAATTATGATTGTAAAAAAATGCGTTAATTTTTATTATTTTTATACGCCTCTTTATAACAAAACCTGAATGACACAGGTCTATATACAGAGCCGTGATCACAGGATCACGGCTTTTTTTTTCTTTTGCAATTGTAATCAGGAATCTTAGGAGATGACCAATGAAAGATTTGAAGCTGGCGTCAATTGACGCAAAAAAAGAAAGGACAACAATAAAAATAGGCAATGTTACTGTCGGCCGTGATTTTGTTGTCATTGCCGGGCCCTGCAGCGTTGAAACGGAAGAACAGACGATAAAAACAGCTATAGCGGTAAAAGAGGCCGGGGGAGATATGCTGAGGGGCGGGGCTTTCAAGCCAAGGACGTCGCCTTACGCTTTTCAGGGACTTGGAATGAAAGGATTAAAAATTCTGGATAAGGCTAAAAGAGAGACAGGGCTGCCGATTGTAACAGAAGTAGTTGATGCCCGGGATGTTTCATGGGTATGTGAATATGCTGATATTATCCAGATCGGCGCAAGGAATATGCAGAATTTTTCACTTCTCAAGGAAGCAGGAAGGGTGAAAAAACCGGTGCTTCTGAAAAGAGGTATGTACTCAACCCTTTCCGAATGGCTTAACTGCGCGGAATATATCCTCGCGGAGGGAAACCCTGATGTTATTCTCTGTGAAAGAGGGATAAGGACTTTTGAGACTTACACCCGTAATACGCTTGACCTGAGCATTATCCCTTCTTCGAAAGAGGTAACGCATCTGCCCATAATGGCAGACCCGTCCCATGGTACCGGGAAACTCAGCCTGATAGGCCCTATGTCTTTAGCATCGGTTGCATCAGGGGCGGACGGTATTCTTCTGGAAGTTCACATTGACCCTTCAAAAGCTTTGAGCGATGCCTCACAGCAGCTTACGCCGGCAGCTTTTAAAACCCTTATCCGGAAAATAAGGCAGCTTAAAGAAAGCTATGACAGCATAGTTAACAGTTAAGCGGAAGGAATTGATATGGAAAAATTTACCGTAACGGCAGCTTCGGGATCTACTGATGTTTTAATCGGGGAAAGAACTGCAAATTTAAAAAACTATATCCGGGGAAGGAATACCATAATTATTACTGACAATAATGTGGCCTCGCACTATGGAAAGTTTTTTGAACAATATAAAACAATTGTTATTAAAACGGGAGAAGAGAACAAAAACCTTCAAAGTGTTGAATTTATTTATAAAAAACTTTTTGAGTACGGCGCTGACAGGCGAAGTCTCATAATCGGTATCGGGGGCGGTGTTGTAACAGATATTACCGGATTCGCATCTGCCACCTATATGAGGGGACTGTCCTACGGTTTTGTCTCTACAACCCTGCTTGCCCAGGTAGATGCCAGTATAGGCGGCAAAAACGGTGTAAATTTCATGGGGGCTAAAAATATTATAGGCACTTTTACCCAGCCTGAATTTGTTATAATTGATACCGGTACATTAAATACAATACCGGCGGAAGAGATTACAAGCGGGATGGGAGAGATACTTAAGCACTGCATAATAGCAGGCGGAAAAATATTTGATACTGCGTCCGATTCTGTATCACTCGATAATTCCGGCAGGATTAAAATTACGGGAAGCGGCGGAGAAGATCTCCTCCCTTTTTTCATAAGCGAATCCATAAAGATAAAGGCTGAAGTTGTTGCAAATGACGAAAGAGAATCGGGACAGAGACGGATACTTAACCTCGGCCACACCATTGCCCATGCCATAGAGATCGGGGAAAAACTTCCTCATGGCATTGCTGTAATTAAGGGCATTAAATTCGCTTCGGATTTTTCCACTGCGCAGGGGTTTCTTGATAAAAATGAAAATTTGAAAATAACAGCTCTACTTAAAAAGACAGGAGTTGATCTGGAAATAAACACTGAAAGAAAACAGATAATAAACCTCCTGCAGCATGATAAAAAGAAAGAGAAAAGCGATATTTATTTTGTTTTTATCAGGAAACCGGGAGATGTTTTTTCCATGAAAATACATCTTGAAAAACTTACAGGAGCTCTTGATGATCTGCGTATCGGTAGGTGAAAAGGACTACAGGGAGGCGATCAGGGCTGCTTCCGCGTTTGATTTCGCGGAAATAAGACTTGATCTGCTGGACCGTGTTGACCCTTTTATTTCGGAAAAAATATTTTCGTCCCATAAAAAACTTATAGCGACATACCGCAAAGGGGCGGCCGGCGGCAAGGAACGGCTTCCGGTTCTTGAGACGGCTGTCAAAAGCGGAGCAGCGTTTGTTGATCTTGATATTTCCGAGAGCCCGGCTTTTATATCCGCTGTTAAATCTTTCTGCAGAGAAAAGGCTTTCCTTATTATTTCGTATCACGATTTTAAGGAAACGCCCCCCCTGTCCGATATTGACGGAATAATAGCAAGGGCTCTTGAATATGGTGCTGACGCGGTTAAAATTGCATGTACAGCTGAAAATAACGTTCATGTTGAGAGGCTTTTAAGCCTGCCGGAGTATTACAGTAATGCCAGAATAATAATCGCGGGTATGGGGAAAATGGGCGGAAGAGTGAGAATCCTCTCCAAAAGCGCAGGCAGCTGGTTTACCTATGCAAGCCTTCCCGGAAGAACAGCGACAGCGTCAGGGCAGCTTGATTATAATGAGCTCCTCACCGAGCAGGGGAGGCTTGGAAGTGTCTGGTAGTATCCGCCTTGCAGTAACAGGAAATCCTTGCGCTCACAGTAAAAGCCCTCAAATTTTCAGGAAATTTCTGGATTACAAGGGCCTCGACGGATTTTATTCCCGTATCGCGGCAGATACGCTTGATGAGGCGGTAGAGACTGCTCTTATAACCGGTATAACAGGCCTTAATGTAACATCCCCGTTCAAGGAAAAGGCGGCTGAAATATCTGATACCGCAGAAGATGCTGTAGTAAGCCTGAAGGCGGCAAATACCCTTAAGCTGGTAAAAAAAGCTTCCGGCTCACCCGGTCTATCTGCATTCAACACAGATTACCTGGGAGTATATGAATCTGTAAAAAAAGCTTCCGGTATTATCAATGGAAAAACAGCGTTTGTTCTGGGCGCGGGCGGCGCAGGTATTGCCGCTGCCTGGGGTTTGAGCCGTGCGGGTTTTAATGTAACAGTATTTAACAGGACACTTGAAAAAGCGGAAGAGAGAACAGGATGGATTCCAAACTGCAGGGCGGAAAAACTTGATAATGTAAACGCTCTTGCAGGGGGAGCCGACATAATTGTCAATGCCCTCCCTCTGGACAAGCTCATTATTGATGCTGACAGGATAAAAAAAGGCGCTGTTCTGTTTGATGCCAATTATAGAAGCAGCCCGCTCCGGTTATCCGCAGGGACTTCTGCCGGAGACTCATCGGACAGGGATATTTCTGTAATCTCAGGTCTTAAATGGCTGGTTAATCAGGCTGGTTTTGCGTTTGAGATTTTTACCGGCAGCAGACTGCCTGAAAACTTCAGTGATCTTGTGGGAGATGACGATCTTGAGACTGAAAAAATAAATAATATCTCTCTTGTCGGGTTTATGGGATCAGGCAAGAGCACAACAGGAAAATATCTTGCGGAGCTGTTATCCAGGGGTTTTATAGATATTGACTCTGAAATTGAAAAGAGAGAGAAAATGAGCATTTCTGAAATTTTCAAAAAAAGGGGAGAGGCCTGTTTCAGGGAAATTGAAAGGAACATGATCAGGACTGTCTTTGAACAGGAAAAAGGGAAGGTTATCTCCTGCGGCGGCGGAGCTGTAGCGGATAGCGTAAACAGGGGTATAATCAAAAAACGCAGTTTCCCTGTCTGGCTTGCCTCCCCCCCTGAAATATCCGCCGCGAGGATTACAGACAGTTCGAGGCCTCTTTTAAACAATGAGAGGAGAATGGAAGAGGCGGTAAAACTCTACAATGAGAGAATAGATTATTACGGGTTTACATCGCAGCTTATAATTAATACGTCTGAAAGGGGGGCGCAGAGCGCAGCGGGAAAAATATATGAAGAAATCAGTCACATGTTCTGAAATCAGGGGACAGATCAGGGCCCCGTCATCAAAAAGCGCTCTCCAGAGACTTGTTGCTTTTTCATGGCTTGCATCCGGGGAGACGGAAATACTAAATCCGGATTACTGCAGCGATGTTGCTGCGGCTATTGGAATAATTGAAAAACTCGGCGCTTCTGTTTCAAGGGGGAGTTCTTCACTTATTATAAATAGCTCAAGAGAAAGGTATTCGGATCCCTCATTACAGAATCCCGGAGATTTACAAAATATTGTCAGACTTGACTGCGGCGAGTCCGGCCTTGCCATAAGGATGTTTTCTCCTGTCGTCTCCCTCCTGGAGGGAACTTATGAACTTGAGGCGGAAGGCTCCCTGGTAAGCCGTCCGACCGGAATGATAACAAAAACGCTCTCTGCGTTTGGCGTAAAGATATCTGATAACGGCGGTTTTCCGCCTGTAAGGATCAGCGGCCCTCTAAAGGGCGGGTATGCGGTTATCGACGGATCTTTAAGCTCCCAGATTTTGACCGGCCTTCTCGCGGCTCTTCCCGCAGCTGCCAATGATTCCGAGGTAAAGGTTATAAACCTTAAAAGCAGGCCGTACATAGACATGACAATTGAGCTTGCCTCAAGATTCGGGTGCAGCATTGAAAACAGCGGTTATGAAGTTTTCAGTGTAAAAGGGAGACAGAAATACAAATCCCCGGGCAGGATAGAAGCCGAGGGAGACTGGTCATCAGCAGCGTTTCTCCTTGCCGCGGGGGCGCTTGCCGGTGAGGTAAGGGTGGTAAACCTGAGGTCAGACTCTAAACAGGCTGACAGGGCCGTTATGGAGGTTCTCAAGGCATGCGGAGCGGATATTATAACAGGAGAGGGGTATATTGAAGCAAGAAACCCGGGAAAACCGCTATCCGCCTTTGAGTTTGACGCAGCAGATTCGCCCGATCTTTTTCCGCCCCTCGCGGCCCTTGCCTCCCGCTGCCGCGGTACTTCCGTTATTCATGGGGCAGAAAGGCTTAAACATAAGGAATCAGACCGCGAAACAAGCCTTATAACGGAATTCGCAAAAGGCGGAGTAAAGATAGAATCTGACGGAAGAACGATGAAGATAACCGGCGGCAGCGGAATAAGGGGTTTCAGCGGAGATTCCCATAACGACCACAGGATAGCAATGGCGCTTGCTGTTTCAGCTCTTGCGGGCAGCGGAAAGGTTGAAATTGAGAACGCGCAGGCGGTATCCAAATCATGGCCCGCTTTTTTCGAAGATTTGAAAAGTATAGGGGGAAATATAGATGAATAGTTTTGGAAGGATATTCAGGGTTTCCATTTTCGGAGAATCTCACGGAGCGGGAGCAGGCATAGTTATTGACGGCTGCCCTCCGGGAATTCCTGTTACTGATGATGATTTTGAAAAGGATCTTGCGCGCAGAAGGTCAGGGGCGGACGGCACGACTCCGCGGAAGGAAAGCGATATTCCTGAGGTTATATCAGGTTTTTTCAACGGCAGAACGACCGGAGCGCCTGTTGCAATTATCTTCCGCAACAGCGATACAAGATCTTCCGATTATTCAAAATTCAGGGCAATGCCGCGTCCCGGTCATGCTGACTTTACGTCAAATCTCAAATATAAGGGCTACAATGACATGAGGGGCAGCGGCCATTTTTCAGGGCGTATAACTGTAGGCCTTGTGGCGGCAGGTGTGATAGCAAAAAAAATTATTAAAGATACTGATATTTCAGCGGAGCTTGTCGAGGCAGGAGGGAGCAGAGATATCAAAAAGGCTGTAAGTGAAGCTGCATCCGATAACGATTCGGTGGGGGGAATTATCGAATGCAGAATCCGGAATATGACTCAAGGTTTGGGCGAGCCTTTTTTTGATTCCTTTGAATCAGTCCTGGCCCATATTATATTTGCAGTTCCGGGGGTAAGAGGGCTTGAGTTCGGGTCCGGCTTCAAGGCTGCTTCAATGAGGGGAAGCGAGCATAACGATAATTTTATTTCTTTTAACGGAAAAACAGAAACGAACAATCATGCAGGCATCAACGGCGGCATTACAAACGGAAATGAAATATTTTTCCGCCTGGCCATGAAGCCTACATCAAGCATAGCAAAGACGCAGATTACATTTAACATGGAAAAAAAAGAAATGGGAGAACTTAAGGCGGAAGGTCGGCATGATACCAGTTTTGCGCTCAGGGTTCCCCCTGTTATTGAGGCAGCAGCAGCAATTGCGGCAGCCGATCTTTTCCTGATAAACAGGATTTATCAGGATATACAATAATAAGGAAAAACGGAGGTATTAATATGAAACTTGAAATGCTCAGGGAAAACATTGACAGAATTGATCAGCAGATACTGAAACTTCTTAATGACAGAATGGAACAGGCTGTGATGACAAGGAAATTCAAGAAAAACACGGAAGATGATGAACGGGAAAAAATTGTTCTTAAAAAAATATATGACAATTCTCATGGCCTGCTTAAGGGAGATTTTACAGATAGAATCTATAAGATAATAATTGAGGAAAGCAAGAAACTTCAGAATATTCCCTGTACAGTTATAGGTTTTCAGGGAGAACACGGCGCCTATAGTGAGGAAGCAGCGAAGAAATGGGATAATAGCGGCGTAACTGTCCCCTGCCTGGAATTCGAGGATGTATTCGAAGGGGTTGAGGCGGGGCTTTATGATTACGGTCTTGTCCCGGTAGAAAACAACCTTGGAGGAATTGTCGGGGAAGTAAACAGTCTTCTTCTGAAAAAGGACCTTAAAGTTGTCGCTGCGGTTGAAATGGCGGTTTCCCATTGCCTTATGATACTTCCCGGTTCAGATTACAGGGAAGTCAGAAACGCTTTTTCCCATAACCAGGCGCTCTCCCAGTGCAGGGACTTTTTAAGCAGGAACAAGCTTGAGCCGGCCCCTTACTATGATACTGCCGGGGCTGCAAGGATGATATCAAGAAAGCAGCTGAAAGGTTCTGCAGCTATTGCAAGCAGGCTTGCGGCCAACCTCTACGGCCTTGAGATAATCAAGGAGAATATTCAGGACAGGGATGACAACAAGACAAGATTTTTTATAATCTCAAAGGTTGACGACAGAAAAACAAAGGGAAGCAAATGTTCAATAGTATTTTCTACCGAGCATAAAACCGGCTCTCTTTTTAAAACCCTGAATATTTTCGCGGAAGCAGGGATTAACCTCACAAGGATTGAATCTGTTCCCTCAGCGCCCGGCGAGTTCGCTTTTTTCCTTGATTTTCAGATTAAGGAAGATGACCCGGCTGTAAAGGTTCTGTTCGATAAACTGAAAGAAGCCACAACAGGATTTAAAGTTCTTGGTTTTTACAATGAAAAGACAATATAGGGAATAGAAGGAGAAATATTATGAAAATATTGATAATCGGGACCGGGCATATCGGTTCCTGGCTTTGCGAGGAACTGTGCCACGACCATGATGTCGCTGTTTATGACAGGGACCCGAGAAAGATGAAATATTTCATCAATGTGAAGAGGTTCATGGACCTTAAAGAGACAAAAGAATTCAATCCCGGTATTGCGATAAACTGCGTAAGCCTTAACGGAACTATCGAGGCCTTTGAGTCTGTAATTCCCTATCTCTCAAAAAAATGCATACTGGCAGACACAGCTTCGGTAAAAACAGGGCTTGAGGATTTTTATAAAAAAACAAAAATGCCGTTTGTCTCGACCCACCCGATGTTCGGCCCTACATTTGCCAACGTAAGAGATCTCAGCAATGAAAACGCGATAATTATAAGCGAGTCCTGCAAAGCGGGAATAACCTTTTTTGAGACGCTGTACAGGGAGCTTAAGCTCAATATTTTTTATAACAGTTTTGAGGAGCATGACAGAACTATAGCCTATTCTCTTTCCATCCCTTTTGCCTCAACCATGGTTTTTGCGGCATGTATGGAAAAGCAGGAAGCGCCGGGAACAACCTTCCGTAAGCATATGGGTATAGCCAAAGGGCTTTTGAGCGAGGATGACCACCTGCTTACCGAAATAATGTTCAACAATTATACTATAGACCAGCTGAGGAATATAAACTCACAGCTTACCTATCTTACCCACATTATCAGCGCAAGGGACCATGAAGAGATGGGAAAATTTCTTAAAAAACTAAGGAACAATATTTTTACTTGACCGTAATGGGCCGGGCGAATATGATTTATTTATGCGTTTCCTGATTGTTCTTTTTGTTCTGTTATTATCTCCTTACGTTTCAGTTTCAGGGGAAAGCACGGAATACAGAAGAAATATTTCCTCATTTTCAAGAATTGAACTGACCGGAAGATTCAACGCGGTTCTTGAGGAACCCCGGCAGTCAGGCAGTATTTCCATAACGGCAGGTTCAGGGAGCGCTGATGATATTGAAACAACAGTATCGGGAGATAAACTGATAGTTTCCAAAAGCAGCGGAATATATCAGCCCAGGAACATTACAGTTAAAATAACGCCGGCACAATTGATTACAGAACTTTCCGCTTCATCCGGGGTTCTTGTAAAATCCTATAGAAATGTTTTTTCCGCGAAATCGGAAATCAGGGCAGATTCAGGTTCGACAATGGAATTGTTTACGGAATCTTCTGACCTGCTGATAAACTGCGGCAGAAATTCGAAAATAAAAATAAAGGGGAAATCTGAAAATCTTGAAGCCAGAGCTTCAAACGGCGGGGAAATAGACGCATTTCTCCTAGAAGCTTCAAAATGCTTTGCGTATTCATATACAGGCAGTATAATAAAAGTGAATATTTCCGGGCATCTTGAGGCCGGAGCAGGGTTGGAGTCAGCCGTCTATTATAAAGGGGATCCTGTATCTGTTTATCTGTCTGAAACTCTGGGCGGAAAATATATTAAAGAATAGGTTTATTGTCAGGAGGAAAAAATGGACGCCAAAAAAATGTATTATGCTGCTGTTTCTGAAAAAGTCTTGAAGCATTTTGAAAGAAGAGGGATTGAAGGGCATTATTTTGATAATTCAAAACTGCTCCTTGATTTTCTAAAAGAACTTATACCCGAGAATTCTGTTGTGTCCTGGGGCGGTTCAATGACCCTCAAAGAGACAGGTACTATGGATTTATTAAAATCAGGAAAATATAAAACTATAGACCGGGAAACTGCTGATACTCCAGAAAAACTTAATCAGATATTCAGGGATGCGCTTTCATCGGATTATTATTTTATGAGTTCCAGTGCAATTACCATGGACGGGAAACTTTTAAATATAGATGGTACCGGCAACAGGGTTGCGGCTATCTGCTGCGGGCCCTCTTATGTCATAGTTGTTGCGGGAATGAACAAAATCGCGACAGATGAAGCAGCCGCGATGGATAGAATTAAAAACTATGCCGCGCCAATTAATGTCATGAGACTCTCCAAAAATACACCCTGCGCTTCAACCGGCAGATGCGAACACTGCGTTTCACCGGGGTCTATATGCAGCCACACAGTTATTACAAGACGCTCGGCAGTAATTGGAAGAATAAAAGTACTGCTTGTAGGGGAAGATCTGGGGTTTTAAAAATAATTGACAGCCGGGCGGGATGACCTGAACCGCCCCTGTCTATCTGCCGCCCTTTATTGTGTATCCAACGCTGCATGCAAGATAGCCGGCGATAAAATCCTTTTCCGGGGCTGATGACTTAAACCAGCTGTAAAAATCCCTGCTGTATCTGAAATCGAGAAAGAAAAGGCTGCTGTTGAGAGGAAATTCAAGAGAGCCTCCCGCAAGCCATGAGCTGTTTGCCATTCTGAGAAGTTCTTCATCATATTCTGAGCCGGATGAAGTTCCGGTTGTATCATCTGTGATGTCGACACTCATAATAGTTGTCCTGTATTTAAGCGCGGCTCCCGCATAAAATTTTAAAAGATGCGACGGTATTCTGTAATATACTATAAGGGGAAATTCCATATACCAGGCGGAAGTTTCCATTTTAGAAGGATCAGGAAGCGGGTAGCCGCTGTCAAAGGATGCAGGTATTTTCTGATTGTAAAAATTAAACTCTCCCTGGATCCCTGCGGATTTCAATATATCGGCGGAACAGAAAAATCCTCCCCCGAAAGATGAGCTGCTCTGACCCTGCGGTTTACTGCCTGCCATGTCCCAGTCTGAAATATCGTATGTGCTTGTCAGAACCATTGTTTTTAATCCGGCGGAATAAGGCAGGTCAGCCGCTGTAAGGCCTCTGGTAAGGCCCCATTCAGTCATATTTTTCTTCCATATTTCATACTTTGCGGTGATCTCATTCTTTTTATCGACTGCTGTAGAGCAGAAAGACGGGTCTTCGAGCAGACTGAGGACTGAGTCAAAAGCAGCAGCTACTCTTTTGCTTTTAAATTTATCATTTAAGTAGAGGCCGATAGGTTTTTCATACCTGCTGATAAGCCTTTTTTCCTTTTCCGTTAAGGCAGGTATTTCAAACTCAATGCTTACCCTGTCTTCTGGTTTAAGGATTATGGTTGTATCTGCAAGAACTGTTTCGCTTCCCATCCTGTTCTGGAGAATCCTGATATTCCTGCTGCCGGAGACAAGGTAATCGATATATTCAATATTTTTTCCAATACCGACACCGTCAATGAACAATGTCCAGGAGCCTTCATCCTGACCCCGGTTGACAAATGAAACTGAGGCAAAAGAGACATATTCATTTGTCAGGAACCTGAAAACCTCCCTGAATATATTATCCATGGAGGTCCGCAGTTTCGCAGGTGTTTCCGCAGTCTCCCTGACAGAAAGATGTCCTCTATTATCAGCAGCATTGAATATGTTCACTTCTATAGTTATATCCCTGCCGGCTTTAGTAATATTCCCGTATAAAAGATAGCTTAAATTATTGTCGCCGCAGTATTCATACATTCCGCTTTCATTTGTAAACTGTTTCCCGTCATTGCTGATGAAAGTCCTGAAATTTCCTGTGAGATCAAGATTCCTGACTAAGGTTTCTTCAATCAGTTCTGATGTCCTGTCAATTGAGGAAAGGCCTGTCATGTTATTTATTCCGGCAACTGCAATTACAGGCAGGATTTCAGGTTTTTTGATTCCCTGCTGCGCGCCCAGATTACTTATTAAATAAACCAGATTCAGGAAAAAGATTATAATTATACTGCTTTTTTTCATAACTAATTTAGATTATCGGTAATACTCATCCGGAAGTCAATAACACTTATTTTAAGGTATATTGTAAAGACTGCATTGAAAAAAATGTTTATTTTTTACTTAACCTAATATATGATTGACAGCATCAAACCTTTTTTTACCACATTTCAAGTAACAAGGAATATATTGTATGATGTTCAAAAGCACTTATATCAGGTATAAAATTATTTTCTTTATTGCTGTTATTACAGGTACTGCCGCTCTTTATTATTTCAGGGAACTTTATCCCGGAAAAGAGGGGGCTTTTTTACCTTTGCTTATATTATATTCTGTTATTCTGTCTGCCATACAGGTATTATCTTTGAACAGGGCGGAAACGAACTGCAGAAAATGCTCAGATACACTGTTTCTGGAATTTGACAGTGAGGATGACGTTGTCACTGACATTATTGAACCGTGCAGCAGTCTTCTCATGAGAATAAAGGAACAGAAAGAAGTTAACAGGGAACTGGAAAGAAAACTTTCTGAGTCCGTAGCCAGGGCTGAAGATTACAGCTGTGAACTAGCGTCCATGATGGAGCACATAAATAATAAAAAAAATATTCTTGAAAATATAAAAAAATATCACGCTGAAATCATCAATGCGGCCGGAATCTTTAAGAATTTTAAAAAAAGTCATCAGGATTTTGAAAGTTATATGAGCAGCGCCGCGGGAAACCAGATTGATTCCATAACAGGACTTTCTGATGTAATAAAAAATCTGATTGAATCAATATCAAAGGAATCGCAGATCGCGCATCGTGCTGAACTGATATCACGCGAAATGTCCGAAACCGTAAAATCAGGCGGTGAGGATATAACTAAAACCATATCTCTGATAACAGAGATTGAAAATATATCCCATAAGATAAAAGAAATTATTATAGTTATTGACAATATCTCGGAACAGACAAATCTTCTTGCAATGAATGCGGCAATTGAAGCGGCACATGCCGGAGATGCCGGTAAGGGTTTTTCTGTAGTGGCAGGAGAAATACAGAAGCTTTCAAAAGAAACAAACCAGAGTTCGAGAAAAATATCAGAGCTGGTAAAAAATGTTTCTGAAACAATAAAGGTAATGATTTCAAACGCACAGAACGCGTCCGGCGGGCTGAAGGCAATAATGGATTCTGTGACAAGAACAGAAAGTATTGTCGCAGATATTACAGGAGCAATAAATGAGCAGTCTGAAGAAAGCAATAAAATCATGAATGCTGCTGGCGGGCTTTATAAATCAGCAGAAAGTATGAAAAATAATGCAGCTATGAATGCGGATAATAAAATGAATTTTTCCCAGGCGCTTGAAACGCTTGATTCCTCGGGAAGAAATCTTGAAGCTGATATCAACGGGTTTCTTGAAAATTTTGATAATGCTGAAAAGTTGCTGCGGAATATTTTAAGCTCCGAAAAGCTTTAAGAAAAAGCTGAAACTGCTTTTGCAGTATTTTTAGGGGGAGTAATAATGTCAGATGAAAAAGAGATGGAAAATTTAAAGGCAGAGCTTGAATCGTTCAGAAGGGAAAAGGAAAAGATAAGAAAGATTATGGAGTCGATTGGAGGCTCCCGGCAGAAAAGTGAAGACAAGTTCCTGAATATTTTTTTTATTATAATAATTTTCCTGCTTTTTGCCGCTGATATCTTAAGGCACCTTTTCCATTTAAATATTCCGTATCCTTCCCTGTTTTCAATAGAACTTGGTGTGCTTCTTGTTTCAGTAAAGATAATATGGATGATTCACAGGCAGACCAAGGTGGAGCATTTCCAATTCTGGATACTCAATTCGATAGAGTTCCGTGTAAACGAGATATCAAAGCGGTTGTCCAGGATGGAGCAGATAATTAAAGAGAACCCTGAACAATAATTCTCGGAACCCTCTTGTTGATATTGCAGTATATTTCGTATGGTATTGTCCCGCAGAGCTGCGCGACAGAATCGCCGCTTACTGCTGAATTCCCGCCGAACAGTATGACCTTGTCACCTGTTTTGATACTGCTGTTATTCCCTATATCCACCATAAACTGATCCATACAGACCCTTCCGGCAACCGGGTATAGTGAGCCATTTATCTCAACTTTTCCCCTGCTGCTTAAAAGCCTGTTATACCCGTCAGCGTAGCCTGCCGGAATGGTAGCGATAAAGGTATCTTCCTTTGCTTCCCATGTAAGTCCGTAGGATACCCTGTCTCCCTTTTTAACCTTTTTTATAAAAAGGACTGAAGATTCAAAAGTCATTACCGGTTTTATGTCAAATGTTTTTTCTGTCTCTGTGTCCGGGTATGAGCCGTAAAGTATTATCCCCGGTCTTACCATGTCAAACCAGGCCTCCGGGTACTGCAGAATGGCGCCTGAGTTTGCCGCATGGACAAGTCCTGTATCGATTTTTTTCTCTCTGATTTTATCAACAGTATTTTTAAATAAAGCTATCTGGTTTTCCGTGAATTCCCTGTCCCTTGTGTCGGATACCGGAAAATGGGTGCATATGCCGCCGAGTTTAAGGTTTTTATTTTCCGAGATAAATTCCGCTATTAAAGGAGCCTCTTCAGGCCTGCATCCGATCCTTCTCATCCCGGTGTCAATCTTGAGATGGACAGTTTTCCTGACCCCCCTTTTCTGTGCTTCTTTTGCTATATCATTGAGATAGGATATGTCTGCGGTGAAAGGGGTAATATCAAAATCAAATAATTCACCCGTTTCACCGGATGACGCAAGACTGAAAAGAAGTATCGGCGCCTTGAGTCCTTTTTCCCTTAAGGCCGCGCCCTCGCTTACAGCTGCAACCCCGAGGTAATCCGCAGAAGCTGTTTCAACGGCCCTGCCTGCAAGCGCCGCGGCTCCGTGTCCATAGGCATCCGCTTTAACTGCAATGCATATTTTTCTGTGTTTCCCTGTTTTTTCCCTTATGTTCCTGAGATTGTAAAGGAAATTATCTTCGCTTATTAATGCTTTTGTGACTCTCATGATTACAATATTATCACCGCTAACTTCACAGTGCAAGGCTCGATTTTATAATAGTTATGTATTAAATTTACTTTATGGATTTGTATGAAAGCAAAAGAAAGCAGATGGTTGAGTATCAGATAAAGGCCAGGGGTATTTCTTCAGAAAAAGTCCTTGAAGCAATGATGAAAGTCAAACGGCACCTGTTTGTTCCGCCGGAGAAAGCGCTTTATGCCTACGAGGACAGGCCTCTTGCCATCGGGCATGAACAGACAATATCCCAGCCCTATATAGTGGCGCTGATGACTGAGGCAGCATCCCTTACCGGCAGCGAGAAAGTCCTTGAAATCGGCACAGGTTCAGGCTATCAGTGCGCTGTGCTTTCATGTTTATCCGGATCAGTATATTCAGTTGAAAGAATAAAGCCCCTAGCGGTCCGCGCCGGTAATACACTGTCCGGCAATGGATTTATGAACTGTGAAATTATACTCGGCGACGGCTACAACGGCCTTCCGGATCAGGCGCCGTTTGATGTAATCATGTTAACCGCATCTCCTCCAGCCATGCCGGAAAAACTGCTGAAACAGCTTAATGATGACGGGGGCAGGATGATTCTCCCTTTGGGAACTGTCAGCCAGACCCTTATTAAAGTCACCAGATACAGAAGCAGATTTATCCGCGAGGATCTTGCCGGAGTAATATTTGTCCCAATGGTCCCTGGTGTGCCGGATTATACATGAATCGGCAGGAAATGTTTACAAAAACGCAATTACAGGAATTACTGTTTGCCATAAAGGCGTATTCGGATTTAGAATAAAAGAGGTAAAACTTCAAACTGAATTATAATCAGGTTTTACCGCACCCAGAGTGTCCGGTTATTCACGCATATTTGAGCCGCAAGGAGCTGATTATGGAAATTAATTTTTATTCAAGAGGGGCTGCCCAGGAAGTTACAGGATCACGCCACTATCTCGAAGTTAACGGATCTGTTGTTCAGATTGACTGCGGGGCCTATCAGGGCAAAAGGCAGGAGTCAGAGGAAAGAAACAGGGCTATAGCAAAAGATATAAAAGATGTGGACGCGGTAGTTCTGACCCATGCCCATTTTGACCACAGCGGAATGCTCCCGGTTCTTGCTAAAAACGGATATTCAGGAAATATATACGCAACTCCCGCGACGCGGGACCTTGCCTCACTGATTATGATGGACAGCGCCCATATTCAGGCGAGAGATATTGAATATCTCAGGAAAAAAGCATTGAAGAACGGAACCCAGTTCAGCGGAGAAGTTATTTATGATGAGGAAGATGTTATAAAAACAGGAAACCAGTTTGTTACTGTTTCATATAAAAGGCCAATACTTCTGACCCCTGAAGTTGAACTTACCTTTTATGATGCGGGTCATATCCTCGGTTCCTCAGTAGCAGTTTTCAGGATAAAGGATAAAGATGGAAAAGAGATAATATTTGCATCATCAGGCGATCTCGGAAGAAACAACAAACCTATTATCAGGGACCCCGAAATTATACCTGATCCTGATTATCTTGTAATTGAAAGCACTTACGGCGACCGGCTCCACGATAGTGATTTTGATGCGGAGAAGAAACTTGGTGAGATTATAAGGGAGACTGCGGAGAAAGGGGGCAAGGTAGTTATTCCCGCGTTCGCGATTGAGAGGACACAGGAAATTATCTATCATCTTCACCTTCTTCTGGACAGAAAAGAAATCCCTGAAATGCCGATTTTTGTGGATAGTCCTATGGCAACTAACGCTACTGCAATTTTCAGAATACATCCTGAATGCTATGATGCTGAAACCAATGAGGCTTTTATAAAGCACCATCAAAATCCTTTCGGGTTCAACTCCCTCAGGTATACGTCAAGCGTTGAGGAATCAAAAAGCATAAACGATGTCAAAGGGCCGGCTATAATAATTTCCGCGGACGGCATGTGCGAGGCAGGGCGGATAAGGCATCACCTGATACAGACAGTTGAAAAACCTGAAAACACAATCCTCATAGTCGGTTATATGGCGCAGCACACACTGGGAAGAAGGATACAGGAAAAAACCAGCAGAATAAAAATATTCGGTGATACACTTGTTTTAAGGGCACGGGTCGAGTCGCTGAACGCATTCAGCGCGCATGCGGATTACAATGAAATCAGGGATTATGTATCGCGCCTTGATTTAAAGAAATTAAAAAAGGTTTTTCTTGTTCACGGTGAACCTGATGCTCAGGATAACCTTAAAAAGGAACTTGAAAAAGCTGGAATAAAAAGCGTGGAAATTGTTAAGTATGGGGAAAATTATAAAATTAACCGGGACTCTGAGTAATCAGGGTCTATAAAATTATTATATCGAATTTAATAAAGTAACATATGAAAAGAAGATACATAATAGCTATTACAATATTGTTTTTATCCGCTTTGGTCCTGTTGTCAGAATACTATGTGAGACTGGTTATAAAAGAAAACAGGGCTGTCCTCAGGGTCCTTACCGCGGAAAAAGCGAATATTGTAAGAGTAAAGCTTGAAAGCATAATTAACACAAATCTCAACCTTACCTACGGTCTTATTGCAAGCATAGCAGTAAATCAGGACTTTAAAAAAAGTGAAATGGACCGTCTGGCTGAATTTGTTCTTCAGGAATCCAATTCAATCAGAAATATCGCGTTAGCGCCGGGAAATGTTATTACCTATGTAAGTCCATATGAAGAAAATAAGAAGGCAATAGGCCTCTCATATCTTGAAAACGAGGAACAGCGGGATTCAGTTCTCAAAGTGATGGAATTAAAGCGCAAAACTCTTGCCGGGCCTGTAAGCCTTGTACAGGGCGGAACAGGCTTTATCGGAAGAATACCAATCTACAGGGATACGGAAAAAACAGAATACTGGGGACTTGCAAGTATTGTTATAAATGCTGACTGTGTTTATGAGAATTCAGGACTTAAGGACAATGCATCAGGGATTGAGATTGCCCTCAGCGGAAGAGACGGTTCGGGTGAATGCGGAGATGTTTTTTTCGGGAAGGAAGAAATATTCAATAATGATCCTGTAATACTTACCGTACAGCTGGGAGATGATTCATGGGTGCTTGGCGCTGTCCCGGCCGGCGGGTGGAGCGATCCTGAATCAGAAAGGAAGATTCTGTTTGCCAGAATCGGCGGCATAACGATTGCCATGTTTTTAACCCTTTCTTTTCTTATCCTTCTGCTGTCAAACAGGACAATGCAGTATTATGCGCTTTATGATCCCCTAACCGGGCTTGCCAACAGGAGGCTGTTCAGGATTGTATCACAGCAGCTTTTAAATCTTTCATACAGGAAGAACAGGATACTCGGCATACTTTTCCTCGATCTTGATGATTTCAAAAAGGTAAACGACACTTACGGGCACAAGACCGGAGACAAGGTCCTTATTGAAACATCTACCCGGATAAAGGACTCATTAAGAAAATCAGATATAGTCTGCAGGCACGGAGGAGATGAGTTTGTTGTAATACTTCATGATGTGGACTCCAGGGATAACATAGAAAAAATTGCCGATAAGATTATAAACAGCATTTCACAGCCTCTGAATCTGCAGGGGCTTTTAATCAGCCTCGGGGTAAGTATCGGGATATCAATCTATCCTGAAGATGGAACGTCAATTTCCGATCTTCTTAAAAAAGCAGATTCAGCAATGTATTGTGCAAAGCAGCGCGGTAAAATGTTGTTCCATTTTTATGAGGAATAAACTATTTTTGTAAAGCCGATATCTTTTTGTAATATAATTTTTTAACAATTATTGGTATCTTGAAGAGGACAGCAGAAAAAGCAAGGCAGAGGTATAAACGAATTGAATTATTTTTCAATAATTGATGTTGAAACGACAGGTTTTTCGCCATTAAAAAATGACAGGATCGTTGAGATAGGTATAATAAAGATTGATGAAGACGGTAAATTTCTAGGTTCCTTTGAAACGCTTGTAAATCCTCAAAGGGAAGTAGGACCGACCCATGTACACGGGATATCTGAAAGTATGGTTAAAGGCGCCCCCTGTTTCCCGGAAATAGCATGCGATATCCTTGAATTTATTGACGGGACATATATGGCTGCCCATAACTCCGAGTTTGATATGGGTTTTCTGAGGAATGAGTTTTCTCCGTTCGGAGTGGATATATCCGCGTTTCCAGGCTTCTGTACATTGAAAATCGCACGGGAAATACTTCCTTCACTGCCTTCAAGGAGCCTTGAGTATCTTACCCGCCATTTCGATATCAAAAACCCTCTCATGCATTCAGCATATTCTGATGCTGTTGCAGCATCCGAGCTTCTGCTGATTTTTTTAAAAAAATATAATTATCAGTTAAAATACGACCGGATGAAGACTGTTGAAAATGTAATGAAGGACAATCTCTTCTTTACCCCTTCCGGCAAAAAGCTTACAAGGGCAGATTTACTCAAAATGTAAAAGATGTATTGACATATACTTAACATATGTATAGTATATGTCTGTGGACAGCATAAATCTTCAAAAAATATCAGTTTTACAGGATCAAGGTTCCGGGAATTCGCCCCGTATATGGCTTTTTAACGATCTTATTAAATGCGGATTCCCGTCTCCCGCTGAAGGATACGCTGATGCGGAAATTGATTTCAACACATATATTATTGACCGCCCCTCTTCCTCATACTGTTTTTTTGTTAAAGGAGATTCCATGGAAGGGCTCCATATACTCAGCGGAGACCTTGTTGTTGTCGACAGGAGCAAACCCCTTCAGAGCGGAAGAGTGATCGTATGCTGTCTTGAGGGACGTTTTACATTGAAGCAGTTTGTCAAAAAGGGGGGAGAGTCCTTCCTTGTTCCTGCAAACCCTTCCTACAAGGCGATACGGCTTACAGCGGAAAGCAGTTTTGAATACTGGGGAACCGCTACAAGGGTAATAAGGAAACTGTAGCAGGGTAAAGACAATGGAAAAGAGAGATACCCTTATAGCGCTTGTCGACTGCAACAGTTTCTACGCATCATGCGAAAAACTTTTCAGGCCCGATCTTAAAAACAGGCCTGTAATTGTACTGTCGAACAACGACAGCTGTATAGTCGCGGCGTCTTCTGAGGCAAAAAAAGCCGGCCTTAAAAGGGGGCTTCCCCTTTTTCAGCAAAAACAGCTTATTGAATCCTGCGGCGCCGCGGTTTTTTCATCCAATTACACACTTTACGCTGATATTTCAAGGCGTGTCATCATGGCCCTTGGCGAACTTGCCCCTTCGATTGAGACATACTCGATTGATGAGGCGTTTATTGAGGTGCCGTTCAGGCTGGGAGCGGACCCTCATAAAATCGCCTCTTACGGCAGGGAAGTAAGGGAAAAGGTCACCCGATATACCGGGATACCGGTATCGGTAGGTATATCATCCACAAAAACCCTTGCAAAGGCAGCCAGCCGGCTTGCGAAAAAAAACAATAAGGGGGAGATGGAGCATCTCTATATCATTGATAATGAAAACAGAATCCCTTCTCTTAAAGCAGTTGCTGTGGAGGATGTCTGGGGAATAGGGATGCGGTACTCGCTCTTTTTAAGGGAAAGGGGAATACACACGGCATACGCTTTTTCCCTTCTGGATCCCTGGTGGGTAAAGAAAAAGATGACCCTTACCGGCTACAGAACACTGCTGGAGCTTAACGGGGAGAAGCAGGTGAATCCTGAAGACCCTTCTTCCGGAAAAAAAGCGATCATATCCTCGAGGCAGTTCGGCCGCCCTGTAACATCACTTGAAGAGCTTCTTGAGGCTGTTTCCGACTATGCGACAGGAGCATCGGAAAAACTTTACAGACAGTCATCATCAGCGGGAGCCGTAACTGTTGTGCTTGAAACGGACAGACACAGGGAAGGGGAGAAATACTACAGCGCCGGCAGGAGTTTTCTCTTTCCATCCCCGGTTTCCTATACACCGGATATAATAAAGGCCTCATGCGCCCTTATGAAAGAGATATACAGCAGCGGCTATAACTATAAACGTGCAGGGGTAATTCTTACAGATATCGCATCAACTGATAAAATGCAGAAGGAGCTGTTTGAGGAGATAAATGAAAGCGGCGAAAGGAAAAAACTGCAGCAGGCAGTCAGCGAAATAAACTTCAGGTACGGCAGAAATACCCTTTCAAGCCTTTCCCGCGGAACCGGAACCCTTAAGTGGCAGATGAGGCGGCAGAGGCTTTCCCCCAGGTATACGACAGACATAAATGATTTCCCGGTTGTTTCAGCAGGGTAGGCTGCGGAGAAAAACTTCTCTCCCCGCGGCCCGGCAGCGGATAAAAAAAGTGATTGACCAGTGGAAAAAAAGAATATAACATAACCTGACCGATTAGTCGGTAACTCCCTGAAAACAGGGAGAATTTTTTAAGCATAAAGCGACCGGTTGGTCGGTGTATTGTAAAAAGGGGGTCTACATTGGGCGGATTTGCAGATTTTTCAGTTTTTCTTGCTTATTCCCTGGTTTTTCTGTCAGCTGGTGTATGCATTATTTACGGCATAGTCAACTGGAATAAAGAGGGGGATATCAGCGCGGAAGAAAATGAGGAAGAAAAAAAATGGCTGAAAACCGAGATTGAAATTGATGAAGAAATATCAGGGGGAGGGGCCGTATGAATATGTTCTGGCTGATTACAATAATTGTAGTTTATCTTTCAGTTATTTCTTACCTTGGCTATCTGGGTTTTTCCCACACAAAAAACAGCCTTGACTATATGGTTGGCGGAAGAAATATTCATCCCTATATTATGGCAATGTCCTACGGCGCGACTTTCATATCAACTTCCGCAATTGTAGGGTTCGGCGGAGCTGCTTCTTTTTTCGGGATGAGTATGCTGTGGCTGACTGTCTGCAATATAGGGGTCGGAATATTCATCGCTTTTGTTTTTTACGGCAAGAAAACAAGGCGCATGGGGCTTAATCTTGATGCCCACACCTTCCCTGAATTATTGGGAAAGCGGCTTGACAGTATTTTTATACAGAGGTTCGCGGGTATAATAATTTTTGTCTTTATGCCCCTTTATGCCGCAGCCGTTCTTATCGGCGCATCAAGGCTGATTGAAGGACTGCTCGGCATGCCCTACATTTACGCGCTTTCAATTTTTACTATTCTTGTCGCGGCTTATGTAATTATGGGCGGACTTAAAGGTGTTATGTACACGGACGCGCTGCAGGGCAGCCTCATGTTTTTCGGAATGATATTTCTGCTGATTTTTGTTTACTTTAAACTCGGCGGTATTACAGAAGCTCATACCTCTCTTACAGCGCTTGCCTCAAAAATCCCTGAAGGATTCGCGAAAATAGGTCATGCCGGATGGACAGCTTCCCCTGCCCTTAATACCCCTTTATGGTGGATAATATATTCATCTCTGGTCCTCGGCGTAGGTATCGGTGTGCTGGCTCAGCCGCAGCTTGTTGTCAGGTATATGACTGTTAAGAGCAATAAAGAACTTAACAGGGCTGTTGCTGTCGGAGGGCTTTTTATTCTTGCTACAACCGGTACTGCTTTTATAATCGGGTCACTTTCAAATGTGTATTTTATTGAAAATTTCGGAAAACTTGCTGTCCAGATGGCTGAAGGCAACCAGGACAAGGTAATTCCCATATTTGTGAAAGAAGCCATGCCGGTGTGGTTCGGTTATATATTTATGCTTGTTATTCTTTCGGCGGGCATGTCGACATTAAGCTCGCAGTTCCATACAATCGGGACAGCTGTTGGAAGAGACATTATCCCGAGGTTCAAGGATAATAAAAACAGGGAAATAGTTATTACGAAAATTGGTATTGCCATAAGTATTCTGGCGACAGTTTTCCTCGGTATTAAAATGGGCCCGGGTATAATCGCGCAGGCTACCGCGATCTTTTTCGGCCTTATGGCCTCAAGCTTTCTTGCCCCGTATACAGCAGCTCTTTACTGGAAACGGCTTACAAGAAAAGGGGCGATAGCAGGAATTGTCTCAGGAGTTTCAACTACTGTATTCTGTTTTCTCTTCCTGCATGGAAAAGAAGCTGCGGTCTTCGGTATTTCAAAGCTTCTTATAGGGCGGAATACAATCCTGGGAGGAATGTGGCCTTTTGTGGACCCTCTGGTAATAGCGCTTCCGGTTTCAATAATCTTTACGATTGGCGTCAGCCTGATTACAAAGGTTGAGAACCAGGAGACTGTTGAAAAATCTTTTAAAGGGTGCTGAGCAGATTAATAAATGAAAAAAGGCAGGGCAGAGACAGGTCAAGGCGCCTGAATCTGCCCTGTTCAGTAAACATGCCGGATTTATAATGTTCTTCTTTTAAAAATAAAAAATCAAATCTTTTCAAAAATCCAAAACAAAACTATTATATTAGCATGAATTTTCATTCAAATTAAAAATTAAGAGGCTGTGCCGTGAAAAAAACCTTTGAAAACCTGCCTGAAACAAAAAAAGAGAGGATAATATCTGCCTGCATAGAGGAATTCTGTGAAAACGGTTATGAAAAAAGCACCACCGACAATATTGTTAAAAAAGCCGGAATATCTAAAGGGGGTCTTTATGAGTATACTGAATCAAAAAAGGACCTTTATATATTTATTGTTAAGCACACCTATGAAAAACTCTATAACTATCTCAGGAACAAAGTCGACGGCATGGATAAAGAACTGCCTGCCGATATCCTTGACCGGTTTAAAATAATTTCAGACATTGCCATAAATTTTTATATTGATCATCCTGAATATGTGAAAATGATAGTAAAAACATATAAAATACATGATGTCGAAATAGAGAAAGAAGTCAGAAACATCTTTAATTCGCAGTTTATGACCATCTTTGGAAATATTGACGGGTCAAATCTAAGATATGACAAGGACCGGATATTTGACCTCCTTATGTGGCTGCTGCTTAAGACCAGGTATGACTTTCTTGTAGAGCTGGATTATGTCAATGATTTAAATGCCCTTAAACAGGACTACATCGCAAACTGGGAGTTTTTCCTTAACGTTCTTAAAAACGGTATCTACAATTAGTAATGTTGAAGAATTAAATATGGCAATTTTAAATGCTCATTTATCCAGAACTTCCCTCACTTTCGAAGTGAGGATTTCCCTGGTAAATGGCTTCTGCACGAAATGGAGATCCTCATCCATTATACCATGATGAGCAATTATATCAGCGGTATAACCTGACATGTAGAGAGTTTTTAGCCCGGGGTATTGAGTAAAGAGTTTGCCGGCAAGCTCTTTGCCGTTCATTTCGGGCATCACCACATCGGTTATCAGTAAATGGATCTCTCCTGAATATTCCCGGGCCTTTTGGAGCGCCTGGAGCGGAGTACTCGCGGGAAGGATAGTATACCCCGATAATTCGAGCATGACTGATGTCATTTCCAGAATAGCCGGTTCATCCTCCACCAGCAAAATAGTCTCCTCACCCTGTGAAGAGGAGATCGCGGAACTATTATTTTGGCTTATCGGGATCAGAGATTGATATCGGGGAATAAAGATGCTGAAAGTTGTTCCTTTATCAGGTTCACTGACCACATTAATAAAACCCTCATTCTGTTTGACAATACCGTAAACAGTTGCAAGGCCCAGTCCGGTACCTTTACCAATATTTTTGGTTGTAAAAAACGGCTCGAAAAGATTGTCCAGGGTTTGCTGGTCCATACCACATCCATCATCCCGGACTGTGATAAGTACATAGTCCCCCGGAATGCATCCTGAATTTTCATCACAGAATACTTTACTTAGAGACACGGTACTGGTTTCTATACAAAGCTTACCCACTCCGGAGATGGCATCCCTGGCATTGACACATAAGTTGGCCAGCATCTGATCAATCTGTGATGGATCCATTTTAACAGGCCATAAATCTTTGCCGGGCAGCCATGTCAGGTTAATATCTTCACCGATAAGCCTCCTGAGCATATTGATCATCCCTTCTACCGTATCGTTTAGATCGAGTACACGCGGTATGATTGCCTGCTTCCGGGCAAACCCAAGCAGCTGGCGCGTCAGATGGGCCGAGTGCCTGGCAGCCTTGTGAATTTCCTGTAAGGGATTGAAAATCTGACTCTCCGGATCAATCTGCTCCATGGCGTATTCCGTATACCCCAGGATTACACTCAGCATATTATTGAAATCGTGAGCTACTCCGCCTGCCAGCCTGCCCACTGATTCCATCTTTTGAGCCTGCCGCAGCTGCTCTTCCATTTTTCTGTATTCGGTCAGTTCTGTGGCGATCTGAAGCCGCACAATACGGCCGTCTATCCATTCAATGGCTCTGTCATGGTTAGTAAAGAATTTCCCGGTTATGGGATTTTTATCCTGCCAGACAATAACTCCTGCGGGATTTCCCTGCTTATCAAGCAGCTGACTGTTTGTGCAGCAGGCACAAGGTTCCTTTTCTCCCCGGAAAACCTTGTAACATATCTCTCCGGTCATATCCCGGCCGAAAGTTTCCGTCATGTTTTTATTCATAAAAAGAATTTCATAGGTGTCCATGTCGGCTACATAGATAGTGGCATCAATACTTTCAAGAATGGTCAGGAATTTTTCATGACTCTGACGCAGTTTCTCATCCGCAAGTCTGTTTTCTGTTATGTCTGAAAATGAAATAAGAGCGGCGTAGGGTTTGTCCTCCCCTTTTAAAAAGAGGGGCCTGGTATTGATTTTGATCCATTTTCTGTCATCTTCATTTCTCCATACCCCCATGATGACTCCGCTGCATGGTTCTCCGGTACGCAGGGTGTGCAGTGAGGGATGATCCTGGACAGGGAAGGGGGTCCCGTCTTCATGAATGGAATTCCATTCCCGATTAGTAGCCTTTCTGCCCACAATTTCCTCTGTTTCAAGATTAAATATTTCCGCTGCTGTACTGTTCCAGAGTAGTATTTCTTCAGACGCATCCTGAAGGATCACCCCCTCTCCTAAACTGTCCACCAGTGTGTACAGCTGCCTTTCGCTTTTATACAGGGCCTCCTCAGAACGGCGCATCCTCAAAACAAGGGCTATCAGAAACCCTAAAAATACCATTAACAATCCAAAAATGAAGAATCCCGGGATAAGAATTGCTTTGTTCCTGTCCCAGACTGTCTCAGGGTGATTCATTATCACCGAATCGGCAGGCAGGCTGTTCAGCTTTATTCCAAACCGTGACAGAACAGTATAATCAAAAACTGTACGGGAAAGGCTTCTTTCCACAGGTATAGAGGAGACCTTTTCTCCATCAAGGATTCGCAGAGCCAGTGCTGCTGCCTGTCTGCCGTGTTCCCGCCCCTCAAGCAGCAAGCCCCCAACAATGCCGTAACCCAAACGTGTCTCGTGCATAGCATAAACAGGCACAGGGCTCGCAGAGCTGATAATCCTTGTACTCTCTTCTCTGGTAAATGTTCTGACACTTTTATCTGTGACATAGGTAAGAAGCAGAACAATGGAATTCTTCGGCAATTCTCTCAATTGAGCAGCCAGCTCTTCTATTGTCCCATCACCTGAATACTTTATCGATAAATTTTCCGGGAAGCTGGCCTCTTCGGTTTCCATCTCATCCCGAAGTGCCAATCCGCTGGATGTATAATCATGGACAGCCATGACAGTTTTTGTCTCCGGATGAATCTGCAGCGCCAGATCCAATGTGCCCTTTATATCCTGGAACTCAACTACACCAGTCATTTCTCTCTCGGCCAGTATCTCAGGTTTATATCCGTTTACCCCGGCGAAGACCACTGGAACTCCGGGGAACAATTCCTTCTTATACTGCAGCATCAGATTTAACGCAGAATCATCCAGAACCATAATCAAATCAAAATGGGTTCCCTGATATTTTTCTATAAGATACTTTTTTAAAAACAGCAGATGGGTGGTACCGGGAAACCGCTTGGAATCCAGATTTTCGATGGAAGGAACCAGGAAAGGATAAACCTTTTTTAATGCGGGGAGGATTCCAGCAATTTCATTATCCGACCAATCTTCTCCCTGGTGATAGGAATTAAGGATGAGAATTTGCGGGTGAGCCTCTTCTGCATAGGCCGGATTGCCCGGGAAAAAAACGATAATCATCAAAACTAAAGATGCCGGTATCAAATGGCAGGGACGCCTAGCAGTTCCTGATGGTCTTTTAGTCAATATCATCATCCTGTCCCTGTTCCGGGCGGTAGAACATCTTCATGAATGAAGGATAATCTACAAGATTCCCGCAGTCAATGAATAAAAGAAAGATGCCGCATGAAAGAGTACAAAACAACCTTTCTGACTTAGGTACAGTTGTATGGACTGCATCCGCCAAAGGTTGTTATGAAAGTAAAACCGATACTTGCAAAAGAGAAAAAAGGTAAATCTTCTTAACAGGAAAGTAAAAACTGCTTAAATCCAGAGATAACTAAAAAGAATTTAAAATTCATAAGTGATTTATTGACAGCAGTTGCAGCCGGATATTGGTTGATTTTACTGAATCATGCCTTATAATAAATATTATTTTTTATACTGGAGCAATTATGAAAAAACTGCCGGCCCTTATTTTAATCACAGCATTTTTATTTGCGCTTACCTCATGCGGGACAGACATGGGAACGCCCCCCGACCTTGTATTGCGATTTTCCATAAATAATACTCCCGAACTGGATGGGTCAGTCGTTAAGGTGGATTATACAATTACCAATGACGGGGAAGGGGACCTTGAAAACTGCAAAATACAAATCGCTATAGATACTAACAATTCCCATTATACATACTGGACAGGCGGGGTTGATCTTCCCGAGGGCAGAAGTCATTCTGTAATTGATGAAGAGATTCCAGTAAGCGGTACCACTACCACTATTGTTGCCGTATATGTCATTGCCGCCGGGTTTGATGATTATTCAAGATCATCAGGCAGTCCTGAAAGAACAATAATCTACTATGATAAAAAGATTAAACAGTGATTTTTATATAAAAGTTTAATGTGAGTCAGTCAATTAAGAAAGGGGGTGAAAAATATGAAAGTATGGTTTAATATGAGGACTATTGCGCTCTTTTCAGGTCTGATTAGTTTTGTCCTCTGTTTCTGCATGCTTTTTATATATATCAGCAGGAAAACCTATAAGGGTTTTTTATTCTGGGTTATTGCCTCATTCCTGAATGCTCTCGGCCTGATGCTGCTGAGTCTCAGGAGCTATCTCCCGGATTTTATCACAATCGTAACGGCAAATACGCTAATAATCTCTTCAGCCGGATTTAATGCCTACGGCCTTGAGGTCTTCTACGGCGATAAAGGGAAAAAGCAGTATTATATTTCTGCTTCCATTATGATTTTTATTTCATTAATTTATTTTACTTACCGGGATCCTGATGTAAATGCCAGGATAGTTATAATTTCTTCTGTGTGGTCCCTGCTTTTCTCTTATTGTCTTTATATAATTTATCGCAGAACATTACGGCAGTACAAGGAGAAAAATCTGCTTTTATCCGGGTCTTTGATTTTTCTCATTATTGCTAACCTGTACCGGATTTTTCCTACTGTATTCTATGAAGGAAAGATTATTGATTTTATGGATGCTTCTGTTATTCAGGGCATTTTACTGGAAATTAATTTACTGGCACATATATTCATTGCTACCGGGCTCATCGTTCTTAACTTTCAGAGAGTGGAATATGATCTTAATACTGTCTTAAGAGAGATAAAAACGCTGAGAGGAATTATTCCCATCTGCGCTAACTGCAAGAAAATAAGAAATGATGAAGGGGTCTGGAGGCAGTTAGAATCCTACATCGAAGAGCATTCCGAGGTTGAATTTTTTTCACATGGCATCTGCCCTGAATGCACAAAAAAACTTTACCCTGAAGTTTAACCCCCGCCCAGCTGTCTGCTCCGCCTTAAAAATACTCATAATCATATATATAGATTAGTCACAAGTAATTAAATGTTTTTACCGTGTCGGTTTTTACAGTGCTCGTTTATTATGTTTGACTACTGTAATCTATCATGTTTTAATTACAATAACGATTAATGGACATGGAGAGTGTCATGATTAAAAAAAGTATTGTTTTATTGATGTTTGTAATTTTGGCGCTAAACAACATATATGCGGCAGATAAAACTGAAAGTATTGTTATTAAGAAGCTGTATAACTTCACAGATGAAATAATCAAAAACTTTGAAATAGATTCCGCTAAAGCAGTTGTCGGTATTGCGGATTTTGAAAATAAAAGTGAAAGGGCGGAAAAAAGCAATATCGGTTTTGCTGTTTCAGATATAATCAGCCAAAGACTTACAGAACTGGACCAGTTTGTGGTTGTTGAAAGCAGCCAAATTGAAAAAATAATTGATACATTAAAGTTGGGATTAACCGGTCTTTATGATGAAAAAACTGTTGCATCAATAGGTAATCTGGTCGGCGCTGAGTATATGGTACTGGGCTCTGTTACTGACATTGGAGGCTTTTACCGTATCAATACCAGGGTAGTCAGGGTTGAAACAGGAATAACAATTGTAAATGAAAATCTCGAAATTGATTCGGTCCTGCTTGAAAAAGAATCTCAAAAGTATATGCCGCCAAGATACAGGATTATGCTTGGCAGTTCTTTGACATATAATCCTCAGGATTTTGACTTGAGTTTTAATACTCTTGATAGAGACTATAATTTGGGAATATCAGCCGGCTTTTATTATGATTTCAAACCAGATCATTCGCTTTCAGCCATTATTAATTATTATGTACTTAATATGGGTGATTATAAAGATGATATGGATTATAGCGATGGTATTCCAGAACCGGGAACATATTCAGAAATGTATTATATGAAATCATATATATCGATACCCTTTCAATATGAAATTATGCTGGGGTATGGTTATAAGATTGAGGTATCAAAATATTTATCGGCAAGAACTAATTTGTATGCCGGATATCTTGTTACTCGAATCAAAACATATATCCGTTCCGGATACAGGGATCCAATTGCACCATATGATGATATTTATTATTCGGAACGGAAGACCCACGATTCCGGGACAATTTTTATTAATCCAACTATAGATTTTATGGTAAATGAATCGAATCCGTTATCATTTATTATCTCCCTTGGTTACAGATATGCTTTTAAGGATTTCAATGTTTATATACCAAAGGATTATGATCCAATAACTTTTGATGAGGTTTTTAATTTAAGCGGTTTTAATCTGAGAATGGGTTTACAGCTTTATATATAGGTTATTAAAATACCGGTATATGTAATTATTGACAACTAAATGTAATAACAATATAATTACATTAGAGGTAAAAGAATGATTGTATCTGTTGTTGCTATAGGCAATTCCAAAGGAATACGTCTTCCGAAAGCCATAATTGATCAGCTTAAAATTACAGACAAACTTGATCTGGATGTTGAGAATCAGAAAATAATTCTCAAGCCTGTTTCTAATACACCAAGGGCCGGATGGAACACAGCTTTTAAAGATATGCATAAAGAAAATGACGATAATTTACTTATAGATAATGGTATTGATTCTCAGGATTTTACATGGGAATGGTAATAAATCAGTATGATGTATATTTAGTTGAATTGAATCCGGTAATAGGACATGAAATCCAAAAAACCAGACCTTGCCTGATAATTTCCCCGGATGAAATGAATCATAATATCAGTACAGTCATTATTGCACCTATGACAACAAGGTCGCATAATTATCCGACTCGCGTGGAATTGGATTTTAAGGGGAAAAATGGATGGATTGTGTTAGATCAGATAAGAACGGTTGATAAGCAAAGATTAATAAAGAAAATTGGCAGGATTGAAAATCAGGAAATAATGAGGGTAAAAGAAATCATTAAAGAAATGCTTGTTGACTGAATTCTGTAAAAACATAATTCATCACAATCAAAATCATTGAAAAATTCCAGGTAGAATGGTCTTAAATAATAAAAACTCATATGTTTGTCATAACCGGCAGTAAAAAAGGATAAAAAAAGCTTCCGCAGTTAAGCTGGAAGCTTCGTAACACATTGATGTAAGGCAAGCTGCTTATTATCCCGGACGCGAATCGAACGCATGACCTGTTGCTTAGGAGGCAACCGCTCTATCCTACTGAGCTACCGGGACACTTGATAGTGCTATACTATAATGAATTAACCTGAGTGTCAATTAATTGACATTAAATATTGCGGATACTGAAAAAATGTCAGCACCGGTGTTAAACTGCATGAAAACTCCGGAATAGAATTGCAGGTTCATGCTTGAAAAAAAGGGGAGACAGCTGAAAGCAGCTTCCCCCCTTATGTTTTTTAAAGATAATAAAAAGTTAAATCTTGAAAAGAAGATCAAGATAGGTCGGGAACGGCCAATCCTCTTTTCCTGTCATTTTCTCAAGCGCATCGGCATATAATCTTACCCTGCTCATTAAAGGAAATACCTTTTCATGATAAGTTTTTGCCTGTGAGAGATAGTCTTCAACAGATCTGGCATTTAAAAGTTCTTTTGCAAGCAGATCTGTGCTGTATTTAAGTTCCTCAAAATTCTTCATCATCTGCTCAAGCATTTCCCTCTGTTCGCCTATCCCGTTTTTTATGCCGGCAGCAGTCATGGAATTTATAACTTCCGCGCATTTCCCGGTATATTTAAGTACAGCGGGGATAATTTCAAGTCTTACCATATCGATCATTACGCCGGCTTCAATATTTATCTGTTTGCTGTATTTTTCAAGATATATTGTATACCGCGACTCAAGCTCTTCTTTTGTCATAATATTGTATTTTGTAAAAAGATTTATCGAAGATTCACTGACAAGCGCCGGTATTGACTCAACTGTTGACTTTATATTGGGCAGTCCCCTTTTTTCAGCTTCTTTTAACCATTCGTCCGCATAGCCGTTGCCGTTAAAAATTATTTTTTTATGGTTTTTATATGTCCGCGCGACAATCTCTTTTATTGTGCCTGTAATATCCTTTGACTTTTCAAGCTCTGACGCGAACTCAGACAGTACATCGGCAACTACTGCGTTGAGGACTGTGTTCGGCATTGAGATTGAGCCTGATGAAGGGACCATCCTGAATTCAAACTTGTTTCCTGTAAAGGCAAACGGGGAAGTCCTGTTCCTGTCTGTTGAGTCTTTTGGAAGCTTCGGAAGCGAGTTTACCCCAAGTTCGAGATAATTTCCGTTTGTTGATTTAACAGGCTTGTTTTCAGAGAGCTTCTCCAGAATATCGGTGAGTTCAGAACCCAGGAATATTGAGATAATCGCGGGAGGAGCTTCATTCGCGCCCAGCCTGTGGTCATTTCCTGTGTTGCTCGCAGACCATCTTAAGAGAGGAGCGTATTTGTCAACAGCTTTTATAATTGCTGAAAGCACTATCAGGAACTGGATATTCTGATGCGGGCTGTCACCGGGTTCAAGCAGGTTTATCCCGTCATCTGTGCTTAATGACCAGTTGTTGTGCTTGCCTGACCCGTTAACGCCGGCAAAAGGCTTTTCATGCAGGAGCGCCACAAGATTATGCCTGTTAGCTACTTTCTGGATTACTTCCATGGTGAGCTGATTATGGTCGGTAGCTACATTTACAGTTGAATAGATAGGCGCTATCTCAAACTGGTTCGGGGCAACCTCGTTGTGTTGTGTTTTGGCGGAAATACCGAGTCTCCAGAGTTCATAGTTAAGCTCTCTCATGAAGTCTGCGACGCGGAGCTTGATCGGACCGAAATAATGGTCTTCCATTTCCTGCCCCTTTGCCGGCATGGCGCCGAAGAGAGTCCTTCCTGTAAGGAATAGGTCCATTCTTTTGTCGAAAAATGATTTATCCACAAGGAAATATTCCTGTTCAGCTCCGGCTGTTGGTATAACCTTCTCCGATGTTGTGTTGCCGAGAAGCCTGATGACGCGGAGAGCTTCCCTGTTTATCACTTCCATTGATTTAATGAGGGGGACTTTCTTGTCAAGAGCTTCGCCTGTATAGGCAAAAAATGCTGTAGGTATTTTAAGAGTTACACCTGTGTTGTCATTCATGAGGAATGCCGGTGATGTTGTATCCCATGCGGTATAGCCCCTTGCCTCAAATGTTGCCCTGAGCCCTCCGCTTGGAAAAGATGAGGCATCAGGTTCTCCTTTTATGAGTTCCTTGCCTGAAAATTCAAGTATAACTTTTCCGTCCGATGTGGGTGAAATAAAAGAGTCGTGTTTTTCCGCTGTCAGGCCTGTCATGGGCTGAAACCAGTGTGTGTAGTGTGTCGCTCCTTTTTCAATAGCCCAGTCTTTCATTGTGCTCGCAACTACTTCCGCGACCTCGAGAGAGAGTTTTTTATTCCCTTTCTGAACTTCTTTTAGTTCCCTGTAAATGCTTTTGGGCAGTCTTGTCCGCATAACAGCATCGTTAAAACAGTTTTCCCCGTATACTTCGCTTAACGGGGTTTTGATAAAATCAATAGTTTTTTCTTCCATAAGTTATAAAAATGACCTCCAGTCAGATTGTTCTGTTATATATAATGCAAAAAACGTGCCATGATGCCGGCAGGCAGGTAATATTGATATAAGTTGTTGTAAGGCAGGCAGTTACTGCTTATTGATATATTAATTTTACCGTTTTGGTAAAAACTTAAATCCTGTAAAAATACATTATTGTAGGAAAATGGTATTAATATACATGAATGTATTATTTTTCACGGGTGAGTGTTTTCGGGTTTATACCGAATTTGCTTTTTCTTAAGCCCATTATCCTCTCGCTGATGCCGAGCATTTTTGCCGCTTTGGTCATATTTCCATGGCTTGATTTAAGCGCGTCGAGGATCATTTCCTTCTCAAGTTCATCAATAGCCTGCTGAAGCGTATTGTGGATTTCAGTTCCGGTAGATTCAGCGCTCTGAAGACTCGGAGGCAGGTGATTTCCGTGGATCACATCATCCGTGCTTATAAGGACTGCCCGTTCAATGCAGTTTTCAAGCTCTCTAACATTCCCGGGCCAGTGGTAGCTTGTAAGGAGCTGAATCGCGGGAGTTGATATCCTTTTAATGTCCTTATTGTTTTTTTTGCTGTATTTTTCTGTAAAATAGTCTGCAAGAAGCATTATATCGCTTTTCCTCGATCTTAAAGGGGGTACGTGTACCGGGAAAACATTAAGCCTGTAATAAAGGTCTTCCCTGAATTTCCCCTCTGTGAGGAGTTTTTCAAGATCCCTGTTTGTCGCTGCAATAATCCTTACACTGGATTTGATTGTCTCATTTCCCCCGACCCTTTCAAACTCTTTTTCCTGAAGAATTCTCAGAAGTTTTACCTGTGTTGTCGGGGAGAGGTCCCCGATTTCATCCAGGAATATTGTTCCCCCGTCAGCAAGCTCAAAGCGTCCCTTCCTTGTAGAAAGGGCCCCTGTAAAAGCCCCTTTTTCGTGGCCGAACAGTTCGCTTTCAATAATTGTTTCCGGCAGGGCCGCGCAGTTTACCTTTATCAGGGGCATATCGGCCCGTCTGCTGTTGTAGTGGATCGCGTTTGCTATAAGTTCTTTCCCGGTACCGCTTTCTCCCCTTATAAGGACAGTCGCCTCGCTCCCTGAAACCTGAGCAATAAGGTCAAAAACTTCCTGCATCGCTGTTGAACTTCCTATTATGTTCTTGGGCTTGAATTTGTTCTTAAGCGCGTTCTGGAGTCTTTCGTTTTCATGTTTGAGCTTTTCCTGTTCCTCCTGGTATGTTCTCCTGAGTTCGGCGGCGAGGGCAATCATTGAACCGATTATGGAAAGGAGTTTTGCGTCCTCTTCAATGCTGAACCCTTCCGAGGTTTGTCTCTGGCAGCTTATCGTTCCAATGGTTTCTGTCCCTATTTTCACGGGAATACAGATAAAAGACTGATTTTTCCATTTTTTCCTTGATTCTGTCTTGTCCAGAAAAAGAGGATTGCCCGAGACATTTTCAATTGTAATCGGCTCACCCGTCTCAATAACTTTACCTGTTATCCCTTCGCCTACCTTGTATTTGATTTTTTCCGCAAAAACTTCACTGATTCCGTATGATGCCTCAATTGATATTTCCCTTGAATGCCTGTTAAGCAGTGTGATGGCCCCCTGAAGCATCTCCATCGTCTGGACAGTGTGCTTTATTATGGGAGAAAGGGCCGTCTGCATGTTTTCGCTTTTCTGCAGGATCTGGCTTATATCAAAAAGCAGGGAAAGTTCCTGAATTTTACGTCTGTAATGTTTCGAAGGAATTGAATCTGGCATGTAATATATGCTACAAATTTGTAGGTGAAATATCAAGCTGATTTTACTGCGGATTCGCATTTAATAAATTAACTTACAGGATTATTATGATAAAAAACAAACTTGTTATTTTTGATTACGACGGGGTAATTGCCGATTCTCTTTCTTTATGGATAAATGCGTTTGCGGATGCCGGTGATATGAACAGTATTTCCTACAGGCTCAGCAAAAAAGAGATAAGCCGCCTCGAGCATATTACATTCGAATCTATTTTAAGTCAGGCAGGACTGGATAAGCATGAATCTGTCTCAAAGTATGTCCAGGATATAATAGCCATATTTAATAAAAAAACTGACGATGTCAGGTTTTTCCCCGGTATCGGGAGGCTGATGGAAAACCTTCATTATGCCGGAAATATTATCTGTATCAACACGGCCAATAATTCCGCTGTAGTTGAAAAAAGACTTAAGGCGGAAGGAGTTCTCTCTTTTATATCAGAAATTGCCGGAGGAGACCACGAAGGGAGCAAATCGGTCAAGATCTCCGCTTTTATGGATAAATTCGGTTTTGATAAAAAGAATACATTCATGATCGGGGATTCCCTGGGAGATATAACAGAGGGTAAAAAAGCCGGTGTTAAAACAGTCGCCGCCGGCTACGGCTGGCAGGAAGCTGAAAAACTATTATCAGAAGGCCCTGATTTTTACTGCGGTACTCCGGAAGAGCTTGAATCATTGTTCTTGAATGGTGCCTGCTGACTGTCCGGCTATCTGCCTTACCGGTTTGCCGGGGAAGAAGGTATTATTACCGTGAACCTGACAGACCTTTCCCCTGCATTTCCGGTATTTTCCGCTGCAATAGCTCCTCCGTGTTTTTCTACCGCGGCCTTTGCTATTGTCAGCCCGAGTCCTGATCCCCTTGTCGATCTGCTGAACTCGCCCCTGTAAAGCCGGTCGAAGATTCTCTTTATTTCATTTTCAGGTATTTCTCCCGGATTTTCCACAGAAATAACAGCGCTGCTGCCGGACCGGGATATTGAAATCCTGATTTTTGCCCCTTCCTGACTGTACTGTATGCTGTTCTGTACAAGGTTGCTTAAAGCCCGTGTTAAAAGGTTTATATCGCATCTGATTATAAAATCATCATTTTCAATCTGAAGGTTAATCCCTTTTTCCTTAGCCCCGGCCGCGAACCTTTCCCTTAATACATCTGCAAGTTCTCCTGATGAAATATCTGAAAAGGCAAGTGAGGCTTCCGGAGATTCAATATTTGTGAGCCGGTTCATGTCCTCGATAAGATGCTCGAGCCTTCCCACTTCCGCGAGCAGCATCTCAAGTCTCCTTCTGTCCGGTTTGAGTACACCGTCTGCCATGGCTTCAAGCTGCGCTTTTATTGCAGTTGTAGGGGTCCTTAAATCGTGGGCAATATCCTGTGTCCACTGTTTTCGCGCCCTTTCTTCGCCGGAAAGCCTCTCCTGCAGTATAAGCGCGCTTTTGCTTATTGTCGCAATCTCATTGGAACTGCCGTCAGGGAATTGTACATCCCGGCTTCCGGCTGCGAGCTTTTCAAGCCCGCCCGAAACAGCGGATGCCTCTTTTGTGATTTTTCCTGAAATAAGCGATGTTGAAAGTATCGCGGCCCCGACAGATAATGTGATTCCGATAAACAGCGTAAGGAATACCGCCTGAAGCAGCCTGCGGTTAAGGTTGTCCTCTGTCTCAAACCTCGCTGATTTTACCCAGATATACGCGGCAGTACGGCCCTGCAGTATGACCGGGGTAAGAGCCTTGAAAAAATCAGGCATCATCATCCCCGGTCCATCCCTCCTGTTCATTCCAGGCCCGCCGGGTCCCATCTGGGGAGGAGGCATCATCATGCCGGGAGGGATCCGGTTTCTCTTTATATTATGCGAAAGTATAATATTACCGTCCGGTGAGAAAACAATAAGCGAGAACCTCTCCCCGAGATACTGCTCAAGGGCCTCCCTTATACCTTGAGCCGAAAAATCATCAGATCTGCTGTAGAATTTTTCAAGTGTTCTTGCAATAGAAGATGAGTACCTTGCCTCTGAAGCCCTGTACCACCCTTTTATGGCAATATTAAGTCCGGAAAAGATAATTAGAGATACAAATATGAGAAATATGCCAAGACTTGCTGAAAAGGAAAGTATTATTTTCTTTTTTAATGATGCCATGTCCTATCCTGATATCTTTCCGTCAAACCTGTAGCCGAACCCCCTGACTGTTTTTATCCAGTTCTGGTTTTTCATTTTTGACCTTATATTTTTTATGTGCGTATCGACAGTCCTCTCAGAGCCTTCATAGAAATAATCAAGGCATTCTCCAAGTATCTTTTCCCTTGAAAGAAGTATCCCGGCATTGCCGGCAAGGTAATCTGTTATTTTCCATTCCGCCGCGGTAAGGTCCACTGTTTCCCCGTTTTCCGTTAAGGTGTGGCTCTCCTCATCAATTTTAAGCGTCATTCCGTCAAGGGTCCAGACTGATTTCCCGTTTCTCCCTTTTGCCTCAGGTCCGGCCGGCTTATGGGTCCGCTTCAGGACTGCCTCAACCCTCAGTACCAGTTCCCGCGGTGAAAAAGGCTTTACAACATAGTCATCAGCCCCGATCTCAAACCCTGTGATCCTGTCTGATTCCTGGTCCCTTGCTGTAAGAAAAATAAACGGGATATCATTTTTTTTCCTGATCTGTTTCGCGAGGTTAAACCCGCTGCCGTCAGGCAGCATTATGTCAATAATAATTAAATCCGGCTGTTTTTTACTGACAGAGTCAATTACCCCGTCAAGTTTTGCGAACCTGACAACTTCATGCTCGTTAAGCTCAAGATAACCTTTTACCGCTTCGCTTATTGCATCGTTATCCTCAACAATATATATTCTTGCCATATATACAATATATGTGCAGTATTGAAAATAATAAATGATTATTTTGTGAAGATTAAGTGGAGAGATGCGGGCAGATGTGAAGCGGATAATACCAATGCGCATAACCGGCACATGAGTAAATCAGGGTTTCAAGGCGGTAATGGAAAGGTGAACAGCGGAATTGAAAAGAAAAGACTTTCTATATTAAAAATTCTTAAAGACTCGCCAGAGCCTTTGTCAAGCGCTGTAATAACAGAAGAGCTTAACAGGATGGGCAGCTCCATAAGTGAAAGGACTGTAAGGTTTCACCTTCTTGATATGGACCGCAGCGGGCTTACAGAGCGGGCGGGAAAACTGGGAAGGCTTATTACACCGCTTGGCTCTGATGAACTTTCAATTGCAAGAATACATGAGAAGGTTGGTTTTCTTACCGCAAGAATTGATGAGATGACCTGGCGGATGGATTACAATATCTGGAACGGAACAGGACGGATTGTCATAAATGTGACTCTTGTAAAAAACAGTGATTTACCCACTGCTGTTCCCCTGCTCGCTAAAAGTTTTGAATCAGGTTTTACCATGGGCGAACTTGTGACAGTAATAAGGCCGGGTGAGACTGCCGGAACTGTAAAGATACCATGGGACTGTACAGGTATCGGTACTGTAAGCTCAATCAACGTCAATGCGGTCCTTCTTAAAAACAGCATACCAGCTGTTTCTTTATTCGGCGGCATTCTTGAAATATCGGAAATGAAGCCCCAGAGGTTCCTTGAGGTAATAAAATATGACGGGACAACAATCGATCCCCTTGAGATATTCATCAAGGGGAAAATGACAGACATTCGAGGCATCACTGAAACCGGAAACGGCAGGGCTGGGGCAAGTTTTATAGAAATGCCGGGCGTAAGCAGAAAAGAGTTTATTGATATCAACAATGCTGTACGTTCGGCCGGACTCGGCGGCGCCCTTGCCGCAGGATGGCCCGGAAAGGAACTGCTCGGGATACCGGTAAACGAAGGAAGGGCGGGAGGAATTGTCCCCGGAGGGCTTAATGCTGTTGCTTTTCTTGAGGAAAACGGTATTGAGGTAAAATCCCAGGCCCTCTCCTGTCTGATGGATATCGGTAATATGTTCAGCTACAGGGAGCTTAAGAACCGGCTTAAATAACATTTTCCGGCTTTTCCGGCAGTTAATTGCCTAATTCTGCGGCAATATTGCCGTAACTGTAGATAATGACTACTCTTTAAATATTAAATATACAAAATATATCCATTAACTCTATAAATAAAAATATATAATAGCCCTTTCTGATATATTTTATTGACAAAAAATATTGGTGATGTTAGATTCCTGAAAATCAAACGGCAAGCCATTGCCGTGAGGAAGGGAATATGTCTGAAAAAACACTTTATGACCCCTCTTTTGAGCACGATAACTGCGGAGTCGGCTTTATTGCGGATATAAGCGGAAGAATATCCCACGATATTATTGAAAAAGGGCTTCTGATCCTGAAAAACCTTGAACACCGCGGAGCATCCGGAAGCGATCCAAATTCCGGTGACGGGGCAGGGATACTTTCCGGGATACCTCATGATTTTTTTAAAGCCGCAGCTGTAAGGTCGGGAATAACCCTCCCTGAGCGGAACTCATACGGTGTCGGGATGCTGTTTATGCCGCGCAGCCCTTCACAGGCAGAGAAAATAGAAAAAGATATCACAGAAATAGTCAAAAGCCGCGGAGGTGAAATTCTTTTCTGGCGCAGTGTTCCTGTTTCGCCCGAATGCCTTGGAGAGGCCGCTAAACTCTCAAGGCCTGATGTCAGGCAGCTTGTCGTGAAAATCGGTGCGCTCTCTGGAGATGAGCTTGAAAAAGAGCTTTATATTATAAGGAGGAGCATAGAGAAAAAGGAGGAACCGGATTATTCAATAGAAGATTTTTATATCCCTTCTTTTTCCGCATATACAATTGTCTACAAGGGGCTTTTTATCGCTCCTCAGCTGGAGCAGTTCTATCCTGACCTTACTGACAGCCTTTTCATGAGCTGCTTTGCGGTAGTTCACCAGAGATACAGCACAAATACATTCCCGTCATGGCAGCTTGCCCAGCCTTTCAGGTATATTGCGCATAACGGGGAAATAAATACGATCCGGGGCAATGTGAGCAGGATGAAAGCACGGGAGCAGACAATTATCGCGGAAGGCAGGGACCCCTTTTATGAAAAGGTCATGCCAGTAGTCAATGACGCTTTAAGCGATTCAGGCTGTTTTGATAATGTCTTTGAACTTCTTTTGAGGAGCGGAAGGAGCGCCGCCCACACGGTAATGATGATGATCCCCGAGCCGTTCAGCAGCGAGTATCATATAAGCCAGGACAGGCGGGCTTTTTACCAGTATCACGCGGCCCTTATGGAGCCGTGGGACGGTCCGGCTGCCCTTGTTTTTACAGACGGAAAGATGGCAGCCGCTTCGCTTGACAGGAACGGGCTCCGTCCTGCCAGATGGACAATTACAGGAGACAACAGGTTTATACTTGCCTCTGAAGCAGGCGTCATACCTCTTGAGGATGAAAATATCAGAAGTACGGGACGTCTTTCTCCGGGAAGGATGGTTATAGTTGATTTTACCAAAAAGAGGGTCCTTTATGATAATGAAATCAAGGCATCTGTTACCAGGCAGAAGCCTTACCGGAAGTGGCTGGGGGAAAATCAGATTGATCTCAAGAATATGCTCCAGCTTCCCGGGGAAAATATTATTGAAAAACCGGATGTGAATCTTCTCTCTTCTGTATTCGGCTATACAGGAGAGGATTTTGCAGTAACTCTTAAAACAATGGCGGAAACAGGGCATGAGCCTGTAATATCAATGGGAAATGATACTCCGCTCGCAGTACTTTCAAAAAAACCCCAGCTGCTTTATCCGTTTTTCAGGCAGTTTTTTGCCCAGGTTACAAATCCTCCCATCGATCCGCTCAGGGAGAAGATTGTAATGTCGCTGATGAGTTTTATAGGCAGGGAGAGAAACCTGCTTGAGGAGACACCGCTTCACTGCAGGCAGATCAAGCTTAACCATCCTGTCCTTACAAACGATGATATTGCAAAACTTATCGAGATTGATCTTGAAGGGCAGCGGACGGAAGTCCTTAAAATGTTTTATTACTGTACAGATAAATGCGCGGAGCAGCTTGACGAGGCGCTTTCAAGTCTGTGCCTGAGGACAGAAGAAAAAATTGATATGGGAGCTACTTTTGTTGTTCTCAGCGATAAAAATCTTGAAAAAGGTCAGATACCTATCCCGGCGCTGCTTGCTGTTTCGGCAGTGCACAATTACCTTGCCTCAAAAAAGAAAAGACAGCTTGCGGGGCTGATAGTGGAAACTGGTGAAGCGAGGGAGGTAATGCACTTCGCAGCGCTTATCAATGCAGGCGCAAGCGCGGTAAATCCCTATCTTGCATTTGAGCTTATCAGTTATATGAAGGACAACGGAAAGATTGAGGATGATATCAAGCTTGACACGGCATTTGAAAACTATATAGAAGCAATAAAGCAGGGCCTGTTGAAGATTATGTCGAAAATGGGGATATCGACTATAAGAAGCTACCGCGGGGCAAAGACTCTTGAGGCGGTAGGGCTTTCATCTGATTTTATCAGCCGGTTTTTCCCGGGGATTGTATCCAGGATAGGCGGTATAGGTCTTGATGAGATTGCGTCCTCTACCGCAGAAAGATACTCACAGGCGGTCCGGAACGCCGCCGGCAGAAGGGCGGCTGATTTTCCTGAAAGCGCCGGGACGCTCCACTACAGAAGGGGAGGGGAACAGCACCTGATGTCGCCCGAGGCTGTAGTATATCTTCAGCGTTCTGTCCGGAGCGGCGATTATGAACTTTATAAAAAATATACAGAGGAAATTGATAATAAGAGCAGCAGAAACACAACGCTCAGATCGCTTTTCAGATTTAAAAAAGGGGACCCTGTCCCAGTTGACGAGGTTGAGCGGGAAGATTCAATAGTAAAGAGGTTTGTCTCCTCTGCCATGTCACTTGGTTCCTTAAGCGCTGAGGCGCATCATACACTGGCCGCGGCCATGAACGCTCTGGGCTCTTCCAGCAACTCGGGTGAAGGGGGAGAAGAGGAGTCAAGGGTATCAGTAAAAGATGGCGGCGGTGCTTCAGGGCCTGTATCCGATGCGGGAAAAATAAGGCAGATAGCTTCGGCGAGGTTCGGTGTTACAAGCCATTATATAGCAAACGCAGAAGAACTTCAGATAAAGATTGCGCAGGGGGCAAAACCCGGAGAGGGGGGGCAGCTGCCGGGCTACAAGGTGAATGAACTTATTGCTTCTGTCAGGTATTCAACTCCCGGTGTTACACTTATTTCACCTCCCCCTCACCACGATATCTATTCAATAGAAGATCTTTCCCAGCTCATCTATGATCTTAAAAACGCCAATCCGGAGGCGCGTATTTCAGTAAAGCTTGTATCGGAAGCGGGAGTTGGAACAATCGCATCAGGCGTTGCCAAGGCGGGAGCGGATATGGTCCTTATCAGCGGACATGACGGCGGAACAGGCGCGGCCCCTGTCTCATCTGTTAAATATGCAGGGCTGCCGTGGGAACTGGGCCTTGCCGAAACTCAGCAGACACTTGTAAAAAACAGTCTCAGGAACAAGATAAGAATCCAGACGGACGGACAGCTCAGGACAGGGCGGGATATAGCAATTGCTTCACTGCTCGGCGCTGAGGAATTCGGGTTCGGGACTGTCTCACTTGTCTGCCTCGGATGCATAATGATGAGAAAATGCCATAAAAACAGCTGTCCTGTCGGCATTGCGACACAGGATGAAGAACTCAGGAAGAGGTTTGCCGGAAAGCCTGAACATTTAATGAATTTCATGATTTTTACGGCACGGCATTTAAGAGAGATAATGGCAAATCTCGGCTTCAGGAGCCTTGATGAGATGACAGGCAGATCAGATATGCTTGAAATCGATGATGATAACCCTCTTATCAATGAGAGAAAAATTGACCTTTCACGCCTGGTATCTTTTGAACCGGTTCCTGATGAAATGAGAAAATCTTCTTTATCCGGAAATTTTAAAAGGGAAAAAACTGATTTTCACGACCCTGTCGAAGACGCGCTCATTGAATCTGTTCTTGCGAAAATTTCTGCGGGTGAAAAAGCGGTTTTCAGTTCTGATATTTCAAACATAAACAGATCATCCGGGGCAAGACTTTCATGGCATGTGTCGGGTAAATTCGGCCCCCGCGGCATGGAAGACGGTATGGTAACAGCGCGATTCAGGGGAAACGCCGGGCAGAGTTTCGGGGCCTTCCTTGCCGGGGGAATTACCTTTTTTATTAAAGGTTCGCTTAACGATTATCCCGGGAAAGGACTTTCAGGCGGAATTATAGCTGCTTTCCCTCCGGACAGCCTCAGGTTCCGCGCGGGTAAAAATGTTATTGCCGGCAACGCGGCCCTTTACGGGGCCACCTCCGGAAGCGCGTTCTTTTCCGGAATGGCGGGCGAGAGGTTTTGTGTGAGAAACAGCGGGGCTTTGGCAGTTGCTGAGGGGACGGGGGACCACGGCTGTGAATACATGACAGGGGGAACAGCTGTTATTCTGGGGAGAACAGGGATCAATTTCGCCGCTGGAATGAGCGGCGGAACAGCCTATGTGCTTGATGAGGACCAGCTTTTTGATACAAGGTGCAACCTGGAGATGGTTGATATTGAACCTGTGTCCCTTGAACGGGACAAAAAGGAACTGAAAGCAATTATTTCGAAGCATGCTGACTATACAGGCAGCGAATTGGGGAGAAACATACTGTTTCACTGGGAGGAAATGTGGCCTCTATTTGTAAAAGTAATACCCTTTGAATACGGCAGTATAATGAGACCGTTATGGGAACAGGAAGAAAAGGAGCTTGGCAATGGGAAAGAATAAGGGATTTCTTGAATTCAGTAAAATATATCCGGCTTATCAGCCTGTACAGGAAAGGGTGACCCATTACAGGGAATTTACAAATAATCCTGACCTTAAAAAAATACAGACAGAGTGCGGCAGGTGCATGGATTGCGGAATTCCTTACTGCCATGCCCTGGGATGCCCGCTTGGTACGCTGATCCCGGAAATAAATGAAAATATATGGAACGGGGATTATCATGAAGCGTACCTCCGCCTTGAATCAACAGGAAATTTTCCCGAAATTACAGGAAGGTTATGCCCCGCGCTTTGTGAAGCTTCATGTTCCCTGTCTGTAAATGACTATTCTGTTTCAGTAAAATGTATTGAATACAGTCTTGCTGAAGCAGCTTTTAAAAACGGCTGGGTAAAGCCTTTGCCGCCTGCCTCTGAAAACGGAATCAAGGCCGCGGTAATAGGATCCGGGCCGGCAGGACTTGCCGCGGCCCAGCAGTTAAGGAGGGCCGGTTTCAGTGTGACTGTTTTTGAAAAAGATAAAAAACCGGGCGGGCTGCTTCGCTACGGTATTCCTTCTTTCAAACTCGAAAAGTGGGTTCTTGACAGGCGTCTTGAGCAGCTTGAGGAGGAGGGGGTGGTCTTCCGTAACGAAGTTGTTATAGGAGATGATATTTCCGCTGAATACCTTCGCCGTTTTTATAATATTATTGTACTTGCATCAGGCGCGGGTAAACCGAGAGAAATCAGGGCAATAGGTTCAGGTTATGAAAATATTGTATACGCGCTTGATTATCTTTCATCATCCGAGAGATTTCTTTCAGGAGAGTCTGCCGGGGAGGGTGCAGCCGGGCAAAAGCGCATAAACGCGGAAGGTAAAAATGTTATCGTTATAGGCGGCGGAGATACAGGCGCTGATTGTGTCGGGACTGCCGTGAGACAGGGGGCTAAACAGATCTGCCAGTTTGAAATAATGATGGAGCCGGAAACCCATATCGGCGCAGGCAATCCTTCGTGGCCCGATTATCCGAGGATAATGAGAAATTCCACTTCCCATGAAGAGGGCGGCCGGCGGTACTGGGCTACGGAGGTTTATCAGTTTACAGGCAAGGATGTCTATGTAGAAAAAGCATACTGCCGGAAGGTAAGCTGGAACTATGACCCGGTATCCGGGCGGCACAGCTACAGTCCTGTAGCTGGCAGTGAGTTTGAAGTTGACGCAGACCTTGTCATAATTGCAGCGGGTTTTATCCATACGGAACACAGCCGCCTTCTTTCTAAACTGGGAGTTACATTTGACAGGGCCGGTAATATAAAAAAAGATGAAAATAATATGACAGAAGTTGAAGGAATATACGCTGCCGGGGACTGTTCCGCCGGAGCTTCGCTTATTGTAAAGGCGATAAAGAGCGGAAGGGATGCGGCGTCTTCCATCATAGCGAAATATAAAGATCTGTCAGGACACGAAGTTTCTGATAACAATCATTATCTTTGACTAACCCGGCTGCGGGGTATATATTATTGAAATGCAGGATATATACGGAATAAAAAACGAAGAAGAAAAACTTCTTGAAAGATTTTTAAGATATGTGAGGATAGAAACCACATCTTCATCAGAATCTTCATCAACCCCGTCAACAGCGTGCCAGTGGGACCTTCTTAAGCTTCTTGAAAAAGAGCTCATAGAAACCGGGCTTTCCGAAGTTGAGCTTGACGGGAACGGATATATAAGAGCGCTTCTCCCGCCCTCTCCGGGATACGGAAATGTCCCTGTTATAGGATTTCTTGCCCATGCAGACACTGCTTCAGATGTATCGGGAAAAAATGTAAAACCCCTTGTGCACCGTAGTTACAGCGGCGGGCCTATAGAGCTTAAGGGGGCAAGGCTTGATCCCGGCGATTTTCCCTCTCTTTTAAAGTACAGGGGAGAGACGATAATTACTTCGGATGGAACCACTCTTCTCGGGGCGGACGATAAGGCTGGTGTCGCGGAAATTATGACAGCCGCAGATTTTCTTGTCAGACATAAAGAGATAAAACACGGCCCGGTTGAAATATTTTTTACCCCGGATGAGGAAATAGGCCGCGGCATGTCTAAATTCCCCCTTGAAAAGGTAAAGTCGGTTTTCTGCTATACTCTTGACGGTGACGGCGAGGGGAATATTGAAACTGAATGTTTTAACGCCTGGGCTGTAAATGTAAAAATAAAGGGACGCGTCATACATCTCGGGTCGGCAAGGGGAAAGCTGGTAAACGCGGTTAAAATTGCATCAGAATTTGTTTCAATGCTCCCGTCATCAGAAAGTCCTGAATCTACGGACGGGAGATTTGGATATTACTGTCCCCACAGCATATCCGGGACACTTGAAAAGGCTTCAGTTGAGCTCCTTTTAAGGGATTTTGACGGAAAGAGCATGGAAAACCGGATTAAAGCTGTAGAAGAGACGGCAAAAGCGCTGGAGAACCTCTATCCCGGAAGCAAAGTGGAAACTGTATTTACCAAACAGTACAGCAATATGATTGATTTCATAGGAAAAGAGAGCAGGGGATTAAAGCTGCTTTTTGAAGCTGTCGGAAAATCAGGAGCACAGCCGGCTGAAAAGATAATAAGGGGAGGCACAGACGGTGCGCGCTTAAGTGAGATGGGGATACCTTGCCCTAATATTTTTACAGGCGGGCATAATTACCACAGCAGGGAGGAATGGGCCGTCCTTTCATCAATGGTTAAGGCCTGTTCAACCATAGTTGCCCTTGCAGACCTGTGGGCCTCCGATAGATAAAATGTTTGAAAAAAGAGCCATAATATATTAAAATATATATTGAGGTATTCTATCTGAAACATTTCATTCTGGCAGTATTATCAATTTTCCTCATTGCCTGTACAAATCCGATCGGATCAAATGAATCGGATGCGGCTGCAACTGTCTATACAATTAAAAACGGTTCAATCCTTGAATCAGGCTCAGCTCTCCCTGTTACTCTTGTATATGATGAATCTTTAAGTGATTTTGACTACCTTAAAATCTCTCTTTATGATGACGGGGGAAAAGAACTTGCCGCAAATAAAATAAGTAAAAATACGATAGGCAACAACAGGAAAAAAGAGATAGATCTGCCGGAGAATCTGGAAAAAGGGCTTTATCATATAAAATTTGAACTTCTAAAAGGCGATACTGCTGTTTTCAGCAGTGTGACGGATTTTTTCAGCGAAACCGGTTATTACGCTGTAAAAACAATGCTTTCCTATCCTCCTGATCCGGCTCCCGGAGAAAATGTCCTGCTGATTGCTGATTCCGTATACCCGGAAGGCCGTGACCCGTATTACAGATGGGAGATAAACGGAAAAATTGTACATGAGGGGCTGTTCTCCGCGGGGGGAAATAAATACAGCTGGAAAACAACCGCCAATGAAGGCGCATTCCCTGTAAGGGTGGAAATGTTTCCGTTTGAACCCTCCAAAGCTGTTTTTGATAATTTTATATCACCGTTTTTTAATGAATCCATTATTTTTGTTTCTGAATCAAACAGAAAGAGATCCAATGAATTTACTCCGGAAAGTTCATACAGCACACTCTTCCATTTCAGGGGAGAAATAACTGATTCCGGTTATAATCCGCTAAAAGGGGCAGCCGGTATAATTACAGGATCTCCGGCGCTGGATTTCCGGAGCGGTATATATGGTTACTATTTTAAAAATAATGATTCCATATCTATCCCTTCTTTGTCTGTTCCTTTTTCCAAACAGGGAGAAATGCAGCCTTTCTCAATAAAATTCAGATTTTTGCCTGATTACTCCGCAGCTTTTTCGGAAAAACAGGGGACGGTACCTCTTTTTACAGCTTTTTCTGAAGACGGCATATTCAGCCTTGTCTCGGGGTTCTCCGGAAGGGGTGAGTATTACCTTGAGCTTGTTTCGGGAGGCCAGAGGTTTATAAGCAGGGCATATGATTCAATATCCGCCGCAGGAAATATCATAAACCTTAATATATCGGTTTATCCTGATAACGGCTCAAGCCTGATTGTCTGGATGATAAACGGCAGGACTGTACAAAAGGATAAAGCCCCGTTCCGGCCTGAACTTGAGAATACAAAGGGAAGCGCTGTTATTGGCAGCAGTATATACCCTCTTCTCATTGATGAGGCAGGGGTATTTACAAGAACATCAGACGGAAAATCTTCAGTAGATCCTGAAGCTTTTAGAAATTATAATCTGGAAAAATTCGGCAACGACCTGATTTTTGCTGAAGGTTTTGATAATAGCTTTAATGTAAATAATATAGCTGTTTCCGGAACTCCCGAGCTTAAGGGAGGCAGTGTGATTCTCGATCCGGGTGAAATGCTCCGCGTCGGCGATCAGCTTCAGTTGCCGGAAAATGTGGAAATAGCTGTATCGGGAAACTGTACGCTCATTGTAAAAGACAGCGGAGGAAAAACTGCCGCAACAGGGGATTTTGACAACACGGGTGAAAGTCTGATATTTGAGGCAAATCCTGAAGAGAGGTATAACCTCTACCTTGAAAACCGGAACTCAAATAAATCCTGTTTTGCTGATGATATACTTGCAGCAAGAGTACCTTCTGATTCCGGAAACGGATTAAAACTTGAGAAAAACTGATAAAATCCGGATATAACCATGATAAAAAAAATATCTGTCTCCGCAATTCTGTTTTTTGCAGTGATTGCAGCTTCTTCCGCAACGGAAACTGCTGAATTCAATATCGGATACCGGGGATTAACCTGGGATGAATCACTTTCAGATGCCCTGCCGGCTGATAAAAAAAATGAGGTCACATCATATCTTGATAACCAGTTTATAAAAATACTGACCTCTTCCGGTCTTTTTGTTGTTTCAGAATCTTCCCGGGAAGATGGGAAACGTGAAGAGAATGCATATGAGAATTATTCACTTTTTCCTGTTATAACTGTTTTTAAGCAGGTTGAATCTGAAATTAGCGGGTATTTTTTCGATTGCCAGGTAGCTCTTACAATCCTCAATAATTCAGATACAGAAGTGGTGGCTGAAGTAAATACGGAGGCTGAAGTAAACCCGGAAGCAGACGCTGACTTGAATACTGAATCTGACGGGAGAGCCTCTGAGGTTTTCTATCTGAAGCATATAGGCTCAGGAGAAAATTCCGCCGTTGCCATGCAGAAGAGTCTTGAAGGAATAGTTGACCAGTTTGAATTTCTCCTTATCGGGTTTGAACAGTGGTCTGACAGTTTCAGGGTTATAGATATATACCAGGGTGCGGTTATAATAAATTCAGGAAAAAAGGGGGGGCTCCGGAAAGGGGATTTCCTTCATTCGTTTGATCCCTGGAATAGTGGAAAAATTACAGGCGATTTTGTTGTAGAGAAAGCTGATGGAGATATTTCATATGCCCGCATACTCAAGGTAAAAAAATATCCTAAAGCAGGAGATTCTCTCCGGCTGGATGATTTTACCGGTTTTGCAGTAAACGGCTATACTGATTATTTTTCAGGTGAAGAATTTTCAGGTATCACAACAGGCTTCAGCCTGGTATGGTGGGGCGGCCTCTATGTTTTTCATCCTCTTGCCGGATTTGAATATTTCAGCATAAAAAATATAAATGAGGCCTTTATTGATATGCTTATCCCCTATGGCGGGTTTAAAATTGTAAGGCATATAGGGTCAATGACCCTGTCTTCCCTGATAACAGCAGGTGCGGGGTATGTTTCGGATTCAGACCTATACAGCACTGTATACAGGGGGTGGCAGTATAAAGGAGGAACAGTAAAGGCCTCAGCAGAGAGAAGATTCGGGAACCGTTTCTCGCTTTTCGCGGAAGCCGGATATTCATACTGGTATTCGGGTGATGTTAAAGAACTCACTGATATTGCCGGTTTTCTCGCCGGCGGTGGAGTGAGCGTAAAGTTTTAGTATATTGAAACCCTTCTTTCTTTAAGCTATCCTGCTAAGGATATGAAATATTATGAATATGATACCGATGACATGATCGCAGCGCTCGCAACGCCATGGGGAGAGAGCGCGCTTGCTGTTATCAGGACATCAGGTGATGGATGTATAGAGGCCTTGTCTCCCTGTTTCAGGGGAAAGGACAATCTTTCAGGCTCAGACGGCTATTCTCTGCATTTTGGCAGGATAATTGATCCTGGTACTGGAAATACGGTAGATCAGGTTGTTGCCGGGGTCTACAGAAAACCGAAGAGTTATACAGGGCAGGATATGGTTGAAATTTTCTGCCACGGGAGTATGCCGGGAATTACAGGCATTCTTGATGCACTCCGGAATACTGGTTTCAGGGATGCGGCTCCGGGAGAGTTTACTCTAAGGGCATTTTTAAACGGAAAAATGGACCTGACCGGCGCCGAGGCTGTCAACGAGATTATCAGGGCGAAATCGCCGCAGGCTATGGGTCTTGCCCTTGAAAGACTTTCAGGTTCTGTCTTTAACAGCATAAACAGTATAAAAGCACTTGTTTCCGGGATACTTGCCGAGATTGAGCTCCAGCTCGATTATGCGGAAGATGAGGCAGACCCTGAAGCGGTTTTAAGTACCGGTAAAATTGAAACCGCGATCTCCGGGCTTAAGGAGCTTGCCTCTACCTACAGGATCGGAAAAGTTATTCAGGAAGGGGTCAGGGCTGTTCTTACAGGGCGGACAAACGCGGGAAAATCATCGCTCTTTAATCTTTTAAACAGGGCGGAGAGGGCTATTGTTTCCGAGTATCATGGAACTACAAGGGACTATATCGAATCTCTGCTTGTTATCAGCGGCATTCCTGTCAAACTCTATGACACGGCAGGGATACGGGTTTCCGATCATCCGGTAGAAGCGGAAGGGATTAAAAAAAGCGGGGAAATCATAGAAGCATCAGATATCATAATATACCTTGTTGACGGGTGCGACGGCCTTACTGCTGAGGACAGGAAGAGAATAGACCTTTTTGACAGGAAAAAACTCATCAAAGTCTGGAATAAATCAGATATAAGCACAAAGGAAATTCCTGAAGATTATATTGCTGTCAGTTCGCTTACAGGTTCAGGACTTGATGATCTTGAGAAAGAAATTGTGTCCAGGGCAGGGGCTGAAAATATTATGCTTGATGACAGGGCGGTAATTGATTCGCAGCGTCAGAAGACCCTGATTGACAGTGCTCTTTTATCACTTGAAAATTCACTCTCTGCGATAAGGGGCAGTATGCCTCTTGATGTTGTAGCTGTAGATATCAAGGAAGCGCTTGACAGTCTCGGGGAAATTACAGGTGAAATTACAACAGCAGATATTCTTGATCTTATGTTTTCACGATTTTGTGTAGGAAAATAGCAGGTAAATAAATATGGATTTTGATGCAATTGTAATCGGCGGCGGACATGCCGGAATAGAAGCGGGCCTAGCCCTTGCAAGGCTTTCATACAGGACTCTCTTTATAACCCAGAATGTTGATACAATAGGAAAGCTGTCGTGCAACCCGGCGGTGGGGGGCCTTTCCAAAGGCAATATTGTCCGTGAAGTGGATGCCCTCGGCGGTGAAATGGCGAACCTGATTGACAGTACAATGATCCAGTTCAGGATGCTGAATAAAAGCAGGGGGCCGGCTGTCCAGGCGCCGAGAGCCCAGGCTGATAAATTCGCCTATAACCAGCTTGCGAAATGGACACTGGAAAGGCAGGACAATCTGCAGCTCTTTCAGGATACAGTGACCGATTTTATCTTAAACAGCAGGGGGAATAAAATCGAAGGTGTCATAACAGAAAGGGGACGGAGATTTACAGCAAATGCTGTAGTTCTTACAACAGGCACTTTTCTAGAGGGGATGATATTTATTGGCGATTATACTTCTGTCTCGGGCAGAATAGGCGAACCTGCCGCTTTAGGACTTGGAGTAAATTTACGGAAAATGGGTTTTTCTGTAGGGAGGCTCAAGACTGGTACCCCCGCGAGGGTAAGAAAGGGTTCCCTGGATTTCAGTAAAATGGAGAGGCAGGATGGAGACGGTGAAATTATCCCTTTTTCATTCAGCAGGGATAATGTTGAAAGGCCGCAGCTGCCGTGCCATATAACTTACACCAATGAAAAGACACACCAGGTAATAAGGGATAATATTGGAAGATCGCCCCTGTTCGGGGGGAAAATATCAGGGAAAGGGCCCCGCTACTGCCCCTCAATTGAGGACAAGGTTGTGAGATTTCCCGACAAGCTGCGCCACCAGGTCTTTGTCGAGCCGGAAGGTCTTGAGTCGGAAGAGATGTATCTTAACGGAATTTCATCCTCCCTCCCGGAAGATGTCCAGGAAGCATTTCTTAAAACCCTCCCGGGTCTTGAAAAAGTTGAGGTTATAAGGCCCGGATATGCGGTAGAATATGATTTTATCGATCCCAGGCAGCTTAAACCTTATCTGATGACTAAAAAAATCGAAGGACTATTTGTTGCCGGACAGACAAACGGCACATCCGGGTATGAGGAAGCCGCCTGCCAGGGCCTTATGGCAGGAATTAACGCATCACTTTATCTTGCGGGACGCGGGCCTTTTGTCCTCGGCAGAACAGAGGCGTATACCGGTGTACTGATTGATGATCTTGTTACCCTCGGGACAGAGGAACCTTACAGAATGTTTACTTCAAGGGCTGAGCACAGGCTTTCTCTCCGCCATGATACAGCAGACCGGAGGCTGATGCCGAAATCGAAGGAGATAGGACTGCTCAGGAATGAAGCCTGGGAAAAATTTCAGGAAAAGCTGTCCAGGACTGATGAGGTCCGGGAACTTCTGCGTCAGAGAAGGGTAACCGAAAGCGAAATTAAAACGGTTGACGGGGCTCTGTACACTGTTTTAAAGAAACATATAGGGAAAACCTATGAACAGACAATTAAAGATCCGGATGTGACAATAGAGACTTTCAGAGATTTTGATGATGTTATAGACAGAACAAGTAAGGAATGGCTTTCCCTGGTAGAGCTTGATATCAAATACGAAGGATATATAGACAGACAGGAAAGGCAGGTAAAGCGGTTTGAAAAAATGGAAAAAATGAAAATACCCGAGAATTTCAACTACGATACTGTAGACGGTATATCTACAGAATCAAGGCAGAAATTCAAGGCCGTAATGCCCGCGACAATCGGGCAGGCAACGAGAATCTCGGGTGTAAGGAATTCCGATATTGCCGTACTTATGATCTATCTCGGGAGAAAAAAGTGAAAGAGCTTTTTGCTTCAGGGCTTGATAAGCTCGGAATCCCATTTACCGCCAGACAGATTGATACTCTTGTGAAATTTTACGGCGAACTTTCTGTCTGGAACAGAAAAAGCGGTTTTATTAAGGCTGAGGGTAAAGACCTGGTTATCCGTCATTTTTTTGATTCACTTGCCGGCGTAAGGCTGTTGTCAGGAATGGATTTTAAAACCGCAGCAGATATAGGAACAGGGGCAGGGTTCCCCGGGATTCCTCTCTCAATCTTCTTTCCGGATAAAAGGTTTACACTGGTTGAGAGGTCTGCCAAAAAAACCGATTTTCTGAATAACTGCAGGGCGCTTTTTTCGCTGGATAATGTGGATATTGCGGAATCGGAACTTGAGAATATCAGCGATAAGTTTGATCTTGTTGCTTTCAGGGCGTTCAGGAATTTTAACGAATACTATAAAAAGCTTTTTTCAATTCTTGCAGAGGACGGCTCAATTTTTGCCTACAAGGGAATAAAGGATAATATAGAAGCGGAACTTGATGAGGCGGGAATAGGTGTTTATAAAATACACAGGGTACATGTCCCATTCATGACAGAAGAAAGGCACATCCTGATTATTAAAAAAGCAGATTTAATCCCTTCTTGATAACCTGTTGAGAACGGAAAGAAGTTCTTTGTTTCCTATTAGATCGATAGTCCTTGCTTCTACAAATTTTACCGCTGTTTCCGTGTAAGAACCTGCAGAAATACAGTAGGATTTACCTGCCCTTACATCTTTGCTTTTGAAATAAAGATCTCTCAGCATAAGGTCACCGACAGATGCTGTTGTTCTTATAAACCGGAAAAGAACAATATCCTCCGACTGGGCTGAGTTTACCTCAGTTACTATATCCACATAGTCATTTTTGGCGGCTGTAATATCAGTTATTTTCAAATGCGCTTTGGGGTAGAATAACGGAGCTATATTCCTGCAAAGATTTACAAACTCGGATGTCGGCGAAATAAGATATGTTTTAAGGTTTTTGTTTTCTGCCAGTTCACTGTACTTCAGCTTAAGAGCGTTGACATCTTTATACTCGGGGTTTATCCCGATCAGGATATCAATAATTTTAAGGGCTGCATTAAGCTTGTTTTCTTTTATATATGTCAATACAAGCACATATAAAAGTTCAAGCCTTACATCCGGCGGGATCTCTTTGTGTTTGAGGCCGATTTGAAGGTCTTCAACAGCTTTTTCATAATTCCTTTTCTTCATATTGATTCTGCCGGTTTCAAGGCATGACTGCGGCCCGTACTGGGGATCAGGGCGGAGATGGAAAAAAATTTTGTAGGCATTCTCAATCTGTCCGGTTTCATTATAGGACTGTCCGAGAAAAAATAGGATTTCCTTATCCCCCGGAGTAATTTCAAAACTTTTCTTTAAATAGGATATCGCGTCCTTGTATCTGCCCATGAAAAAGAGGATTTTTCCCATGTACTGAACAGTGGCGGTGTGGTCCGGAAGAAGATGCTTTGCCGCTGTAAAAAGCAGTAATGCCTTTTCATAATTTTTTCTGTCAAATTCAATTACCCCGAGATTATAATTGATCTCAAAAATGTCCTTATTCATGGATCTGGCATATGCAAAGTACTTGTATGCTTCATCAGTTCTACCGGTTTTAAGGGCGGAAACCGCATATTTGTAAACAATATCGAATTCATCAAGCGAAGAATTAGTACCTGTCTGATCAAGAAGTATTTTTAATAAATGAAGTGATTTGTCATACATTTCTTCTGAATAATAAAGGTCGGCAAGGTCGGAAACAGCCTGCGCGTCTTTAGGGTTCTGTTCCAGCCTTTTGTTCGCAGATTTTATAATAGCGTTTCTGTCTTTGTTTTTTGAAGGCGAACTGATTATTCCGCCTGATGATAAATTCTTTATAAAAGTTATTATCAATATTGCGACAGCTGCCGCAGCAGCCGCAATTATAATTACAATAAAAAGTAAAAAGTTCATATGTCATTATGGTATAATCACTAAATCATTGTCAATAAAATAAATTATTGACAAAATATGTACGCGGCTATAGGCTTTATATATAAATATTTCAGTTATGCTGATATTTTGGAGGCAGTAACTTGGATAAACCTACAATCGGAATAAGAATTGCAAATGGAACGTTCTTTCCGATACTCCGGGAAAATGATACAAGAAGAAAAAAAATAATCCTATCTCCGGTCCGGGAAAATCAGAAAGATGTGAAAATTGATATATTCCGGGGCGAAGGCGATGGAATGCTTGACCCGGTTTATGTTGCCAGTCTGATTCTGAACGGCATCAGCCAGGATTCTGAACAGCCGGTTGAAATCCAGCTGCTTGTTAATATAAGCAGTGATGGTGTCCTTGACGCGGAAGCGTTTGAACCGTTATCAGATGTTAAACAGTTCCTCTCAATAAGCCTTGATTCCATTGAGGAGAATGCCGGTTTCTATGATATGAGTGATTCAGACTCTGAAAATGCGGCAGACATATCTGCCCAGATGGATGAAGAGGATTATTTCAGCAGCGAAGAGGATGACTCCGGGGATTCTGCTTTTGACGAATTTGAAACCGGCGACGAAGCCTTCGGGAATATCGAAGAGAGTGATGATAATGAGGAAATAACTGAAGAAACTTCAATAGATGAATCGGAAGAAGATGATAGTGAGGAAGAGGATAATTCGGCCTGGCTCTATGAAGCTGAAAATAAGTGCAGCAAAAAAAACAGGCTGCTGAAATTAGCTGTTGTGGTTCTTGGAATAATTTTCATAGTTTTACTGGCATTGCTTTTATATACCCTTTTTATGAAGCCGACTCTTGCCAGAAACCGGACAGCAGCGCCTGCCGCAGCTGTTGCGGCAGCGGAAGTGCCTAAAACTCCCGAACCGGCCCCTGCCCCGGTGGTCAAGGAGGAACCTGCAGCTCCTGCAGCTCCTACAGCTCCTGCAGCCGCGGCTGTCCCTCCGGCCGCACCGGCTGTTGAGCCTGTAAAAAAAGCGCCTGAAAGTGTTAAATACAGGATTAAATGGGGTGATACTCTTTGGGATATTTCAAAAACCTACTACAGAACTCCATGGCTTTATAAAAAAATTGCAAAGGATAACAAAATCAAGAATCCTGATCTTATTTTTGCTGAGACATATATTAATATCAAATCTGAATAGTTTTACCTGATCTCTTCCGAAATATAATAATAAACTATATAATTGCATCAATTGCAGCAGCTGCTTTGTAAAGTCCTGCTGCTATTAATAAGTCATAGTGGAGTATTTTCAGTGTATACAGGCAAAAAAGGGACAGCGGCGGCATTATTGATTGCTTCTTTGGCTCTATATCTTTCAATAGCTGTTTTTATGGTTAAAACAGGTGTTAAAACAAACCCTTTGCTGTTCCCGGGTCAGTTTCTTTACAGCTACTATCTGGATTCCGCGTTTTATGTTCCGCTTTATCTTCTGGCATGCTCGTTTTTTCTTGTAAGGAAAAAATTCCACAGGGACAATGTTATTCTCCTGATTCTGACAATATTGCCGTTTTTAACAACCGGACTTGCCTTGAGGCTCCACTTTCTTCCGCTGGAAGCGGGCCGGTTTGAAAAGGCCCTGCTGAAATCTTTCGGACAGTTCGCGCCTGTAGTTGTTTTTCTGATAGCTCTGATTGAGGTAATGCTGATTATAAAAGCGGGTTTTTATCTGTCAGCCAGAAGAGGGCCAGATGCCCTGCCGGGGGGGGAGAAATCTTTAACAGATGAAATTCCTTCAGATGAATATGTAAATAAATCAGGTGTTGAGGGGAATACAGATTCAGGTATAACAGGTTCACCTGCAGGGACGGCAGATGTATCACGAAAGAGCGGGTTTGCGTCTTTAAGCCTTTCAGGTATAAGCTCCAATAGAGAAAAGATGCCTGTGGGGGATGAGCTGTTTGATGAACCGGCTTATTTCCGGGTGAACAGGGAAGAGAAGGGGCCGGCACCCGACAGTACAGAACAGGAGGATGTTTTTACGGAAGCAGAAACCGGGGAAGAAAATTCAAATGAAGCTGAATACGCTGATGTTTTCCCGGAAGATGAACCGTATAACGGAGAAACCGGAATGTATCCTGACGATATACCTCCCGAAACAATATATGCTTCCGCAAAGCCTTTACAGGTTGAAATACCGGAAGAGATGGAAAATGAAGAAATTATTGAGGCTGAAATTGATGCTTCGATAGAAGAGAACCCGTCTATTGTAAAGGAGTATTTCTCGGCCCAGAAAAAAATCATTATAAAGAAGAAGGAATACAAAATACCGTTTGATATTCTTGATGAATACCGCGAAGTCGGATATACAAGCATTGACGCCCGCACCAGGGATGAGGCTGAAATACTGAGGCAGACCCTGGCCGAGTTCAGAATTGAGGCAGAGGTTACAGGAATAAGAAAAGGGCCTGTAATTACAATGTTCGAGATATTGCCTGCGCCGGGAGTAAAGCTTTCCAGGATTACAAACCTTGCCGATAATATCGCGCTTCGTCTTGCCGCATCAAGGGTCAGGATTGTAGCTCCCATCCCGGGAAAACACGCGGTCGGTATTGAGGTTCCCAACAGGAACAGGGCAATTGTCTCTTTCAGGGAACTTATTGCTGTTGATTATCCCCAGTACACAAAATATCATCTCCCGATAATCCTCGGAAAGGATATTACAGGAGAGGAGCAGATTATTGACCTTACCCAGACCCCGCATCTTCTTATCGCGGGAGCAACAGGTTCCGGAAAATCTGTATGCGTCAATTCCATAATTGCGTCTCTCCTTTACACAAAAAAACCGCAGGATGTGAAGCTGATCCTGATAGATCCCAAGATTGTAGAATTAAAACTTTATAACGATATACCCCATCTGCTTACGCCTGTTATAACTGATCCCAAAAAAGCCTTTCAGGCTCTTCAGTACTGCATATTTGAAATGGAAAAACGGTATGCGCTGCTTGATGCCCTGGGTGTGAGGGACATACATTCCTTTAACAGAAAAATCAAAAGTAAAAATATCGCCACTCTTCCGCTTCCATACATTGTCGTTGTTGTTGATGAGTTTGCGGACCTTATGGCCACCACCGGGAAAGAGCTTGAATCCACACTTGCCCGTCTTGCTGCCATGTCAAGGGCTGTCGGCATTCATCTTGTTCTGGCAACCCAGAGGCCTTCGATTGATGTTATTACAGGTTTGATAAAAGCCAATATACCCTCCAGGATTGCGTTCATGGTTGCCAGCAAGACTGACTCCAGGATTATTATTGATTCTGTCGGAGCAGAGATGCTGCTTGGAAAAGGGGACATGCTTTTTACATCAGCCTGGAACCCGTATCTGACTAGAATTCAGGGCGCATATCTGTCTGAAAGCGAAGCGGAAAAGGTTGTCGAAAAGGTGAGGGAATACGGCGCGCCTGAATACATTGATGACGAGATATTTATCGATGATGATGAGGATGATCTGTCGGATTACGAAAATGATTACGGAGATGATCCGTTAATGGACAGGGCCCTCGAAATAGTGGCAACTGCCGGTAAAGCTTCTGCTTCATATCTTCAGAGAAGATTGAAAATAGGGTATAACAGGGCAGCGAGGCTGGTCGAAGAGATGGAGAGACGGGGCATTGTAGGGCCCCAGAATGGAAGCAAGCCGAGGGATATTCTAAATATTCCGGATAAGCTTTAAGGACCGGAGTTCGGGTTTTGAATAAAAATTTCAGTTTCAAGCTCAGGGCAATAACTTTTTTTCAGTATGTCGTAATATGCGGCGTCATACCGGTCATGAGCCTCTATCTTAAGGAAATCCCCGGCATCAGCGGCATAAAGATCGGAATTATACTCTCAATGTCAACCGCGGCAGG
>JACKPD010000002.1 GCA_024233785.1 Spirochaetales bacterium | reverse complement strand
TGATTTTATTTTTACGGAAGTAATTGAATCGGCATCAAATCCCGCGGGGAAAACTCTCAAATCGCTCCAGTAGTTTATGTCACGGATAAAATACCTGTTTATTGTCGCGTCAAGAAGATATACCTCATCGGACAGGGAACTGCGGATATACTCTCCATCTCCTTTTACAGGGCCTTCTTTGCCAATGTAAAGAGTAAACAGAGGATTTTTACTGCTGTCAAGAAAAACTGCTTTTTTGGCTTTTTCTTCTTCAAGGTCAAACTTTACCCAGCTTTTAGGATCAGTTCCCGAAACCTGATATTTAGTAATATCTGAAACAGAATCAATCAGGTTTTTGATTTTTTCAGAAGATGCCGGATAACTTTTATTATCAATCTGAATTACCCATTTTTCTCCTTCTTTGGTGAAATTCAGAAGACCATCCTCAGAATCAATCTCAACCATTTCAATTTTTTCAATCAGGTTATTATCAAATATCTTTTCATCGGATTTTCTCTTATTAACATTTGATGATGAAAAAACCAGTCCGGAGATATATAACGCAGTAAGAGCCACTATCAGAACAGACAATATTTTTATCTTTTTGATGAAATCCATCTTTTTCTCCTTAATTTAAGATTCTTTTCTTTTTCGCCCGATAAAGCGGATAATCGCGAATGCAATAATTAAAACAGGTATAAGTACAATATTTACAAGATACACAAACAGGATTGCTTTAATCTGCCCTTCAGGTGTTTCAATCTTATTGAGTCTTAAATCTCTTTTACTTTTTGTCTTTATCTGAATCAATGATTCGTCATTCGAAAGCCATTCAGCAGCATTTTCAAAGAACATTATATTATAGGGACTGTCTGAAAACTGGATCATATCAGAAAGGAAGTCCGAGTCTCCTATTACCATAATTCTTGTATCCTTTCCTGTCCTGTCTGTGTAAGCGCTTTTAAACTGGCCTGTAGCAACATAACCGAGATCTATCTGTCTCTGATCATCTCCCTTATAGGAGGCTGCAAGACTTACCTCATAAGGATTTACAGAAATATTATTCTCCATTGTCCATGCCTGATCGGTTGAAGATAGGATTTTTTCATATTTTACGTTCTCTAATTTATCCTGAATTTCAACACTGCTTGCCCATAATAGATCAAGCCCTGCGAATCTGCTTGTTACAGGATTTTCCTTTGAGACGTTTTGTGATGTAATGCCGATCCATTGCGGATAAACAAGCGGGAAAGAACCCCTTAAAGGTATCCGTTTTGAATATTTATCCAGCACTACATCATTTTTAATTTTAATCCCGTATTTAGCCAGCATTGCAATAGCAGGAGAATCTTCGAGCTTTAATACAGAAAAATTATTCATCATGTCTACATCAACGCCGTCAATACAGAACAGGACTTTTCCGCCATTCATGATATAGTCATCGATATAAAGCATATCGCCTTCAGACAAATCCTTGTTACCTATAACAGCCAGAACAGATGTTGTCATGGGTATTTCAACGCCTTTTTCGATAATATTTAGCTTCCATGACATTTCTATTTTTTCCTTAAGGAATTTATAATGGTCATCCATTGTTCTTCTTGAATCGCCGACAAGAATACCAATGGAAGGATCGAGATTTTCTACCATCTTTCTTATCTTGCTTGTAAGCTCGTATTCCAGCGTCTCAAGATTCAGTATAAAAGGGATTGTCTCATATTTATCCAGATACTGTATTGTTATACCTGAGTAAACCATTGCATATGTCTGTTCGTTCTTTTCAACAACTTCGACCTGCTGCGGCTGGACGCCCAGGTTCTGAGCTTTGGTAGTAAGATTATATTTCCCTGGATCTATGGAAACTGTATCAATACTTCCCTTCGAATGGGCAGCATATTCCATAAGAAGATCTTCAATCTCCGTTGCGACAGGCGTAATGGTTTTTATTTTGTCTGAGATATAATATGTAATATGCACCTTTTCCGGGATGGAAGAAATAATCTTTTTTGTCGCAGCAGACAATGTAAAGGATTTGTTTTCTGTCAAATCCAGGCGGCTGAAATAAATTACGCTGTTTAAAGCGGTAAGTATAATTATTATTGTTGTTAAAACTATTAAAATAATTTCCTTTAGTTGTTTTTTCTGCATTTTTCAATCTCCTGCTATTTTCTAATTTTTATGACTTTAATATTCAGATACAGGAAATAAAAGATGATAATCAGGAAATAAAGAAGGTCCCTGGTATCAAGTAATCCTTTTCTGAAAGATTCAAAATGGAACGAAAAAGATAAATAGCTGAGTATGTTACCAAGCCATGCTGAAGGATTAAATACTATCGATGCTTCCCCAATTATAGTAATAAAAAGAAGGGCAACAACGCTGAAAATATAGGCGCTTATCTGGTTGGATGTCACTGAAGAAATAAACTGCCCTATTGCAAGACCTGCAGCGCCAAGCATAAGGGCGCCGATATATTCACCAATTATCTGGCCTGCTTCAAAATCTCCAAGCATACTTACAGTAAGAGGAACAAAGAGTGTAGCTCCAAGCATTATCGCAAGAAGTGTAAATGAGCTTAAGAATTTTGCCAGAACCAGCTGACTGTCTGTCAAAGGAAGCGTTAAAAGCAGCTCATCTGTTCCTGTTTTCTTTTCCTCTGCCCATGACCTCATAGTTATAGAGGGAATGAGAATAATAAAAATAACAGGCATAAGAGCGAAGTATCCTCTTAATGTTGCAATATTTTTTGAAAAAAACTGGTTGAAAAAGAAAAAATAGACATTGGAAAAGACAACAAAAAAAAGTACTACCAGGTACGCAATCGGTGAATTAAAATATGATTTAAGCTCTTTCTTGAATAATCCAAACATGTTCATTTTGCCTCCCCCTGAGTAGTCAATTTGATAAAAATATCCTCAAGACTTACTTTCTCAGGAATCATGGATAATATCTTGCAGTTGTTCTTAACTGCCCAGTCGAATAATGCCTCTCCGCTTGATATTTCATCCTTAACAGAAAGCCTTATGTCAATGTTGCCTTTTTGTGAAGGTTCAAATAACATGATTTTGTTTACAGCATCCAGTTTTTCAAGAGAGCCTCTTGTTTTATCCGGAGCATCACTCTTAAGTTCGAGTGAAAAGCGGAAATCGCCTTTCATTTCCCGTCTTATTTCTTCCGTTGTACCGCGGGCCGCAATTTTGCCCTGATTGAGGATAAGCACCCTGTTGCAGACCGCTTCCACCTCCTGAAGGATGTGTGTGGAAAGAATAATGGTTTTATCCTTTCCGATTTTTTGTATAAGCTTTCTGATTTCAATTATCTGATTCGGGTCAAGTCCCGATGTAGGTTCATCAAGAACAAGAATTTCCGGGGAATGAATAATTGCCTGCGCAAGCCCTGTTCTTTGTTTATAGCCTTTTGAGATTTTATCAATTGGACGGTTGATGACCTGTTCAAGACCGCATTCAGAAATAACCCTGTCTATTGATTCCTTTCTTTTGTCCTTGCCTATTTTACGCACATCACAGATAAAGGAAAGATATTCAAGCACAGTAAGGTCTGTGTAAAGAGGAGCCATTTCAGGAAGATACCCGATTGACTCTTTTACCTTTAAAGGTTCCCTGTAGACATCATGACTGTTGATAACAGCTGTACCTTTTGTAGGTAGATGATATCCTGTAAGAATTTTCATGATTGTAGTTTTTCCGGCTCCGTTGGGACCAAGCAATCCTACAATTTCTCCGCGGCCGATGCTCATTGAAACATCATCAACTGCTTTAAATGTTCCGTATTTTTTTTCAATACCTTCTGCCTGTATCATAGTTACTGATACCTCCAAGATTTTTGTTCAGAATTAATCTTTATATTTAATATCTATAATCTGTCTGTCTCGGGTAAGAAATGTATCCGGAAAAGTTTTCCTGGCTTCTTCGAGAAGAGCGAGCGTATCCCTGTCATTATACCTGGGACTGTAATGGATTAAACCCATCTTATCTATCCCTCCGGCATCCTGTGCTATCATTGCAGCCTGTTTTGCCGTAAGATGCTTTTTTGCCGCAGCGCTTTCTGCCAGGTCTTCCGTAAACATCCCCTCACAGATCAGAACATCTGAATCCTTTACGTTATCGCCAATTTCTGGAAAATAGGCAGTATCTGTTACAAAACTGAATTTTCTTCCGCTTCTTTGATCACCTGTTACCATCTGCGGGGTAATAACTTTACCATCCTCGAGTTCAACATTATTTCCTCCCTGAAGCTGCGCCCACAATTTTCCCTTGGGAATATCAAGCGCAGCGGCTTTATCAGGATAAAATATGCCGGGTCTTTTATCTTCGGTAAAAGTATAGCCGAAACATGGTTTCGTATGATCAAGCCTGAAAGCTTCTATGGAATAATTATCACCCCTGAAAACAACACCTGGTTCTTCAACTTCAATAACTTCAATTTTATAGTTAATATACATATCAAGGATTCTTCTGTTTTCTTCAATATATTCGCCTATCCTGGGCGGTCCGATAATATACAGAGGATCATCACGGTCTACCTGGGATGAGAGCATTAATATACCGGGAAGTCCTGTAACATGGTCCGCATGCATATGCGATATTAATATTACTGAAATTTTCTTCCATTTCAGGTTCAGTTTTTTTAAAGAAATCTGGGTTGCCTCTCCGCAGTCAAAAAGAAACAACTCGCCGTCTCTCCTTAATAGAACAGAGGTAAGATGTCTTCCCGGTAATGGCATCATGCCGCCGCAGCCCAGTACAAATAATTCAAGATTCATTTAGTTAAGAATATAAATTCATGTATTTTTTTTATCAAGGGTAAAACTATTCCTTATGGATATTTATTTTATCGTTTTTAAAATCAACTACTGCGTGTGAGTTGTCATCCAGAATACCGCTTATGATCATTGTGGATAAAACATCCTCTACCTCTTTCTGTATAACCCTTCTCAGTGGCCTTGCTCCGAACCTGGAATCCCATCCTTTTTCAATAAGGAAATTCCTGGCTTCCTCTGTTACAGTAATTTCAAGCCTTTTTTCAGAAAGCCTTTCTTTTAGTTCGTTTATCATATTATCGAAAATATGGTGCATTTCATCCCTGTTTAGACTCTGAAAAACAACAATTTCATCAACACGGTTTAAAAATTCAGGCCTGAATATTCTTTTTAGTTCGTTAAGCGCTGATGATTTTATTTCACTGTAGCTGATATCTGTATTCTGCTTGAATCCTAGAGAAAAACCGGTTGAAATATCTCTTGCGCCGGCATTGGAAGTCATTATTATTACAGCATTCCGGAAAGAAATCCTGTGGCCCAGATTATCCTGTATTTCACCTTCTTCCAGTATCTGAAGAAGAAGATTGAATACATCAGGGTGAGCTTTCTCAATTTCATCAAATAGTATTACACAGTAGGGTTTTCTTCTTACTTTTTCCGTTAAAACTCCACCTTCATCATAGCCTATATAACCCGGAGGAGATCCTACAAGCCTTGAGGAATTATGTTTTTCCATGTAATCGGACATGTCCACCCTTACAAGTGCATCAGTTGTTCCGAACAGAAACTCAGCAAGTGTTTTCGCGAGCAGTGTTTTACCCACTCCTGTGGGTCCGAGGAAAATAAAAGAACCTAGTGGCCTCGCATGGGATGAAATCCCGGCCCTTCGCCTCCTTATGGCAGATGAAACCGCTGTTATTGCCTCTTCCTGGCCGATAACTGTTTTATGAAGATGATCCTCGATTTTAAGAAGTTTTTCAGATTCACTTTCCGCTATTCTGGCTACAGGGATTCCTGTAATCTCAGCGAGTACCTGGTAGATATCATTTTCATCAATCAGATTATGTTCAATACGCAGGGTTTTTTTCCAGGTTGATTCGACAACATCTTTCTGTTCCCGCAGATTATTTATCATATCCCTGATTGAAGCTGCTTTTTCGTAATCCTGGTTGTTGACATAGTTCTTTTTTTCAAAATTAAGATCATCTATCTGTTTATTAATGTTGTCCAGTTCTTCCGGTTTTTCCCTGGTAGCGATTCTTTTTCTTGATCCTGCCTCATCAAGTATATCAATTGCCTTGTCAGGAAGAAGCCTGTCTGTCAGATAACGGGAGGCAAGTCTTGTTATAATATTAACAGCCTGTTCAGAATATGTGACATTATGATACTCTTCATAGTGTTTTTTTACGCCGTTCAGAATTTCTATTGTTTCAGCTGCGGTAGGCTCTTCTATAAGTACGGGCTGAAATCTTCTTTCCAGAGCAGAATCTTTTTCAATATTTTTCCTGTATTCGCTTAACGTTGTAGCGCCAATACACTGGATTTCTCCTCTCGACAATGCCGGCTTAAGCATATTTGACGCATCGATAGCACCTTCAGCACCTCCTGCCCCGACAATTGTATGTATCTCATCGATAAACAGAATAATATCTCCGGCTGCCTTGATTTCTTTCATAATCCTTTTCAGCCGTTCTTCAAATTCACCCCTGTATTTTGTTCCGGCAATAACAGAGGCAAGGTCAAGTATCATCAGACGTTTGTCATGAAGTATGTCCGGAGCTTTTCTGAATGCAATTCTGGCAGCAAGACCTTCAACAATTGCTGTTTTACCCACTCCAGGCTCCCCAAGGAGAATAGGGTTGTTTTTTGTTCTTCTTGCCATTATCTGGATTACCCTGTTTATCTCTTTCTCCCTGCCTATTACAGGGTCAAGCTGGCCTGATATTGCCATTTCCGTAAGGTCTCTTGAAAATTCGTTCAAAAGCGGAGTGTTTTTACCTCCGGAGCCGGGGATTATTTTCTTGCTGACAGCGATCTGTTTGCTTATTTTGCCGTCAGATTTTGATATTTCCGACATTTCTGATACAGTATCTCTAAGGATTTCTGTAGTTATTCCACGGCTGGCAAGAAACATGGAAATAATACTTCCCGGTTCCTTTGCGGAAGCAAGCAGGAGATGTTCTGTTCCGATATATTCATGACTGAATTTTCTTGCCTCTTCTGCTGAATCTTCAAGAACTTTTCTTCCTCTTTTTGAAAGAGGAACATCTCCAAGGAGAAAGCCGCCCTTATTCTTGAAAATATTATTTTCAATTTCTACCTGGAGCTGAACTGGTTCTATGCCAAGTTTTTTCAAAATCCGCAGAGCCTGCCCCTCGCCTTCTTTTAACAAGGCAAGTATTATATGCTCAGGCAGCAGCTGGTCCGCATGGAACCTTTTTGCTTCTTCCTGTGCTATCAGGGCCAGAACTTTCTGTGCCCTTTTTGTCAATCCTTTAAACATCTTTATTAACCCTTCATAAACAAGTTATTCCGTATGAATTCCGCGCGAGCTGTATCCTCATCAGAATTCTTTTTATTGCTTTTTATTAAATGCGATTTCTGTATCTGCAATAATAAACAATTAATTTCGCTATATGTTATATTTTCGTCAATTAAATTGTAATATTTTCCTAATTTTAAAGAAGAAATATGCCTTATTGCTTCTACAAGCGTTATTTTTCTGCAATTTTCAAGTATCCCTTTAGCCCTGAACACTTCATCTTCCATGTTTACCCTGTCGCTTTTGAAAATTATATCCCTTGTTTCTCTTTCATAACCGGCGATCAGGCTTGTGATGCTTTCAAGCTGAATAATCGTCTCTTCTTCAGTTTTTCCCATTGAAAACTGGTTATCAATAATATACAGGTCGCCAAGTGAATCTTCGGTGCCTTCTCCTACAAAACCCTTAACGGAAAGCCCTGCCCTTACAATTTCAGTTAAAGCCTTGTCAATCTTTCCGGCCCTTCTTATCGCAGGAAGGAAAAGCATTACTGAAGCACTCATACCTGTTCCCGCTGAAGTCAGGTCAGATGTAAGATAACCAAATTTTGGAGAAACCGCATAGGTAAATTTTTCTTCCAGAAGATTATCCATCTCATTGCAGTAATTATAAGCATTCCTTAAATCAAGTCCGCTTTGCAGGCTTTTTATTCTTATATGATCCGAATCATTGAAAACTGTTATAACCTGCTCATCATCTCTGATTAGAATGCACTGCTCTCCGCTGAAAGTAGCGCCTGGTTTCAGATAATGCCGTTCTGCAAGCATCTGCCTTTCCTGCAGTTTAAGCGCATTCAGATTATAAAATCCGAAACCAGTCAAATCCGCTGTTTCTTCCGTAATTTTATCATAAAACCAGTTAAAATCCTTGCTTCCCATTTTTTCAGGAAATACAAGACCTTCAATATTTCTTGCAAGCCTTATCCGGCTCGAGTTTATTACATCTATCTCACGGCCTTCCCTGCTGAACCAGCCTTCCGGGCTGAGCCTGAAATCATTGTTTACCATATCTTTTAATCTGTCTTTCCATTAGTTTAATTCTGTCCCTCAGATAAGCGGCATGCTCAAATTTTTCATTTTCTACAGCGTCCTTAAGCTTAAGGTTCAAATTATCCATTTCCCTGATTCTTCTTCTTAAAATACTTATCCTGAAAGGATATTTGCCCCTGTGTTCACAGGCCCCTGCCGTTTTTTTAAAAAACGATGAAATATATTTATTGAATTCCCTGTAGCATGCGGGGCAGCCTGTTTTTCCTGTTTTCTTTAATTGTTCAATGGTATTACCGCATTCACTGCATGTTTTTGCATTGTCACGTGATTCAATCGCTTTTTTTATCTGATCGAAATTACCGAGAAGATTTTTAAGACTTACCCCCAGTTCCTTATTATTAATAGTAAGCCCTTTATCTTTGGCGCATTTTTCGCATATGTTTATATTTATCTCTTCGTTTCCGGCAATTTGCTGAATATGTATCAAAGCTCTTCTGCTGCCGCAAATATCACATTTCATTGCATTATCCTGTTTTTATATCTATTAGTATCCTTAATATTAAGTTATTAAAAATAGCGCAAGTTGTCGATATTAATATTCCTGTTTTCAGCTTTTTCGCAGTATCTCTACCGGTCTTATTGCTCCAGCCCTGAAAGATGGGAGAAATGAGGCGGCAGATGATAAAAACAGAGAGATGAATGAAACAAGGCACAGCTCAAAAAAATCGAGGGTAACAGGAATCTGTTCAAGGTAATAACCTGAATCAAGTATTCTGAAACCTCCATATTCTGTCTGCCTGAATAAATTGAGAACAAAATATCCTGAAAATATAAAATAATTGATAAGTTTTTCAATAGTTCCTATTATCCAGTTTATATGCAGAGATCCTGCTATTCCCGCAAGCATGCCTATAAAAGTACCTGCAAGGCCGATCAGAACACCTGTCGCAAGGAACGCAAGTGCAATATCATTTTGTGAAAAACCGATGCTTTTCAATATTGCAATCTCTTTCCTCCTGGATAGAACCATCATAATCATAGCGGAAGAAATATTGAGGGACGCGACACAGAGGATAAGTATCATTATAAGCATTAATAGTTTTTTTGTCGTTTCAAGGCTTTTATATAAAGTGTAATTAAGCCTGTACCAGGAACTCAGGATAAAGGCCGGCGGAAGATAATTGCGAAGTTCTTCTGCTGTTTTATCCTTATATGAGTCTGAAGAATTATACGGATTTTTTACCTTTATACCTATGTAAGGCTGGCTAGCTCCTCTGAAAAGCGAGGAGGCCCTGTCGTAGTTTATATAGACACTGACCTCATCCAGTTCCCTGTAGCCGGTCGTAAAGACCCCTTTTACGATAAATCTGGCAGGACGGAGTACCAGAGCCCTCCCCGGCTGATTAAATGCTGTCAGGAGCTTGATTTCATCGCCTGTAGATGCGCCGATTTTTTTGGCTATGCTGCTGCTCAGCAATATAGCTTCGGAGTCAAGGGTAAAACTTCCTTCAGAAAAGACAAGATACTCTTTTAGTCCCCGGTCATTGTCATAAAGGTTTTCTGGCAGCCCCCTCACAGAAACCCCGGTTCTCCCCTTTTTTGTATAGATCAGGCATGTATCCTGGATAAAAGCAAATGCGTTGTCTACAGTTTCGAGACTCTCAAGATTTTTAATTACTGCTTTATAATCAGCTTCACTATTCTGTAAATCCCTTGCCTGATAGTGATAACTCCCCACCTCAATATATCTTCTGGTTATCCCTTCTATCATCCCGTCAGTGACTTCAAGTACAATTACAAGCGGGACAAGGCTGAGTGCTATACCAATAACCGCGCCTCTTATATGGCGGAAGAGGTTTTTGTCTGTATTTTTACTGGAAAAAAATTTAAAAGCAAGGAATAACGCGTTTTTTACTTTCATATTTCCCTGAGTCTGCCCTTTTCCAGTTTCATGGTCATGTCTCCCCTTTCAGACAGGGATGCATCATGAGTTACCATAACCAGGGTTGTATTCTGCTCTGCGACAAGGCTGAAAAGAAGCTCTTCAACTATTCTGGAATTTTTCTCATCAAGATTGCCTGTAGGTTCATCGGCAAGAAGTATGGACGGATTGTTAATAAGAGCTCTTGCGACAGCCACCCTCTGTCTCTCGCCCCCTGAAAGCTGATATGGATAAAAAGAGGCTCTTTCTGCCAGATTTACTTTTAAAAGAATTTTCTCAGCCTCTTCAAGTGATTTTTTTTTCGTCTCTCCACTGATAAACATAGGCATCATTACATTTTCAGCCGCGGTAAGTTCTTTTAAAAGATAATGGAACTGGAAAACGAAACCAATAATCCTGTTGCGGAAATTATACAGGTCCTTTTCTTCCATCTGCTCAACATCCGCGCCGCAGATTTTTACAACTCCTCCGCTCCCCCTGTCGAGTCCTCCCATAATGTTAAGCAGAGTACTTTTTCCGCAGCCGCTTTCCCCGGTAATTATGAGTTTTTTCCCTTTTTCGAGAGTAAGGTCAAGCCCTTCAAGAATAACAAGGTCATCTGTACCGCTTTTATATTTTTTAAACAGCTTTTCTATTTCAACAACTTTATCCATTATTCATACCTCAGATACTCAGCAGGATTTTTTACAGAAAGTTTTTTTGAAGCAAACCATGCGGAAAGAACAGCAGACAGAAACGCGAATATAAAAATAAGCACCATCTCGGGGAGCAGTATTTTAACCGGTATCTCTGTAAGATAAAAATAATCTTCCGGGAACAGGGTAAATTCCGAAAACTGATATAGACCCGAAGCTGACGCCATATAACCCGCGAAAAGGGATAAACCTGACATAAGCTTTCCGGTAACGGCAAACAGCTCATTTATATTTACGATGAGAAGCAGTCCGCCTGCCATACCGAAGACTCCTCCGGCAAGACCGATAATTACCCCTTCGATAAGGAATATTCTTTTTACTGACCAGTCAGGTGCACCGAGAGAATAGAGTACTGCAATATCTTCAAGCTTTTCAGCAACTGTTCTTTTTATTGAATTGAATATATTAACTCCGATAACAACAAAAATAAGTGCAATCAGGAGCATCATTGTGATCTTTTCAATACGAAGTGCGCTGAAAAAAGATTTATTGTAATCCCTCCAGGAAACTATCTCCGCACCAGGCAGCGCGGATTTAAGCGCGGCAAGTATTTCCATGTCCCTGTACTGGTTTTTCAGCTTTATGCCAATTGTCTTTTCATCCTCTGCTGTTCCCGGATTAAGCATGGGAGCATTTAAGTCAGAAATGAAGATCATCCCTCTGTCAAATTCGTAATACCCCGACTGAAATACCCCTGTAATTGTCAGCTCAAGCGTCCCTGGGATAAGGGATGAAAAAGAATTTCCGGAAAGTGAGACAATATTTATTGTGTTTCCCGCGGAAACATGCAGATATTTTGCAAGTTCATAGCCTATTACAGCCTTGTAACCCCCGCTGATATCAAAATCACCTTCCAGTATTCCGAGATGACTCATAAATCCCTTATCCCGTAAAGGTGTACCCTCTTCCATCATCCTTACTACAACAGGTTCAAGTTTTGAACTTTGTCCCTGGAGAAGAGTCTGCACATCGCTGAAGGCTGTATGGCTTGTAATCGCCGGGAGACTGTCAAGGACGTCCCTTGTTCTTCTTTCATCAAGAACATTATTGATACGGAGATGATAGGATTCAATTTCAAGGATATCATTGATAAAACCGAGCTGAAGCCCATTCATGATAGACATGACTGCTACAAGTGTAACAACACCTGCGGCAAGACCAAGTATTGAAAGTTTTTGCGTAGTGTTTTTCTTTTCTGTCCTTCTTGCCCTTATATATCTGTCAGCAAGAAATATTGTCCATTTGTTCACCATGTTTCAGTTTTAATCTTTTCACCGTTTTTATAGTATTTTCTTGAATATCTTTTACCTGATGAATAATTATCCTCATAGTAATTATCATCATCAGTATATACTTTTTCGTAAACCAGTTCTCCATTAAAAAACATTTTTTCGCCCGAAACTTTATCGCCTGAGTATACATAAAGAGACCTTTCTGTTCCCTTTTCGCTTGTAGATATTTTTTTCACAATTTTTTTATCATTATAAAACCAGGCAGTTTTAAGAACTGTTTTATCCCCTAGCAATAAGACCTCTTCAGTTATATTCCCGGCAGTGTCAAAATACTGGATATTTTTTTCCTCTGTATCAGGGATTATCTCCTCAGTTCTGTACGCACCGGTATTTTCGTAAAAGTATTTTTTTTCCGAAACAGTTTTCCCTTCTTTTTTCTGTATAATACCGGAAATCTTCCCGTCTGAGCTGTAATAGATAAAGCTTCCGGTTGTATCACTGCTTCCATGCCATTCCTCAGTAAGATTGCGTCCTGAAAACCTGTATTTTGAAAACTGCTCCTCTACCGGTTCAGGATCTTTCAAACCGCTTTTTTTATCCCTTAAAACAAGCCTGACGACTGATATTATCCTCCCTTTTGTATCTCTTTCATATATGACCCTGTTGTCAGGAATCCCTTCGGGAGTTAATTCATCTACTGAATAAAGCTGGCTGTTTTCATCATAATTATATTTCCTTATCATACCGGTTTTATCAGGTTTTGTTATCTTCTCTTCATAAACAAGCAAATTCCTGTATTTTTTCTCTGTTACTGTATTATCTTCCCTGGTTATTTCCCTTTCTATTTTTTTATCAGATGTATAATAAATCTCATTTTCCTTAACAATTTCTGAGTTTTGATACAGGATATTTTCTTCTATCAGTCCCGATATTTTTTTTTCAAGATAATATTCAAACTCATCTATTCTGTATTTTTCAATTTTTTCAAGGGGCATTCCAAGTTTGTTTGATCTGTAATATTCCTGGGAAAAAAGAGTCTGTGCAAATGAAAATAAAAATAATAATAAAAGATGTTTATACATTTAAAAGGTTATCCAGATATTCATCCTTACTGAATTGTTTTAGATCTCCGTATTTTTCTCCTGTACCGATAAAAACAAAAGGGAGTCCCAGCTTGCCAGAAATTGCCGCGGCAATACCGCCTTTGGCTGATGAATCGCTTTTGGCCATTACAACAGCATCAATACCAATCGCTTCATTAAATATTTCAGCCTGATTAAGGCCGTTCTGGCCTGTAGTTGAATCTATAACCAGAAATTTAAGGTAGTTATCTTTTTCAATCCTGTTTTTGATTATTTTATCAATCTTCTGGAGTTCTTTTACAAGATTAACCCTGTTATGCATTCTCCCTGCGGTATCAGCGAGTATTACCTTTTCGCCCTTTGCTTTCGCGCTCTCGATAGTGTCGAATATTACAGCTCCTGGATCTGAGCCATGCTCCTGACTTACTACCCTCACGCCAAGTCTCTCTCCATGGATTTTTAGCTGTTCAATCGCGGCAGCCCTGAAGGTGTCTGCTGCTGAAAGGATTATCCCTTTTCCCGGGTAATTCTCCTTTATGAAATTTGCTGTTTTCGCGATTGTTGTGGTTTTACCAACTCCGTTAACACCCAGAAAGAGGATCAAAACAAGATTGTCATTATCAAGTTTAAAATTATACTCAAGGATCTTGCCTGAGATAATTTCTTTTAACAGTCCGATAATATTTTCCTCACCTGTAATCTTTTTTACGGCAGCATGTTCCTTAAGTTCTTTCACTATATCAACTGAAACTCCGACACCCATATCAGATTCAACCAGAATATCTTCGAGATCATCAAAAAATTCCTGATTTACTTTATTTAATTTGAAAATATTTATAAGTTTCTGCCCGAGATTCAATTTTGCCATTTACTGCTCCTGTCCAAGTATATCGCCTGCTTTAATATAATCATTCAAATGAAATATTGTATTTACAAACAGGGAAATTGTTAGAAATAAACTACCGTAATAACCATAATATGTAAAGTTGGTCAATTTCCTGAGTCTTTCAGTTTCACTGCTGTTAGTCCCGGAACTTAAAGAATTATTATAGGCATCGCTGTAATCATTGAGAACCGCAAACAGGAAAAAAGGAACAGGCACAGATAAAATAAAAAAGGAAAAATTCCTGTAAAAGGCGTCTCTCCTGTTATCAAAATATTCCTCTTTCTCAAAGATATCAGGTGAAAGCTGTAAAGTAATACTGTTTTCAGGATAATCATCAATAAACAGCTTTAAATCCCTGTACCCTTCTTTTTTTATATACAGTTCTCCGGATAGTCCGTTTAAGAGATACGGGCTCCTCCCACGCCAGAGTGAATCATAATAGATATCAGCATCGGGCGGCAGAGTATTTATTGCTGTCAGTTTTTCCTCTTTCTCCTCTGTTTCCATGCTTATGGTGTTTTCTTTATTTTCTTCGAGAAATATTTCAAGTTCCTTTTCAGCTATCCCCTGTCCTTTTACTGTAAGGATATGTTTCCCCGGCTTCACAATAATATTCTTGACATTGCTGCTTCCGATATATCTGTTATTCAGGTAAATATCAGCATCACCCATATTAGTGTCAACTGTAAGTTTGCTCCATGAAGTACCCAAAAGTATGGAGGTTAAATCAGAAACAGTCTTGTCCAGTGAAGTAAAAAGGGAATTGATGTCAGCGGATACGGAATTTACATATATATCTTTTTTAGACAAAGAACTGTACAGCCTGATTTCTAGAAGCAGAAGATCATCAAATTGTCCTGCGGAACCGTAAATAACATAATCAGAATTCTTTCTATCAGCAAAAACTCCGATATTGACCGGATCCAGTAACAGTTTTTCAGTATTTTCCCCTTCAGTAATAAAAGAGATATCCTTTACAGGAATTATTTTTATTTTCTCAGGATTGTATTTTTTAAGCTGCCTGATTTCTTTTTCAGTTAACTGGATACTGTCCCTGAGTTCCTTTCTTTTCGTACTTTCATTAAAATAAGTCAGATTAAAGTCTTTATAATATGCAGACAGTTTATTTTCTTTTTCTTCAATTTTTTCAATTTTAATTCTGTTTTGTAGCAGGAACATTTCATTTTCTGTCAGTGTGTGGCTGAGACAGGATGAAAGCTGATTATATAGAAAAGCAGGAATAGAATTCCTCAGATAAATTGAATCGGAAGAAGAATCAGTAATTTTAAAATCAGCAATTGCAATATTCCATTTGTCCTTTTCATCAAGCAGAATTAATTTTTCTGCATAAAGCATGGGAAAAGAGCAGAATAAAAAAGCCGCTATTAAAAGTCTGATTTTCATTAACCCCTCAGGGTTTTCCGGATAGAGCTGATGAGCCTTTCCGGCTTGAAAGGTTTCACAACAAAATCGGAAGCCCCAAGCTGAATTGCCCTGATTATGTATTTCTGCTGTCCCAGCGCGGAACACATGATTACATTCGATTCAGGATATCTTACTTTGAGGAATTTTAAAGCGCTTAATCCATCCATAACAGGCATTGTAATGTCAAGGAGGACAATATCCGGCTTTGTTTTCTCATACAGCTCAAGCGCGGCCATACCATCGGCAGCTTCCCCTGCTATCGGGATTCCTTCTTTCTCAAGTACTTCCTTAATTGAAATTCTGACAAATTGCAGATCATCAACAATTAATACACCGGATTTCATTTTTACTTATTTTTCCATATAAAATTTAGATATTCCTCAATGAAAGGATCAATATTTCCATCCATAACACTCTGAATATTGCCTATTTCATGTTTTGTCCTGTGATCTTTTACCATCGTATAAGGCTGAAAAACATAGGATCTTATCTGGCTTCCCCACGCAATATCCTTCTTTTCCTGACTGTATTTTTCGTTTTCTTCATCCTGTTTCTGCCTGTAGTACTCATAAAGCTTGGATTTGAGGACTTTCATTGCATTAGCCCTGTTTTTATGCTGGCTCCTCTCTGTCTGGCATTGTACAACAATTCCTGTTTCAAGATGTGTTATCCTTATCGCGGAGTCAGTCTTGTTAATGTGCTGACCTCCGGCACCGGATGCCCTGTAGGTATCTACCCTTAGATCTTCCGGCCTAATCTCAACATTTATATCATCTTCTATCACAGGTGATATATAAACAGAGGCAAAAGAGGTGTGTCTTCTTGCATTTGAGTCAAACGGAGAAATCCTTACAAGCCTGTGTATTCCCGACTCCCCTTTTAAATAGCCATGGGCATAGCTGCCTTTAACCTGTACGGTAACAGACTTAAGGCCCCCTTCCGCTTCAAGCATGTCAATTACTTCGATGTCAAAACCTTTCCGTTCTGTCCACCTTGTATACATCCGGTAAAGCATGCTAACCCAGTCGCAGGCCTCTGTTCCGCCGGCCCCTGAGTGAATTGTAATAAATGCATCAGCATTATCCATTTCATCGCCCAGAAGCTGTATGGTTTTAAGTTCTGCGAATTTTTCTTCAATACTTTTAATGCTTTCCGCAATCCCTTTTTCAAGTGATTCATCTTTCTCGGCCAGGGCCATTTCAAAAAGCTCTTTTAGATCGTCTGACTCAATTACAAGATTTTCCCATGGACGAAAAGCATCTTTTATCCTTTTAAGCTTTGTAAGGGTAATTTCAGCTTCTTTCCGGTCTTCCCAGAATCCTTCGTCATAAGTTTTTTTCTCTAATTCTTCAATCTCTTTTTTTCTGGTATCCGGGTCAAAGATGCCTCCAGGATTGAGTTATTTCATTTGTAATTTTGTTCAAAGGGACCTGATAATCTATTAACATTTATTTCCTCATTTAAGCAGCATTCTTTTCCATTTCTTTTTTTCCAGCATTGTTATGGCAAACAATTCCTCATAAGGATATTGATAAAATCTGACCTTGTCAAAATGGTCAGTAACCCTGTCGATATCTCTTTTTAATTTTTTTAATGTATTATCCCTGATCGATTCAGATTCAAACACATTTTTAAGCACTTCCTTGAATCCGTAAAAAATAAGTATTTCTCTTACCTTGTTAAAAGTGTCATCAGACGATAGATCATAGGTTACAGATACAAACATATTACATAGTTTAAATATATTTTTACTGTTGTCAAACCCTTTTACTATGGGTAATAAAACCACAAGCCGATATAATATATAATGATGGACTCATTCCTTAAATCACAGAAAAAATACACAATAATTAGCCTTTTTTTACTTCTGATGGTTCTTCTTATCCAGTCTGGCGCATATTGCGAAGAAAGCTTTGTTTTTGCTCCTTTTATTTCAAGATTAAAAGCTGTAGAAAGCAATTCCAGGATAAATATTACATGGAAAGATTCAAGAGACATTGACGGTACATATCTAATATACAGGCATACTGAAGAAATAAACAGGAATAATTTTACAGATTCATTTCTTGTAGATGAAATTCCTGCGGGTATTGAATATTATTCAGACAGTGCGGTAAATAACACTGATTTTTATTACGCGGTAATTGCAAAGAATAAGGAGGGAAATATTTTTGACATCTTCCTTCCCTACCGGAATATAACATTAAAACCTGTTGCAATAAAATCAATTGAAAAGATAGGAGTAAACGCCGCTTCAGTCAGATATCTGACAGCTGCCGCAGCTAAAGATTCAATTTTTCTGGATTTCAATGCTGATACAACGGAGAGGTATCTTGCCGTCCTCAGGCATGTTGAACCCATATTCGGCAGGGAAGATATCCTGTCTTCAACATTACTGAATATTATTCCTTCATACAGGAAAAGCTACACTGATTATCCAATTCCGGGAGTTCCGTATTATTACTGTGTAATTGATGCTGAACTGCTTAAAAATCTAAGCGGCGAATTAATACCATTTGAAAATACAACCTTAAGCGCTGCCGAGATACCATTAACACCCGGGCAGGAGATGCAATCAAATCTTTCCGCTTTAAGGGCAGAGCCTTTACCTGGATTTAAAATCAACAATTACCTTGAAACCGGCAGCAGGATAAAAACAGCAGGCCCGGAATACAATATTTCTTTTCAGAAAATATCTGATTCAACAAAAAATAAAATTGATTTACTGATATCTGGATACAATATCAATACTGAGGAACTTATTCCTGTGACTCTTGAAATGCCTGAAAAAACGGTTAAAAACGCAAAAACCGGCGAAGAGATCAGGTTATCTGTAATTATCGAAAAATATTTCCTTAAAAACAACTGGCGGGAAAGCGTTACGAATCTTCTTGACCTTTCACGGACAACTGAACGCAAATCTCTTAAAAACAGAATATCTTTCTATCTTGGACAGTCATATTATTTTCTCGGCAGACCGGAATATGCATTTTTTGAGTTTTTGAAATCCTCTGAAAGTTTTTATCCGGAATCAAGGTTTTGGATGGATAAAATTCTTTTATCCTATTAGACTCTTATTTCTATCCTGTTTTCCCATGACTTTCCCGGTTCAAGCGAGATAATATCAAATACCGGCATGACAGAAGTATAACAGTAGATACCGTTTTTACATTCTTCTTCATGGCAGATATCCGCATCCCTGTCTGATTTAATTAATATACCAGAAAATGAGTCATCCAATTGAATGGTATTGGATGTTTTTTTTATTTTATTATTTCTGTCATCGCCATTGCTGTAAAAAAGTGAAAGAAGAATATTTACCCCGAATTTATGATTAATTACTGTAGATCCGGTATTTATAATGCTGTATGAGACATCGAATTTCTTTTTCAGAAAACGGTACTTCTTTACCAGTTTAAACGAAAAAGTTTTTTCACTGTTTTTTACCCTGATCGAAATGGAGAGTGTTTTCTGTTCACGTTCAAAACTGTTAATACTGTATTCTTTTTCTGCTATTCCGGCTATGTCACAATCAATAAATTCCTGTATAGAGTTATACTCTTTATCATTCTCAATAAAATAATCACAGCAGCTTTTTTTAAAGCTGAGGGAGTTTTCTGAATAATTAACAATATCACAGTAATTCCATTTCTCTTTCAGGGAGTCTAATTCAAAAACCGCACCACCCTCAAGATGGACAAAGGCATTGTAGTCTTCTCCCAGATAGAGGAATTCATCAAACCCGTCCATATCAAAATCGCTTTTAAAAAGAGAGGGGATAAAGACCCCTTTCTGGCGGGTAAGGATCTCGGCTTCAATCAGGTTCCTGTATGTCTTTGCCCTGTTTTGCATCTTTCCGGTTATGTCATCTTCTTTAAAATGATTGGTAGTATATGAAAAATAGTTCTGTCCGGCCCAAAGAGATTCTACTGCAGATTTTTTCTTGTACTTGTCACCGCGTATCTGATTAATCAGCGTCTGTACATGGACCATCCTTGCATATAAAAGATTGATGTAATAACAGTCGGAAAATGTTTTTTTATAATAATCAGAATTCTGTATATAAATTTTAGAATATTTTTGGATCTTTTTAAGATATAATGAAGGATTTGTTATTTTCAGGTCACGGTCGCTTTGAATTTGTGAGAAAAAATCCTCAAACCATTTTTCTGATTTATTCTCGATATCACTGTCTGAAAATATCAGGGATATAATTGAATCATCTCCGTTTCCCCTGATTTTAAGCATTTCAATAAAGCTGTTAACATCTGAACTATCCAATGCAGCAAGCGAGGCATGAACAGGAAAAACATTTATCAGTTTTCCGCTGTCTTCTGTTATGAAAGTACTGTATATATCATCATTATTTTCAATTCCGGTATCAAGGAAATCATAATCAAGAAATATATAATCCATACCGCTGTTTTTAATGGGAAGAATAAGCGAATTATCCCAGTAGTTGCCGGGAATCCAGCAGCCTCTCGGCCGTTTTCCGAATTTTTTTCTCAGCAGTGTTGTCAATGCCTCAAGCTGCCCGCTCCGGTCCTGGGCAGAAAGCATTGGAAAAAGAGGTTCGTAAAAGCCGCCGCCTAAAATCTCAACCTGTTTCCTTTTTTTAACAAGTTCTTCCAGCAGCATGAGAACTTCAGGATGTTTATCATTAAACCATTCAAGAAGTACACCGGAAAAATGAAGGACGGCCTTAATCTCCGGGAAATTATATAGCTCTCTAAGGAATGGTTTATATACTTTTTGATATTTTTCTTCGGCCTCCTGTTCAGAATCAGCAAGATTCATTGAGGAAAGACCTATAATTAAATTTTTTTCATTCATCCATTCTCTGCTTTATTTTTAACTGTCATTTAAAGAATAAAATTTCCGCTTTTGTCAGTTTGTCACAATGCATTTTACCGGACAGGCATCGGCAGCGTTTTTCCGTTCCCCGTTTGCACTGTAATCTATCTCGGCCAGAAAATTTTCAATCTTAAAACCGCCGTCCGGCGACTTCTTTTCACACATTTTACAACCTATACAGCCAACTGTGCAAGCTTTTCTTGTAACTGCGCCCTTATCTTTTGAATTACAGGCAACAACATAATCTGCGGTATATGGAATCATTTTCATGACACCTGAAGGACATACTGTGACACATTGGTTACAGGATATGCACTTTTCCTTGTCTACAACGACCAATCCCTGATTATCATAAGCTATGGCATCAACCGGACAAACACGGATACAGCTTCCCAGGCCAAGGCAGCCGTATTTACACACTTTATTACCCTGATACATGCTGTAGGCTGCATTGCAGTCTGTAATTCCTTTATATTCAAAAGCGTATCTGGCTGTATCTTTGCCACCCTTGCAGTGAACAAAGGCAACTTTCTTTTCATGTGATACATCAATGGCTACTTCCATTATATTCGCCACTTTCTGTGCTGTTTCCGCTCCTCCCGGTGAACAAAGGGTTATATCTTCCGCTATACCGTTAAATATTGCCTCGGCATAGGCTGAACAGCCTGCATAGCCGCACGCTCCGCAGTTATAGCCTGGAAGCGCTTCTTCAAGGTCAGTCAGTTTTTTTTCTTTTTTGACATACAGGTATTTTGCAGCTATCGCAAGGCCTATGCCGAAAAAAGCGCCAAGAAGAGAAACTGAGATAAAAGCATATAGAATTGTGTTAAGCATTACAGACTCCAGTTATCCTATCAGGTTTTTAAGCAGCGCTTTGTCAAATGCCATAAAAGCCATTGACATCAGTCCTGCGGTGATAAACGCTATTGGTATATTTTTAAAAAATTTTGGTACATCTTCTGAATCCAGTTTTTCCCTGATTGTGGACATTATCAGTATTGCAAGCAAAAATCCGAGCCCGCCGGATATACCTGCAAGAAAGCTTTCAATGGCATTATAACTGCTTCTCACTGAAATAAGCGCAATACCAAGCACAGCACAATTCGTCGTAATCAGGGGAAGATAAATCCCAAGTGCCTTATAAAGCGGAGGAGCTATCTTCTGTATAACCATTTCTACAAACTGAACAAGTGCGGCAATAACAAGAATGAACGTTATAGTCTGAAGAAAGACAACGTTAAGCGGAGCAAGAATGTAAAACTGAATCGCCCATGTTACAAGAGATGCCAGGCCCATGACAAATGTGACGGCAAAACCCATACCTACGGCAGATTCAACATTTTTAGAAACACCGATAAACGGACACAATCCCAGAAACTGTGTCAATATAAAATTACTTATAAAAACATAAGTTATTATTATTCCAATATAAGACATATTCCCTCCTAATTTCTTGTTGTGTACCAGTTGAAAAAAGCTTTCAGGTAACCCATAACAAGAAGAGCTCCGGCTGCCATTCCGAATATTCTAACCGGCGAATCAACAAGTCCGGGGATTGTTATTATCCCGTTAAAACTGCCTATCCTGAATAAAGTTATTGTTCCTGAAGCAAGTGTTTCCCTGATCAGGGCAATCAAAAGCAGTCCGAGTGTAAAACCTGTTCCCATCCCTATTGCATCCAATATCGAAGGCAGAAGGCTGTTTTTATTGGCAAAAGCTTCTGCCCTGCCAAGAATTACACAGTTTACAACAATCAGGGGTACAAAAACTCCAAGGTTTTTATACAGTACAGGCGAATATGCCTGCATAACCATTTCAACAATAGTTACAAATGAAGCAATGATTACAATGTATGAAGGTATCCTGACCTTATCCGGAATAAAATTCTTGAGCAGCGAAACAAGGATATTTGAAGATAAAAGAACAAATATAACCCCTGCTCCCATACCAAGCGCATTTATTACCTTACTTGAGACACCAAGTGCGGGGCACAGCCCCAGAACAATGATAAATATGGGATTTTCCCTGAAAATACCTTTTGTTAATTCCTTTATCACGGCTGTTCTCCTATCTTTTCAATAAAACCTGAACCATATTCAAGCGCTTTTGCAATGCCTGTAAATGTTATGGTAGCGCCTCCTATTGCGTCAGCTTCTTCCGGCGGCAGCTGGCTTTTTTTTACCGGGACAGGTTTATCCGAACCGGTTCCGATAAATTTATCCATGTATTCAATTTTTTCCGCCTCTTTTCCAAGTCCGGGTGTCTCCTGGTTATCCATCAGGATACACGCAATAAGTTTGCCGGTTTTTTCATAATTAGCAAGAATCTTAAGATCACCTGCATAACCGTCGCCTCTTAAAGTTAGGATATAGCTCGCCTTTTCACCGTTCTCAAGTAATACAGGGTAATATCCCTTAACTATACTGTCGTCTATCAATATCTCATTTCCAGGTTTACCTGTGCTGTTTATTACGGAAAGCGCTTCCTCAAGCGCCTGGATTTTTAATTTTTCAATCCTTGGTGCTGTTGCCGCATTTACCATGGCAAGTGATAAAGCTGCAACTGCGCAGATTATAGTCAATTTAAGACCAATCAAAAGAATATTTTTCATTTTGCCTTTCCTTTCTTTACAAACCCGAAAAGCTTAGGGCTTGTCAGCCTGTCAATCATTGCAGTAAAAATATTCATTATTATAATAGCAAGGGATACTCCTTCTGGAAATGACCCGTATACCCTTATAAGAAATGTAAGAAAACCGCATCCGATGCCGAATATAATCTGCCCTTTCCCGCTTAACGGGGAGGTTGCCATATCAGTTGCCATAAAAAGAGCGCCCAGCATAAGTCCGCCGGAAAAAAGGTGGAAGAATATATCTCCGCTGAAGAACCCGGTTCCGAATCTGAGCCCGTCAAACATCCATATAAAAAAGCTGAAGGAAACAAGGTAAGCCGCAGGTATTTCCCATGTTATTACTTTTCTGACAAAAAGATATATTGCCCCGGCAATAAGGAGAAACGCGGAAACTTCGCCGATACACCCCGGTATATTGCCGAAAAAAAGATCATAATAAACAGGATCAATCCTCACACCAAGCGCGGAAGCAAACCAGTCAGACATTGACAGGCTGAAACCGCTCCTGGGATAAGAAGCAAGAATTTCAACCGGACCGGATATATTGCCGGAAATATCAAGCAGTGAAGTCTTTAGATATCCCAAAGGGGAAGCTCCTGAAAGGGTGTCTATTGCCCTGGTTGCGGCAGGAGAACTCCATTTTGTCATAGTTCCTGTCCACGAGAAAAAAACAAACACCCTGCCTGCCAGCGCCGGATTCATCAGGTTGGTGCCAAGACCTCCGAAAGTCCATTTTACAGCAGCTATTGCAAAAACAGATGCAACAACAGGTACATAAAGGGCAACACCGGAGGGCATATTAAAGCCTATCAGGAGCCCGGTTATAACAGCGGTATAATCGCCGAGTGTGTTTTTTTTCATAATCCGGCACATGAAATATTCTGTTAAAACTGAAGCAATTATTGAAACAGCAATAACTGTAAGTGCCCTGCTGCCGAATGCATATATTCCCCAGACACCTGCAGGAATCAGCGCGATAATTACATCAAGCATAATCCGTGAAGTTGAATCCGCGTGGTGGATTTGGGGAGAAGATGCTACAAGAAAGACCTTTTCATCGCTCATGATTTCACCTTTTTATTAGCCATTTTTTTCCCGAGCCTCATACCCTGAACAAGAGGAATATTTGCAGGGCAAACATATGCGCAGCAGCCGCACTCCTTGCAGTCCATAAGGTTAAGATGCATTGCATCCTGATATCTGCGGTGTGTTATGTTTTTATAAAGCTTTGTCGGAACCAGCCCGATCGGACACACTTTTACACATCTGCCGCACATTATGCAGGCAGTCTGTACGCTTTTTCCGATTTCCTTTTCAGTTAGGGCTAGAATGCCTGAAGTTCCTTTTGTGACAGGTGTATCGAGGCTGCACATTGTAAAGCCCATCATCGGGCCGCCCATGACAAGTTTTACAGTATCATCGGTGACTCCGCCGCAGTCTTCTATCAGATCCCTGACTTTGGTGCCGACTCTTACTTTCAGGTTGGAAGGATTTTTAATGCCTCTGCCTGTTACAGTTACAACCCTTTCAAAAAGAGGTTTATTGAGAACGACAGCCTCATATATTGCAAATACAGTTCCTACATTGGAAACAACTGCCCCGATATTTATGGGAAGCTTACCTGACGGGACTTCACGGCCTGTTATTGCCTTTAAAAGCTGTTTTTCATCACCCTGGGGATATTTAAGCTTCAATGGGACTACTTCAATCTTTCCGCCGGATTCCTGGGCAAGATTGCCCATTATATCAATAGCATCTGGTTTATTGGCCTCTATACCTATAAATATTTTTTCCGGATTCAATACTTTCTGCAGTATTTCAAGCCCTTTAAATATTTCAGCGCTTTTTTCAAGCATCAGCCTGTGGTCTGCGGTAAGATAGGGCTCACATTCTACCCCGTTAATGACAAGAGCTTCTACTTTTGCATCCGGCGGTATCATATACTTCACATTTGAAGGAAAAGTAGCTCCGCCAAGCCCTACAATGCCGGAATTAAATATTTTTTCCTGAAGCTCTTTGGCCGAAAGGCTGTTCCAGTCAGCAGGAACAATATTTTTACCAAGCTGGTCAAAATAACCCGAGGGCTCGAGAACTACAGCTTTTGTTTTTAATCCGTTCGCGAGAAAAATATCTGTGATTTCTTTTACAACTCCCGGTGCAGGAGAGTGAATATTTGCAGAAATAAAACCCGAAGCCTTGCCTATAAGCATCCCTTCCTTGACTTCATCACCGGGATTAACAAGGCATTCGCATGGCGCACCTATATGCTGCGACATCGGTATAATAAAACTGTCTTTGATTGCCGCATTACGAATAGGTTCTTTATTTGTCAAATCCTTAAAATCACCGGGATGAACACCACCTTTTGGAAAAGTTTTTAATGATTTCATGCCGCTTGCTGTTTTCTCCTTCTAATCAAGAGTTTTATGCTTTCCAGGCTTCCTGTTTTTTGTGTTTTCCTGAATCCTAACATTATAAGTAATGTCAGAGGGTATAAAAAACTGAATATAGCCGGGATTAATAGCGGGGCAGCCGGAGCAGTGCTTCCTGGCGCAGCCTGAATAAAACCTTCTTCGCTGATCATCAGGCCGGTAAGCCCTTTTCCCTTACCGTATGTAATATTATCGATTAACCACTTGTCTGTAAACTGGTTGACAGTGGTTTTTTCCATCCTGTAGGCATCACTTTCCTGGTAATAACGGGAAATACTTATACTCTCGTTATTTTCAGGAACAGAATATTTTTCAGCATATGGAAGCCGTATCTGATATGCAAGATGACGAATGTATTCCGGATAATCAGGAAGATTACCGGAAAAATTCTTTTTATCAGCCATTTTTTTAATGTATTCAAGAGTTACTCCGCTGTCCGGATAATTTTCAATATGAATCGGCACTGGGTACCTCATTCCCATGCTGCTGTCGCTGAAATATAAAGGAATTATCGCGGCAGAAAGTACATATACTGCAAGCAGATAGTATTTATTCATGGGAAAAAAGGTTTTATTAATGGATTCCCTAATTATGGAAACATTGCAGAAAATCCTGTGAATATAACCGGCAGCTTTTATGAAACTGTACAGTATTACCGATGCAATCAGGGATAATTCAAATAAAATTAGAAAAATAACTGTAAAAAAAGCTATCCACACTCCCCCTGTCAGTACGGCGGAAATAACAAAAGAGAGGGAAATCAAAGCAGCAGTAATTATTATCCTTATGCTGCTGTATTCTGAAAAATCTGCCTTTCCGTTATTTATATATGCCCTGATAATCTGATTTTTCAGAAAAAGAATATGCTTAAGCAGAAAAAGCATTATGACAGAAGGGAAAAAGTAGCCCCGGCCGTTAATAAAAATCACAAAAAACCACGGTACTGCATTAAAGAGATACAAAAAAGCATTTTTGGAGTCCATATGGATAAAGATAAAAAGGATTATTGCGTATAATATCATTGCGGAGGGATTAAAGAGAGGGTTTTCACCTTCAGGCATTATCCAGTAATGATCAGTTCCAAGCAAAGTTATTACAGCATTTTTTACAGCCTGATATCCCGCATCGCTTTTCAGATAAAAAACGGAATATTCATTTTCTCCCTTGAAAGCCCTGAAATAATTGCCGGCTTTCTTCAGAAAGCTGTCAAGCCTGGGGTCGCTGTGGTTAAATCTCCCTTCAATCCTGTCAATTCTGATTAATTGCAGTTCATTAAAATCGCTGTATTCTGCGTAAGTATTATATTTTGAAACAACCTCATCAAAGAATCCGGATTTTACAAGTCTGTCAAGGACATGCTGTGTGTTACCATTTTCTTCAACAATCAGAATATGGTAGCCTTTCCAGTTTTTAATATTAAGGCTTCCCACAGTATTAATTGCAGTCCAGAAAAAAAACAGTGTCAGTAAAAAAGCAAAAACAAAAAACAATACAAGTTTATTCTGGAGTGTCAGCTGCTTAAAATTCAATACTTTGTTCATAATTTTTTAAAGTATACTGAAAGCAAGAGCAATAAAAAAACCGATTATTATACCTATGAGTACTTCGGAAAAGGAATGCCCGCTTATTTCCTTGACAGGTTTATAATTTATTCCAAATTTCTCCTGAAGTTCAAATCCCATTTTATTCAGGGCCCGTGCCTGCATACCTGAAGAGCGCCTCACGCCGACAGCGTCCCTTACAACAAGCATGCCGTAACCGCACACTGCAATAAAAAGAGATGTATTGAACCCTTCCCTGAAACCAATAGCAGTAGCAAGTGCTGAAACCATAGCTGAATGGCTGGAAGGCATTCCGCCTGTTCTCCAAAGCAGAATACTGATATAATATCTAAGCGGCATCTGGACCGGTTTCAGCATTATTATAAGTGTTTTAATAAACTGCGTAATAAACCAGCTGAAAACAGCTGAGAGAAAAACCGGATTGTTAAAAATTTTATTCAAACTGGAATAAGTGTATTCCTGCATAAGATAGTAGTCTTATGATAGAACAATAAATTGTCAAGTAGCAGAGGTTGGATATAGGTTATGGAAAGCAGTTTCAAAAAAATTGCCTGTGCAGGGCCCGATGACCAGGATAAAAGAATTGACAGGATATTAAGGACAATACTGCCATCCCTTTCCCTTGGAATTATATACAGGGAAATCAGAAAAGGCAGAATCAGGATAAATTCAAAAAAAACTGATGCATCAAACCGCATCTCAAGCGGCGATTCAATAGAAATACATAATTCTCTGCTTCAGCCGCTGAAGAAGGATATTGAAAATATAAAAATACAGGGCAAAGAAAGTACCGTAATAAACCGCGATAATGGGCCCCTGGAGATAATTTTTGAAAACGACATGATTCTTGCATTGAATAAACCTGCAGGGGTAGCTGTCCATTCCGGAAGAAGAAACAAAAATAGAAGCACACCCGGTGAAAGCGGGGTGTCTCTCGATGAAATTGTAAAAACCCGTTACCAGAATATAACAGGCAGATCGCTTTCTTTTTCCCCATCCCCCCTTCACCGGCTTGATAAAAATACATCAGGCATTATCCTTTTCGGAAAATCGATTGAAGGGGCCAGGATAATTACAGAGCTGCTCCGGGAAAAAAAGATCCGGAAGAAATATATCGCACTGCTTGACGGATATCTCGAAACCCCGGTTAAATGGGTTGATTTCCTGTCTCATGACACTGATAAAGGAGTTGCAGTAAACAGATCCCCTGAATCAGGCGGAAAAAAAGCTGTTACAAGGGCAGAACCCCTTCTCCATTCAAAAAACCAGACCCTGGCAGCTGTAGAGATAGAAACCGGCCGGTACCACCAGATACGCAAGCAATGCGCCTTGCACGGGTATCCTTTAAGCTGCGATATAAAATACGGTTCATCTTGTAAAGAGAAAGGGAGTTATATTCTTCACTGCTGGTCAGTTAAACTCGAACTTACTGATAAGGATATTAATCCGGGTTTTACATTTCTTACTGCCGGACTGCCTGAAGACACAGTAAAAAAAATCTCAAAAGTATTCGGACCGGATGAGATTGAGAAACTATTCAATGATATTTCTCTGTTAATCTAGTTGTTTTATTTTAAAAATTTCTATGTTATATTCATAATATGAAATTTTTCCACTATCTTGTATGGCTTCTTGGCGGAATCAAAGTTTTTGCCCTTGTCGGTAAAAGCGGAACAGGCAAAAGTTTCAGAGCCAAACTTATTGCAGAGAAATACGGCATTCAGCTGATTGTAGATGACGGTTTACTGATCCATGATAACGGGGTTATAGCAGGGAAATCAGCCAAAAAAGAAAAAGAGTTTCTCGGAGCTATTAGAACTGCTCTTTTTGATGATATCAGTCACAGAAAAGAAGTTATCAATTCTCTCAGAAGAACAAAATTCAAAAGAATCCTTTTAATCGGAACATCCGACAGAATGGTTTTTAAAATTGCAAAGAGGCTCAAGCTTCCCCGTGTCTCAAAAATAATTCATATTGAGGACATTGCGACACAGGATGAGATTAACAAGGCAATACACTCACGAAATATTGAAGGAAAGCATATTATTCCTGTTCCTTCCGTGGTTATACAGAGGGACTATTCCCATATTATTTATGATACTGTAAAGGTTTTCATGAAGAAGAAATTTCTGGGAATCGGAAATGCGCCGAAGGTTTTTGAAAAAACAATTGTTACCCCGAATTATTCCCAGCAGAAAGGTATTGTTACAATTTCCGAAACGGCCCTCACACAGATGATTATACACTGTGCCGACGAGTTTGATCAGACAATTAAGATTAACAAGGTAAAAGTAAGAACTGATACAAACAGCTACAGTATAAAATTATATATCCAGGTTCCATATATGACCCAGCTGTCTGGAAGGGTGCATAATTTCCAGCAGTATGTTATATCCAGCCTGGAAAAATATGCTGGTATTCACATTAAAGAGGTTAATATAAAAATTGAAAACTTTGTATCAAACTGATTTGAAAAAGCCTGCCCTTTCTGCTTTTATTCTCTACTTACTTGTTCCTCTATTCGCGGTTTTCCCCGAAACTCCTGATATTACATCTTATAAAAAAACTGAAACCGGTTATTACTTATTCCATACAGACGGAAATTCACAATTGCCATCCTCCTTTTTTACAGGATGTGATAAAAATACTGATTTCTACAATAATTTCCTGAGGTTTCCCGGAAAGAGTACTTCCGATGAAAAGATGAGGATTTTTCTGTTCGATTCTGCGGAAGGTTTAGAAGCATTTCTGAAAGCGAGAGGACTTCCAGGAGGAAAACCGGTAAACCTTTTTTTAAATAAAACAGCACAGGCCGGCAGCTTTGGTGAAGGAAGACTTGAGATTGCGGCAGTTGAGGATTCGGTTTTCAGCAGGGATTTCCGGATTAACTGCTTTTACCAGTTCTTCAGAAGCTCCATCCCTTCTCCTCCAAAATGGCTTGAGGCAGGAATTGCGCTCTATCTTGAGGAGGAACTCAAAATATCGGCAGCGCGTGACATTTATAAAAACACAGCCCCGGGAAAGGCTGCAATATTTTCACAGCTCGCCAAATTGATAAAACAGCAGGGAAAAGAGAAAACGGGAGGGCAGATAAAGGACATATTAACAGGAAGCACTTATGCTGATACAGAAATGTATCTTACCCAATCCTGGGTTATTGTAGAGTTTATGATGGACATGAAATACGGCCCTTCCTACAGCAGAGTTCTGTGGGACAGCCTCCCCCTGCTCAAACCCGCTTCAGACAGCGCCGGAAACAGCAGAATGATTGCTGATTATTTTTCACAGTGGATCGATATTCCTCTCTTTACAGAAAGGCTGCTTGCGTTTATAGATGAATCGGAAAAACTTGAAGATATTTACGCGAAGGGGAAAAAACTTTATGAAGATGGAGTTTTAACCGAAGCAGATAATATTTTCAGCTCTATACTACATGAATATCCTGATGATAATTTTTCCCTTTATTATAAAGGGCTTATACGCCATTCACAGGGAAAATATGATGAAGCCATAGAATATTATTCCCTGGCACTTTCATCCGGCGGGGATGCCGCTCTGATCAGCTACGCGGCTGGTCTTTCTTTTTATGCCAAGGGGGATACCGGGCAGGCAGGGTTTTTTCTTAAAAAGGCAGCGGAACATTCACCGGAGAGATTTAAAGTTCATACTGAGCCTCTGCTTGAGGTAATCAGCGGTTTAAAGTGATACAGGTTTTTAGGGCAGGTTATTAAATCCTGTTATACATATAATATCAGCTGTAAGCCGGCTGTTTTGACGGAGTGTTATGATTAAAAAATATTTGCTTGTCGCGGCAGGCTTTACATCGCTGTCATTTGGAGTTGCCGGTATTTTTCTGCCGATACTCCCCACTACCCCGTTTTTTCTCCTGTCAGCAGCATGTTTCCTGAAAAGCTCAAAATCGCTTTACAGATGGATAACCGGTCATAAAATATTCGGGAGTTATATACTTAACTATATGGAGTACAGGGCAGTTTCAGTAAAATCAAAAATAATTTCAATTATATTTTTATGGGTGATGATATTATCGTCGGCTGTTTTTTTTACTAGTATTCTCTGGATAAGAATATTGCTTGTTTTAATTGCATCCGGTGTTACAACTCATATTTTAATGCTGCGTACATTAACCAGAGAAATGGCTGAAAGTCACAGAAATTGACATTGCCAAAGTGTTAAAGGGGCCTCAGCTTCTCCGTCATTTAAAAACAACAATACTAAGTATATATTTTTATAAGTTCAAAACATATAATGCAGCTGCCGACAGAAAGAGAAATCATTTTTAATATATATAGCACTTTGAATTATAAATGTATTATATTTAGATAAATAAGTTAAATACTGGATTTAACTGAAGTACACATTTTAAAATAAAGGTACAGCCTGTTTATGAAAAAAATCTATTACATTAACATATTTTTTTTAATTATTAATATTGCTGCTGCTTCCGGTTCTGATGATATTTTCACATCAGGTAAACTGTCTGTTCCGCCCCTTATTGGAAAATCAGAATTGTACCTTGCAATGCAGAAAGGAACGCTTTCCCTGTCTGCCGGAAATAGCAGGACAATGGGATTTAACGGAAATTATCTGGGGCCGACTATTCAGGTATCAAAGGGTGATTATGTTAAATTTAATATAGAAAACAAACTCGGAGAGGAAAGCACTGTTCACTGGCACGGACTTCATGTACCTGCCGAATTTGACGGCGGTCCTCATCAGGTGATCAGACCGGGGGAAATATGGAAACCTGAGTTTGTAATAAACCAGAATGCTGCTACACTATGGTATCATCCCCACCTGATGGGAAAAACAGCTGAGCACGTATATAAGGGGCTTGCAGGCATGTTTATCATAGAGGATGATTATTCAAAAAGCCTTAAAATTCCCCAAAGATATGGAATTAATGATTTTCCTGTAATACTCCAGGACAGGAGGCTTGACAGAAATGGCGCATTTGAATACCTCCCACGGATGCCCGATATAATGCATGGATATACCGGAAATATAATGCTTGCCAACGGAGCCTATAAATCAAGCCTTGAACTGGGCCGGGGAACATACAGATTCCGGCTGTTAAACGGATCAAATTCCTCCTTATTCAGGATATCATTTTCTGACAGCAGAATGTTCACGGTAATTGCAAGTGACGGAGGTTTTTTACCTGAATCCGTCAAAACAGATTCACTTGTCATGTCTCCCGGAGAGAGATACGAAATACTTATTGATTTTATGGAGAAAGAGGAGATTTCGTTAGTAACTGAAATTGCAGGCGGAGATATCCATGAAGCTGTTAAAATAAAAATTAATGGTACTGAAAATGAATATTTCACACATCCTGAAACTTTTAAATATCAGCCTGTTGTACCTGACAGCGGTCAGGTAAGAAGAACTTTCAGAATGGAAAACAGGGGGATGGGAAATTTCATGATAAACGGGAAAAAAATGTCGCTTAAAAGAATAGATTTTTCTTTGAAGAAAAACAGCAGCGAAATATGGACAATTGAAAATGCCGGAATGGGAATGATGATGAATATTCCTCACTCATTTCATGTCCACGATGTTCAATTTTCCGTTATTTCAATAAACGGAAGAAAACCGGGTCCCCTTTATTCAGGACCGAAAGATACTGTACTTGTCATGCCTGGTGACAGGGTGGAAATAGCGCTTAAGTTTCAGGATTATACAGGCATTTATATGTACCATTGCCATTTTCTGGAACATGAGGATGAGGGGATGATGGGTCAGTTTGAAGTACTTGAACGGTAATTTTATTCCTCAGTGCTTAGGCCTGAAATGGTACGGGAGCGAAGGCTTTACCTTGATCCTGTTCTGCCTGACAATCAGCTTGACAGCATCTGCTATATCGCGGTTCGGAGGCGTTATCGGACGGAGAAAAATCTTAACATCATCCACGATTTCCTTCATTGTCATTAAAGGTTCTGACCCGATAGTATGAATTCCAATAATAAAATCTTCAATAAGCGGCTGCAGAACTGCGGATAAACTTTCCGTGGATATTTTTCCCGCTTTTTTCAGGTTGTCGAATATTTCAATCCTTTTGTAAAAACTGCTGTTTTTCTGCATTTCATAAACACCGGGGAGAACAAGTTTCAGAATTCCGAGAGAGGCAAGCCTTCTGAAAATATCAGCAGAATATTCTGTTTTCATTATCTTGAGCGCTTCTTCAGTTATCCTTGAAGGTGAACATAAAAGAAGCTCTCTGGCATGTCTCTTTATCCTCATTTTCAGAAAAAAAGGCAGATCTCCGCCTATCATTACAGAATATTTCACAGCCCTGATAATTCTCACCGGGTCTTCAAGAAAAATTGTTTTCAGCGGAATTACAGGCTTTACAAGTCTTTTTGCAAGATCCTTGTAGCCGCCGGTGAAATCTATAATCTGTTCATCGAAAGGGCAGAAATAGAGGGAATTTATTGTAAAATCCCGCCTCCACACATCTTCAGCCATTGTTCCAAAGCTGTTGTTGTGGCTCTCTGAACCGCCGGATCTGAACGTGGCAACTTCATAGATATTTTTCCCCTGATAGACATGCACCAGGCGGAACCTTTTCCCGATAATCCTTGAACGCCTGAATATTTTCTTTATTGCTGAAGGGACAGCATCAGTTACTATATCAAAATCCTTCGGGCTGTTATTAAGCAGAAGGTCTCTTACTGCTCCGCCGACTATATAGGATTTATACCCTGCATACCTTAGTTTCTCGCATATGCTGACAGCATCGAAATCAAATTTCTCTCTCCCGATACCATGTTCTTCTTTTGTATAAATTACAGCTAACTTTACTGTTTTACCTTTCTGATTTTTACCGTATCTGACAATCAATTGATGCTACCAAACCTGAATGTTATCTCATAATACCTGCAAAACCGCAGTTCTGTTCACATTATACACCTTTTTTATTTTTTGCAAACATTACTTTTTGTCAGGGTGTTATGAATATGCATTTATAAATTGTCAAACCGGGAAATAATGTTCTTATCCGGCTTATCCGGCATTAAACAGGGTCTATTGCAGACATAAACAGGAAAAAAGTGTATGATTTGATAAAAATTGTACTTGTAAGGAATAAAAAACTGTATGCAGGAAATTATTGAACCAAAAATACTCAAAGGCTTCAGGGATTCGCTCCCCGGCCCTGAAATAAAACGGAAAAAAATGTTTGCAGATCTTGAAAAAGCTTTTTCCTCTTTCGGATTTGTACCGATAGATACGCCGGTGCTTGAATATACAGAAGTCCTTCTCGGAAAAGGCGGCGGGGAAACAGACAAGCAGGTTTACAGTTTCACAGATAACGGGGGAAGAAGCGTCGCAATGCGCTACGACCTTACAGTCCCATTTGCAAGGTTTGTTGCGGCAAATAAAAACAGCCTTTATTTCCCCTTTAAACGGTATCATATTTCAAAGGTATGGAGAGGAGAGAATACTCAGAGGGGACGGTACAGGGAGTTCTACCAGTGCGATTTTGATATAGTAGGTTCAGACTCCCCTTCCGCTGATCTTGAAATACTCCTTTTGATGAAGAAATCGTTTGAGACTATGGGTATTAATAATTTCAAAATCCACCTTTCAAGCCGCGGGATATTCAACCGCTTTCTTGAGATACACGGTATGCTGGATAAATCAGCTGATATATTAAGAACTGTGGATAAGCTTGCCAAAATCGGCCCGGATGCCGTAAAAGAGATACTTACGGAAACAGCAGGGTCAAGCGGCGCATTGATCCTTGATTTCATCAAAATGGAGGCCGGTTTTGAAAAGACACTGCAGAAACTCATCAGGCTATGCGGCGGGGAAAGCAGTGAAGCGGAAAGGCTGAGCCGGATATACAGCGCGCTTAAGGAAAACAGCTGCGAAGAATACTTTGTACTCGACCCGTCAATTACCAGAGGACTTGATTATTACACAGGGCTTGTTTTTGAAACATTTATAGACGGAAAGGAAAGCATCGGCTCTGTATGTTCAGGGGGAAGATACAACAATCTTGCGTCCCTTTATACAAAAGAGGAACTCCCGGGAGTCGGAGCTTCAATCGGCGTAGACAGGCTGCTTGCTGCCCTTGACGAAGCGGAAAGCGGCAAAAGGGCCGAGGCGCAATGTGAATGCATTGTTTTCAACATGGATGATGATCTTCTTGGACTGCTTCATAAAACAGCTGAAGAAGCGCGTAAAACCGGAATATCATGTGAGGTATTTCCCGAAAGCAAAAAACTCAACAGGCAGTTTGCTCATGCTGAAAGGAAGAATATCCCTGCCGGGATAATAATAGGGACAGAAGAAAAAGATTCAAATACAATTACAGTAAAAGACCTTATCGAAAGAAAAAATTATGAGAAGTTGGATATCAAAAGCGGAATGGAACAGGTCCTTTCAATTGTTAATAAATGGAGAATAAATGGACGCACATAAACTGCCGGTTTATCAGGAAAGAGAGAGAATATTAGAAGTCTTAAGCGAAAACCAGGTAATAGTAATAGAAAGCCCGACAGGTTCCGGGAAGACAACACAGCTGCCTTTAATCCTTCATGAGGCAGGTTATTCCGGTAAAGGTATTATCGGAGTTACACAGCCGAGAAGGATTGCAACTTTATCAGTATGCGATTATATAGCCAGGCAGCTTGACACAAAAATACCCGGCATTGTCGGTTATAAAATGCGGTTTAACGATATGACATCTCGCGAGACAGTCATAAAAATAATGACAGACGGCATTCTTCTCCAGGAAATAAAAACTGACCTGCTTTTAAGTAAATACAGCTGTATTATAGTTGATGAAGCGCATGAGAGAAGTCTTAACATAGATTTTATTATGGGGCTCCTGAAAAAGATAATTGAGACGAGACCCGATTTCAAGGTGATAATATCATCCGCGACAATCAACACATCAGTATTTTCAGAATATTTCGGCCATTGCCCGGTTGTGCATATAGATTCAATTATCTATCCGGTAGGAATAGTTTATGATCCTGTAGGCAATACAAACGACAGGGATGCTGTAATATATAAAATAAAAAATACAATAGAAAGAATAATTTCTGAAAAGCGGGACGGTGATACTCTTGTCTTTTTATCAGGTGAAAAACAGATAAAGGACTGCATAACCCTTTTAAACGCTTCGCAGTACAGGAAGAAGATGGTAATACTTCCCCTTTACGGCCGGCTTTCAAAGGAAGAGCAGGAAAGGGTTTTCATCCCCACCCCGTCAGGCAAAACAAAAATAGTAATCGCTACAAATATAGCTGAAACAAGCGTTACAATTGACAGAATAACATCAGTAATTGATTCAGGCCTTGCCAAGATAAACACCTATAATCCCAAAACTTTTACATCCGCCCTTCTTGAGACAACAATAGCTAAAGCCTCATGCAACCAGAGAAAAGGGAGAGCGGGAAGGACAATGCCCGGAGTCTGCTACAGGCTTTATACAAAAAATGATTATGAAAGCAGGCCTCTTTTCACAAAAGAGGAAATATACAGGACCGACCTGTCAGAGGTAGTCCTCAGAATGGCTGAAATCGGCATCAGGGATTTTGAGTCATTCGATTTTATATCATCTCCGGGGAAACAGGGGATTGCGGGAGCAGTTGAAACATTAAAACTGCTTGGGGCTATTAATAATGACAATTCTCTCACTAAAATCGGGGAGATGATGGTCTACTTCCCGCTCCTTCCGCGCCTTTCAAGAATAATTGTCGAGGCAATACTTAATTCACCGGAGGTACTTGAAGAGACTATCCTTGCCGCGACTTTTCTCTCAACTAATTCCCCGTTTCTCTTCCCTCAGGGGGAGGAATTCGAGGCAAGAAAAGCCCATCAGGCTTTAAAAGACCCTGACGGGGATTTTGTCTCATATATTAAAATATACAGAGGCTTCATGAAAGCGCAGGACAGGGAATCTTTCTGCAAAAAAAATTACCTTGATGTTATTATCATGGAAGAGCTGGTCAATATTAAAAAACAGCTTGAAGAAATAGTAGGAGACATGGGAATTCCGATTACTTCGGGAGGGAGGATATCAGATTATCTTATAGCTGTTTCCAAAGGGCTTGTTCAGTTTGTATGCGTAAGATCAGGAAGAGGGATCTACAGAAGCCTTACCGCAGAAAAGATTCAGATACATCCCGGCTCTGTAATGTTCAGGGAAGATCCCCCTTTTATAGTTGCAGGGGAGATTGTCAGGACCAGCAAGATGTTTGCCCATTCAGTTTCACCTCTGAGAAAGGAATGGCTGAAAGAAATATCTCCTGAACTGTATGAGAACTTTGCCGCAATTAAAAAAAGCGATATTCTGCGTGATAAAAAGAAAGACACGACAAACTATGTAAAAATAGGAAACGAATCTTTCAAGCTTGAATTAATAAAAGGGAAAAAGAAAAAAAACGCATTTATAGAATTGGGCAAAGCACAGGAACTAATCAAAAACCAGGGGCTTGAAAATATTTATATCCCGCACGGAATTACAGGGACACTTGTTTATAATGACTTTGAGATACTTTCCGGCGAAAAATTAACCAATATTTTCAGAATTATCCCCCATATTGATACAGATACAATAGCAGGAAGCAAGAGCTCTCCCCGCGGGAATATTAATATTTCAACCGGCGCTGATAAAATAACTGAAAATCTTCATCTAGTTCTTTCGCTTTCACGGCTTAAGAATAAATCAAGACAACTCGGTTTTATTTCACTTAACACAGACGGCAGAGGTAATTACTGGTTCAAAATTGTAAAAAGTTTTGACTTTGCCCTTTCCGCAAGTCTTGAAAGCCTGGTTGAATTCATGGATGAAATACCTGAGAACAGAGATGTGTTTAAAATTGATAAAATTAATAATATATACAGGAAATTAACAGATATTCTTGAAGACCAGAATTCTATTGATGAATAGCACAATTTCTGTACATTTTTACATGTACAGATTATTTAATCTTTCTCAGGTGAATAAGTTTTCATTAGTGAAATCATTTCGTTGACAAAAGGGTCAATTATAGTATAGATCCTTTTGTTTCCGCTTACTTCCGAGCTTACGATTCCGCTGTTTTTCAATACTGCCAGATGCTGAGAAACAACAGGCTGAGGCTGCTCAAGACATTCCCACAATTCCTTTACACAGGCTGTCCCGTTCTTTATAACACAAAGTATTTTAAGCCTTATGGGATGGCCGCAAACCTTAAGCCTCTTGGCATAATCACCAAGAACTTCATCACTGCAAATTTCGATAATTTTCATATATAGGATAATATATAAACTTAAAGATTTAATCAATATTGTTTACAGTATTGAAGATATTTTATATTAATCTATAATTCAGAAATGGGTATTTATCTTGACTGGGCAGCTACATCAATTCCTGACCATGAAGTCAGCAGAATGGTTTATGAAAAATCTCTTGAAATATTCGGAAACCCTTCCTCTTTGCACACCGCGGGGATTTCCGCACGGAAGCTGCTTGATGAATCAAGGAAAAGAGCAGCCAAAGCAATTGGAGTGAAGAGTGAAAATATTATTTTCACTTCAGGCGGTACTGAATCAAATAATATTGCGCTGTTTTCGCTTATCACAAAAAAAATAAAAGGCAGTATTATATCGACAAATATGGAGCACCCTTCTGTATTTGAACCTTTAAAAACTGCAGAAGCGCTTGGCTTTAAAATAATCAGGATTGATCCTGATAAAAACGGAATTATTGATCCTGAAAAAATTATTGAACAGCTGACAGCAGAGACAATGATGGTATCAGTTATGCATGTAAATAACGAAACAGGGGCAATACAGCCGGTTGAGGAAATAGGCAGAATGATAAAACAGTATTCTGCAAAGACAGGAAAAAGAATTATCTATCACTGCGACGGAGTCCAGGCGGCAGGAAAAATAAAAATTGACCTTGAAAAATCCTGTATTGATCTTTACAGTGCAAGTGCGCACAAAATATCAGGCCCGAGAGGATGCGGTCTTATTTACTGCAGAAAAAAAATTCTTCCCCTTTATGCAGGCGGAGGGCAGGAATCAGGGATAAGGCCCGGGACAGAAAATACGCCCGCGGTATACGGATTTTCCCTTGCGCTTGAAAATTATTCAGCAGGAATTGATGAAAATATGAAAAAAGCCGGGTTACTTTGCTCGCGCCTGCTGGACAGGCTTTCGCAAGTTACAGGATGCAGATTATTACCGCATGAAAGAAAACCGTTTGACAGGAGGTTTTCACCCTATATAGTCAGTTTCTGTATAGGCAAAGTTCCATCTGAGGTTATGACAAGAGTTTTAAGCGGCAGAGGTTATTTTATATCAGCAGGCGCTGCCTGCTCCTCGCTTAAAAAAAGTGAATCAAGAACATTAAAATCAATGCGTATTGATAAAACAGAAGCTTCATCTGCGGTGAGAGTCTCGATAGGTCCCGGAACATCTGCAGAGGATATTGACGGGTTCTGTAAGGCTCTTGAGGAAGAATCCGTAAAGCTTCTGACTGTTTACGGCTGATTATGTATAAAGTCAGCGGATAACAGCTGATTACTGAAAATTTCTAATCCGGAGTATTATCTTGAAAACCAGTTATCTCATAAAGACAGGTGAAATAAATCTTAAAGGCGACAACAAAAAACTTTTTGAAAAAAAGCTTTTTAATAATATAAAATATCAGCTTGACGGGTTAAGGGTAAGGATTAAAGGCAATTCAGGAAGGTTTTACCTTGAACAGCTTGATGAAGAAACCACTGAGACAAAGAGAAAAATTGAAAAAACGCTTCTTTCTGTTTTTGGAGTTGTCGGCTATTCAATAGCGCGAAAAATTAATAAAAACATGAATGAAATTGAAGAAACTGTACTGGAGACTGCTGCCGAAGCCTGTTCTGACGCAGGTAACAGCTTGAGTTTCAAAATAAACGCAAAAAGGGCGGATAAAAGTTTTAAACCCGATTCCTATGAGCTTTCCTGCATCCTCGGAAAACTTGTTCTTGATAAATTCCCTTCACTTAAAGTTGATGTAAATAATCCTGATTTTATTATAAATGTTGAAATAAGGGAAAAAGCGATTATCTATTCACGGGTTTTTAAAGGTCAGGGAGGATTACCGGCCGGTGCGGCCGGAAAAGGGCTGCTCCTGCTTTCAGGGGGTATAGATTCCCCCGTCGCAGGTTTCATGATGGCAAAAAGAGGCTGTACAATTGAGGCAATTCATTTTGACACTTACCCTTATACTTCAGAACAGTCAAAAGAAAAAGTTATCAGCATAGCTGAAAAATTATCTGAATACCTCCCTTCCCTGGTTCTTCATATTGTCCCTTTCACCGAAACCCAGATTTTTATTCAGCAGAACTGCATGCCTGATGAAATAACGCTTCTCTCAAGGGCCGCGATGATGAATATAGCGCACTTTCAGGCAGAAAAAATAAGGGCAAACAGTATAATTACGGGAGAATGCCTAAGCCAGGTGGCAAGCCAGACAGCCGAAAGCCTCCGCTTTACAGGCTCAAAAACAGATTACCCTATCCTCCGTCCCCTTATCGGGCTTGATAAGGAAGAGATAATAATTAAGGCAAGGGAAATAGGGACCTATGATATTTCAATATTGCCCTATATGGACTGCTGTTCAGTATTCGCCCCTGCCCGCCCTCTTGTAAAACCATTTTTCAGTAAGATGAAGAAATCCTGGGAAATTCCAGGTCTTGAAAGGCATATAATAAAGGCATTTGAGGGGATTGAAAGCATAAACATCAGGTAATGAAACCTGATGTCACTCTTTTTTCGAACCTGTGCCGGCAGAGGGGGCCGCAGCTACAGATTCTTTTTTTGATTCTTTTTTTGGTTCTGTCCCTGAAGATGAAGAGACTGATGAAGAAGAGGATGCGGAACCGCTTTTTTTGTTATCTGTAACATAAAAACCGTTTCCTTTAAAAATAATTCCAAGTCCACCGCCTACAAGGCGTTTAACCTTTTTACCGCATTCAGGACATACTTCAAGCGGGGCGTCACTCATCTTCTGAAAAACTTCAAAGATTTTTCCGCATGATTTGCATTCATAATCATAAGTAGGCATTTTATTTCACTTCCTCTGAATTTTGTTAGTAATATACTAATAGATCATTTTACCAGTCAAGCCTGACCGCTACTCCGGATTCTTTTAGATACTGTTTGATTTCACTTATTGTATAGTGGCCGTAGTGGACCATCGACGCGATAAGTGCGGCATCAGCTTTTCCTGATGTAAATACATTTTTAAGATGTTCCGGTGTCCCTGCGCCGCCGGAAGCGACAACTGGTATTCCGACATTGCCTGATATCATAGAAGTAAGGTTAATCTCATAACCGTTTTTTGTCCCGTCAGCATCAATTGAATTGAGAACGATTTCACCGGCACCGAGTTTTTCCGCTTCTTTTGCCCAGTTTAATGCGTCAAGCGAGGTGGGGGTCCTTCCTCCGTTTATTACAATTCTGTAGCCTGAAGGCATATCAGGGTCTGCAAGCGCATCCATGCCAAGCACTATGCATTGTCTTCCGAAAAGGGATGCCCCCTCCTCTATTATCGAAGGATTGTTGACAGCCTGGCTGTTTACACTTATCTTCTCGGCCCCTGCAAGTATTACGCGCCTCATATCACTGACATTTGAAATACCGCCGCCGACTGAAAAAGGGATAAATATTTTTTCCGCTACTTTTTCAACAACATCGATCATTATCCCCCTCTTTTCAGAAGAGGCAGTTATATCATAAAACACGAGCTCATCAACACCTTCGTTGTAGTACTTTTCAGCCATTTCAACCGGATCGCCGATATCCACATTACCCTTGAATTTTATACCTTTCGTTGTTTTCCCGTCCCTCACATCAAGGCAGACTACTATCCGTTTTAAAAGCAAAATATCACCCCTTTAAAAAGTTATCCATCATCATGAGTCCGTATTTCCCTGATTTCTCGGGATGGAACTGAACAGCACAGACATTGTCCCGTGCTACAGCAGACGAAAACGTGATTCCGTATTCAGTCTCGCCGATTTTGAACTCATCCTTTACATCAGGATAATAGGAATGGACAAAATAGAATGATGAATTATCAGGAATCCCCTTAAAAAGAAAATGCTTTTTTGTGAAACCAAGGGTGTTCCAGCCTATCTGAGGCACTTTGAGTAATTCAGCAGAAGTATCCCCGGTGAGTCCGGAGAAGCCGCTGAAAAGCTTAACACTGCCGTCAACCAGTCCCAGGCAGGCAGTATTTCCCTCTTCGGAGTAACTCAGAATAATCTGACAGCCCAGGCATATTCCAAGAAGAGGATTGCCCTTTGCCGCGAAACCTGTTATCAGCTCATCAAGACAGCTTTCCTTCAGATTTTTCATTGCGGAACTCGCCTCTCCAACTCCGGGAAAAATAAGCCTGTCGCAGTTTTCTAGTTTTTCAGGAATATCAGACACAATAAAATCCGCTCCGAGATGCCTCAGCGCAGTTTCTATGCTTTTAAGATTCCCGGCTTTATAATCAACAACTCCTGTAATCAATACTATTCACCTTTTTGAATATATTTTTATAGTCTATTTTCCGTAATGAATAAGACTGCCTAGTTTTTCCAGCGGAAAATCTGTAATAGATATTAAAACTTTCCGGCCGTCATTGTTAATGCTGTTTTTCTCAAGCATTGTCTTTAAATCGGCAATCCCCTCTTTTCTATAATAGTTTGTCAGAAAAAGCCTGAACATGGAAGAAAAAATCAGTGCTTTTTTTTCATCCGTTATTGTAAATGTCCCATTAATATCTGATTTACCGGCTATTAATGGATCAATGATGAAATCAAGATCTATCAGCTCAATACTATCGGCATTAATCCCGGCAGGTAAAAAAGCACTAAGGCTGTTTCCCTTTTTCTCCGCTCTCAGATAAAGAGCGGAATTGCCGGAAGGAATATATGCCGAATTCCTGTCCGATTTCAGAATAGCTATAATCTTTTCAGCGCGAAGCGCCGCTGTATCTGCTGTTCCGGAAGATGTTCTCCTGGAGGCAATCAGACAGTTATTTTTATAGGGAATAAGAATTATTCCTGAATCAGCACTGTAATAATATCCTGCTTTTCTATATTCAGATTTTATCCAATCGCTGCTTTGATCAAGTCTCTTTTTTATAAAAGAATCAGGGTAGCTTCCCTCTGCTGTAATATACTCAAGGCCCTCATCAATAAAGACAAGAGATACAGTCTCTGTTTTTTCCCTGAAATAATCAGGGATGCCGTAATCCTGAGTAAGCCTTTCAATTTCCGCATTTAAGGCAGGATTATTGAAAAAGGTCTGCCCGGAACGGATATAGAGAAAAGCATCTGCAGGGATTATATTTACTGGGCTTATACTTTCCCTGTAAACCCGGCCGCCGGTTGCGCAGCCGGTAATAACCATTAAAAAGACCAGTAATGAACAAACTGCTGAAAAATATATTTTCAGATTTTCTCTCAAACTTTTTCCAGCTCTATAAAACACTTGTAATCACCGCACTCATATTCGGATGAACCTTCCTTTTTTACAAACTCAAGGCGGTTTGTGAGTGTTTCATTTATCAGGTAATCCGAATAATTTCCCACAGCATTTTTTACTGCGTCTTCAGTAGACAGCCACAGGTTTATTCTGTCCGTAACATCAAGTCCTTTTTCTTTTCTCAGGCTCTGGATATTCCTTACAATGTCCCGGACAATTCCTTCTTCGCGGAGGGCCTCTGTAATTTTTGTGTCAAGACCAATTGTTATTGTCCCTTCATTCAGTACTTTAAGATCCTCTTTTTCTGTTCTCTGGACAATTACACTATCGCTGGTAATATCAAAGCTCTCCCCGTCAATTTCAATTGAGAGCATCGAGCCGTCAAGAAGGGATTTTATCTCATTGCTTTTAAAGGATTCTATCTTTTCTGCACCCGCTTTCATATTTTTCCCGAGAATTTTGCCAAGTGTCCTGAAATTGGCTTTTGCCTGGTATTCCACAAGTTCATCCTCGTTTTCACGGATCAGAACATCCTTGACATTGAGCTCTTCGGAAATTATCGGAGACATTTCCTTAAGAATATTTTTTTCATCCTGCTCCCTTGTGACAATTGAAAGAGATTTCAGTGGCTGGCGTATTTTAAGTGAAAAAGTACTTCTTAACGCCCTTCCCATGGAAACTACCTTCCTTGTAATCTCCATCTTCTTTTCAAGCTGGTCATCCCTCTTGTTCCTGTCTGCTGTCGGATAATCACAAAGGTGAATAGACTCGGGCATGGTTGAGTCTTTAAGGTTCTGATACATTTCTTCCGTTATAAACGGGAGAACAGGGCATGCTGTTTTTATCAGCTTCATAAGAACGGTATAGAGGGTCTGGTAGGCCTGCTTCTTGTCAAGATCGTTTTCCGACTTCCAGAATCTTCTTCTTGACCTTCTTATGTACCAGTTATTAAGTATATCAACAAATCCAAGGAGCATCATATTTGCTTTCTGGATATCATAGAGATCAAGCGCTGCTGTTATCTCCTCAACCAGTTTCTCAATTTCCGAGATAATCCATTTATCGAGCGGATTTTCAAGTGAATCAGGATCAAGCGGAGAATCCTTGACTGTAATTTCATCGATGTTCGCATAAGTTATAAAAAAACTGTATGCGTTCCATAGCGGAATTATTAGGCTTTTAAGAACTTCCTTGACACTTTCATCCGAATATCTTAAATCCTCGGCCCGGACTACAGCGGAATTTGTAAGGAAAAACCTTAATGCATCTGCTCCATACTGATTTATTACCTCAACCGGGTCTGTATAATTTCTTGCTGATTTTGACATCTTTTTCCCGTCTTCGGCAAGAACAAGGCCGTTTACTACAACATTCTTGAAAGACGGCTTATCAAAAAGGGCCGCCGCAAGAATTGTCAGCGTGTAAAACCATCCACGGGTCTGATCAAGCCCTTCACAGATAAAATCGGCCGGGAAATGGCTTTCAAAGTGTTCCTTGTTTTCAAATGGATAGTGTACCTGCGCATAAGGCATGGCGCCTGATTCAAACCAGCAGTCAAGCACTTCAGGGATCCTTTTCATTGTCCCCTCACCGCAGCTGCATTTATAGGTAACCTCATCAATTATGTGCTTGTGAAGATCATCAAGCTTGACTCCGCTTTTATCTTCAAGCTCTTTTTTTGAGCCGTGGCATTCTATCTGACTGCATGTATCGCATTTCCAGATCGGAATCGGATTGCCCCAATAACGGTTTCTGGATATTGCCCAGTCGCGGGCGTTTTCAAGCCACTTGCCGAATCTTCCGTCTTTAAGATGAGACGGCATCCAGTAAATCTGGCTGTTGGCATTAAGCATTTTTTCCTTGATTTTACCGATATCGACAAACCAGGAGGAAATGGCCCTGTAGATAAGGGGGGATGAGCATCTCCAGCAGTGCGGATAATTATGGAGATACTGCTGGCGGAGCACCAGTTTCCCCTCTTTTTTAAGCCTGTCGATTATATCCTTGTCACAGTCTTTTACAAACCTGCCGTCATAATCCGTAACCTCGGAAGTGAATTTGCACTCACCGTCGATCGGGCAGATTGTCGTTATTTTTGTATCTTTTAATGTTTTATAGTCATCCTCGCCGAACCCGGGAGCTGTATGGACAACACCTGTGCCGTCTTCTATTGTAACATAGTCAGCCGAGAAAACCCGGAAAGCGCCGTTGGCTTCTTCAGAAGAAAAATACGGAAAAAGAGGCTCATAGGACGTGCCAACCAGTTCGCTCCCCTTTTTTGTCCATTCAATTTTATAGTCGCTTTCGTTTTTATAGTAAGAGGAGAGCCTTTCCTTCGCCAGGATATAGTGCTCGCCGCTGTCTGAGACTTTTACATAGTCAATATCATTGTGAACTGCAAGGGCCAGGTTTGAAGGAAGTGTCCATGGCGTTGTAGTCCATGCAAGAATATAGGAGTTATCCTCTCCCTTGACTTTGAATTTGACAGTTATCGCGGGATCATGCACTTCCTTGTAGCCGCCGAGATTGAGTTCATGGTTGGAAAGTACAGTAGAGCATCTGGGGCAGTACGGCAGTATGTAATAGCCTTCATACATCAGCCCTTTTTCCCAGAGCTGTTTTACAACCCACCAGATTGATTCCATGTAATCCGGGTTCATGGTTTTATAGTCATTTTCAAAATCAACCCACCGACCCATTCTGGTTACAATGGTCTCCCATTCTTTTGTATAACGGAGTACGATTGAGCGGCATGATTCATTGAATTTGGCAATTCCGAAATCTTCTATCTCTTTTTTACCGGATATCCCGAGTTCCTTCTCCATCTCATATTCGACAGGAAGGCCGTGGCAGTCCCAGCCGAAGCGGCGGTCCACCTTTTTGCCTTTCATCGTCTGATACCGGGGAAATATATCCTTTAATGTTCCGGGTACGAAATGGCCGAAATGAGGCAGTCCTGTGGCAAAAGGAGGGCCGTCAAAAAATACATATTCTTCCGATTTCTCCCTTATTTCTATTGATTTCTTAAAAATCCTGTTATTTTGCCAGAATTTGAGTATATTTTCTTCCATTTGAGGGAAATTCACTTTAGAATCAACTGGTTTGTACATTTATCCTCCCGGGTAACACTTTAAAGTCTTAATTAATTGTCTTTTTGATTTCACATAATATATTTATTGGATAATATTTTCAAGTAACATCAGAGAAAAGGGAACCTGCCGTATATTTCTGCATAACTCATAGCTGATATTTATTCCAACAAAAATAACTGATAAATATTGACATTTTTTCCACAGTGATATATATATAACCACGTAATTGCCGCTGTAGCTCAGTCGGTAGAGCAGAGGACTGAAAATCCTCGTGTCAACAGTTCAATTCTGTTCGGCGGCACTTATAACTGCCCTGACTTGTTTTATAATGAGTCAGGGTTTTTTTATGCCATCTTATTTGACTTTATAGCTAAGGCTTCCATTTGGACAGGCAGCAACACAGGAGAGGCACCTCGAGCAGGAAAAGGCGTCACCGGGGTGCTCTTTACCTTTTTTGTACAGGCTGTATTTTTCAGGTTCAATTTTAGAGATATAACAGGATTTATCGCAGAGTCCGCAGGAAATACAGGTAGATGCATCTGTTTTCAGTTTAAACAGGGAAAACCTGTTAAGGGCGCCTGATATCCATGCAATTGGACAGCCGATTTTATGATACTGATACATCTGCCTGAATTTGCCGTCAGAGCCGCCGAATCCCATAAAAAGCTCCATAATTACACCTATGGGACAAATCCACCTGCAGAATACCTTTCCGAATATAAGCCCCGTAAATGCCCCGAATGCCAGAATAAGCCAGATGCTGATCCCCAGGTAAACGTAAGCCATGTAGAGGAAGAAGGCAAGAACCATCTGGATACTTACCCGGTAAAGGGCGGCAGTTCCTGCGATGCTTTTCTTTTTAAGATTTGAATTCATCAGTGCGCTCCAGTATTTATTATATATTGTTTTTTTTATATATTTTTTACAGGATATATACAAGTATCTGAAATGATTCACTTTTTTCCATTTTGATTAATATTTTAATTTCGGTTTCCCGGTTAAATAAGCCCATCCGGATTATCTGAGCAATAATGATTTCTGATTTTGAAAAGATTTTTTAAATAATTTACAGGAAAAGGACAAAAAAATAAGTCCTTGCTAAGCAAGGACTTATGAACGGGAGCGACGGGGCTTGAACCCGCGATCCCCGGCTTGACAGGCCGGTGCGATAACCAGCTTCGCCACGCCCCCATTACCTCACCAAATATATCGATATTGTTTTTTAGTGTCAAGATGTTCCATATTACTTTTTTACTATAATTGACATTTTTCATTCCGACGTGATATTGTTTCTTAAATTTATTTACAGGATTAAAAATGGGCACAAAAAAACAGAAAGAGACAGAAACCATCGTTGATAAAAAAATTGACAAGCATCCAGTTCTATATGTTTTCAGTTTTATAATACTGATTGTCATAATTGTTACATTTGTCGGAGCCCCGGTAGCATCTAAAATGTCCGGCAATGGAGCAAAAATAGTTTTTGGTAAATACGGAGATAAAAACATAGATTTTTATCCGGGAAATTATCTTTCTGAGCAGAGGGATCTGCTTGCCCAGAACCTGGATAAAAACAGCGGTGCCGATATCCAGTATCAGGCTTATCAGGTCTGGAGGGGCGCATTTGAAAGAACAGTAATCCATACAGCGATTCTCTGGATTACAGGTAAAAATTCGGTAAATGTCTCTGAAAACAAGATTGATACCACACTTGCGACATACGGCCCCTATACAGTAAACGGTGAATTCAGCATAGAGAAATACAACAGCACTTCTAGAGCTGAAAAAAATAAAAACAGGGTAACAATTAAAGAGAGCCTGATAAAGGAAGTATACCTTAAAGATTTTTTTCAGGGGATAAAAGTAAGCAAAAATGAATATGATTTTGTTTCCCAAATGGGCAGAAATGAAAGAAGTGTTGATATAGCATATACATCATTTGACAATTACCCGGAAAGCGCGATGCTTGATTTTGCAAAAGAAAATCTGGATATTTTCAAATCCATGGAGTTGAGTAAAATTACAATCCTCTCCAGTGAGAAAGACGCTAAAAAAGTTCATTCAATAGTGGCAGCAAATCCCGATTCATTCAGCGATACGGCAAAAAACCAGTCAAAGGACAGCTATGCAGACAACGGCGGGGATATGGGTAAAACCTTTAATTACAGCCTTAAAATGGAGCTGAAGAACAGCTCAGACATTGAAAAGGTATTTGCCCTCAGCCGCGGTGAGATTTCACCTGTACTTGAGACTATTTCCGGGTGGGTAATTTATAAATGCAATACAGCGCCTGTTATGCTAGACCTCAATGACAGCACATCTGTCACGACTATCAGGAATTACATGAAAAACTATGAAACAGGTAAAATCGAAGATTATTTTATTAAAATTGCAGATAAAATTAAAACTGAAGGGAATCTCAAGCAGGCAGCTTCCATTAACAACTTCAGGATATTCGAAACTTCATCATTTCCTGTAAATTACGGTAATAAACTGCTGTTTAAAAAGATTGAAATTGAAAATGCCCCTGCTGATCTTAATTCATTAAACTATAATGAAGATTTTTTTACAGAAGCATTTTCGCTGAAAGAAGGTGATATTTCAGAACCGGTTATACTTGGAAATTCTCTTGTCCTTTTATCATTAAACAAGACTTCAGTGAATGAGGAGTTTGCACAGATTGTAGAAGCATACTACCCGTATATCCTCCAGCAGCTGAACGATCAGTCTTTGACATCATATTTTCTCAAATCCGATAAACTGACAGATAATTTTAACACTGTATTTTCAAAATATTTTCTGGCCAATTAGTGCAGAATGATATGGCTCTTCCTCCTTACCTGATAAAAGCAGTTAAGGAGGATAGTTATACAGTTTTTTACCGCAACACACTTTTATATGATAAAGCAAATCCGCAGGGCAAAATAGCTCAAAAAATCCGGCAGCAGGAAATTAAGCCGGATACGCTTATAATTATACCCTCTCCCCTCCTTTTTTACGGAATTGAAGAATTATACGCCTGCCTTCCCGAAAGCTGCAGGTTACTGTGCATAGAATCTGATATAAGTCTTTATAATCTTAAAGATAATGCTGAATCCCGCTATTCCTGCGATTTTGAATATCTCAAAATTGAAGATCCTGATTTTTTTCTGAATTACATCGATAACATGAAGCACGGTATGATTAAAAACGTCCTTTTCCTCCCCTTAAACAGGGGATATTACCTTAACAGGGATTTTTATCAGAAATGCTATGAAAATATCAAAAAAAGCCTCAAGAATTTTTTAAAAAACTCTCTTACCCTTTATTCCCTGGGTCACAGGTATTTTACGAATATTTTTCTTAATATGCCTGAGTTCTGTGAAAAAAATGATATCAGAAATCTGGTTGTTGATTCTCCCGTTTTTATTGCCGGCGCGGGTGAATCACTTGAGTCATCACTTCCTTTAATCAAAAAATACCGCAGATTTTTCAAAATACTCGCACTTGATACTGCAATAAAAACACTGGCCGGTTACGGAATAACTCCGGACTTTATTGTTGCAGTAGAATCCCAGCTCTATAACATTTTTGATTTTATCGGCTTCAGGTACAGTAAAATACCTCTTATTGCGGATATCACATCGTACCCGCTGACTTCCCGAATATTTAAGGGTAAAAAGTATTATTTTACATCTCATTTTACTAATTCTGAATTTCTTGAAAAATGCAGAAACCTGAATCTTATACCCTCCTTTATTCCACCCCTTGGTTCAGTAGGGATTACAGCGCTTTATATAGCTCTGCAGATTACAGACAAACCGGTTTTCTACAGCGGCCTTGATTTCAGCTTTACTCCCGGAAAAACACATTCAAAGGATTCCCCCTCAATAATTGACTGTCTCATAAATATGGGCAGATTATCAGGGGATAAAAATTATGCGCTCTCTTTTTCACGTGATCTGATCCCTGTAAAAAACATAAAAGGCGAGGATGTCTACACAACTTCGGTATTGAAATCTTATTCAGAGACCATGTCGGATTTAATTGCGGGGGGAAAGTCAGTTTATTCTCTTTTCTCGTGCGGAATTACGGGAAATGCAAACAATATTGCTGATGAAGAGGAATTTAAAAAACTGATTCCCGCAGATACGGATAAGTGTGGAAACCCGGAAAATATTTTAAGCGGGGAAGAGGGCCTTCCGGTAAAGCGGGCAGAAATAAAAACTTTGCTCGAGTCTGAACTTGTAAAGACAGATGCAGTAATCAAAGCCGGCGTTGATGCTCTCAACGGGCAAATTAAAAATGACAACCTGTATCTTATAAAAAAGCTGACTAAGGATTCAGATTATCTTCTGCCGAAATTACCCGGTATTAATTATTCAAAAGATTATACAGACGTTACTGTCAAGTATATTCTGCTTTCCTGCTACAGATTCAGAAAGATAATCAGCAATACACTTGAAGTTATTCATCATCAGTCCTGAGAACAGAGAGAAAAGCGCTCTGCGGCAGTTCAACATTTCCAACCATCTTCATCCTCTTCTTGCCTTCCTTCTGTTTTTCAAGCAGCTTGCGCTTTCTCGAAATATCCCCGCCGTAGCATTTTGCGGTAACGTCCTTCCTTAAGGCACTGATTGTCTCCCTTGCGATTATCTGGTTGCCTACAGCGCCCTGTATAGGTATTTTAAACTGATGTTTCGGGATCTCCTCCCGGAGCCTCCTGCAGACGTTATTCGCTTTTGCTCGGGCTGATTCCTTAAAAACAAGCATGGATAAAGCATCAACAGATACCCCGTTTACAAGTATATCAAGCTTTACAAGATCGGTCTTTTTATAGCCTTTTACAGAATAGTCAAAGGAAGCATATCCGCGGCTCACTGATTTAAGTTTGTCATAGAAATCAAAAAGGACCTCGGCGAGAGGCATATCATAGACAACCTCTATACGCTTCTGGTCAAGATAATTCATTGATTCCTGTACCCCTCTCTTGCTCATGCACAAAGTCATTATTGAGCCGAGGTATTCGGAAGGGGTTATAATTGCCGCATTTATATATGGTTCTTCCGCGTAATCAATTTTCATCGGATCAGGGAATTCAAGCGGGTTATCAATAGATAGTTCTTTCCCGTCCTTAAGGCCGATTTTGTACCTGACAGAAGGGGATGTGAGAACTATTGAAAGGCCGAATTCCCTTTCAATTCTTTCCTGGACTACTTCAAGGTGCAGAAGCCCCAGGAAACCGCATCTGAACCCGAATCCCAGGGCTGCGGATGAGTCTTTTTCATAAATGAGTGACGCGTCATTGAGTTTTAATTTTTCCATTGCTGATGCAAGTTCATTATAATCGTTTGCATCAACCGGATAAATTGATGAAAAAACCACCGGCTTTACTTCCTTAAAACCCGGCAGGGCTTTTACCGCGGGGCGGGCAATATCCGTAACAGTATCCCCTACCCTTATATCTGAAATATTTTTTATTCCGGCGATTATGTAGCCGACTTCACCTGCTTCAAGAACTGTTGACCTTTCAAGTTTAATCCTGAATTTACCAACCTCTTCAACCTTGTAGACGGCACCGGCATTCATAAATCTGACTGAGCATCCTTCATTTAAAATACCGTTAAAAACCCTTATATGAACAATAACGCCCCTGTATGGATCGTAATGCGAATCAAAGATCAGTGCTTTTAGGGGTTCATCATTTTTCCCGGACGGCGCAGGTATAAGATGAATTATTGCCTCAAGAAGATCATCAAGGCCGAATCCAGTTTTACCGGAGACAAGGACAGCAAGGTCCGGATCAAGACCAAGATCGTGATTTATCTGGTGTTTGACAGCCTCAATATCAGCGCTTGGAAGATCTATCTTGTTAATAACAGGGATCACTTCCAGATTGTGCTCCATTGCCATATAAAGGTTGGCAAGTGTCTGTGCTTCAACACCTTGCGATGCATCAATCAGGAGTAGAGCCCCTTCGCAGGAGGATATTGCTCTTGAGACTTCATAGGTAAAATCCACATGCCCGGGAGTATCGACAAGGTTAAGCACATAATCGGCATTATCCCTGCCTTTGTACGGCATGGTTACCGCTTGTGATTTTATTGTAATTCCCCGCTCTCTTTCGATATCCATTGAATCAAGTATCTGATTCTTGAAATTTCGCGATTCAATAATCGCGGCTTTTTCAATAAATCTGTCTGCCAGCGTTGACTTACCATGATCAATATGAGCTATTATGCAAAAATTTCTGATATTTTCCATTTTTTAAAAGGTGTTCTCCATTTGAGGGCTTAATTCTGTAACTTATTTTATTATTATAACAGATTATTTGAATCGATTGAAGTAATCAGCTGGATATTGCTTTCCATAAATCCCGCTTTCCGCTTTTTCACATCTATTCTGAGTATGGCATATCTTTTTTTAAGATCATACTTCCACCCTTTGATAACAAGAGGGTCATTTACAGACAGTCCTGTTTCATCTGCTATTGAACCTTCATATATCTTTTTAATATTATAGCTTTCCTTGAAAAGATAACTTCCTGTCAGTTCCACCTCCATGCCGTAAAGCGGCAGGATAAGGTTTTTCATGGAATCCCGTTTTATTGCCCTGTCAAACGATTTGTCTGTTCTGCCTCCAAGGGGCAGTAAAGCTTTTAAATTATTGCCGTCTCTGACATAGCCGATTTCAACAACTGTATCTTTCCTGATAGACATGAAAATTTTCTGGGCTTCAAGTATGCTTGCAATATTATAACCGTTTATGGATTTTATAATATCGCCTTTTTTTATCCCCGCAACATCAGCAGGTTCTCCAGGCACACTGTATATATTTTCCAGTATTCCGTTTTTCTCGTGAATAACTGACCCGATCCAGGAATGGGATATTTCACCGCCCCTGTATAGTTCCGGCACAATATCTGCTATCCAGTGAGAGGGTATCGCAAAATTGATCCCCTCGAACTGCTCTATTCCGGCAAATACAACACCTATAAGTTCACCGTTTTCATTTAGAAGAGGCCCGCCGCTGTTGCCCGGGTTTATGGGAACATCAACCTGTATGGCATCCCCAATCTGTATAAATTTCCTGCTTCTTGAAGAAATAATTCCTGAGGTCAATGTATTTTCAAGGCCGCCCGGCGAGCCTATGGCAAATATTTTATCGCCTATCTGGAAATTCATACTTTCACTGAAACTGTAAATATATTCCGGGTCAATTTCCGTTTTAAGAAGCGCAATATCAAATATAGGATCCCAGCCGATTACTTTCGCCGGTACTCTGGTTCCGACAGAATCTGAAAGCCTGATATAAAGCCTTGAGTATCCCTCATATTCAGGATTTACTTCGCTCTCAATAACGTGATAATTTGTTATTAAATACCCTCTGGGATCGATAAAAAAGCCGCTTCCTATAACCCTGTCAGGCCGGCCGACACCTGATTCAACTTTTATCCCTTTGTTTACCCATATTGTGACAGTTCCCTTGATCATCTCGGAAGGAGGGTCGCTTTTCTGAACTGCATCTATATATTTCTGCTCAATTTTTATCTTTCTGTTCCGGAATTCATTTAGAATTATTTTCAGATAGTAATTATTGTTGGCTGCAACAGCAAGGTCCGCGTATTTTACAAGCAGGTTATCATCGGCCTTGTTATTCAGTATATAGGAAGTAAAATATTTTAAAGATGTAAAATAGTTCTTTTTTTCATATTCGCTCTCAATAAAATCAAGAAGCAGTTTATCTGAATTTTTTCCATCAAGTATTTCTGATTTTCCAAGTTTTTCAAGAGATGATATTATTGATGAAGAGACATAATAATCATGGTCAGCTTCCGCCTTCCGGTATTGATTTTTTATGTAATCAAATATTTTATTTTTTTCATCGGCAGGATTATATTCCAGATCTTCGGGGTTTGTTTTTTCCTCATTAAGAAGCATTTGATATGCGGCAAACGGTCTTTCGTCCTCAAGATATTTATCGATGCGGTTTGCATTAAGCTTTCCGGCATATTCGGGAATTTCACTTCGCCCTTTCGGAGATGATTTGCATGCAGTAAATCCGGTCAGCAGTATAATCAGACTCAATATTATGTAAAATATATTTTTATTCAACAAATCACCTCGTAACAACTTCCGCAAAATAGTCCTGACCAATCTTTACAATGTAAACCATTCTGTCTCCGCAATTTATAGTCCCTTCAGTTTCAATGTTAATTTCCGCGGGCAATCCGCTGCATTTTTCGCCGATCCAGAACAGATTATTTTCAGAGTCATAAGATACGCCTGTCCAGGTACCCTCTTTTTTTACATCAATAAGCCTGCTGCCGGAGTATCTGGCGGTAAAATTGAAATTTCCGTCAAGCTTTGTGGAAAATTCAGAATACCTCATGTTGTTTTCTTTGTCTGTCCATTCCCTGAAATCATAAATACCGTCTTCATTCATGTCCCAGTATTTTATATCTTTTTCTATTTTAAATTCATAAATCCCGTTATTGTTGCCGTCATAATTGATGCTCTCAAGAACACCGTCCCTGTAGAATTCTTTTGTCTCAAAGCGGTTATCCTGGTTTATATCTGATATTTTAAACACCCTGCTGCCGTCTTTTATAGTCCCGCGGCTTAAAACTGAAGATGCGGCATCATAAGTCTCAAAATTGGTAATTCTTTCTGTTTTAAAATATTCGGTAAGGACCTGCAGGTTACCGCTGCTGCTGCTTTTCCTGTAGTTTTCCGCCCTGTTTTTAATTTTATTGAACTCTTCCCCTGGATCAGTTTTTAAAGCCGGAGGTAAAAGCGGATTGCTGAAACTCAATATATCAAGAGAAGCTTTTCTCTGATTGAAAGTAAAAATTTCATTATTATCACTTCCAAAAATAATTACTGTTTTCACAAGAGGATAATCATAATAAGAGGCAAGCATCCGGTCCTGAATATTAATAAATCTGGGTTTTCTGTTTTCAAACCCCGCGAATATATCGTTTATATTGTCCTGATTATTATCTTCGCTGTACCATTGGGGTAAACCGTTATTATAATACATTATTTTTTCGTTGATACCGTCAAGATTGGCATCATCAACAATACTTCCCGTATATCGGGACAATTTTTCCAGCAGCGATTCACGAATTTTATCATCTTTTATTAATAAATCAATATTTTTAATATTTCTGTAATTAGAGAAACCATTTAACTCATTAAAAGTTTCAATATCATTGAGGGTAATTTCTCCGGACAGAGAAAGTTTTTCAATAAGCAGCTCAGGGCTCTCTTCCTGCAGTTCGGTAAGTTTTTCTATGAGTTCTTTCTTTATGCCTTTATCATCTGTCAACCTTGTTATTTCCAGGATTACATCGGGACCATATTTGTACAGATCATTGAGCTCAAGTATTCTTAATAAAATCTTCTCTCTGAAATTTTTATCAATTCCGGCAAGTCTTTTAATAAACAGGCTGTTGTCAGGATGTTTTTCAATGGCATATTCAAGTAAATCTTCAGCCTCATTAAAAAAACCGCGATTAATCAGCGAAAGAGTATAGGAATCAAGATAAGATGCATTATCAATAAGTTCATCCTTGACAACATAAAGGGAAGAAATAGCCCTCTCGTAATCCTTGATTCTGCAGTAAAGTGTTCCAAGCTCATAAAAAGCGTTATTCTCCCTGTAAATAGACCAGTTCCTGTAGGTAATAGCTCTTTTTAAAAGGTTTATGGAAGCAAGAACATCTGTCCTGATATCTGAATTAATCAGCGCCTTGATATACCAGGCATCAGAGAGCCTGTCATCATAAAGCAGCGATTTGTCCAGAAAGACCTCTGCGTCTTCCAATTTATTTTCTTTATAAAAACTGTCTGCTGCAGAAACATACAGTCTCGCGATATCATTATTTACATCGGAAAACAGATAACTGTAAGAAGTAAAATAAAGCAGTATTGCTAATGCTGTTATTCTACTCCTTTTCGTTACCTTCGGATTTAATGTTTTCATTATCCTTCCCGCTATTTTCAGGATATTCGCCAGGCATAAAACCGGTTTCTGAATTAAATGGCGATTCATTGCTTTCAATTATGATATTCCTGTTTTTGTAAGTTATATCAAGCAGCTGTCTAATTTCATAGTCATCAAGAGTTTCTTTTGCGATAAGAGTATCTGCCAGCAGTTTAAGCTTATCCCTGTTTTCAGTAAGTATCTGCATAGTCTCGTTAAGGCATCCCCTTATTACTGCGCTTATCTCCATATCAATTGTTCGGGCAGTATCTTCAGAGTAGTCCTTGTGCTGCGCAATTTCCTTTCCGATAAAAATAGGCTCTTCTTCCTGCCCCAGCGCAACAGGGCCGATTTTTTCACTCATACCCCATTCACAGACCATTTTTCTTGCAATCTGTGTCGCCTGTTTCAAATCATTCTGGGTCCCTGTCGTTGTATGGTTAAAAATTATGGTCTCGGCAACATACCCGCCAAGGGCTATTTTTATCCTGTCAAGAAGCCACCCCTTGTTCCTCGAATATATTTCCTTCTCCGGCAGAGAAAGAGCCATACCCAGAGCCCTGCCATGGGGAATAACAGTAACCTTATGAAGAGGGTCCGCGTTTTCAAGAAAATAATGAAGAAGGGCATGCCCAGCTTCGTGATATGCGGTTGCGGCTTTTTCTTCCGGGGAAATAACCCTTGATTTTCTGGCAACACCAAGAAGCGCCTTGTCCCTTGCCTCTTCAAAATCAAGCATTGTTACAAATTTCTTGTCTTTCCTTGCGGCGAAAAGCGCTGCTTCATTTACAAGGTTTGCAATATCAGCCCCTGATGTTCCGGGAGTTGCCCTTGCAATTCTTTTAAGATCTACATCAGGAGCAACAGGTATTTTCCTGGCATGTATCTTAAGTATTTCTTCGCGTTCGCTGATATCTGGCATGTCAACAACGACCTGCCTGTCAAACCTTCCGGGCCGCAGCAGTGCGGGATCAAGAACATCCGGCCTGTTTGTCGCGGCCAGAATAATAACTCCGTCTTTGGTGTCAAAACCGTCCATTTCTACAAGCATCTGATTCAGGGTCTGTTCCCTCTCATCATGCCCGCCGCCGTATCCTGCACCTCTGGTTCTCCCTACAGCGTCAAGCTCGTCTATAAAAAGTATACAGGGTGCATTCTTTCTCCCCTGTTCAAAAAGGTCTCTTACCCTGCTTGCTCCGACTCCGACAAACATTTCAACAAAGTCAGAACCTGACATATGGAAATAAGGCACACCGGCTTCACCCGCAATTGCCTTTGCCATAAGGGTTTTTCCTGTTCCGGGCATACCGACAAGCAGGACACCTTTCGGTATCTTTGCCCCGATTTTTGTGAATTTTCCGGGATTTTTAAGAAAATCAACTACTTCTTCCAGCTCAAACTTGGCCTCTTTCTGTCCTGCGACATCGGCAAAGGTGAATTTCTTGTCGCTGTCCATGTATCTTTTGGCACGGCTTTTTCCAAAGCTCAGTGCTTTATTTCCTCCGCCCTGCATCTGGCGGAACATGAACCAGATAAATCCGAACCCTATAACCCATGGTATAAGATCAATAAGGAGCCTGTATGTTGATACGTTTTTTACCGCTCCAGTGACTTTTATCCCTTTATCCTTAAGTACAACAAGGAGGTTGTCATCATAGTAAGGGATACGGGTTTTAAAAGGTACCAGTTTTCCGTTTACACCAATTATATTTCCCTGGATTTCCTGGTTATCATATATTTTAAGGCTTTCAATACTGTTTTCCTCTACATAACCCATAAAGGTTGTATATGATATTTCCTTAATCGCTCCTGTATCATTAAAAACAAACATTACAAGAAAAAGACCTATAAGGGTCACGAGAAAAAACAGGGCAAATCTGTTATTTCCGAAATTATATTTAATCGGACCGTTGTTTCCTGAATTGTTTTTTTTGGGATTATTGTTGTTTTTTTCTTCCTTGTTTTCCCTGTTGTCTATATTATTGTCTGCCATCTACCCCTGCCTTGATTTAAATAATATCACATCTGTATTTTCATTGCTGGCGGAATCTTTAATTCTGCCGGCAATCCTGTTTTTATTATTAAAAACAGATCCCCAAACTGCTAAAATACCGCTGTTATCGCAGATAACAGGTATTGAATCCCTGATATCTCTGTCAATTCCTGTTTCCTGGAACAGTTTTTTAATTTTTTTGCTTCCATTGGAAGTAATTATGCAATCCCCAGGCTTTCTGCTTCTTATCTGAATACTACCAGATACTTTATTTACCGGCAACCAGATATCATTTTTTCCGCATTGAGACCTGTTAACAATATTTGCTGAAATATAAATACTTTCCCCTGAATAACTTACAGGCAGTTTATATTCCCCGCCTGTTTTGATAGTTAAAAGATAACTATTTTTATTTCGAATTACAATATCAGTTTTCCAAAAAAGGGAGTTACCAAGTTTTTCAAGCCTGCAGGAACGGCCGTCAAGTATCACAGGGCTCTTTAAATCGATATTATCCCTGGTAACAGGTTTCAGAAATTTATAGGATAGTCTCCTGTCGCTGTCATCTGTTATGTTAAATGCATTATACAAAGCCCTGATTCTTATGTACGGCGGATGACTTATGAAATTACTGAAATCAGTTTCGAGGCAATCACCCTTTTTTTTCCATGTTATTCTTTTATAAGTCTCGTCTGCAATAAAGCCGTCAGCTAATGCCATTTTCCCGGAAAGGTCTATAAGAGAGTTTTCAAATCCTGGAAAAACACTTTTTATTGACGGGATAAGATTATTTCTCACCCTGTTCCGGAGATATTCATTTTTTTTATTTGTAGAATCAACTGAATATCTGATTTTGTTTTCTTCAAGATATTCCATGATTTCTTCCTTTTTAACCCCCAGAAGAGGCCTTAGCAATTTCCCTGAGTTTTCTGCAATTCCTTTCAGCCCCTCAGGACCGCTTCCGGAAAAAAATCTCATGACTATTGTCTCGATATTGTCATCCAGGGTATGTGCAGTGGCAATATAGTTAAACTGCTCATCATCAGCTATTTTGTTCAAATATGCGTATCTTGCAGTTCTTGCCGCAGCTTCTATCCCGGAATCCGGTGATTTTTTATCTATAAAACCTTCTGAATCTTCACCCAGATAAAGCTCAATACCCCTTAAGCTGCAGTAAGCGGATGCAGTCTCAATTTCATCAGCAATTTCATTTTCTTCCCGCAGACGGTGATTATAGTAGGCAGCCGCCAGCTTAAACCCGTATTTCTCTTTGAGCCGGAAAAGAACATCAAGCAGAACAGTCGAGTCAGGACCGGCGGAATATGCCGTAAGAATGCTGTCTGATCTGTTATTTGATAAATAACAGGACAGCAGACTGTCAGCTTTGTTAACTATTTTATCTGTTTTTGATTCTGTTGACTTCATTCATAACCTGTTCAGGGGATGAACTTAGAATTTTTAAAATAAAATCCGCGGCAAGATTAATTCCTTTCATAAAATCAGGGTATTCATTTTTACCGGGAACACCAAGTACATAATCCTTTACTTCTTCCTTATTTGAAGGTCTGCCTATACCAATATAAAACCGGTTGAATTCCCCTGATCCGGAATGACTGATAATAGACTTAAGCCCGTTATGCCCGGCATCTCCTCCGCCCCTTTTTAATCTTACAACCCCGGGCAGAAGATCCATGTTATCACACACCACAATAATATGAGACATCGGTATCTTTTTGCGGCCTGTTATTGATTTAATAATCAATCCTGACCTGTTCATATAAGTAAGGGGTTTTATAAGGGAGATTTCTTCTCCCATATAAACCCCTTTACCTGAATAATAATTTGAAAAAAAGCTTCTTTTCAGTTTGATATCAAGTTTTTGACTTAATAAATCAACTGTCAAAAACCCCGCATTATGCCTTGTAGAGACATATTCAGGACCTGGATTACCAAGTCCAATTACAGCTATCCGCAGTTTATTCTTCCTTTGCTGTATCTTCTGCCGCTGGTGCACCTTCTACTTCTGCTTCTACCGGTGCTGCTTCAACCACTGCTTTTGCATGGACAATATGTACAATTACAGTATCTTCCATACCGGTAAATCTTACATTGTCAATTTTTTCAATATCCTTCAAGTGAATTGACTTACCGATATCAAGCGAATCGATATTAATAATAATTTTCTCAGGGATATTTACAGGAAGACATTCCACATCAATGTCATGAACAAGCTGTTCCATGAGGCCGCCGGCTTTAACACCGATTGAATTACCGGTTATAATAACAGGTACACGGGTTTTCAATAATTTACCGCTTTCAACTTCGAAAAAATCAATGTGTTTTATTGATTGAGTTCTAAGATCTTCCTGATAATCCTTGATAAGGACATCACAAATCTTTTTTTCAGCTTCTATAAGTGAAATAATTGTATTTTCAGATACTGAGTGGAATTTTTTTTCAAATTCCCGTTCGCTGACTACAATATGTCTGGGGCTGCCGTGACCATATACAACTGCCGGTATATTCCCCGCTTTTCTTGCTTGTTTGCTCGCAGATTTTTTTAGAGCTGTTCTGGTTTTTACCTCCAGAGTATTAACTTCCATCAGATTCTCCTTACGCATATTTAAAATCTTGCTTATTCCAGGATATTTACCTGTATTAATTTTCTGGGACGGCAGGATTCGAACCTGCGCTTGACGGAACCAAAAACCGTTGGCTTACCACTTGCCGACGTCCCAATCAATCCCCCGTCATACTACATTATTGTTTATTTTTTTTCTATAGTGCGGTGTTATATTATTCCTTTTTTTACAGATCATTGTAGCTTCAGGAAAAAAATTAGGTCTCCTGTTTATTGAATTCCTCAAGTATTTTGTCCTGCAGCTGGGACCGGAAATCAGGAAGAATTGGGTGAGCAACATCCTTATACTCTCCGGTTTTTGTTTTTCGGCTTGGCATAGCTATAAATGTTCCGCCCTTTCCGTCTATAACTTTAAGGTTATGAACAACAAAGCAATTGTCAAAAGTTACAGTTACATAAGCTTTTAACTTTCCTCCAGCTTCCACTTTTCGTATTCTGATGTCAGTAATTTCCATAAAAACCCTCCTAAAGTTCATGGCTCAAAATCAAGTTATTCCGTCAGGGCTAACCTGTATGCATATCTGTTATCCATATATCAGGACATAATTCACTTAATTCATTATAAGCCGGTTCCAGTTTTTTAATATCAGAAAATATTCCAAATACAGCCGAACCGCTGCCTGTAATATTAAAATAATCTGATCCATAGTTTTTATAGACAGAGAATATTCTCTTATAAATATCATACCTTTCTACAAGCGGATTCCTGAAAGAGTTGAAAAATTTCCATTCTGAGGGGTTCCTGCTTAGCACAGACAGGTCAACTTCACTGATCTTATATTCTTTACCGCTTCTTTCACTGTCTATCCAGCTGTAAGCCTGTGCTGTATTTACTTTAAACCCCGGATAAACAAGCAGTATTTTATACGCAGGGACCTTAATATCTACAGGGTTTATAGTTTCTCCGCGTCCTGATACAAGCGCGGTATTATTATCAAGAAAAAACGGGACATCGCTGCCTAATGAAGCTGCTGCCGAGGTTATGTTTCTGCTGCTGGCAGCTGCTACGGGGAACTGTGAATATAGATTTTTCAGTACAGCGGCAGCATTGCTTGAACCACCGCCGAGACCTGCGCCTTCAGGAATAACTTTTTCAACATTAAACTTCACGTGGAAACGGAGTCCCGTTTCCAGCATAAAAGAGGATGCGGCCCTGTATATAAGGTTTTTGTCTTTAGGGCAGGTAAATTTCCCGTTTATCTCTATAAGATTATCTATGGATTCTGTCTTGTCTGTCTTTTCAGTTATAACCATATCGATAGAATCATGTAATGAAATTGCCTGAAATATTGAATTAATATTATGAAACCCGTCATTTCTCCTGTTCCCAACATCCAGGTGCAGGTTTATTTTCGCATAAGAAGCAATATCTAATATTTCTGGCATTTAAACTCTCTGCTCATTTCAAAATGACATGCCATTCAGCATAAACTTTATTATAGACCAATATTCTGAAATTTCAATTAATATTTTCTATTCATCTAAAAAGTAATAGTACAGATAAGTATTTATCATTAAAAATATGATGCCCTTTTTATTGACATTATATGATTCAAGGATTTATTTTAATTATATAATAATTAAGAAGGTAATCATGATATTTAAAGAAGATTTAAAGGCTTCTCCGGTAGATGAACTTGATGATGTATACGATTCACTGGATGAGCCGGATGATTCTTATGATGACACTGATGACAGCGGAAGCAGTTTTGATGATAATTTTGACAGTTTTACAAACGATTTTGATGATTTTTCAGGTGATTTTGAAGACTTTGATGAAGAATTCCCTGATGAAGATGATGATGAAGATATAAACGATCTGCTGTCAGAAGATGAGGATTCCGGGTATTCTGATGACATTCTTGAGGAAGAGTATGATGATTTTGAGCCTGACGATTCCCTGGGTTATGATGATTTTGATGATTGATAAATCATTTCACTGTTAAACCAGAGTTTTTCAAGTTCATAAAAATCCCTGCTTTCCCGGTCCATAAGGTGAATGACAAAATATTCACAATCTATTAAAACCCATTTATCGTTATCTATTCTTTTATGCCGCCACAGCGGATCAATTTTCCGGGCTTCAAGCTCAGCCTGTAATTTTTTATAAATACCTTTCATCTGAACAGCGCTGTTTACAGTTGTAATAATAAAAAAATCTGTCCAGCTGCTGTCATGGTTAGTGAGGTCAAGAACAGTCGTATCCTGTGCATTTAGTTCATCAATAAATTTAGCGATTTTCAGCACTTTTTCTTTTCTATTTGCAGTATCTTCCATCAAAATCCTTCCCCAGGATGATAGTTACATCAATTTTACTTCCCGGGTTATAATTATTTTCATTATCAGTTGTTATTTCAATTCTTTCATTACCTGATTCTATATTGTTGCAGCGGATAATATTTGCTGCTTTCTGTGCCGCAGCAGGGTTTGCCCCGTTTGCAATTACAACGGTTTTTTCGTAATCATTCCTGTCCGCATTTTTAGTGGATATTACATCATATCCAAGATTGGTAAAAAAATGCGCAGTTCTTCCCGCCATGCCCGGGATATTTGTTCCGTTTAGTATTTCTACAACGACATTAAGCTCTTCATCGCTGATTATATCTTCGCTCGATATTGATGACAGAGTCTGTTTGATTGTCTCCCTCAAAAGATTTCCGTTATAATACGGAAAAAGGAGTACCTGGTCATCTATCTTTTTTCTGTCTCCAAGTATTCTCTGAAGAATCATCCTTTCACTGTCAAGCATTTTAATCTGACGGATAAATGTCTTGAATGATTCCCTGTTCATATCTGTCGTAAACCAGGAAAAATATTTTCCGAATATTTCCTTGTCTGACAGGTAATCTGATTTTTCCCCTGTTTTTTTGAGGAATCCCTGTACAAATTTATGCCATCGGCCAATAAGGTCAGGATCATTTTCATCAAGTGTTTCCGCATAAAGAAAGGTAAGTATTTTTTCTCCATCAAGATTGCTGCTTCCGGAAGGGAGCATGACAATCTCTTTATCATTAATAATCTCGACAGGATTTGCTATAAACATTTCAAGACCTGACAGCATGTCAACAGCCTTGACCAGGTTTTCCGAATCAATATTTACAAAATAATCAATTTTAATATCAGTTATATTTTCAATTTTTTTAATCATCCTGTCAGGTTTTTTAAAATCAAACAGGATATCCAGCCTTTCGATCCTTGAAAGCGATTCTATTATGGAGCCGTAATTTCCGGGAATATTGAAGATTGCGGCTTTATGTGTTTTCGGACTAAATATAATTAATTCCGAAAACATCAGTTTCTGATCCCTCTGGACATTAAAGCTTACCGCGATATATTCATTTTTTTCAAGTTTAAGCATAAAATCGTCTGATTTCAGCTGTCTGTAGACAAAAAACCCGGTAACAATAAAGACAAGCAGGATAAGAGTAAGAAAAAATGTATTACGGTTCAGTATTTTATTCTTTCCTCTCATTTTCAAGCTCCTTCAGCAATTCAAGGGATATTTCAGAAACCATAAGCGATTCTTCCCTTATATATTCAAGAATCGAATTTAAAACAATTTTCAGCATGCTGTCCAGTGATTTACCTTTAAGACTGCTTAAATATTCCTGTGTAATATGGGCCCGGTATGGTTCAATATAGTCAGCAATGAAAATCACCTTTGCCAGGCTGCTCATTCCTTTATTTCCGGTTGTATGATGACTTACAGCATCAAGGATTTCCGCATCAGTTATTTTAAAAAGCTCTTTAACCATTTCCGCGCCTGCACGGCCGTGAAGCAGAACAGGGTGTTTTTTTTCTGAATCCCTTATAGCGCCACCGTCTTTAAGCGACAGGCTTGTCAGTTGTTCAATATCAAGCTCGCGCGCTATATCATGAAGCAGACCGGCAAGGTATCCTTTTCTGCTGTCAATAGAAAATATACGGCACAGCTGTTCTGCCGTAACAGCAGTAGATACAGAATGCCTGTACCGCTTTTCAGAAAGGTTTTCCTTTAGATAACTGTCGATCTGATTCAATAAACTATCTGTAATAACCATTCTGCAATATCTTTAATCGTACAGCTTCTGGTACAAGATGCCTGATTGTCTTCCCCAGCTTAACCCTGTTTCTTATTTCTGTTGACGATACGGGAAGTATTGAGTTGTCAATATAGTAATCAGGCAGGTCTGATTCTATTTTATGAATGGAATTCCTTTTTACCACGACAAGGTCAATAAGACTTCTCAGCTTTTCAACATTTCTCCAGCTTTTAAACCCTTCCAGAAGATCATCCCCAATAATAAATCCAGGTTTTCCCGAGAAAGAATAATTCCGGTAAACATGCTCGATTGTATCAATAGACCAGGATATCCCGCCCCGGTCTATATCACAGGTATCAATCATGAAATAATCATAATTCTTTAAACCCTCTTGCAGCATTTCAAGACGTATTTGCGGACTTAATCCTGTAAAATCATCCTTGTGGGATGAAATATTGGAGGGGACAAACAGAACTTTATCATAGCCGAGTTCATTCCGGGTTTCTTCCGCAATAAAAAGGTGGCCAGTGTGGAGGGGATTAAAACTTCCGCCAAAGACAATCAGTTTCATGATGAGCTTTTTTCTTCAATATCCAGGCCGCCGGATTTAGTAATATCAGCCGATTTTTCATTTTCCTCAATTCCGCTTAACATGGAATAGAACAATTTGTTAAACCCGTCAATTCCCTTTCCTGAAAATACAGATATTCCGACAACCTCTTCATCTTTGTATTTTTCAGCAAGCTTTTTAAGCGCTTCCTCTGTCCCTTCAACATCCATTTTTGTGCCGAGTATGACTCTTTTTCTTGAGGCCAGTTCACTGGAAAATGTCTTAAGCTCATTCAGCAGGATAGGAAAACTGTCAAGATAATCCTCATCTGTCAGATCAATCAGAAACAAAAGGCCTCTTGTCCTGCTGATATGCTTTAAGAATCTCAAGCCCAATCCGGCGCCGCCTGAAGCACCTTCAATAATTCCTGGAATATCCGCCAGAATAAGGTCCTGTTCTCCAAGCCTGTAAACTCCGAGGTTTGGTATTTTTGTAGTAAAAGCATAGCTTGCTATCCTGGGATGGGCATTTGTAAGGCGTTCGAGCAGGCTTGATTTACCGGCATTCGGGTAACCGACAAAACCAATATCCGCTATAATATTAAGCTCTACTTTTATTTTTCTCTCCACTCCGGGTAGACCAGGCTGTGCATAATGGGGAGTCTGTTTTCTTGAAGTTGCAAAATTGGAATTTCCAAGGCCTCCCTTGCCGCCTTTAAGAAAAACCCATTCTTCTTCATGGGAGAGTTCTGTGAGATCTTTAATAAGTTCATCAGTGTCAGGATTTTTTATAATTGTTCCGGGCGGGACTTCAATTAGAGCATCCAGGCCATCACGGCCATGCTTTTTATTGGCAGCCCCGCGTTTGCCGTTTTCAGCATTAAAAAAACGTTTGTACCTGAGGCCGGACAGTGTTTTAAGGTTATTCTTTACCCTGAAAACAACATTTCCCCCTTTTCCGCCGTCTCCGCCGTCGGGACCGCCTCTAGGTACATATTTTTCCCTTCTAAAAGATACATGACCAGGTCCTCCGTTTCCGGACCTGACCTCTATAATTGTTTCATCAATAAAACCGCGCACAAATCTCCTGCTAAAGGGTTTCTACAGAAATTACCTTTTTGCCTTTTTTGTCACTGAATACAATCTTGCCGTCTTCTTTCGCAAATATTGTATAATCTGTTCCGAGACCGACATTAATCCCGGGATGATATTTTGTTCCGCGCTGTCTGACTATAATAGTTCCGGCTTTAACAACCTCTCCACCTGACCTTTTAATTCCCAGTCTTTGTGAATTGGAATCTCTTCCGTTTTTTGAGCTTCCGCCGCCTTTTTTATGTGCCATTATCGACTCCTTGATTTTTCAGGTTTTTCATCTGCTGATTTTTCCTGCAATTTAATCTCTTCAGGATATTCAGCCGCAAGATCTTTCAATCCTGTGATCAGATAATCAGTAATTCCTCTAAGCCGGTCTATCTGATTACTGCTGTATTTTTCAATTTCAAAATATAACTGCCCTTCGCCGGGGGCAGAAATAACAGTATCTGTCTCAAAGTCTGGCAGCAATAAAGTTCTGTATGCTGTTCTCAGGAGCACTGTAGCTGCGGCGCAGGTAATGTTATTACCTGAAACAGCTTCTCCCGCATGCCCGGAAGCATTTACAGATTTTAATATCCTGCTGCCGTCAAGACATACTGTTATTTCAAGGATAATTATGCCTCCTCAGGCACCTGTAATTTCGCTGACTTTAATCATTGTATAGGGCTGTTTGTGCCCTTTTGTTCTTCTGTAGTTTTTTCTTTTCTTGTATTTAAATACAACTACTTTTTTATCCCTGATCTGATCTTCAACTACTGCCTGAACTTTAACGCCTGCAAGATAAGGCATTCCAATTTTTATATCATCCTTATCGCCTCTAAGCATCAATACCTTGTCAAATTCCAGTTCATTTCCCTTTTCCAGCTCTACTCTGTCGATTCTTAAAACAGAACCTTTTTCTGCTTTATACTGCTTACCTTTGATTTCTACCAGTGCGTACATTTTTTTCCCACCATATACTGAATTTCAGTATACTGATATATCATAATAATCAGGACTGGTCAATAGGAGCAGATTTTTAAATTATCACATGGCATCAAGATAAGGTATGCCGATAAGGCTGAAACAGTTCTCGAAAACCTGCCTTACAGCGCTGCAAAGCGCTGCCCTTGCCGCTACCAGTGATTTATTCCCGTTATTAAGCACCGGATAATCATGATAATATTTGCTGAATTTTTTTGCCAGATCATAAATATAGGAGGCAAGCAGGGATGGGTTAAGTTCCTGTCCTGCCTCTTCTACGATCTCAGGGAAAATATGGATAAGTTTTATGATTTCCCATTCATCATCAAGGCTCAGAAGGCTCAAATCCGCATTTTTCAGCCCTTCCGTATTTCCGTATTTTCGGAGTATGCTGCTTATTCTTGCTCCCATATATTGCAGATAAGGGCCTGTGTTGCCGTTGAAAGAGAGTGATTCGGCCGGGTTGAATATCATATCCTTTGTCGGCGCCGCGGAAAGGAGAAAATAATTCAATGCCCCAAGCGCAATCTTCTCCGAAGTAGTATCGATATTACCCACCTGTTCTTCCCGCTCCTTGTTTTTTATTTCGGCGGCCGCAAGCTCGGTTAATTCCGCTATTAAATCATCGGCATCCACGACCGTACCTTCCCTTGATTTCATTCTCCCTTCAGGAAGATTAACCATTCCGTAGGAAAGATGATAAAGCTTATCAGCCCATTCATAGCCGAGTTTCCCGAGTATATGGAAAAGGACTTTAAAATGGTACTGCTGCTCTGATGCAACTACATAAATCAGTGTATTAAACGGCCAGTCATTATGGCGGGCAATGGCAGTCCCGATATCCTGGGTAAGGTAAAGCGATGTTCCGTCTCCCCTTAAAAGGACTTTCTTGTCCAGATTGATATCAGAAAGATCAACCCAAACAGTATTATTCTCATCTTTGTAGAAGACCCCTTTTTCAAGCCCTTTAAGAATTTCATCCCTGCCTGCCGTATATGTCTGACTTTCATAATATATCCTGTCAAAAGAGACCCCTGTCTTTCTGTATGTTTCTTCAATACCGTCAACAGTCCATTTATTCATTTTAGTCCAGAGTTCTCTTACTTCAGGGTCACCTTTTTCCCAGGCAAGCAGCATATCACGGGCCATTTTATCGGCTTCAGGATTTTTTTTAAGCCACTTGTCAAACTCTACATAGTATTTTCCGACAAAGTGATCACTTTTGATTTTTTCAGATTCAGGTGTAGTTCCTCCCCCGAATTCCCTGTAGGCAAGCATTGATTTACAGATATGGACTCCCCTGTCGTTTATAAGGTTGACCTTTGACACTACAGCTCCGTTAAATGCGAGTATTTTTGAAATACTTTCACCAATCGAGTCATTTCTCAGATGTCCAAGATGCAGAGGTTTATTGGTATTCGGGCAGGAAAACTCAACCATTATCTTTTCATTCTGCCTTGAAGTATTGAATCCGTAGCTCCCTTTTTTCTCTTCGACATCAGAAAATGTCTGTTTTGTTATATTCTCCCTCCCGAGTCTGATATTGACATAAGGGCCTTCAGGTTTGTACGTATTAACATTGTCATCAGATGAAAGTATGTCAGAAATCAGGACTGCAATTGAAGCAGGCGATTTTTTTAATACCTTCGCGTAGGGGAACATGGGAAATGCTATATCGCCGAGTTCCGGCTTTGGAGGATTTTCAACTATCACATTTTCGGAGAGTATTTCATTATCTCCTGCGATCTTGTTTAAAGCTTTATAAACTTTTTTCTGGAGCTGCACTTTAATATCTTTCATGAGAATAAATTATCCAAAATAGCCGATTAGTGCAAGCATAAGAGAGAACTCTTTGGCCCCGTCCCTTCTGTATGAGTAAAAACCGCTGCCGCAGCAGGTACATGCATCTGCTATTTCGATAGCCTTGATCCCTTCCGCGGTTAGCGCTTTCAGATTGGCTTTCTGAAGATCAAGAAAAAAATGTGATCCGGTTCGGACAACAGAATCGCTGCCCCATTCAGAAGCAAAGGTTTCCGCCCTCTCCCTGTCAACCTCATAGCAGCATTTTCCTATTGAGGGGCCGATAATAACGCTGATATCTGAAGCCCTGGAGCCATACTCTTTTCCCATTTTCCTTAAGGCTTTTACAGCAATACCTGTCCCTTTCCAGCCTGAATGGACAATGCCGTATACCTTTTTCACCCCGTCAAAAAGGAAAATGGGAAGGCAGTCAGCAACTGTTACAGCAAGGGTTTCCCGCCCCGCTGTGATAAGCCCGTCACCAGTGACACTTGTCAGGCCGGCAATTTCATCAGCAGTAAAAACAGTCCGTGTATGATTCTGATGGAGTGTTACAATATCCTTTATTCCGAGCAGATTCATGATTTCAAGGCGGTTATTATTTGGGGGCAGACTGTTTCTTCCCATATCGCCTGCGGAAGATTTTGTCAGAAAAGCGCCCGGTACAGCTGTCCCTGGGAATTCCATGGAATACAGCAGATTGCTGTAATCATTCATATTCATCAATTTCAAGCTCATCGTATTCCTTGAAGATATTGAGTATTTCTGACAGCTGCCGGTACATTTTATCAATAGCAATTACAGACATACTTGTTTTTTCCTCGCAGACTACGGAAAGATTGGAGAGTGTATCATATTTACCGGAAGCATTACCTGTCGCAACACCGCCCAGGATATTCTTGATTGAGATAAAAGCATCATAATAGCTTTTATAAAGCCTGTACCCCTCTTTTGACAATACTCTTGCCATATTTTCTTTCTTCGTTTTCTTTCCGCCTATAGAATGTTTCTCCTGAGTATAAGCAAATGCTTCATTGTCTGATTGATTATCTATCCCGATTTTTGAAACATATTCCTGATATGCTTCACTAAAAGAATTGATATGGTTAAAGGCTTCACTAAGTTCTTTTTTATTTGAGTCCTTGTAAAAATTGCCGTCAAGCATGATTACCGATGCTGTTTTTTCTATAATCTTCGTGTAATACTTTTGATAGAAAATATACAAATAGTACAGGAGATTGCATTTTTTAAGAGGAAAAGCTTTGCTGCCGAGTCTGAATATAAAATAATACTTTTCAGTCACAGGCATATCCGGAATAAATGCTTTCAGTTTTGCGACAACACTCTTTTTCTTCTGTCTGAATATGAAATTTTCAGTTATTTCATCAAGTTCATCCTTAAGGAGCTGCTTATATATGGCAAACCACTCTTCACCTCCGGATATACTTCCCGGTTTATAGTCAGTATTTTTATAAATCAGTTTAAGTATTTTTTTAAAAGGAATTGTTTTTTTAAGTGAATAAATTTGAGACACAGCCTCCATTGCCTTTTTTTTTGCTTTTGCAGGATATTCGTCTGTACCGGATGAATCTGTTACTGTTTCATTGCCTGTTAAATAAAAATCAAAAAGATAATCGCAGAATAATTGATAATCATTTATTTCCGATGTCATACTTGTTATAATAGTGTCAAGCTGTCCCAAGAGTTTTCTTGCGCCTGCGAACTGACAGGACCTGTAGCCGCTTGCATCAATAACAAATTTTTTTTTAAGTAATTCATAGGGATACAAGACCAGCTGGGTTATATAAAAAAGTGAACGCGCGAGTCCGTACATGTTCTTTTTTTCATCAGCATCAACAGAATCCATGATTTCATTATATTTAACGTTGATTTCGAGCTTTAAATCCTCATAATTTTTTATACTTCCGGAAGCATAAATTGAATCGGGGTTTGTATTCTGTTTAAGATGTTCTTCAAACCCTGACATTTCCCTGGCTGCTGCATAGCGGTAAAATAACGCAGGCCCAGCCTTGTTTATATAGTTTACGGGCTGGGAAAAAACATCAATACTCCCGGCAAATATGGATATTTCACTGTAAAAACGTTCTTTAAGCCTGCTGTTCTTTGCGTCAATCAGGCCCGGGAATGAGGATTCAATTTCCTTTCCAAGTTTTTTAAGAATATAATCTTCAACAATCTGTTCAATACTTTTACCTGTGAACAGTTTTCTGAAAACTACCATTATTTTATCGACAAGCGGTATTTTTCTGTAGATCTTCTCCAGATATTTCGGGTCCTTGATTGATCCCTCTTCATTTTCTGCCGGGGGAAGTTCAGCTGCAGAAATTTTATCTGCAGCATCAGGATTCCTGGTATTGGAATAAGCGCGGAGTTCGTCTTTAAGTTCATTCAGCAGCTCATTGCGTTCATCTTCAGGAAGTTCATGGGCCAGCTGTTCGAACCCTTTTAATACACCCATAATTAATATTTTCAGTTATAAAATTAACATGGTCAAGCAATAAATAAAAAAAGAACCGCACATCAGCTAAAATATAAAAAAAGTCTTGACATTTTTTATATGCCGGTTAATTATATGCACAATGAATATTATTTACAGGCAGAAAACCATTATTTCTATTATTATCCTACTCATTAACATCATTCTACTAACAGGGAATGGTATGCAGGAAGGATAAACTGTTGTTTTGTAACGGCTTTCACGCCGTCCTTCCCGCAAGGGTTGGACGGCTTTTTTTTTATTCAATTAATTTGTCGACCGGATTTTTTGATTGAATTGTTAAGCATATTTTTTTAAGTTGAAATTTTAAAAGGAGTTTTTAATGGAGCGTATATTTATTTTTGATACGACACTCAGGGACGGAGAACAATCCCCCGGCGCATCAATGACTGTGGAACAAAAATATGAGGTTGCTGTACAGATAGCGAGGATGGGAGTTGACGCTATTGAAACCGGTTTCCCTGTTTCCTCTCCCCAGCAGTTTCAGGCATGCAAAATGATTTCAGAAAATGTCAAGGGACCTGTTATAACTGCACTCGCAAGAGCGGTTGAAAAGGATATAGATATTGCGGCAGAAGCAGTAGCAAAAGCACAGCATTCAAGAATCCATACCTTTATCGCGACATCCCCGATACATATGAAATATAAATTCAACAAACCGCCTGAAGAAATAATCGGAATGGCAGTAAAAGCGGTAAAATATGCCAAGAACAAAGCCGCGGAAGTGGAGTTTTCACCTGAGGACGCCACCAGAAGCGACCTGCCGTTTTTATATTCAATATTGGAAAAAGTAATAGAGGCCGGCGCGACAATTATCAATATACCGGATACAGTAGGATACACAATCCCGCAGGAAATGAGTAATATAATAACCGCTATAAAAAACAATGTACCTAATATCGACAAGGCAATAATTTCTGTACATTGCCATAACGATCTTGGACTTGCGGTTGCAAATACACTTGCCGCCATTGAGGCCGGTGCCAGGCAGGCAGAGGTGACTATTAACGGGATTGGAGAAAGGGCCGGCAACGCAGCTCTTGAAGAATTAATCATGGCTTTGTCAGTAAGAAAAGACCTGCTTAAATATACTACGAACATTAAAACGAACCAGATTTATAATTCATCAAGACTTATATCAAACATTACAGGGCTTGAAATATCAAGGAACAAACCGGTTGTAGGCGACAATGCTTTTGCCCATGAATCAGGAATCCACCAGGACGGACTGTTAAAACACAGGGAAACCTATGAAATAATGACTCCCTCCTCAATCGGCAGGGGCAGCAGCGATATAGTGCTTGGAAGGCATTCCGGGTTCCACGGATTCAAAAAAAGGATCGGAGAACTCGGGTTTGTCATATCTGAAGAAGAGTCAAAAAGAATATTTGATAAATTTCTCTATATTGCTGACAGGAAAAAAGAGGTTTATGACGAAGACCTCATTACAATTATAATTGATGAGCTTGGTATGTCCTCATCATCCTACAAACTTGAATATTTTAATATATTATCAGGCAATACTTCTGTTCCAACTGCGACCATTAAGATAAGACATAATGAAACTGTCCTTGAAGAAGCTGCGACAGGTGACGGCCCGGTAGATGCTATTTTCAGGGCAATTGAAAGGGCTATCGGGGTCAATGCCGTGCTTAACGAATATAAGGTACACGCAGTTACTCCCGGAAAACAGGCAATGGGAGAAGTACAGGTTTCAATTTCTGTGGACGGAGTTGATTCAAAAGGAAGGGGTTCCTCTACAGATATTCTGGAAGCAAGCGCAATCGCATACGTAAGCGCTCTTAATAAAATACTGCTATCAAAGGAAATGAATAATGAAAAAAATTGAACTATATGACACAACGCTGCGCGACGGGATGCAGGGTATTGAAATAAACTTTACGCTTACAGACAAGATAAAGATTGCCCATAAACTTGATGAGATGAAATTCGATTATATAGAAGGAGGGTTTCCGCTTGCCAATAAAAAAGAGGCATCTTTTTTCACTCATATGAATAAAGAGAAATTGTCCCACGCAAAAATTGTCGCTTTCGGCTCAACCAAAAAACCGGGAATTGCGGCAGATAAAGATAATCATTTAAATGCGCTGCTTCAGGCTGAGGTTGAACATATTATGATCGTGGGAAAAACCTGGAAAGGGCATGTTGAAAGAGTTCTCGGAACATCGCCTGAGGAAAATCTTGAGATGATTCATGACTCAATCGCATATCTTAAAAAACAGGGAAGAACAGTTCTTTTTGACCTGGAACACTTTTTTGACGGATTCAAGGATGACAGTGAATACGCAATTAAAGTTCTCCAGACTGCCTCTGACGCGGGGGCTAAAACCCTTGTCCTGTGCGATACAAACGGCGGGGTTCTCCCCTCCGAAGTGATAAAAATACTAAAGGAGCTCCCAACTGACAAGCTTGCGCCTCTTGGAGTCCATTTTCACAACGACTGCGGAACAGCTGTAGCCAATTCGATTTTAGCACTCGATTACGGCGCAATCCAGATACAGGGAACAATAAACGGCTGGGGAGAGAGATGCGGCAACGCCAACCTTTGCGCAATTGCGCCCAACATCTGCCTCAAGACTGATTATGACGCCAGTATCTCATCGGAAATCAGCAGGATAACATCCCTTTCGAGATATGTTTATGAAATAGGAAATATCATACCTGAAAAACGGCAGCCCTATGTAGGGGAAGCTGCATTCAGCCACAAAGCGGGCCAGCATGCAGACGTTATCAACAAGGCCCCTGACCTGATGGAGCATATTGACAGCAAGCTTGTCGGCAATTCAAGAAAAATACTTCTTTCTGAACTTTCAGGCAAATCCACTATCGTAAATAAACTGGCAAAATACGGAGAATTTGACAAAGGAAGCACTGAAGTACAGAACCTTATAGATGTTCTCAAGGGAAAAGAGGAAGAGGGTTATGAATATGAGGCTGCGGAAGCTTCATTTGATATTCTGATAAGAAAAACCATAAAAAAATACGAACCAATTATCGAACTGAATAATTATCACCTTGAATCGTACAAAACTGGTGATACTCCGAGCAAGACTGTCGGCAGGATTTTTATGCAGTCAATGGGAAAAAATGTTCTTGGAGCTGCCGTAAGCGTCGGCCCTGTCGATACGCTTGACAAGGCTTTAAGGGATGCCCTGACACCGCACTACCCTTTTCTCAAAAAGATCAGCCTGATTGACTACAAAGTGAGGATACTCAACCCTGAATCAGCGTCTGCCGCCAAGGTAAGGGTATTTATTACTACAACCGACCATAAGATTGAATGGGATACTGTAGGGGTTTCAGAAAATATTGTTGAAGCATCCTGGGAAGCGCTGATTGACAGTATTGATTATTATTACAACACATATGTCCTGGATGAAAATTAAGCAGTGATGTACCGGGTCAGTACTTAAAACAGCTGTTAACCCCGGGGATTATAAAAAAACCTGTTCAATAAGCAATTACTGAACAGGTTTTTAATAGCCCCTAGGGGAATCGAACCCCTCTTTGAAGAATGAGAATCTCCTGTCCTAACCGATAGACGAAGGGGCCCTACCAGATTCTTCTGCCCGAGGAGGATTTGAACCCCCAAAACATGATCCAGAATCATGAGTGTTACCGTTACACTATCGGGCAATAAATTTCGTTCTTAAAATATCCAAATATCAGTTTTATGTCAATATCTGCTCTGAATTTTTTGCAGTACAGTTTCATCTGCACCTGCTTAAGAGGCGCTGTTTATTCGCTTTCATAATTAATGAAAGTACTGATGCGGTATCTGGCAAGTTTACTGTTATAGTCAAGAAAAGGGAGGCCGATTACCGCAAAAATCTCTTCAACGGAAGCTCCGGCAGATTCAAGAAGTTCGCAGGCAGCCTTTATTGTTCCGCCGGTTGCGATAAGATCATCAACAACAAGAACATTATCACCGGGAGCTATATCGTTTTTATGTATTTCAATTGAATCTTCGCCGTACTCAAGTGAATAGCTTTTTGTAAGTTTTTCACCGGGGAGCTTGTTTTTCTTGCGGACAAGAAGAAGAGGGACATTAAGCCTTAAAGCAAGAGGGGATGCGAAAATAAAACCCCTCGCTTCTACTGCAGCTATTTTTGTTATGCCCCTGTTCTCATAGAGCTTCACCATTTTTTCCATGCAGAAGCTGAATGCGTCCTGTTTAATCAGCAGGCCTGTGATATCATAAAACAATATCCCTTTTTTAGGAAAATCCTTTACCTTTCTGATCGCATTGTCAATGATTGATACATCTGACATATAAACCTGCCTTTTTTATCAAATTTCGCATTACCTTATTTGTGAAGCGCCTTCCATTTTTCTACAGCTTCGGTAAATCCGCAGTCATTGTTCGACCTGACGTTTACAAACTCATTTTTAAGCTCAAGGGGAGCATTCTCAACTATAAAACTGTTTTTTACCCACCTGAGCATATCCAGATCGTTAAAATCGTTGCCCACAGCTGCAATATATTTATAATCTATCCCTTTTATATCCGCAATGGTCTTTACCGCATGGGCTTTTGAAACACCTGCCGGAAATATTTCTATCCATAGTGTTTTTTTATCAATCGGGGATGTTGCCCTTATGATATGCAGGTTTCCCTGCTCATCAAGAGCTTTTTTTAATATGCTGAACCTCACGAGAGGGTCAGAATTATCTGAATAAGGGATTATTACGACAAACTGACATGCCTCTTCCATTGCTGCAACGGCATTATCATCCCACTCCATAGAATAGCCTGTATATAATCTGCACCTTCTTTCAAAATCATCATCTTCACCTGTATGGCGGCAGTAATAAAAAAAGTGATTATCAGGAATTTTCTTATGCAGCATAAAATTAAAAGCGCCGCTGATAAGTATTTCAGAGGCTGCCTTTATCTGTGATCTCCCGAGAGAGAATATACTGATTATTTCCCTGCTTTTCCATTCCATAATTCCCGCTCCGGAAGAGAAAACAAGGTAGTCGATCGGGAAATCAGGCGGTATGACTTTGTTTGCGGAGAAAAGGGATCTTCCGGTCGCAATCACCCGTAATATCCCCTTTTCGCCAAGATGCCTTAGTGTTTCAAGGTCTTTATCGTTAAAGCTGTGAGAATCGCTGAATAATGTGCCGTCAAAATCTGTTACTATCATAATGCCGAAATATTCAAAAATCCTGAAAGCTTTGTACCTGCAAGGAGGTTAAGGACCTTCTCGAACATTATGCCGTTGCGGGGCGGAAGATCGTGGCCGTAGGTTTCCTTTATTGCGGCCGAGATAAACTCGACTGCTGTAGCGGCTGAGACAGGAAGGCTGTCGCCCCTGAGGATACATCCTGTCATTATACTTGAAAAAATATCGCCGGTACCGGGATAATAGACAGGGAAGTAATCGCTGCGTATTTTCCAGTATCTGCCGCTTTTCCTGTTATATGCTACAACAACCGGATGTTTTTCGTTTTCACATATCACACTTGTAACTACAACCATCCCCGGGCCGGTATCAGATAATTTCTCAAGTATCTCTTTAATCTCATTGACAGTAAGTGAACCGTAATTTTCCTCACCAAGCAGTATAGCGGCTTCAGTAATATTGGGAGTGATAAGGTCGGCCTTTTTAACAAGCTTTTTCATCCCCTCGACAATAGGTTTGCCGATAGTATCGTAAAGCTCGCCTTCATCGCCCATAACAGGGTCGACAACAACGAGAAGGCTGTCATGGTGAAAGCGGTCGATAAAATCAGCAATTATGTCTATCTGTTTTGATGAGCCCAGAAAGCCTGTATATATTGCGTCAAAATTTATATCAAGTTTTTTCCAGTGGTCGATTATCCCCTGCATCTGGTCTGTAAAATCAAAAAAAGTGTAATCCTTGAAACCGCCTGTATGTGTTGAGAGGATGGAGGTAGGGAGAGGACATACCTGCATTCCCATACAGGAGAGAATTGGAATAGCGACAGTCAGGGAACATCTGCCGTAACCTGACAAATCATGGACAGCCGCTATTTCATATACAGGTTTTCTCATATTGCTTCACCTCCACCGCTAAAATTCACCATCTGCATATTCCTTTTTTTTGAAGTTCATCTGTAATTTCTTTTTTCATCCTTAACGCTTCGTCCCTTGCGTGTTTTTTATAATTCCTGCTGTCATTCTCTTTCATGTATGCATACATTATCGCGCGGGAAGAGTTTATAATTGCGCCGCATCCGTCAGGATTGAAACAGCTGACAACACCTTCCGCCCCTCCTCCCTGGGCGCCGTAGCCGGGGACAAGGAAAAAGGAGTTTTTCATCTCTTCCCTTAAAAGCTTAGCCTCATGAGGAAACGTTGCCCCAACGACCGCTCCGGCCGAACTGTAGCCTGATGAGCCGGTAAGTGATTTGCCCCACTCTGACACTAGATGTCCCATTACAGAGTAATTAGGCCCGTTATCTGTCATCACTCCCTGGAATTCAAGGGACCCTTTGTTTGAAGTTTTTACAAGCGAAAAAATGCCTTTGCCGTAAAGACTGCAGTCCTTGAGAAAAGGTTCAATTCCTTCATACCCGAGGTAACTGTTGACAGTTATTGCGTCGAAATCAAAGAGCGGAGTCTTAACTCCAAGGAGGTCTACCCTGCCGAGGTAAGCCGAAGAATACGCGCCGCATGTGCTGCCGATGTCATTCCTCTTTACATCCCCAATTACAATAAGTCCTTTTGACTTTGCGTACCTAGCGGATTCAAGCAGCGCTGATATCCCGTCCGGCCCAAGCTGCTCATAATACGCCGACTGAAGCTTGACCGCAGGAACAGTATCATAAAGGCAGTCAATAAGATTTTTATTAAACTCAAGCACTGCTTCTGCTGCTGCTTTAAAGCTCACGGTCCCTGATGACAATCTGTATTTTTCAAGTATTTCCTGCGGCAGGCTTGAAAGCGAAGGGTCAAGCCCTGCAACAGAAGGATTTTCCTTTGAATCTATTTCCCTGATAAGAAAGTCCGCGAAATTTTCATTCATAGCCATGTGTTTTCCCCCACATTTCAGGATCCTTGTTCCAGCTTACTGCCTTCTCAGCCTCTTCTTCTGTTATATATTTTTTTTCAACCGCTGTTTTAATCAATACGCTGAAATTCGAGGCTGTATAAAGGGCGCATTTTTCCTCAGAAAATATATCAAGCGCGGATTTCATCTGATAGCTGAATATCGCGATACAGTTTTCAACTATTGCGCCATGAGCGCGGAGGATTCTCACTGCCTCTATTGAGCTTTTTCCTGTGCTTACAAGATCTTCAACAACAAGCACTCTTTTACCGTAAGGCAGCAGCCCTTCGATATTGGATTTTTTACCTCTCTCCCCTTTTTCTGACTTAACATAGACTAACGGAAGGCCGAGTGAGGATGCAAGGCGGGCCGCATGGGGAATGCCGGCAGTGGAAGTTCCCGCGATTACCTCAATATTTTCAAGTCCTATCCGGTCTTTGATAATATTTTCCATGATTTCAATGACAATTTTCCATTTTACAGGGGATGAAATCATAAGACGGTTATCGCAGTAGATCGGGCTTAATATTCCCGAGGCATACCGGTACGGGGATGAGAGTGAAAGGGTCACAGCCTTTAATTCAAGCAGAATTTCCGCGGCATCTGTTTCAGACTTCCGGGACCCGGATACAGTTACCCAGCCTGCATCTTCTGAAGCAGACGGCAGTATGCCTGTTATTCCCGCGGTGTCCCCCGCATAACTCATGCGGTCCGCTTCAGAGCCCTCTGCCGTACCCGCACCCGCAAACACTGCAGCACCCTCAGGTATCCAGATGCGCGCTGCCTTAATAATTTTCTCCGGCAGAGCCCTGGTTGTTTCAGCATAATCAATCAGTGATTTAAGCGAAAGCGGGCTTTCAACAGGCCGTTTTTCACCCTCAATTTCAATTCTGTTTTCATCCGTCATATTTATTAATGAGACAACGCCGGTTATCCTGCATTTTCTTTCAAGAAGCCCTTTTACAGCGCTTTCTATTCCGGCGGCGGATGAGTAGGTTTCTGTAAATAAAATACAGTCAGCGCCTTCATTGACTGAGCCCTCAAGCATGTTCTTTTTACCGTGCTTTTTTGCGCTCTCCCTGATATAAACCATTGGGAGGGAAAGCCTTTCCGCCGCAAGGGATGCGAAAGGGATTGCCGAATGTCCGCACGCCGCAAGTGTAAGGGGATTACCCTCACCGCCGCTTTCACGGCCCGTCTCTGCTGTCAATTCCCTGATTGAAGATAAAAGCGCATCCAGGAATATTTTCCTGTAATGCGGAAATGACGCGGCGCCGTTGATATCGATAAAGAAAGGGGCACTGTCTTTTTCGTTAAGGGTGAAAAGGCCCTCTCCTGAGCCGCTTCCATTCCCACAGTAGTAAAACAGATTAAGTCTAAGTATAATTTCAATCAGTTCTTTTTCTGCTTCCCGCATTTATGCTCCTAAAGGGGGCTTTCCCCTATTCCTGCAATTCCAGCAATATTTTTTCCGAATACTACATTTTAAACTTTGATCCTTGCAAGCTTTTCAACTGCAGGGGCAATCTCATGCTCGTGCAGGTTGCCGAGGGCAAGGCGGATAGCATAATCCTGCCCTGAACCGAAATATTCACCCGGCAGCGTTACAAGGTTTTCTGTTTCCATCATACTGTAGCAAAGCTGCGGTGCCTTGATGCTCCGGTCCTTAAAATTAAGATAGACAAAAAAAGAACCTGAAGAGACAATCGAGAAAAAGGTGCTCCCGGATTCCCTGAAGTATTTAAGGAATTTATCTTTCTTCTCTCTTGAAAAAATTATTTTCTCTTCAAGCCACTCTTTTCCGTATTTAAGCCCCGCCAGGGCTGCCGCCTGCGACAGGGTCGAGACACATACAACATTTGAGTCCTGCACTTTTGTAAAATGATGGATAAAATCCTCAGAGGCGGCAATAAACCCGACACGAAGCCCTGTTATGCTGAAGGTTTTTGAATAGGAATTTATACAGACAGAAAAGTCGGGGAATGACGGATTGTTAAGGACAGATGCCGGGGCCGGGTATGAATCATGAAAACATGAATATACCTCATCGCTTATAAGATAGACCTTTCTTTTCCTGCAGATTTGATAGAGCGTATCCACTTCAACCTGGCTGTAGGACCTTCCTGTCGGGTTTGAAGGATTTACAAAAACAAGGGCTTTGGTTTTTTCAGTAACAGCTGAGATAATTTTATCATATGGAAGTGAGAAACCGTTTTCAGGGTCAAGCACAATCTCTACAGGAGTAATACCTGCTATTTTCAGGGACATATAATGATTGAAATAAAAAGGGGTCAGGATGATAACCTCATCACCTGCTGATGCAATAACCGGCAGGATGGAGAAAAAGGCATTGTTGGCCCCCGGGACAACACAGATATTGCCCGGCTTCACTTTTGTCTCATATGTACTGTTGAGAGAGTCTGAAACAGCTTCCCTCAGCTGCGGGACCCCCTCGTCAAAGGTATAGAAACAGAAAGAGGGATTATCAAGCTCGTTCTTTATCGCTTCTTTTATTACAACAGGGGGCTGATAATTGGGAATTGCCTGATTAAGATTTAAGATAGGCTTTGAGTAATCAAGTCTTTTTGCGGCCTCTGCCTTGAATTTCACAATAGGAGGGAAAAAAACATCTTCAATTTTTTGTGTAAATCTGTCCATAGTGATTCATATTATCAAAATCATCTCTCTAATTCTATTGATAGTAATATATTTTTTTTAAAATATTTGTTTTAATGGTTTTATTATGAGTAATATACTCGATAAAATATACGTAATTCTTGTATCTCCGGATGAAAGCTCCAATATAGGCTCAATCTGCCGCGCGATGAAAAACATGGGCCTCTCACACTTAAGAATAGTAAATCCCAAGGTATACGATGAGAACAAAATCAGCTATATCTCTGTCCATGCATTTGATATTTATGAAAAAAGGGAGGAGTTTTCATCGCTTAAAGAGGCCCTCTCTGATATCAGCTTCGCATCAGCTGCCACAAGACGGACAGGGAAAAGGAGAAAATACACATCATTTTCACCTGAAGAGACAGCTGATTTTATCATTGAAAAAGATTACAAAAAATCGGCCATGGTTTTCGGGAACGAAAAGCACGGGCTTAAGGATGAAGAGCTTAAAGAGTGCACAATAAGCACTGTTATCCCCTCATCTCCCCTTTTCCCCTCATTAAACCTTTCCCACGCTGTGCAGATAATGGCCTATGTTCTATATTCCCGTCTCCCTGATATTGAAAAGCAGGAAGGAATGCCGATCGGTGACATCGATCCAAATATTGCGGAAGCTGAAAAAAGGGCTTCCCTCAGCGAATTAAACTCTTTATCAGAAGATATAACCTCTTCCCTCCGCAAGCTTGGCTTTTTCAAAATGACTGACGACAGTGATCTTAAGATTTTTTTAAGGGACATCTTCTCCCGGGCCGGCGTCAACGGCAGGGAAATGAAAAAGCTTAAGAAACTTTTTGATAAAATTGCAGGGATATCTGCGGACAACAGGGATAAAGAGTAATTTTTTTCAACCGTTTTTTAAGATTTGATGCAATAGATGCAATCAGATAGATAACTTGAATACCGGGTAATTTAAGTGTAGCATCTTGAACTATGGCAACTTTGAAATACAATTTAAACCAGTTCGGCGGCGCAGTTATTGATCCTTTACAACTGCCGGATTTACCTGATGATTTTGCAGAACAGCTGGCAGAAACGATTCTGATTCTTAAAAAAAACAATATCAACGTACTCTGGCTGAGCATGCCAATTGAAAAATCATCTTTGATACATACAGCGGTTAAAGCCGGTTTTATTTATCATCACGCGGACAAAAGTTATCTTGAGCTTACTCTTACCCTTATAGAGGGATCCTATATTCCTCCTTATGCGACACATTACATTGGGGCAGGAGGTGTTGTACTGGATGATGATCAAAACCTTCTGGTAATTGTCGAAAAATTCCGTGGTCTTTATAAAAGACATTATAAACTTCCCGGCGGAACTCTCAGGGAGGGGGAACATATTTCAGATGCTGTATGCAGAGAAGTTCTGGAAGAAACCGGGATAAGAACCGAGTTCCAGTTCCTCTCATGCATGCGCCATTGGCACGGATACAGATACGGCAAATCCGATATCTATTTTGTATGCCGTCTAAAACCTTTGACCCATGATATAACAATTGAGACAGCAGAGATTGAGGAAGCCCTTTGGGTGCCTGTGAATGAATACCTGGCCTCTTCTGAAACCCATCCATTCAATAAACGGATCGTGGAATCAGCCTTACACGGGAAAGGAATACGAATGGAAGAAATCGATGGATACGGAACAAAGGAAACCCATGAGATGCTTTTCTCAAGTTAAACCAAACCATGAAGCAAATTAATAAAACTCAACAGATAAAAAAATACATGTTTCATTTAATTGACTAACCGCCGCTAAAAGACGATAAAAAACTATGGCATGCAGCTGCGAAAAAAACAGGGCGCTTCTTGAAAAGCTGAAAACCTCACTTCAGTCTGATTTGGTTTATATGGATTACAACGCGACAACGCCGGTGCTGACTGAATGCATCGGGGCATTTGAGGATTCATGCAGAAATAAATGGGGAAACCCTTCAAGCTATCATACCGCAGGGCTTAAGGCATGGGATGAGCTTGAAAGGAACAGGAGCACAGCCGCCTCTTATTTTAAATCGAAACCTGAAGAAATCCGTTTCTGCTCATCCGGCACAGAAGCGCTTTTTGCAGGAATCAACGGGCTTTACCTCGCGGACAGGGAATCCTTTTTTATTACAACAGCAATTGAACATTCAGCAGTACTTAATAATATTACCAGCCTGCCGCCGGACAGATACAAAATACTTGACGTTGATTCAGAAGGGGCTGTCAGCATTGCTGATCTTAAGACTGTTCTGGAGGTTAACCAGAATAAAAATAATATAATTGTCTATTCACCGGTAAACCATGAAACCGGAGGAATCCAGCCTGTAAAGGAAATATCAGATACCGCAAGGCAGTATGGCGCCCTGATTTTTATGGACGCGGTCCAGTCGGCGGCAAGGATGCCGGTTATAGAGTGGAGAAATTACTGCGACATGTTTGCCCTTAGCAGCCACAAGCTCTATGCCCCCAAGGGGTGCGGAATCCTCTCGGTACCGGATAATATTAAACTGGCCGGTTTCAGATACGGGGGAGGACAGGAAGGCTCGCTTTTTCCCGGAACTGAAAACACCCACTCTGTCGCGGCACTCGCAAAAGCACTTGACTATCACAGCGCTAATTTACAAACAGAACTAAAGAGGCTTGAAATCCTCACATCAGAGGGGCTTGGAATCCTTTTAAAACTCCCTTTTGAAATATTTGCCGAATCACCGTCGAGGTCAGCGCCCGGAGTACTCTGCATCAGCATCCCTGAAATAGATGATATGGAAAATTTTCTTGACTTCCTGGCGGAAAAGAGGATATGCATAAGCCGCTTCAGCGCCTGCTCAGAGGACATAAGCGGGCCCTCAGCAATACTTACCAGAATGGGAAGGGGAAAAGAACGCGCAGGAAGGTCTTTACGAATTTCTACAGGGATATATTCAAAGAGGGAAGACTATTTCGCTCTTGCCGGTGCCATATCATCTTATTTTAAAAAGCAGCAATAGTTATACTGATTTATTTTTTTTTATGCTAATATTTACTCATGAGCACCGGGGCGTACAGTTTAATGACTGAAGAAACAGAAAGGGAAAATCCCTCATATCTGACGGAACAGCTTATTACCTATCTGGGAAACAAGAGGGCACTTCTTGATTTTATAGGAAACGGGCTGTCCCTTGTGAAGGAAAAACTCAACAGGGAAAAACTCTCAATTTTCGATCTGTTTTCAGGTTCTGGGATCGTATCACGGTTTTTCAAAAAACACTCAAATTTGCTTGTTGTAAATGATCTTGAAAAATACGCTGAAGTGATAAACAAATGCTATCTTTCTAACGCGGATGAGACAGATTTAAAACATCTTCAGGAGCTTTTTAACTATCTCACATCTGAACTTTCAGCCCGCCCGCTTAAATCAGGTATTATAAGCAGGCATTACGCGCCCCGGGACAGCGGGAACATTCAAAAAGGAGAGCGGGTTTTTTATACAGTCAGAAACGCTGAATATATTGATACTGCACGCACCCTGATAGACACAATTGATGAAAAATACAGGCATTATTTTCTTGCCCCCCTCCTCTCCCAGGCTTCAATTCACGCCAATACGGCAGGTGTATTCAAAGGATATTATAAATGCAGAAAATCCGGGATCGGTCAGTTTGGAGGGACCAACGGGGATGCCCTTTCAAGAATAACAGGTGATATAAATCTGCAGTTTCCTGTCTTCAGCAATTTCAGCTGCAGGTCTTTGATTTTCAGGGGAGATGCCGCTGTTATTGCGGATAAAGCGCCTGGGGTTGATGTCGCATACCTTGACCCGCCTTACAATCAGCACCCGTACGGCTCAAATTACTTTATGCTGAACCTTATTACAGATTACAAAGCGCCCGATAAGACAAGCAGGGTATCAGGAATCCCTGTAAACTGGAACAGGTCTTCATATAACAACAGGGTTGAATCCTATAACGCTTTTAAAGAGCTTGCGTCAAAGTTAAAGGCGAAATTTCTTCTTGTTTCCTTCAATTCCGAAGGATTTATACCGCTGGATGCGATGGTAGACCTGCTTGAAAAAATCGGGAAAGTAACAGTTCTTGAGACAAAATACAATACATTCCGCGGCAGCAGAAACCTTAAAAACAGGGAAATACATGTAAAAGAGTTTCTCTACCTGGTTGAAAAATACTGATTTCCCCCAATGATTTAAACCGCCCTGATAAAGATGCTGTAAAGCCTATTTAAGAATTACAGCGTCACTGTCCCCTTCCAGTATTTTTTTTATGTTTTCATAAAAATATGTAAAACGTTTCCTGTAGGAGGCTCTATAATCCGGCTCCCCCGCTGTATGGGGAGATAAAATGACGTTATCAAGGTTCCTCAGCCTGCTTCCTGACGGAAGCGGTTCTGTTTTAAATACGTCAAGCGCTGCCCCGCCTATCATCCTTTTTTCAAGGGCTTCTACAAGCGCTTCCTCATCTATAAGTTTTCCCCTTGCGGTGTTGATTAATAATGCATCCTTTTTCATCCTGGAAAGCTCATTTATTCCTATAAAACCTTTAGTTTCATCTGTTGATGCAAGATGGAGCGTGATTACATCGGATTCACTTATCAGAGTATCCTTGTCCGCCTTAAATATGTTTTTTCCGTCAGCAGTATCAACAGGGCTTCTTGAATAGATTAAAATCCTCATCCCGAATGCTGAGGCAAGTTCAGACACCCGCCTCCCTATCTTTCCGAAACCCGCAATCCCTATGGTGAGGTTCTCAAGCGCCCTTCCGGTTTTTTCCCTCGGCCATTTTCCGCATTTTACGGCGGTATCAAGCGGTCCTGTCTGTTTATACCAGGCAAGAAGAAAGGCGAAAACATGCTCGGATACCGCATTTGAGTTAACACCGGGAGCGTTGGCCGCAATTATCCCTTTTTTCCGCGCCGCATCAAGGTCGATGCTGTCATACCCGGCGCCTGACTGTATAACTTTAAGCCTTCCCGCAGTCTCTATCATCTGAGCCGTTACATTGACATGTTCAGGAATAAGCACATCACAGGTGAGGAGCTCACTCTCCTGAAGTTCATCCCCGGGCGGGGAAGCTGTAACAATCCAGTCCGGGGGAAAACATTCCCTTATAATTCTGAAAATATGTTCATCATATTTTTTAAGGATCAGTACCCTGATGTTTTTATTTTCCCCGGCCATTAAGCTCCTCACTTATATAAACAGGTTTATTCTCGCATCGGAAGCGCTTTCAAGATAGTTGGCAACCCCTCCGATCTCAGCGGCGTCAATCAGCTCTTCCCTCTTTACCCCCATAACGTCCATTGACATCTGGCAGGCGATAATCCTGATGCCGCTGCTTACAGCGTTTTCAAGCATGGTATTCAAGGTGTCGATTTTCTGGCTTTTCATAATCATCCTCATCATGGCTGAACCCATACCCCCCATGTTCATCTTGGAGAGTTTAAGTTTTGCGTTATTTGAGGGGAGCATAATAGAAAACATTCTGCCCATAATCCCTTTTTTGACATACGGTTTTTTAACTTTCTTTATTATATTAAGGCCCCAGAATGTGTAGAAAATAGTCACCTTTTTACCGGCAGAAAGTGCTCCGTTTGCAATTACGAGAGAGGCAAGCGCTTTATCCATATCATCTGAGAAACTGATAAGCGTTACATCCTTTGCCCCTGTATTGACAATAAAGCCCTCATTTCCGGCAGGTACTGTGCCGGCGCCCTTTTCTACAACAGCTGTAATAATTCCTTTTTCAGATACAGTGCTGACAAGCGTGTTGCCTGTCATGTTGCACCATGATTTTATGTCTTTCTCAAATCCGGGATCAGAAGCTTTTTCAATAATCCGCTCTCCGGCCGCGAGTTTATCAATCTCTTTTTTAAGTTTCATTATTGGCCCGGGGCACTGAAGTCCGCAGGCATCAAGTTCAACAGTTTTCATATTATGCAGTATATTATTCACTTCCATTTTCATTTCTCCGTCTATCGGGCATGCTTTTAAGGTTTCCGCCCTGTTATCCTGTTCTGCAGAGGCAGAAAAATATATTTTTAGTCCTCCGGAAAGTATTGCCGCATCATATCCGTTCTGCTTCAACACCCTCTCTACAAGATAGGAACGCAGTCCCACCATGCACAGTACTATAATTTTTTTATCTTTGGGGATTTCATTTAATCTTGACCTGATCTGTTCTTTCGGAATATTAAGGGCCCCTTCCATCCTGTGGAGTTCTGTCTCATCTTTGGTCCGAACGTCAAGAAGGAAGATGGAGTCATCCCTGCTGTCAATCCTCTCTTTAAGTTCAGCCCATGTAATATGATCAGATCTTCCCATTAGAAGGTTTTCAGCGGTAAAGCCCAGAATGTTTACCGGGTCCTTGCTGGAGGAATAGGGAGGAGCGTAAGCCTGTTCAAGTTCTGTAAGTTCGTTTACCGAACCGCCGAATCTGAGAACAGATGCTATCATCTCTATCCGCTTATCCGCCCCGTCATAGCCTATAACCTGTCCGCCGTAGAGTTTTCCCTGGGGAGAAAATATCAGCTTCAGAGTAAGAGGCATGGCTCCAGGGTAGTATCCCGCATGGGAGAAACCGTGGGTAATAACAGTTTTATACTCTATATTGTCCCTCTTAAGGGCCTTCTCTGAATATCCTGTTGAGGCGACAGTTAGATCGAAAACCCTCGCCACAGCTGTGCCGATCGCACCTTTGTATTTTTTGCCGGCGTTGTACGCAATATTGTCCGCGGCGATTCTGGCCTGCTTCCCGGCCGGGCCTGCAAGAGGGACCACAACATATTTGCCCGTAACAGGGGACACTGTCTCAACTGCGTCCCCTACCGCGTAAATATCAGGGTCTGTCGTCTGCATATATTCATTGACACGGATGCCCCTTCCGGTAACAAGCCCGGCGTCAACAGCAAGAGATATCTCAGGCTTTATGCCGGCGGAAAAAATTATCATGTCTGTATCAATCTTTGTGCCGCAGTTAAGGAAAGCGGTCAACCCTTTACCGTTTTTCTCAATCTTTTTTATCCCTTCATTCAGAAAAAGGCCTATTCCTTTTAGTTTAAGGTGTTCGTGAACCATGGAGGCCATTTCAAAATCAACTGTTGTCATTACCTGTCCAAGAAGCTCAACAATGGAAGTTTTTACCCCTCTTTCGGCAAGGTTCTCGGCAATCTCTATACCTATAAAACCGCCGCCGACAATAACAGCTGATGAGGGTCTGCTTTCATCCGTGAATTTTTTTATCCTGTCTATATCAGGAACACCGCGTACTGAAAATATATTCTCATTGTCAGCTCCGGGTACAGGCGGAATAAAGGGCTCTGCGCCGGGAGAAAGGACTAGCTTGTCATATCTGTCCTCTTTCAGCTCACCTGTTTTGAGATCTTTTATCTTTAATGTGTGATTTAACCTGTCTATTGAGATGACTTCATGTAAAACATTAACATCTATATTCAGGTTTTCCTTGAAACTCTCCGGGCTTTCAACAAAAAGGCTTTCCCTCTCTTTAATTACCTCTCCGAGATAGTATGGAAGGCCGCAGTTGGCGTAGGAGATATACTCTCCCCGTTCATAGATTACAACTTCCGCTTTTTCATCATTTCTTCTTAACCTGGCAGCAGCGGCAGCTCCGCCCGCGACTCCGCCGATCATTATATATCGCATAACACTCCTCAGTATATTTATTTTCTTATATTTATTTATGTTAATATACTTTTTAATTCTAAGAATATCAATATTTTGCAGTTTAAGTGGTGACGATTAATAGTATCATGGATTATAATCTTCAATAAAGAGGACTGATATGAAAAAGAATGTTTTTATTTTTACGGTTTTTACACTGCTGATGACTTTAACTTCATGCGCGTCGTTTAAAACAATATTCAAGGAACCTGAGGTATCATTTGACAGCGTAAAAATATCCGGAATCAGCTTCAATACCATGGATTTTATTTTCAAATACAAAATAGATAATCCAAATGCGGTTTCTCTTAACCTTGAATCTTTTAAATATGATTTATTTGTTGAAAACAATAAATTCATATCAGGTGTTTCCCCTTCACCTTTATCCATCAAAAAAGAAGACAGCAGCTTTGTTGAAATACCGGTTTCAGTTGAATATAAGGAACTTTTAAATGTATTCAAAGACCTTGCCTCAAAAAGCAGCGCTGCCTACAGGATTGAGAGTGAGTTCACTGTTGACCTTCCGGTTTTCGGCAGCAGGGCTTTTCCTGTAAAACACGAAGGGACTTTCCCTGTTTTAAAATTGCCGGAAGTTACTTTTGAGAGTTTTAAGGCATTAAGCATTACACCTTTTTCAGCGATTCTTGAATTATCCGTCAACATTATAAATAAAAACAGTTTCGCTATATCGCCGGACAGTTTCAACTTTGATTTCACTGTCAACAAATCGCAGTGGATGAAAGGAATTATAAAGAATATCGAAGAAATGGCGCCCGGTAAAAGCACTGTTGTTAAAATACCGGTTGAAATCAATCCTTCCAAAGTAGGAAAAGAACTGTTTGAGTTTATATTTAAGGGAAAAGGGCTTGATCTTGTACTTGACGGGAATGTATTGCTGAGGACCGCTTATCCTGGGTTCGGGTCAGCGGATGTTCCGTTCAGAATAGAAAAAAGTACTGCTGTATCAAAATAAAACTGCCTGCAAGGACTGTAACAGCCCGGTATCAGAGAGCCTGCCAGCCCTTGCTTTATGCAGAACCGTCAATACATTTATTTAAAGCGCCAAAAGCATCTCTTTTATAACCTCAGGGGCCTCTTCTATTTTTACTTCGCTTTTCTCACCTGTTTTTCTCACCTTTATTTCAACCAGCCCCTGTTCAACCAGGCGGCTTCCGCAGATAATCTGGACAGGATAGCCAACAAGGTCAGCGTCGTTGAACTTGACCCCTGCCCTCAGGTTCCTGTCATCAAGAATTACATCAACACCGCTTTTTTTCAGTTCGCTGTAGATGTTTTCAGCAGTATTCTCAACAAGGTCGTTTCCGCCCTGGATAGGGATTACTATTACCTCAAAAGGGGCTATGGCAGCGGGCCATATTATTCCCATATCATCATGGTTCTGCTCTATCGCGGCGGCCATGGTCCTGCTTACACCTATGCCGTAGCAGCCCATGACAGCAGTCTGTTCTTTTCCCTCGTTATCAATAAAAATACATTTCATCGGAGAAGAGTATTTCGTGCCCAGGTAAAAAACCTGTCCTACTTCAATACCCCTGAATTTCTTCAGTGTCCCGCCGCAGTGGGGACAGGGATCTCCTTCAAGAGCAAAAGTAAAATCACCGTTTTTGTCTGCTTTAATATCATTTTCAGGGTCAATACCTGTAAGGTGATAGTCTGTTTTATTAGCGCCGCATGCATAGCCGGTATCGCCGTATATCTGCTTATCAACTAGTATCGCAATCCCCTCTTTCAGTCCGCGGGGACCTGCAAAACCGACTTCAGCGCCTGTTACTCTCTTGACTGTCTCTTCATCGGCCGGAGCAACAGCGTTGGCCCCCAGAAACGCCTGAATTTTTGACTCGTTCGCTTCACAGTTTCCCCTGACCAGAACTGCAACAGGTTTATCATCAACCAGGTAGATCAGTGTTTTTATCAGCATTGAAGGATCAAGTGAAAGGAAAGAGGCGACCTCTTCAACTGTTTTCATTCCAGGTGTATGTACTTCCGATATATCTTTACTGCCGCTTTTTAGCGGTTTTTCAACAACCTTACCTGAGACCGCTTTTTCAACATTTGCGGAATATGAGCAGCTGCCGCAGGAAAGTATTTCATCCTCGCCGGTTTCAGCCAACACCTGGAACTCGTGGGACATATCACCGCCTATAGCGCCGGTGGCGGCATCTACCGCCCGGAATTCCAGGCCGCACCGTTTAAAAACAGCGTTATACGCATCATACATAATTTTATAGCTTTTTTTGGCATCATCCTCATTCACATCAAAACTGTAGGCATCTTTCATTATGAATTCACGCCCTCTCATGAGGCCGAAACGGGGCCGGATCTCATCACGGAATTTGGTCTGGATCTGGTACAGGTTGAGAGGCAGCTGTTTGTAGGAGGTGAGGTTTCTCCTTACCATATCGGTAATTACCTCTTCGTGGGTAGGCCCCAGGCAGTAATCGGCATTTTTTCTGTCCTTGAAACGAAGGAGCTCAGGACCGTAGTAATTCCACCGTCCGCTTTCCTCCCAGAGTTCACCCGGCTGAACAGCCGGCATCAGTACCTCCTGACACCCGCGGCTGTCAAGCTCTTCCCTGATTATGGTCTCAATTTTTTTAAGCGACCTCAGGGCAAGCGGAAGATAACTGTATATACCGCTTGAGAGTTTCTGTATCATTCCCGCCCTGTGCATTAGTATGTGGCTTGGTGTCTGCGCTTCGCGCGGAACTTCCTTGTATGTCTTGAAAAAATAACTTGCTGCTTTCAATGTTCTGCTCTCCTCCCGCCGGTTAAGGTCAGGATAAATATAAGGTGATTAAAGGCCTACTGTAATTCAGCTATATAACTTTTCATTTTTGCTATTTTTATACCTAGTTCTTCTTTTGTATTTTTTTCCTTTTCAATGATATCTTCCGGCGCCTTATCCATGAACTGGGGATTTGAAAGCTTACCGGATGCCCTTTTGTAGAGAGACTCTGACTTTTCTATCTCTTTTTTGAGTTTTTCAATTTCCATCGGGACATCTATAACATCACGTACCGCGATATATGCTTCATATCCGGAACCTGCAACTGAAATATTGCCTCCCTCTGAAGGTTTTGAATCAACAAAATCAACATCCCCGGCAGTTACAAGCATTGCAACAAGAGCCCTGTTGTTTTTGAAAAAATCAGAAGAAGAAAAGCCTTTGTCAAAGCGCAATTTGAGCTTTATTTTTTTTGAAGGGGGAATTGTAAATTCGCTCCTCAGCGTTCTTACCTGTCTGATAAAATCCTGAAGCTGTTTCATGTTTTCAGCAAGTCCTTCATCAGAGCTCGCAGGATCAAAAACAGGATACTGTGAATTGACAATACTTGAAACATTGCCGGGAATCTTAAGGTATATCTCTTCTGTAATGTAGGAAAGGAAAGGATGGAGAAGCTTGAGTGTTTCAGAAAGAAGCTTAAGAAGTATAGTGATTGCCCTGTCTTTTTCTGCCGGTTCTTCTGAATATAGCGATAATTTGGAAGCTTCGATATACCAGTCGCAGAAATCTTCCCAGAAATATTCATAGGCAGCCTTTGCCGCATCATTAAAACGGTATGATTTAAGCGCTTTTTCGATTACGGAAGTTGCCTCATTCAGTCTGTGTATAATCCACCTGTCTATATCATTCTTTTTAACGCTCTCAAAATCAAGTATGTTTCTGCCCTCGAGATTCATCAGTATGTAGCGCGAAGCGTTCCATAGTTTGTTCGCGAACTTGGAACCGAATTTAAACGATTCACTGTCGATAAGAATATCCTGCCCCTGGGCGGCGAGGAAAGCCAAAGTAAACTTGAACGCGTCTGCTCCGTATTCATTTACTATATCAAGGGGATTTATTCCGTTGCCGAGGGATTTTGACATTTTTCTTCCATGTTTGTCCCTTATAAGGCCGTGAATATAGATATCGCGGAACGGAACTTCTCCCATAAACTCAAGGCTTACCATTATCATTCTGGCAACCCAGAAGAAAATAATATCATAAGCTGTTACAAGCGCTGTTGTAGGGAAAAAATATTTAATGTCTTCAGTTTTTTCAGGCCAGCCAAGTGTTGAAAACGGCCACAGCCATGAGGAAAACCATGTGTCAAGCACATCATTGTCCTGCCTCAGGTTTGAACCTGAGCATTTGGGGCACTTTTCTATGTCTGTTCTTGAAACAGTCATCTCCCCGCAGTCATCGCAGTACCAGACAGGGATCCGGTGTCCCCACCAAAGCTGTCTTGAAATACACCAGTCTCTTATGTTTTCAAGCCAGTGCTTATATGTATTCTCCCATTTTTTCGGGTAAAACATGATTTCATCTTTTTTCCATGCATCAAGGGCTTTCTCTGCCAGAGGTTTCATTTTTACGAACCACTGCTCTGACATATAAGGTTCTACAACATTGTGACATCTGTAGCAGTGCCCGACCTGATGCTTATGGTCTACATCCCTGATATAAAGCCCCAGTTTTTTGATATCCTCAACAACGGTTTTTCTCGCATCCATTACAGCCATGCCCCTGTATTTTTCAGGAACATTGCTGTTGAGTGTTCTGTCTTCATTCAGAATGTTGATTTTTTCAAGGTTATGCCGCTCGCTTATTTCCCAGTCATTGGGGTCGTGGGCAGGAGTTATTTTAACAACACCTGTTCCAAAATCCTTTGATACATAGGAATCTGCGATTATCGGGATTATCCTGTCGGTAAGGGGAAGGCGCGCCTTCATCCCGATATATTTTGTATAGCGTTCATCATCAGGGTTTACAGCAAGTGCTGTATCGCCGAGCATTGTTTCCGGCCTTGTTGTAGCGATTTCAAGCTGTCCTGAACCGTCTTCAAGCGGATAGTAGTAGTGATACATTCTGCCGTCAAGTTCCTGATGCTCAACCTCGTCATCTGCGAGCGCAGTGCCGCAGGATGCGCACCAGTTTACAAGGTATTTCCCCTTGTAGATAAGGTTCCGTTCATAAAGGGTTACAAAGACCTCCCTTACAGCGGAAGAGAGCCCTTCATCTAGTGTAAAACGCTCTCGTGTCCAGTCACAGGATGAGCCTATTTTTTTAAGCTGATCAATTATTATTGAGTGGTGCTCTTTCTTAACTTCCCAGGTTTTTTCAATGAATTTCTCCCTGCCGAGATCGACCCTTTTTATCCCGTTTGCAAGCAGCCTTTTTTCTACAACATTCTGGGTAGCTATACCTGCATGGTCTGTTCCGGGAAGCCATAGAGTCGGGACCCCGTTCATACGGTAATACCTGATTAAAATATCCTGCAGGGAATTATTAAGACCGTGTCCCATGTGGAGTACACCGGTTACATTCGGCGGCGGAATTACAATAACAAACGGCTTTACCTCTTCCCTGATTCTGGGAAGAAATTCATTATTTTTTATCCACTCGTCATAGATCCTGTCTTCAAAATCTTTAGGATTGTACGTTTTTTCAAGTTCAACTGCTTTCATATTGATGCCCACCCCTCCTGAGGAAACCCCTTAACAGGCGTAATATTAACAAATAAACAACAGTGCTTCAAGAAAAAAACCAATTGTGCTATATTTAATTCATGCAAAAAAAACCGTACTTTGTTTATATGCTTCTGTTTTTAGTTTTTCTACCCTCTTTTGCTGCACCGCAGGAGCTGTATGACTCATTTGCACAGCAAAGATCTGCCCTTGTATCTTCATTTGAAAAAAAATACCCGAAAAATGATAAAAAAATATTTCAGGCCTTATCGTCGGTAAAAAGGGAAGATTTTCTTCCGGAAAAAATTAAAAAATATGCCTATATTGATATCTCTCTCCCGCTTGATAATACCGGTACAGGTACAGCATCCGGGACAATCGTCTCCCATTCCGATATTCTTAAAATTCTCCTCAATCTGCAGAATACAGACAGGAACAGGGCTCTTGTTATAGGCAGAGGGGCAGGTTTTACTGCAGCGGTTTTATCTTCTCTTTACAGTACTGTTTTTTTAATTGAGACAGACAAGGGAGAAAGTGATAAATACGCCCTTTTCATGCCTGAAATCTACCCTAATATAATTACCCAGTTTACAAAAGAGTTTAATTTTTTCAGATCCAACCGCCCGTTTGATTTGATTGTTTTAAACGGTTCAATTGAAAGCTATGCCGGAGAGTTTACTGAGGACTTAAGTGAAAAGGGCGAACTGTTTTTCCCTTTAAGCGATAACGACGGATTTCAGCTGCTATACAGGGCAGAGAAAAAAGGCGAATCATACACTATAAAAGTAATTGATGAAGTTGTCTTTCCCAAGCTGAATTAGCGGGACCCTGTTGTGCGGTCTGAGATTTTAATAAACAGAGAGCATGGAGCTCTTTCTTCTTGCCTGCTCAATTTTTTCCATTTTACGGAAATAATTTGCCTGTTTTGTAATTTCTTCCGTATCAGCGGTAAATATTTTATTATCAATCAGTTTCATTTTTTTATTTGAAAAAAGTTCAGTTATAAGGGCGTTGCTGTCTGATTTAGTGAGACCTACCATCTCAAGAAGCTCTTTAGGGCCGATGTTGAATGTATATGGTGTCTTTGGAGAAATTGAAACCCTTGCCTTTTCAAGCTGAATGTAAAGCGCATCATACAGGCGGCCGATGGGATTTGACATCTGGGTATTTTCAAGCTGCCTGTACATAAGCCATATACGCTCTGCAAGCAGCTGTGTAAGCCGTGTTATCATCTGCGGCTGCTGACCAACCATTCTCTGAAAGTTAACCTTGTTAACGGCCATTAAAACTGAATCCTCATAAGCAATGGCAGAAGCTGATCTGGGTTTATTTTCAAGAAGCGACATTTCACCGAAAATATCCCCGGTTTTAAGTATTGCAATGAGAATCTCATTATCATTTACAATCTTTGTTATCTTTACGCTGCCCTTCTGAATAATATAAAGCTCCTGTCCTGGCTGGCTTTCGCTGAATATCATGGTGTCTTTAGGATATGTTCTTGTAATATCTTCAGCTTTTTCTTCAAGATACAGGGCATTTGCATAGGGCTTTATCTTTGCCATTCTTTCCTTGGCTGTATTAAGGTTTTCTCCTGTCGGGCAGTACCTTATATACTGATAATACGCAAAAAAAGCATGATTATACATGCTCTGCCTTGCATAATACTCAGCGACCTTAAAAAGATGGTCAGGTCTTTCATCAGCAATGCTTTTTAATGTTATTCTTGTTAAGGCCTCGTCCAGATATCTCATTTTCCTTGAAAAACTCTGTACAATTTTCAATGCTATCTGGGTATTTTTTTCAATAAGAAGGCCGTACTGGTCTTTCTGAACAGCTATAAGCGAAACATCTGTAAGGGCCTGGGCATTTTCAATATGGCTGTGCCCCGACATTGTTGAAATAACACCGAAAAAATCGCCGGGCCCCAGAATATTACCATCCTGCTCCTCGACTACCTCGAATTCCCTGCTTATCAGGACTTTACCGGTTCGTATGATGAAAAATTTAGTGGCGACCTGTTTTCCTTCAACAATAACATAAGCGCCTTTTTTAAAATTAACCAATGACAGCTGTAAGGGGTTATTCATACTTCTCCCGGTAATTCTATTCGTTATTAAATTATATTAGTCCGCGACTTGATTTGTCAACGCAATAGTCAAATTAAATCCGCTTATTAACTTTTCGGTATCTGGACTCTAATTCGATAGTCAAAATTACCACCATTCAATTATTTTCAGGTCATTCCAGTCTATAGTATATGATTTGATATCGCCTGAAACTTCCTCATAGGCTGTCTGGAGCGAATACATCTTGTTCTTAAAGATACTTTTTCCATTTGGAGAGATAACCGGAACAGTAATAATGCCCCGTGAAAATGTTATATGGTTGCTGTCAAGATTTCCGAAATAGTAATCGGAAGGGTTTTCAACCTGCGGAATATTTCCGAAAGCTGCCCCGTCCCCGAGAGCAGGGTCTACAGGAATCCAGCCGAATCCCTTGATATAAAACTCAGCCCAGAAATGTTTTACTGTCTTCTTGTTATCAAAAACCAGAAACCCGGCCACCGGCCTTGCAGGTATTCCCGCCTTGCGGGCAAGCGCTGTGAAAACCATTGCGTAGGTATAGGAATCGCCTGTCAGCTTCTGGAAATTAGCGATTACGTCTTTTTCTGACGGGCTGATAACGTAATTCATTGTTCTGACAATTCTGTATATTGATTCAGCCGCTGAATAGGGTTCTTTATGTCTGCCGATTTTTTTAAACGCAGCATCAAGCCCCGGGTCATCAAGCTTAAGCAGGTATAAATCTCTTGTAAATTCCCTGTAGAACTGGGTTTCCTTGTCGTAATTCCAGCTTGTTTTATTCCTGTTGATATGTGTAAGGACTTCGTATCTTTCAAACCATACATTCAAAACTATTGATTTTGTTTCCCTGGTTTTCAGGTTCGCAAAACGGTAAAGCATAAGATTGTGATAATTATCAAGTTCAGGTGTGATATTGCGTTCATATTCTATTTTTCGCTGTTCAGGTGAAGCAGACAGTCTTGGCACCCAGATATAGATATTGTTATCCTCGCCCGATTCTCCGGCATTTAAATTTATCTCATACCGGACCTGATATCCCCTTTTCTCTCCATAGCTCCGAGTCCCTGAAATTTCTGTTTTTTCAAAATAGACAGAATTGCTTGTTCCCCTGTCAGTTTTGACCCACATCTTGCCGGAAGAAGCTCCATCAGGAACTTTCACTTTAATCTCGTTATCAGTCCAGCTGCTGTAGTCATAATCCACATCTGAAGCTGAAATGGAAAGATCTTCAGCCGCTTCGCTTCTTACACCTGAATTGGCTGCATCGAGTGAAAAATATACCTGGCTTTTTTCTTTTTCCATTCCGAAATTCATTCCGTTAAGCGTGATAACATCACTTACTGCACCGACTGTAGGTTCGAAGGATGATATATAGGGCTGCCCCGGATCAACAGGGCCTGATATAACAACCGGGATTTCTTTTCTGTTTATAAATGTTATCTCATTGCTTTTTCCGCTTTTATTTTCGACAAAAACTCCGCCGGAAGCTATATCTGATGGAATCCTGATCCTGATTTTTTTATCATTCCAGATAAGGTAATCAGAGAGAACCAGTCTTTCCCTTCCAATATAAACAGAGGCATCCACAGGTTTTATTATTAAACCTTCCTTGTTGTCGGGACTTGGTTCTCCAAAATGTTTTCCCGTCAATTCAAGAGTTTCTCCCGGGTAACCAATTTCAGGAGATATTGAGTCAATAACAGGAGAAGGATTAGAAAAATATGAGGTAAAACCGTAAACGAGTGATAAAAATATGAAAATAAGGACCGGTATAAAACAGGATGAACCGCGTGCCCTTTTTATTGTTGTATGAAATGCCCTGTCAATTGGTATTTTTTCCGTCTTTGGCCTGTTTGACCTGATCTGGCTGATTTTCAGTTTCAAGAATAGCACTCCCGTCTTCTTTACTTTCTTCAGTAATCTTATCACAATTCTGCACTTCAATTTCAAGTACACATGAAGAAATATTCTCCATTTTTTCATCAATCAGACCCAAAGGGAGAAAAAAAGCTTTTTCACCAATCCTGAGAGGCAGTGAATCAACTGTTGAATAATATTTCCCCGCTGCAAGGTTTACAGGTTTTAACATTACTTTTCCCTGCGCCAGGAGAACGACATTTCTGTCATCTACATAATAAGGGATGAAGGCGGCGGCTATCTGAAGATTATTGGCTTTAAGGTTTATTGTTACGGGTTTGCCGGAGACTGTAGTCCTCGACCAGCTTGAATTTACTATCGTGGTATTTAAATCATCGAAGATCCGTATTGCAAGATTTATTGTATAGCTTTTTAGTCTTTTTTCCTCTAATGAATTGCTTTTTGCAAGAGGGCCGGTTTCCGGCATTACTTTGGGATTTTTATCCTGAGAAGACTCCTGAGCGGCAAGATTAGAAGCAACAGCAAATACAATAGCCAGTAATACAATTCTTCCAGACATATTAATTTCCCTGTTATTTATTGATATTATGATAATCCACTTCCCTGATAAGCATAGGTGTTCCGCTGATCATAAAAACAGTATTTTCAGGCAGATTTAAATCTACATCAAGAATCAATTCCTTCTCAAATAAATTAAAATCCTCAGGTTCCCTGATTGTAACAGCTTCAGAAAAATTCAATCGTGAATCATATTTGCCTGAATTGAGTGAATAAAAACCGTAAAGTGTTGAAATTGCAAATAACAGTATTACAGCTGCGGCCGCAGCCATAACCGGAAAAGGTATAGAAATCTTTCGGGACCAGATACTGGAGGTTTCCCTGTTTCTTATTACATTATGGATTTCGGAGTCTACCCTTTCCCAAACCCTGCTTTGTGCCTCTTCAATATCTTTATCTTTTACCGTATCATCAGTTAAACAAAGCTCTGAAATATATTTCAGTTTTTTTGTTTCTTTGCTGCATTTTGCGCAAGAAGCCAAATGATTTTCAATAACATTTTTAAAAACTCCTTCAACTTCATTATCTATAAAAGCTGAAAGTGTTTCCTTGTCAGGGCACATATACATCTCCTGGTGAAATCAGTTTCTGTAGAGTTTCTCTTGCTCTGAATATTCTTACTTTAACGTTGCTCTCAGATATGCCTAATACTTTTGCTATTTCCTTGTAATTAAGACCGGCAAATTCACGTAAGACAAGAGGCGCTTTTAATTTTTCAGGCAGCTGTTTTAACATGTTTTGTACTGTTTCTTTAGTCTCTCCGAGCAGGAGTTCTTTTTCACCTGTACTATCGGAATAAACAGGATCATTTTTTATTTTATCAAATATTTTATTTTTTCGTGATTCTCTCTTACAGTAATTAAAAGAGATATTTTTCACTACCCTTATCATCCAGTATTTTGCATCATCAATTGTCGGAAGAGGAGATGAAAGGTTATAATATTTAATAAAAGCCTCCTGGCATACATCTTCTGCCGCATTTGATTCACCAATTATATTATATGCGACTTTATAAACAATTGGGAAAACCGTCTTATACAGTCTTTCAAATGAAGGTATATCTGTATGTAAATTCATAGTTTAAACAACTTTAGGCTTTTTTAGTTACAATTTTTTCCAGACTGTACCGTCAGGAGTATCTTTAATTTCAATACCGAGCATTTTAAGTTCGGATCTTATTGAATCAGAACGGGCAAAATCCTTTGATTTTCTTGCTTCTTCCCTCTCATCTATCAGCCTGCGGATATTGTCATCAAGTTCTTCAATCTCTTCCTTTTCATCCTTTTTTACAGATAATTCAAGGCCTGTAACTTTGTCAAACATAAGGGAGAGGCTAAGCTTTTCACCTGCTTCAAGGTTCTGGTCCTTAAGCATTGTCCAGAAAACAGCAAGCGCTTTGGGACAGTTAAGATCATCTTCTATTCCTGATTTGAAATCCTCAAGATATAAAGTCCCTTTATCCGACAGTTTATCTGAAACAGCCCCGAGCGCCTCAGCATTAAGCGCTTTAACCCTGTCCACCAGATTTACCCTTGCAGTTCTTGCTGCATCGAGTGATTCAAAACTGAACTGAAGCTGGCTTCTGTAATGGCCGGAAAGGCAGAAGTATCTGTAATCAAGCGGATCATATCCTTTCTCTTTCAATGTTGAAAGTGTTATAAAATTCCCTGCGGATTTTGCCATTTTTGATTTATTCATTACAAGGAATTCACCGTGAAGCCAGTAATTAACCCATTTTTTACCACTTGCCGCCTCTGACTGCGCAATTTCATTTGTATGGTGGACATTTATGTGGTCAATTCCGCCGCAGTGGATATCAAAGCTTTCACCAAGATACTTCATGCTCATAGCGCTGCATTCAATATGCCATCCCGGATACCCCTTACCCCAGGGAGAATCCCAGAGCATTGCATGGTTTTCAAATTTTGATTTTGTAAACCAGAGGACGAAATCATGCGGGTTTCTTTTGTTGCTGTCTACCTCAATCCTGGACCCTGCCTGCAGATTCTGCCTGTCAAGGAGTGCCATCTTTCCGTAATCTGCAAACTTATCTATTGAAAAATAGACGTTTCCGCCTGAAACATACGTATATCCCTTATCTTCAAGCTTTTTAATCAGATCAATCATGTCGCCCACATGATCTGTCGCACGGCAGACAATTTCCGGTTTTTCGATGTTAAGGCTTTCTATGTCGCTGAAAAAAGCGTCTGTATAGAATTTTGCTATATCCCATACAGTCCTGCCTGTCTCCCGTGCCGATTTTTCCATTTTATCTTCGCCGCTGTCAGCGTCATCAGTTAAATGGCCGACATCAGTAACATTCATTACATGTTTGATTTTATAGCCTGAGAATTCAAGGACACGTCTTAGAATATCTTCGAAAATATATGTGCGCAGATTTCCGATGTGGGCATAATTATAAACAGTCGGGCCGCATGCGTACACAAAGGCCTCTCCTTTGTTGATTGGTACAAATTCCTGCATTTCCCTACCCATGGTATTGAAAAGCTTTAAACCCATTTACTCCCCCGTTTATTGCCCCGTTTACTGCAGAACCAATAATGCTGTTTTTAATAATAAACTATGGAAACTTGTTTTATTTACAAGTATCATAAATCTGTGGAAAGTTTAAGCAAAATATTCAATAAAATCAATATAAACGGGGTAATGTTGTTTAACGAACCCCTGGCGAAACACTCGACCTTTAATATCGGCGGTAATGCTGATGTATTTGCATCGCCCAAGGACATATCATCTCTTGAAAATATTCTTTCTGTATTAAAGGAGAATAATATTCCCTGGTTTATTCTCGGAGGCGGGGCAAACATACTCTTCAGCGACAGCGGATTCAGGGGTGCTGTTATTGATATGAAGGGATTCAGTTCAATCTCGTTTAACGGCAACATCATAAAATCAGGGGCAGGCGTTGAATTCAGCCTGCTTGCGGAAGAAGCCTGCAGAAAATCACTTTCAGGGCTTGAATACTTCTACGGTATGCCCGGTACAACAGGCGGCAGCGTCTACATGAACGCAAGATGCTACGAAAAATCTGTTTCTGATATACTCTATAAAGTCTCATACCTGGATAACCTTGGTAAAATATGCGAATACAGGGTAAAACAGAGTGATTTCGGCTATAAGGTGTCCCCTTTTCAGAATACAGGAAACATAATTCTGGCAGCGGAATTCATTCTTCAGCAGTCGGGAAAAGAAATACTATTGACTAAAGCTGCGGAATTTAAAAAAGACAGAACAGCAAAAGGGCACTATTCATATCCCTGCGCGGGATCTGTATTCAAGAACAACAGGGACTTCGGGCATCCGTCCGGGAAAATTATTGACAGCCTGGGGTTGCGGGGTTTCAGCATCGGAGGGGCGCAGGTTTCACCGCTTCATGCCAATATAATTATCAATAACGGAAATGCCACCGCGGCGGATATTAAAGAGCTGATTCAGCTGATTGAAGACAAGGTATTTAAAACCTACGGTTTCAGACTGGAAAAGGAAATAATCTACATTGACTGAAGGAGGCTTTATTTATGAAATATTCTCTCGAATATATTAAAGAATATCTGAATATACTCAAACCTGATGAAATAAAAAATCTGCTTCTCGAAATATCACTGCAGGACCTCATTGAAAACTGGAACACATTAACACCTGAAGAATCAATACATATATTTAAAAGCCTTAATCTTGAGATGAAAGTTGAGCTTATTAATTCTCTTACCTACAAAGAACAGGAAATGATACTGAGCGAGCTTAATGTTGAAAACATCAAACAGCTTTTAAACGAGATGGAACCTGATGACATTGTAGACTTTATACAGTCTGTTTCCCATGAGGTAAGAAAATCAGTATGGGAAAACCTGAGTGAAGAAGCAAAAAAAGAGACACTCTTCCTTCTTAAATTTGATGAGGATGACGCCGCCGGGCTCATGACTCCGCGCTATATTGCAATAAAACCCTCGATTACTGTTGCCCAGGCCCTGAAGTTTGTAAGGAAAGGCGCTGAGGAAATTGAAACTGTCTATTATTTTTATGTTCTCGACCAGCTTAAAAGGCTTATAGGGGTTGTATCACTAAGAGACATACTCGCGGCAAAAGATGAACAGATTATTTCAGGTATTATGGAAACAGATGTCATATCTGTGCATGAAGATACAGACCAGGAAGAGGTTGCCAAAACCCTTGAAACATACAGCCTTCTTGCTGTACCGGTTGTTGATAAAAACAACGTTCTGCTTGGTATTGTAACCTTTGATGATGTTATTGAAGTTATTCACGAAGAGCAGACGGAAGATGTCTACAAGATGGTTGCCATGGGGGGGGACCCTCTTCCATATCTTGAATCATCAGTTTTTGATCTTGTAAAAAGAAGAATACCATGGCTTACAGTCCTCCTGATTGTTGGTACCATTACAACAAATGTGCTTCACCATTACGAAGACATTATAATCGGGGCCGCTTTTCTTTTCATGTTCATGCCGGTAATTACACAAACCGGCGGTAACGCGGGAAGCCAGTCAACAACACTTATAATAAGGGGTCTTGCGACTGAAGAACTTTATTTCAAGGATATCTGGAAAGTTCTGAAAAAAGAGCTGATGGTCGGATTCATAATGGGTCTGGGCACCGGGCTTGTTGTCTTTATAAGGGGAATATTGCTGCCGCCAGGAATTAGCGTTTATTCAGCTTTTGCCATATCGCTTTCACTGTGTTTCGTTGTCCTTTTTTCAACTACAATCGGTGCTATTGCGCCTCTTGTCATACATAAAACAGGGCATGACCCGACAGTTATGTCAGGGCCGCTTATGGCGACAGTGATTGATGTATTCGGGCTTACAATCTATTTCGAACTTGCAAAATTCATGCTCAATATTTAGCTGTAAAACCTGTACTGTATTCATAGGAACTCTCTGTCCGCCCGGCTGCTTCATTCAATACTGATGCGGAATACTCACCGAATACTGATATTTCAGATCCGTAAACTGTTATCCTTGTTTTTACGCTTTTTTCCGTACTTTCCTGCTTAATCAGTTTGCCTAGAATATAAATATTCATAAACCTGTTCCTTACTCCGGCTTCCAGCCTCAGGCTGTCACAGTATTTTTCACTGTTCCGGTACCTGCCCTTTTTTTCAAGCACAGCCTTGCAGCAGCGGGACTTCAACCCGCCTGTAAAATAAATATCCCGGCCCTCTTCATTCGTATCATTGCTGAAGTTATTTTTATCACTTATTCCTGCACCTAGAATAAGAAAAACGGGATCAAACAGAATCGAAGCAGATTTTTCTTCTGAATATGAACCATAGTTTTTATCAGAAAGTTTTTCGTGATATATGTCTGAGATATACCTGCCTGTTAATTTTAAAAAATCAAGCGGATATAATGATAAAAGAGCCCCTTTACGCAGCGCTTTTGATGAGAGAGACCCTTCAGGCTTTATATAACTGTCATTTGTTCCTGAAAGGAGCAAGTCAATTCTTATAAAGAAGAGGGCAAGGTAAGGTGAAAAACGGTAAAAAAGACCGGGATGAGTTCCATGGCAGGACGTTAATGCTGCAGCCGCGCCGGCCCCTGCCGGGCTTACTCCGGCAGAAGCTGAAAACGCTGTATTTACAACTTCCCGTCCGTATCCCGTTCTCCGCTCTGTATACCAGGAGTCAGAGAGGCTGTCATCTTTTTCTTTGTATTTCGCAGCTGCGCAGGATACATCCAGCCACTTGCGGATCTTATACCTGCCGTATGCGCCGCTCCAGTCAAGAGTTCCTGATTCTGATGTGCTCATCTCATTAAAAACAGAGAAAGCCTCTCCAGAGCTTAATCTGATCCCGCTGTTTCCTGTACTCTTAAAACTTTTATCTGCTGCTACTTCTGTTTTTTCTCTGAATACAGAAGAACCGGGGGAATGAGCTGCCGGGTTCCTGATTTCCCTTAAAAGGCCCTTCCCCGCGACCTTTCCAAAAACAGCATAAGGGGTTGAAATATTAAAAATAGTTTTCCCGTCCTTTTCGAAATCCATAACAGACATGGAATACCTGAAATCACCCGCCTTAAGCATCGATGAATTACCCTCACCGGAATCATATTCACCCCTTGCCTCTATCTCCCATTTTTTATGCGCATTCTGCCTTATTCCCTGCTCCTGCTCCTGAGGGAAAACAGGTATTGCCGCAATACAGTTAAAGAGACAGATTATGATCAAAAAAATAACTGAACTCACAGGAGAGTAAACTGCATCACCATTCCTTTTACTTCACAGCAGCTGATCTTCTATTGTATTTTTCATTGTTTTACGGCAGAATAAAGCATAAAACACTGTTTTGGAGGGAATTTGTGATAATACTCACATTAAATTGCGGCAGTTCTTCATTAAAATATCAAATCTATGACTTTGACAAACAGGAAGTGCTCGCAAACGGAATTGTAGAAAGAATTGGAATTGAAGGCTCATTTATCAAGCATAACGCATCAGGAAAAGAAGAATATAAGCTCGAACATTCGTGCCCGACACACAAGGAAGCAATTGATCTTATAATGAAAACACTTATTGACCCGGTTGTAGGGGCAATCAAGTCAATAGACGATATCAAAGCTGTAGGACACAGGGTTGTTCACGGCGGAGAAAAATTCAGCAAATCAATTATTATTGATGATAAAATAATTGAAACTTTTGATTCCATTCAGGGACTGGCGCCGCTTCATAACCCTGCAAACATAATAGGAATCAAGGCTGCCCAGGAAGAACTTCCCAATGTAAAGCATTGCGCCATAATGGATACAGCATGGCATCAGACTATGCCTCAGGAGGTATACCTTTACGCGCTGCCTTATGAGTGGTACTCCAAATACGGTGTCCGCAGGTACGGTTTTCACGGAACATCATTTCTTTACACGGCAAAAAGGGCTGCTGCCCTTCTCGGAAAGGACCCGTTCAAGACCAACCTGATTATCGCCCATATCGGAAACGGCTCAAGCATAAACGCTGTAAAAAACGGCGTTTCCTATGATACATCCATGGGACTTACTCCTCTTGAAGGGCTTATCATGGGAACAAGAAGCGGAGACCACGATCCTGCAATATCTTTTTACATGATGAGAAAAGCAGGATTGACTCCTGAACAGGCTGAAAACGCACTTAACAAGAAAAGCGGGGTTCTAGGCATTACTGAAAAATGGGTAGACAGAAGAGATATTGAAATCGCAGCTGAAGAGGGAAATGAAAGGGCTATTCTTGCGCAGAAAATGGAGGCATACAGGATAAAGAAATATATCGGTTCCTACGCTTTCGCGCTCGGACATGTTGACGCAATTGTTTTTACAGCAGGAGTCGGGGAAAGGGGGCCAGTTACAAGAATGCTTGCGACTTCCGGTCTTGAAGAATTCGGCATAAAGCTTGACCTTGAAAAAAACAAGAGTTCCATGACCAGAAACGCTGAAACAGAAATATCCGCAAAAGACTCAAAAGTAAAGATTTTTGTAATACCGACAGACGAAGAGCTTGTAATGACAGAGGATACAAAAGCGCTTCTTGAAGGCACTTATGATGTCCACACAAATTTCACATACAGTTTCCAGAGCAAAGATTATGTGAACAAGGACAGGATGAAAAACATAGATAAGGACCTTAAAAAATTCCCCGGAATTAAGGACATTATCGCAAAACCGCTTTAATAAATTTGTTTAGAAAGCCGGATTTACAAGTGTACTTCGGCACAAATAAAGGTCTTCATAAAATTGAAGGCCTTTTTTTTCATCAGCTTTAATATCTCTAAAAGCAGTTAATTAATTCAATTATTACTGCTATATTTGCGTACAATATTATGGGAGAATTAATTGGAAACCAGAATTATTGCTGTCAGGCACGGAGAAACGGAATGGAACAAAAACAGACTGCTGCAGGGACACAAAGACAGCCCTCTTACCGGGTTGGGAGTCAAACAGGCAGAAGCGGCGGGAAAAGGGCTGAGCCATTTCAGGATAGATTCATTTTACACAAGCGATCTGGGACGGGCCGTGCAGACCGCAGAAATTATTTCATCAATAATTGGGATTGGCTTCAGCACAGATAAAAGACTCAGGGAAAGGTCTCTCGGATTGTTCGAGGGATTTTCCAGAGATGATGTTAAAAGCCGCTATCCTGAGGACGCGGGACTTTATGAATCCCGCAAAAATGACTACAGGATCCCCGGCGGAGAATCAATAGACGATCTTTCGGCACGTACCGTCAGTTGTGCTGAAGAAAAGGCTGCATCCAATACAGGAAAAACTGTGCTATTTGTCACTCATGGAGGCGTTCTGGAATGTTTTCTGTCAAAAACATTACGCATACCCATGACAAAAGATAGGAATTATTCCCTGTACAATGCATCTATAAACAGTTTTACAATAACCGCTAATTTCAGATGGAAGCTTGATTACTGGGGAGATATCCACCATCTCAGGGCTTTAAATGTGGATTCTACAAATTTCGAATCATCCTACTGACTTGAGAAAAGAATAAGTTTCTCAAGTGGCGGCCTGAAAATACGTGACCCAGTAAAAAAACACAACTCAGGGCACTATCTCTTGTAAAGCGTTGCATCGAGAAGCTTATCCGCGGTCTCTTTCCCTTCGAAATAGGCGATAATCGCCCCTGCGAACTCTGCGGCAGTACCTGCGCCGCGGGAGGTTATTATATTTTTATCTGTGACAACCCTGCCTTCTGTAAAAACAGCATCAGATGGAAGCTTTTCCACAAAACCCGGCGCGCTTGTAACCTTTTTGCCTGAAAGAATGCCGGCTTTTCCAAGAACAACAGCGGGGGACGCGCAGATTGCGGCGACAAGTTTCCCGTTATCATACATTTTGCTGATAAATCCCATCGCCTGTGCGTTGTCCGCAATATTCGGAGCGCCGGGAATGCCGCCGGGAATAATTACCCCGTCAAAATCATCATCCACCTCATCAAGTTCACAGTCTGCGAGTACAGTTATCCCGTGTGAGCCTGTAATATCAATACCGGTCAGTCCCGCGGCAACAACTTCAATCCCTGCCCGTCTTAAAAGATCCACAGGAGTAACAGCTTCAATCTCTTCAAAACCTTCAGCTAAAATACAAAGAACTTTTTTACTCATTTTATCATTCCTCCATAATTGCCATCAGAAATTAATCCCGGAGACAAGCTCCCCTTTACTGCAGACGCGGTAGCGGAAACTCTCCGGCATGCTTTCTTTTATAATACTTTCAACTTTTTCACAGCTGTTATTGGTGTCTGACAGGTGGCAAAGATATGTCATCCTGTTTTTAAGAGGCTGTGCGCTGTGTATCCTCGAAAGAAAACTTACAGCATCGTTGTTTGAAAGATGCCCCTCATTTGATTCAATCCTCTGTTTAAGATATAAAGGATAGGGGCCGTCGGCAAGCATTTGCGGGCAGTAATTAGATTCAAGGAAAAGGACATCCGAGTTCATCGCGTGGATTTCCATATCATCAAGTATTCTGCCGGTATCAGTGATTATTGTAAATATCTTATTGTCTATCTTAAAACTGTAGCTGACTGATCCGATTGAATCATGCGATATTGAAAAGACAGAAAATTCCAGTTTTTCGAAGCTGTAATCCCTTCCGGGTTCCACATCAAGCCTTTTATAGATACGGTGGGCCTCGGTTCTGTCAAAGTGTACATCCCTTCCCATTACAACAGGTATTTTAAGTTTTTTTGACAGCGCACCAATACCGCGCGAATGATCTATATGCCTGTGGGTCAGAAAAATAAATCTTATTTTCCCTATATCAAAGCCGAGTTCATCTGCCCTTCTTGTAAATTCCTTTAATGTGAAACCGTTATCAACGATAAAGGAATAATCAGTATCCTCGAAGATGTAGGAATTGGCGCTTGAACCGCTTCCAAGTATGGCGTATTTCATAAATATCAGCTATTCCCCATATCATAGTGCTTTCTTCGTACCGGAAGCGTCATGCATCTGACCCCGCCGCCACCGCGGGCAAGATCGGTTCCCGGTATTGTTACGGCAAGTTTTTCATAATCAGAAATTATAGCGCTTCCGTCAATAAACCTTTCAGCCTGGCAGACTGAATAACCGGATCTCTCAAGGGCTTTTAGGGTAGCTTCGTTGCAGTCATATCCGATAATTTTTCCCGGTTTAAAAGCAAAAAAGTTGTTCCCGGAAAGCCACTGTTCCCTCTGCCTTAAACGGTTGTCGTCTCCACCGCAGAATACAGGCTCGAGAGGATAACCTGATTCCCTGAAATCCTCCACAAGGCTTCGTATATATTTAATCTTCTTCCCTCCGGATTCATCAACATCAATCCTCACGAATTTAAGCTGTGATTCACCTGTGATATAAGGTTCGTATATAAGAACTTCATTTTTATTTATTATATTAAAGACCATATCAAGGTGGATTGTTTCCCTCTTTTTTGGAAGAATTACGCAGTATACGGTAAATGAAGTTCTGAAAAGAGCGGTGAGCCTTTCAATAATCCTGTCAACAGCCTTCGGCGTTGTCCTTTCCGATAATCCTATTATCAGGATATTACTGCTGAATACAAGGAAGTCCCCCCCCTCTATTGTTATCCCCCTGTCTTTATTCATCGCGCCGTCAAAAATCTGTCTTTCCGGAGATACACCGTAATATTTTTCAATTATCTTCTGCATCAGAAACGATTCAGGTTCTCTTACGCTGTTTGCCATGCTTCCCGTAATAAAATGGTCACGGAAGACCATTACAGAATCCCGTGTAAAATAAAGATTAGGCAGCGGGAAATAATCAAACTCCTCATCAGACAGGAAACTGTTTAATGTGTTTTTCCTGCTTTTAAGCCCGGAAATAAGGGAGCTGCAGAGAGTCGGGGCGCTCATAGCGGCAAGCTCTTCCCTGCGGGTTTTAAGAATTTCTGTCCCGGTAAGCTGTTCAAGCAGGCTGGCCCTTGTCTCTTTTTCTTCCAGTACCTTTAGAAGCACATCCTTAACCTCAACAGTTTTTGCCACAAGAGAGAGAAAATCCCTTAAAATTGTGTACTGTTTTCTCACCACACTTAAGGGTATAATATCGTTATAAAGAAGTTTTTCCGCTGTAAGGGGAGTTATTACCTCGATTTCCTGACCCGGAGTGTGAATAATCACCTCTTCCAGTTCGCCGATTTCCGAATCAATATACAGATTGCTGCTGTTCATGTTCTGGTTCATTTTAAATTCCTGTTTGATAGTCTGGACTGTTTTTAAGATTGCAAAAAATTTTTTAAGGTACTCTCATCAAGAGCAGAGCCCGCTGCCCGTGTTAAAACCCTGTTTTTTATCCTTAAAATCGGAGTAATTATAAGTTTCTGGTCCTCAAGTATTTCCTGAGCAGGATCATAATCCATAAACTCAAGGCCCCTTTTGCTGTAGTGCCTTGATTTTTTATCAATAAGCGAATCAGGAGGGACAGAATTGAAAATATTATTCAATTCACCGGGAGAAAGATCCCTTTTATCAAGATCAACAAACTGAAAATCCATTTTTCTTTCCTTCAGAAATCTTTCAGTTTTTCTCGTTTCACTGCAGCTTTTCCTTCCAATCAGCTGATACATAAATACCCCTTTGAAAATAATATCAGCGCTTTCCCCTTTTCACAAGGTGCGTCCGTGATTTTAATGCGCCGGGCCGGATAAAGTTTGGGTTTACAATATAAGATCAAATAAGCTATATTACCATTAATAAAAACATAAAATATGTCAGAATTTATACATCTTCATAACCATACAGATTTTTCACTGCTTGACGGCGCGGCAAGCATTACACGGCTTGTCGACAGGGCTAAAGAACTTGGAATGGATTCCCTTGCAATTACAGACCACGGGAACATGTTCGGGGCACTCAAATTCTACAAGGAATGCATTAAAAAAGAGATAAAACCGATTATCGGAAACGAATTTTATATTGCTCCCGCATCAATGAAAATAAAAAGCGGGCATGAAAGCGGCAATAATTATTACCATCTGATCCTTCTGGCTAAAGATATAACAGGATACAGAAATCTCATGAAGCTTACTTCAGTGGCTTATACCGAAGGATTTTACTACAAACCAAGAATTGATTTTGATACACTCAAAGAGCATTCTGAAGGTCTGATATGCACCAGCGCATGCATTGCAGGGCTGATCCCTTCGCTGATCCTTCAGGGACGGGAAAAGGAAGCTGAGGAAAAAGCTCTTGAATATGACGCTGTTTTCGGACGGGGAAACTATTATCTTGAACTTCAGGACCACGGCATACCGGACCAGAAAAGGGCCAATGCTGCTCTGATAAGGATTTCCGAAAAGACAGGAATCCCCCTTGTCGCGACAAATGACATCCATTATGTAAGAAAAGAAGACGCGGATTCCCAGGAAATCCTGATCTGCATAGGGACACAGAAAAAACTCTCCGATGAAAACCGGATGTCCTTTGAAAAACAGGAATTCTACATGAAGTCGGATTCCGAAATGATGGAAATATTCAAATCTGTACCTCAGGCAGTAAAAAATACAAGAATTATAGCTGATATGTGCAATCTTAAAATTGAGCTTCCCGGGCCCCTGCTTCCTGAATTCAAAATACCCGCCGATTTCACATCTCCTGATGAATATCTAAGACATCTTACCTACTCAGGCCTGTCAAACAGATATCCCGTAATCACGGATGAAATAAAAAAACGGGTTGATTTTGAACTGGATGTAATCATATCCATGGGATTTACCGGCTACTTTCTCATTGTCTGGGATTTTATCCGCTATGCGCGCGAAAAAGATATTCCAGTCGGGCCTGGAAGAGGCTCAGGCGCGGGATCTGTTGTCGCGTACTCTCTTCTTATCACTGATATTGATCCGTTCAAATACGGGCTGCTTTTTGAAAGATTTTTAAATCCTGAAAGAATATCAATGCCGGACTTTGATATCGACTTCTGCTTCGAAAGAAGACAGGAAGTAATAGATTATGTAACGGCCAAGTACGGAACAGACAGAGTGTGCCAGATCATCACTTTCGGGTCACTCAAGACAAAAGCGGTATTAAAAGATGTCGCCCGTGTCCTTGATATACCGTTTGACGAGTCAAACAGGATTTCAAAACTTGTTCCTAAAGACGCAAAAAAACTGGATGAGGCAATAGAGAAAGAGGAAGAACTAAAGAAACTTAACGACAGGGGCGGCGTTTATTCGAAGCTGATCTCAATTTCAAGAAATCTTGAAGGCTTAAGCAGACACGCCTCCCTTCATGCAGCAGGGCTTGTTATCGGCAGGGAAGAACTTACAAACTATGTCCCGCTCTATAAAGATGCCAAAACAAACGCGGTTTCTACACAGTTTACAATGGACCAGCTTGAAGAGTGCGGTCTTGTAAAAATGGATTTTCTGGGTCTTAAAACACTTACACTGATAAAAAATACTGAAAACCTCATAAGAAAAAACAACAGGGATTTTCAGATAATAAACATTCCCGATTATGATGAAAAAACATTCCAGATGCTGGGAGAGGGAAAAAGCGCATGCATATTCCAGTTTGAAAGCCCGGGTATGCAGAAAATTCTCAAAGACACTAAACCGGAAAGCATTGAAGACCTTATCGCGTTAAATGCTCTTTACCGCCCAGGGCCGATGCAGAATATTCCTCAGTTTATAAATTCCAAGAACGGAAAAACACCAATAAAATACCCTGACCCTTCCCTTAAGGAAGTTTTAAAGCCGACATACGGTGTTATTGTCTACCAGGAACAGGTTATGAAAGTAGCCCAGATTATGGCGGGGTTTTCCCTTGGAAAAGCTGATATACTCCGCCGCGCCATGGGAAAAAAAGATGTCGGAAAAATGGCGAAAATGAAAGTCGAGTTTATCGAAGGGGCCAAAAAAAACGGCCACAGCGAAAAACAGGCTGATGAGATATTTGAGATGCTGAGGCCTTTCGCGGGATACGGATTCAACAAATCCCATGCCGCGGCATATTCTGTCCTGGCTTATCAGACAGCATATCTCAAGGCAAACTATCCGGCCGAGTTCATGTCAGCCAACCTTACAAACGAAATAAACGATCCTGTAAAACTTGGCGAGTATATTACGGAATCACGCCATATGGGGCTTGAAATACTCCCCCCGGACATAAATCTGTCCGAAAGAAGTTTCACTGTAGCAGACGGGAAAATTGTTTACGGACTGATTGGAATAAAAAATGTCGGATCTGCAGCAGTTGATGAAATAATAAGGGAAAGGACAGAAAACGGTTCCTACAGCAGTTTTACTGATTTCCTTAACAGAAGCGACTTAAGGGTAATAAATAAAAAAGTACTTGAGACACTGATAAAATCAGGCCTCTTTGACAGTATTGAAAGCGGAAGGGCAATACTTTTCAGCAACCTTGACAGGCTTGTTGATTCGGCCGCCAGGGAGCAGGAAAACCGGAAGTACGGGCAGACTTCCCTTTTTGACGCATCTGACAATAACGATCTTCCCCCTGTTGAGCTTGAGATGGTAAATGAATGGCCTGAAAAAGAACTGCTTACCTTTGAAAAGGAAAATCTCGGGTTCTACTTTTCCGGTCATCCGCTTAAAAATTATAAATCTGTCTATGATAAATGTGTTACACTGAGGCTGGATGAATTTGACAGGAGTTCTGCCGAAAAAAAATATACGGTTATCGGAATTATAAAAAAGGTAAGACAGTTTACTACAAAATCGATGCTCCAGATGGCATCAGTTACAATTGAAACCTATGAGAGGGAGATAGACATAGTCATGTTCCCCTCAGTATGGAGCAATTTCAGATACCTTATCTCCGAAGAGAAAGTGCTTGGTTTTATTGTAAAAACAGATAAAAACAGTTTTGAACCCAAGCTGATATGTGAAAAAGTTGTTGAAACTGATAATCTTACAGAAGCGTCATTCAGGGAAGTTCATTTTGCGTTTTCAGATAATATATCAGAAGATGAGCTTGATTCGTTCAAATCGTTTCTTCTGGAAAACAACGGCAGCTGCCAGGTATATTTTCATATACCGGACAAACCGGGTAAAGAAATAATAATCAGGGCAGCTCCGCAGTTAAGTACAGTATCAGACGAGGTTTTTATAAAAAATGCTCAGCAGCATTCATTTATTAAATCAGTCTGGAGAGAATAAAAACAGGGGTTAATATGTTAAAGAATTTTACAGATTTTCTAGGCGGAGCAGTTTCCATCTACATGTTCATTTTACTCATTAGAATAATGATGACATGGTTTTCACCGCAGAGGGCAAATGATCCTAACAGTATTTTTGTCAAACTATGCGATCCTTACCTGAATATCTTCAGAAAAATGGGATTCAGGTTCGGCAATGTTGATTTTTCACCGATAGTTGCAATTACACTCCTTGTAATTGCCGGCAGTATCCTCCAGCAGCTGGGGATTTACGGAACAATAACTTTCGGGATAATCCTTTCCGTATTTGTAAAAGCTTTCTGGAGCGCGGCAGCTTCACTGATATTCTTTATTGGAATAATAGTTTTAATAAGGCTCTTTCTCCTCTATTTTACATCAAACACTTTTTCTCCGGTCATCAGCAGTATAGATGCAATGCTCGTGCCAATGGCATCATCGGCAGCTTCTGTTTTCTTTAAAAATGCGGCATCAAGCTATCAGACTAACCTCCTGGTTTTCTTCGGTATGCTTGTTGCTTCATATTTTATCGGAAACTTCGCGGTCAGCTTTCTTTCAGCAATATTTATTACTATTCCTTTCTAAACTGCCGTATAAAAGATGTCATCGCTTAAATCATTAAAGGGAATCGGACCTGCTTCACTTAAAAACCTTAAGGAAGCAGGTATTTTTTCACCTGATGACCTGCTCTATTACTATCCGCGGGCATACGATTACAGAGATAAATTAAACAAATTAGCAGAGGTATACAGCAGCACCGGGACAGGTGTTAACCTTAACACAATCTGTTATGTAACTGATTTTTCATATTTCGGATACGGCCCTAAAAAAACCCTTAAAGTTGCGGTAAGCGATGACAGCGCAGAAGGCTCCCTGGTCTGTTTCGGCAGGAATTTCCTGAGAAACGCATTCAGGGAAGGAGAAAAATACTTCATAAGCGGCACTTTTTCCCTCCGTTTCGGTGAAATCCAGTGCAGCAATTTTGAATTCGAGCCTTACAGCGAATCCCCTGTCAATTTCATGAAAATTATCCCTGTATATCCCCTTACAGGTGAGCTTACAATGGGTTTCCTTAAAAAAATAATACATCAGGCCATTGAAGTGCGGGGCAAATATCTTGAAAACATCATACCTGATACTCTGCTTGAGAAAAACAGCCTCCTCAGCCGCCCGGATGCGGTAAAAAACATCCACTTCCCTGAAAACAGGGAGATTCTTGATAAAGCGGTAAGAACAATCAAATATGAGGAATTTTTCCTGTTCCAGAAATCAATGCTTGATCTTAAAAAAGAAAAGGAAGCAAGGTCAAGGAAGGAAAGGAAACTCAAGCGGACACTGCAGGAAAAGACAATTATCTCCCTTCCTTTTAAACTCACAGAAGACCAGATAAAGGCAGTTGAAGAGATATACATCGACGGTAACTCAAGCCTCCCGATGAGCAGGATACTTCAGGGAGATGTAGGCTGCGGAAAAACAATAGTCGGGTTTCTATCCGCCCTTCCCTACATTGAATCAGGCTATCAGACAGCATTCATGGCCCCGACAGAACTGCTTGCGAAACAACACCTTGAATCAGCGTCCCGGCTCTTTTCCGGCACTGACATAAAAATAGCCTTTATTTCGGGAAAACTGCCTGAGAGCAAAAAAAAGCTTGTCCGTGAGGCGCTTGAAAAAGGTGAAATTGACCTGATAATAGGGACCCATTCACTCCTTTCTGAGCCTGTTAAGTTTAAAAACCTGGGTTTTGCGATAGTTGATGAACAGCACAAATTCGGAGTTGCACAGAGAAGCGCGCTCACGGGGAAAGGGGATGAGACAGACTTTCTGATGATGACCGCGACCCCTATACCGAGGACCCTGCAGATGACATTTTTCGGCGATATTTCAATTTCAACAATAAGGTCAATGCCTGCAGGAAGGGGTCTGATAAAAACACATACCGTACTTCAGGAGAATATTCAGAAAGTTTATGACTGGGTCGGAAGGGAGATAGAAAACGGTTTCCAGGCCTATTTTGTCTATCCGCTTGTTGAGGAATCAGAGCACCTTAATCTCAAAAACGCAGAATCTATGTACGCCCATCTTGAAAAAGATATATTCCCCGAATATAAGTGCGCCCTGCTCCACTCCCGTGTTCCGGAAGAGGAAAAGGAAGCTGTGATGAGCGGTTTTTCAAAAGGAGAGATAAAAATACTTGCCGCTACAAGCGTTGTAGAAGTCGGCATTGATGTGCCTAAGGCTACCTGCATGGTTATCGAGCACGCCGAGCGGTTCGGCCTTACAGCGCTTCACCAGCTGCGTGGAAGAATAGGCAGAAGCAGCTATCCCTCTTATACCTTTCTTGTTTTTACCAGCGAGATGACAGAGGACGCAAAGGCAAGATTAAGGATAATAAAGGACACAACTGACGGCTTTAAAATTGCGGAAGAGGACCTCCGGCTGCGGGGCCCGGGAGATATAACGGGACTGAGGCAGTCTGGATTCGCGGATTTCCGCCTTGCAGATATTATTGAAGACCAGGTTATACTTGAGAAGGCCAGGGAAGATGCGATTGAGTTTTACTCTTGAAGAGAAGTGTTAATTGGTTTTAAGCAAATACTGCTTGTAAATAGTTCAACGGCGGAATACCTTTATTTCATGTCTATTCGATGTATTAAATGCTTCCGGCCGCTTAAGTCCTGCTACTGCAGCCAGATAACGCCGGTAGATACCGGGATTAAATTCATCTTTCTCATGCATCCTGCTGAGGCCTATCAGCAGAAGACAGGTACAGGCAGACTCGCCTCACTTTCTCTTTTAAATTCAGAAATTATTGTTGACAAATCATTTGATAATAATCAGCGGGCACAGGAGCTGATATCAGACCCTTCGTATTACCCGGTGATGCTCTACCCTGGAAAAGATGCTGCTTCAGCCGGCTCGGCTGATTTTAAATCCGTGCTAAAGAATAAAAAGCTGCTCATTTTTCTTCTTGATGCGACATGGAGACAGGCCCGGAAAATGATGTACATGAGCCTGAGCCTTCAAAAACTGCCCCGGCTTTCTTTTACTGCAGCCTACCGGTCAGCATATAAATTCAAAACCCAGCCTGCCCCTTATTGCCTCTCTACAATCGAATCTGCCTACTATTTAATCAGGGAACTCCAGGAGGCATATATCTGCAGTCCGGATATTAATGCACAAGGGTTAATCGATGTTTTTGATTCGATGGTAAGGTTTCAGATTGAATCTAAAAGAAACCGGCTTACCGGCAGCGCAATAAAGACATGCTAATTCAGGCTAGCACATGCGCGGATACAGGATTGAAGTCTGCCGTAACTTTCTCGCCAAGTTTGAAAAACCCTTCCTCAACAGGATTGTGGGTAACAGCCAGAACAGGCTTGCCGCTGCCTGTATCAATTTCATATTCCACGACAGGACCCAGATATACTGATTTGGATATTTTCCCGTCGATAAATCCTTTTCTCTCTTGGCTGTGATAAAGGCGGAGTGATTCGGGCCTGACCGTTACAAGTACAGGTCCGCCATCCATTATTTCGCCTGATGAGCTTGCTATTTTTTTAACGGCCCCTCCGGCAAAGCGGACTTCAATTCCCTCTTTGTCAGATAATACAGCGGTCCCCTCAAAGAAATTGACCCTGCCGATAAAATCCGCGACAAAGTTGTTTGCGGGCCGTGAATAGATTTCAAAGGGAGTCCCTGTCTGCATGATGTTCCCTTCATTCATAACAACTATCCTATCTGAAACAGTCATAGCCTCTGACTGGTCATGAGTTACATAAATGCTTGTTATGCCGAAAGTCTGCTGGATCCTCCTTATTTCAAGCCGCATCTGGTCCCGCAGTTTTGCGTCAAGATTTGACAGCGGCTCGTCAAAAAGAAGTACGCCCGGTCTGTTGATTATTGCCCTTGCAAGGGCGACCCTCTGCTGCTGTCCGCCTGACAGCTGATCAGGCCGTCTGTTTACAAGGTCCTTAAGGTCCATCACCTTCATTATTTTTTCCACTTCCTGCTTTATTTCCTTTTTCGGCCTCTCCTTAAGCTCAAGGCCGAAACCGATGTTCTGGCCGACAGACAGATGAGGAAATATCGCATAACTTTGAAACACCATTGAGGTATCGCGTCTGTTGGGAGGCTGGTCATTTACCATTTTACCCGATATCCATACCTCCCCTTCCGTCGGGTTTTCAAACCCTGAAATAATTCTGAGCGTGGTGGTTTTTCCGCACCCTGAAGGGCCTAGAAATGTCACAAACTCCCCGTCCGCGACTTCAATATTGGCATTATTCACCGCATGCACTTTTTTTTCAGGATGGGCCGGATCGCTGAATATTTTAGTTATATTTACTAGTTTGACTCCCATTGAGTTGTCCCCCGGTTATTTCAAATTTATATTTTGAGCATTGTTCCGCCGAACTTTCCGTAGCGGAATACAAGGATTGATCTTATTAAAAGTATTGCAAGCAGTATCAAAACAACAAGAATTACGCTGTATGCGGCGGCCGCGCCAAGCCTTCCGGATTCGGTCTGCGACATGATCTGTACAGTCATAAGGTTCCATCTGGATGAAACCAGGAAAATAACCGCGCTTATCGCTGTCATCGCCCTTACAAAGGAAAAAATAAGTCCCGAGAAAAACGCCGGCACCATAAGGGGAAGCGTTATTTTAAAAAAGGTTTTCCTCGAATCCGCTCCAAGGTCTATAGCGGCCTCTTCTATGGAAGGGTCTACCTGCCGCAGTATGGCGATACCAGACTGAATCCCGACAGGTATGTACCTGAAAATAAAATTCAGGAGCAGTATTAAAAGCGTCCCTGTAAGGAGTATCGGCGGCTTGTTGAAAGCGAGGATATAACCTATACCGATAACAGTTCCCGGGACCGCGAAACTTAGCATTGAAGTAAACTCCATGAAATATCTTCCCGGGAATTTTTTTCTGATAACAAGGAAAGCAATAACCATACCGAGAATGCCGGCAACTGGAGTAGAAATACCCGCGATCGTCAGAGTGTCAAGAACAGCCTTGAATCCAACTTCATATACATATTTAAAATGAGCAAGGGTAAGATTATTGTCATACCCCCACACCTTTGCGAAAGAACCCCAGAGAATTGTTATATATATAAGGAGAATAACACCGGCTATAAAAAGGCATACGGAAAAAAGAACCCATTTAGCAGCCGGGCTTACTGACTTGAGCGCCGATGTTGTAGGTTTTCCTGTAATTGTCACATACTGTTTTCTCGAGACCCAGTATTTCTGCAGAAAATAAGCAGTTATGGATGGAACAAGGAGAAGGATTGCAAGGGCTGAACCTTTTGGAAGGTCATACATTCCTGTGATCTGCAGATAAGCCTGAACTGACAGCACAGGAAACTGGCTGCCGGCAAGGATCAGGGGGTTACCGAAATCGGCAAGTGTCTCAATAAAGAGGACAAGCATGGCGCTGGCAATTCCTGGTATTGTAAGAGGGAGAGTCACCTTTTTAAACACCTTCCACCTCGAGCCGCCAAGGTCAAGGGCGGCATCCTCAAGTGTAGGGCTGATGGAATCTATTACCCCCCTAAGCGTAATGTAGGCGATAGGGAAAAAGGTGATAACCTGCGCAAGCAGCAGGCCCCTTATCCCGTAGATAGGGTAGTTCATAATTTTAAAGAGAGAATATGTAATAAGCCCGTTGTTTCCGAATAGCATGATAATGGATAGCGCACCGATAAAGGGGGGCGAGACAACAGGAATAATCGCGATGATATGAAAGAATTTTTTAAACGGTATATCAGTCCGTGAAAGCGCATAGGCAAAAATAAAACCCACAAAAGAACCCAGTACCGCGGTAAGTAAACCCATCATTATGCTGTTCATGAATGCGAGCCGCAGGTATGCTGATGAAATAACCTCTTTAAAAATGGACAGGGTAAAGGGAGCCCCCGGCCCTGTTTTAAAGCTTGTTATGACAACGCTCAATAGCGGGTAGAGGATAAAAATCACAAGTGATGATAAAATAAGAACAATTGTAAAAAGAAGAAGAGGATCGCGGGATGCTGTTTTAAGCTCCCGCCATGATCGGAAACGGTTAAGGTATTTTAACACAGAAGGTAGAATCATGCCCTGATGCTCCCTGTAAATAATAAAAATCTGCCGGCCTGCCGTATTTTCTTGCCTGCCGGCAGAGAATCATGACATTATTTTATTTTGCGGGAAGAACCTCGTTCACCCAGCGCTCAACAAGCCGTTTTTTATTGTCGCCGGCCCATTTGACATCAACATTAACTGTTTTAAGGGATTCAAACGCAGGCATACCTTTACCCAGTTTTGCTTCCGGAATTACAGGATAGAAGAATGTTTTCGCGTCGGTAAGAAAATCCTGCCCCTTCTTTGAAACAAGCCAGTCTACAAGCGCTTTTGCCGAATCAGTATTTTTGGCGCCCTTCAGTATTGATACAGCCGGAGCTTCAAACCAAACACCCTCTTTCGGGTAAATTACTTCAAGAGGATATCCGTTTTCAATAAATTCAAAAAAGGCCGGGGTAAACTGGATACCGATGGCGCACTGACCTACAGAAACCCCTTTTGAAGGTCCTGTACCGGATGATGTGTATGTCTGGACACTTGGATTGAGTTTTTTCATATAGTCATAAGCCTTATCCTCGCCGTAAATTGAAACAAGGCTTGCCACTATATTGTAGGCTGTCCCTGAAGCCTGCGGAGTCGGCATCTGTATCTGTCCTTTGTAGACAGGATTTAAAAGATCCTGCCATGACATTGGTTTCGGCGCTCCAAGCCTTTTTAAAACCTCCATGTTAACCGCAAAAGCCATAGGGTTCATGTAAAAACTTCTCCAGTACCCTTCAGAATCCTTGAAGCTGTCCTGAAGTTTTGCAAAGTCTCCCCCCTTGTAAGGCTGGCTTAAGCCGTCATTTTTTGCAATTATATGGTTTTCACTCGGCGCCCCCATCCAGACATCAGCCTGGGGGTTGTTCATCTCGGCCTTGATTCTCGCGAGAGCAGGGCCGGAGGAGAGGTGTACAAAATTAACCTTGATGCCTGTATCAGAGCTGAAAGCATCAAGGAGTTTTTTGGATGTCCCTTCCTCAACGCTTGTATAAACAGAAACTTCCTTTTTCCCCTGCTGGGCGAAAAGCAGCCCCGCAGCCAGCAACATCACAATCAAAATAATGATAATTCTCATTGATCTGTTCATAACCAGAAATCTCCTTTCAAATATCTATAATATTATAGTTTAGTATGAGGAGATGAGATTGGCAATTTTTTATTTTTTAAAATTCAGGAAGCGTATTTGGAGCCTTTATCCGTGATTGTCACGTAGTAATTGAGCCCTTCGGATTCAATTTTCACAAGATCACGTTTTTCCGCGTCCTGTAAAAATTTCTTGAGACGGGAATAGCCGTGCTCTTTAATATCAATTTTTTTCCTGATAAGAACATTGTTGAGTTTTGTAAACAGTACACGGTTGTCCTTCTCCCTTTTAACCAGGCTTTTTAGCTCAGCCAGCATTGCGGCAAAAGGATCGTAAGCTGCGCTGCCCTTCCCTGAGCTTTCTCTTACTTCAAGGTAGATATTTTTGTCATCACCTGTCATCTTGATGATACCGTCCCTTTCTGCCGCCTCGACAAAAGACCTCCAGCTGCTGAACCCGATATCCTTTTCGCTGAAATTATCATTTAAAAGAAGCATTCTGACCTTTACCTCGGAATAATTTGCCTTCCCTTTTTTCTCTCTTATGCTTTTTATCGCCTCAGTCATCAGGGAATAACACCTTTCCTTTGAGAGTTTTTCCGATTTCTCTTCATTGTCAGGGTCGATTATTGTTCTATAGTCAAAATATTCATCCGCAATTTCAAGCAGGTTCTCACTCGCGTTTCTCGCGTCGCAGATGATAATTGTCCTGCATCCCCTTCTCCTGATGCTTACCAAAAGCGGCCTGAAATCTATATCTCCTGTAACAATAAAAAATGTATCTATGTGCGGATATAAAAATAAATACTCTATGCCGCTCGTAATAAGAGAGATATCCGAGCTGTTTTTCCTTGATGAGGGGACATGTATAAGCTGGAAAAGGTTATTGGCAAATGCCTCATCACATGCACCGAGGTTTATCTTTTTCCAGTCCGCAAATACAGCGGCGACAGAAAGCTGCCCGTATTTTTTTGTATATTCAATTACCGCTTCAACCAGCCCTTCTTTCTGGTTGGGGTTGACATTTTCAGCGTCCCACAGTATTGCAACAGAATTTTTCATTTTCACCTCGTAGTTTATACTCAAATGATAACACAAATATCTTGATTGCTACAGTATAGTAATAATATATTTACTGTTGCCGCAGGTTAATTTTTTCTTTATATTCATATATATGTTTTTTATTATATATCAAAGGAGTTTTTTTATGAAAAAATATCTGGCAACTTTATCATTTTTTCTTTTTATTCTTATCTCAGCCTGTGCGCCGGGTAAAAATGTTTCAGCCGAAAATACAGCACAGGGCAGCCGGCAGCAGACAGCTGAAACTGAAACCGTAACTGTATCCGGCACACTTAAAAACGGGCTTAGAATACTTTCTGTGGATTCTGCGGCTGGAGGAAGCAGTTATACTGTCTACAGGGGGGATTATATTGTATTCAGCTCAAATTCCAAAGACCCTCTAAAACTGCAGATTCCGTCACTTAACGTTGATACAGCAGTTCCTTTCCCGGCAGATGTTCCTTATATTAAAATGAAAGATTCCGGCAAGTTAGATATATCTATAGCGGGAAAACCGGGTGTTATAAATGTTATTGACTATACCGGTGAAAACTACTTTGAGACTGATGCAGCCGGAGCAGCTGAACTGATTAAAAATATCTCTCCTCTCATACTTGATGTGCGCACAAAAGGGGAATATGAAAGCGGACATATAGAGAACTCCTTGCTGATTCCGGTACAGGAACTTTCAGAAAACCTTGATAAGCTTGAAAAATACAGGAGCGAGAAAATTCTTATATACTGCGCTTCAGGGAACAGAAGCACTGTCGCTGCAAACATTCTCATAGACGCAGGTTTTGAAAATATCTACAACATGCGAAACGGCATAGGCGAATGGATAAGGAGAGGGCTGCCTGTGGTGAGGTAATGTTTTAAATCATCCCGGAAGTTTTATGCTGTGCGTTACTGACTCATTGAATTGCTTTGCATTTTGTTTTATTATCCATTAAGGTTAAAAAATGGATGCTGTTTTTGAGGAAATATATAAAAATAATTACGGACGGCTTTATACACTTGCGTTCAGAATGACAGGCAGCAGGGAGGATTCCGAGGATATACTGCAGACATCCTTTTTGAATGCCTATAAATCCTTTTCTGATTTCAGGAACTCAAGCTCAGTTTATACATGGCTTTACAGGATAGTGGTAAATACTGCTAAAAAATACAGCATGAAGCAGGCCCGTCTTCCGGTCGATGAATATGCGGAAAATACCAATGTAACAAAGCAGGAGGTCTTTGACCACATCAACAGCTTCGGCAGGGTTGAGGATACTGTACTTGTATCAATGACCAGGGAGACCTGCCTTCAGATGTTTATGAACTGCATGCCTCCTTTATACAGAACTGTTTATACACTCAGGGTGATGCTTGATTTTTCTGTCAGGGAAACAGCTGAGATCCTTGAAATGAGTGAAAGCGCCGTCAAGGTAAACCTCCACAGGGCAAGAAAAGCGGCGCAGGAGCATATTGATGGAAGATGTTCGCTTATTCACCCTGGAGCGATGTGCGACTGCAGATCGTTTACCGGGTACCTTGTTGAATCAGGAAAAACTTATAAGCTTTGCAGCATTGAAACTGTAAGGGAAAGGGAAAAGGCGGCTGTTAAAAAATATAATTCAGAGATAAGCGTTCTCAGGAAAATTGATCTTCTTTATAAAAACAGGATTAAACCTCCTGATTACGGCAATTTTATAAAAAGCATAAAAGCCCTTTTAAATGACAGGGATTTTACCCTGCTTCAGACATAAAAAAAAGCCGCAATATTAAGAGCAGGACGGCTTATGTATATTTCATCACTTTCTATTGAGATGAGCCTTAATTTCGACCCTGTGTCTTTCAGTAAATCCGCTTGACGGTTCTGAGCTGCAGTTTCTGCATTTAATATCGTATGCCGAGTTAATCACTCCGCATTTTTGACAGGTAAAATCATAAGCGAGTTTCTCTGTCCATTTTTCATGCCCTTCATTTTTAAGTATTTCAAGTGATTTCCATAAATCAGCCCTGTGAGGCATCTCTTTCTGGAATTCCTCTAGTCTGCTGCATGGATAATCAGGGCATTCCGCACAGCTTTCATAACCTGATTCTTCAGCACATTTTTTGAGAACGCAGTCCCTGCAGTAATAGGAAACCTTATCAGAACGGCATCCTGCGCATTTAAGCTCTTCAACCGGCTTCCCCATCCTTCCGGATAGGAACAGAAGCCTTTCAGGCTCATCCTTTGTCCCGATATAAAGTGTACAGGACGGGCAGAATATCCCGCAGAAGGAGACAGTTTTTTTATCAGGAATGATAATGTCATGTTTCATTTTCCCTCCGCATTCACAATACTGTATTTCACATCTATCAGGGTATTGCCCTTTATCATTGAGTATACAGGGCAGATATTCTCTTCAGACAACCTTATAACTTTTTCCAGAATATCTGATTTAAGGCCTTCCGCCTTAATTATTATAAAAAGGCTTATATTTTTAAATCCGGTCGGATGCTCTTCCCGCCTTTCTCCTTCAGCGTTTACCTTTAATTCATCGACTTTGATTTTTTCTCTCATCAGTAAAAACTTGACAGATGATGCGAAACAGCTTGAAAGACTTAACAGGAGGAGCTCAAGCGACGTGTGCCCCTCCCCGTCCCCAAGCGGCGGTGTGTAGTCTGTTATTATATCCTGTTTTTCCTCTACGGTGCACCTGAATTTGGCCTTTTTATTTATCAGCTCTGCAGATCCTTTAAGTTTCATCCCTTCCATTTTGCTCTACCTCTTCACTGGCAATATTTTTATATGAAGAAATATCATTCTTCATACACATTAGAGTCATTATTTCCGAAATGGTTACAGGATTTTTGATTTTTTACTGAAATTAATATTTATTAAATTATATTGAAAACTCCGGGAACGGATTGAAATATCCGGACCCGGAGATTTTTATTTAGACCAGTTTTAAATTATTTCTTTCCATGATTCAGGAGGTAAAAATCCCTTGCCTGAACCAGGTTGTCATATGCAAATTTTTCATCAATAAACCAGGTAACTTCAAATATCTCTTCCAGTGTTTTCATCCCTTCAGGAACTTTATAGGATGCATCAGGGAAATAGGTACCGAACTTCGCCCATGGTTTTCTACCGTCCTTGCTGGTGATAAAGCGGATAAAAAGCTTGGCAGCATTCGGGTGCGGCGCCTGGTTGATAACGGCGAGGTAACTCTGGCTCTGGATACCCAGCATAGGTTTGAGCCCCCAGCATGGTTCAAAAAACAAGTTTCCTTCCTGAACATCAGGATAATTGGAATATGAAGTGAATGCGATATAATTTTCCTTCATCCCGGGGCTTGCAAAAGCAGAATCAACTTCATCACCGCCCGGCTGTGCAATTGGTGCATTCTGGGCAAACCGCTTGAACCAGAGCCATCCTGCATCAGGGGTGTCTTTATCAAGAACAGGTTTTTTTCCAAAATATTCAACATAAGCAGCTTCCATCTCTTTCGGGTGAGCAACATAGGTTAAAAGTTTGCTCATTGTGGATGCATCATTAAGAGGGTCTTCAACAACAATTTTTTTATTCCACTTGGGTTCAGTAAGTTCCCATATATTGGAGACCGGGCTTGTTTTGTTAAGCTCAGAATTGTAGCAGAGAATAGTAGTACCAAGACGGGAAACAAGCAGGGGATCAGTATATACTGGATCAATTTTTCCCTTAAGACTGTCGGGAACAAAGCGCCATATATATTTATGGGGAAGAACATTTCCGATTACATCAGCTCCGCCGCTGCTGAACCATACATCACCTACAAACAAACCTGACTGCTGTTCGCCAAGTGTTTTAGACAGAACATCATCTCCGCCAAGGTCATAGCCTTCAATTTTAATGTCCGGATAAATCTTATTCCATGCATCAACAGCCTTGGCTATCTTTGATGAATTGGCATAAATGATAACTGAACCTTCCTTTTTCGCAGCAGCTTCAATAGCGGCCCAGTCCTGGGTATCTGTTGCGTACTGGCCAAGCTGATTGTCTTTAAGCCACTTCTCCTGTGCTTCGTTTACTTTCGGAGCGGCTTCGCTCTTGCCGCCGGCCCAGAGAGACATGCTTAATGTCATCATAAGTACCAGAATAAGAATCAAACTCTTTTTCATTTTTTCCTCCTTGGAATTGTTAAATAAAAATAATTTCTTTTTTTTCAAAATATCTGTTGTATATACCAGTTTAACTACCTCCTTTGAATTGTTTCGGAACCTGTTAACCGCTCTGCAGTTTTGCAGAATGTTAATCCGTGTATATCACTGAGTTATCAAATTCCCGCTTTTTTCATCATAAAGGTTCACTGCTTCCGGGTTGAATTTCAGCCATATCTTCTCATCCATCTTGATAGTACTGGTCCCCATTTCACGTATAGTAAGTTCGATATCATCGCGGTGAGCTATGATTGAAGAATCAGCTCCTGCGGGAAGAACAGAATATGCTGTGAATTCAATCCCTTCAGGAACAGGAGATGCTGAAATTGCAATATCTTCCGGCCTTACTGCCATGACGACCTTCCCTTTTGTATTGTATGTATTGGTAGATACATTGAATGATCCCAGATTGACTTTTCCGGCTTCATCAACGGTACCGTTCAAGAGGTTTACTTTAGGATTTCCAATAAAGTCCGCGACAAACAGAGTGGCTGGAAAATGGTAAACCTTATCTGGCGTATCAAGCTGCTGGATTACCCCTTCTTTCATTATCGCGATGCTGGTTGACATTGTCAGAGCTTCAACCTGATCATGGGTAACATAAACAGTAGTTGCCCCGGTTACATGATGGAGCCGCTTAAGTTCTATTCGCATATCCATTCTCAGCCTGGCATCCAGGTTTGAGAGAGGTTCGTCCATGAGAAATACGCCGGGACGGTATGCAAGCATACGGGCCAGGGCAATCCTCTGCTGCTGTCCTCCGCTCATCTCCCTGGGATAACGGTCTTCATAGCCGGACATTTTTACTTCAGCAAGAGAATCCTTGACCCTTTTATCCATTTCTTCAGGTGTCATTTTTTTGGTTTCAAGAGCGAAGGTCATATTCTTGTAAACCTTCATATGAGGCCAAAGGGCATAATTCTGAAAAACCAGACCCAAATCTCTTTCCCCGGGAGGGACAGAAATACCTTCACTGCTGGAATAAACCAGTTTATCTCCTATGAAGATCTCTCCCTCATTCGGATCCTCAAGCCCTGTGATACAGCGCAGCAGTGTAGTTTTGCCGCACCCTGAGGGACCCAGCAGGGTCAGAAATGAACCTGATTCGATATTAAGACTTACATTATTTACGGCTGTAACATTTCCAAAACGTTTTGTTAGATTATTAATTCTGATAGCAACTGACATGATATCTACTCCTTATGCTCCAAGACCTTTTTTTAGACTGCCGCCGCGGAAGCGGCTGATGATAAAGTTACCAATCAGGACGATGGTAATAAGTAATATGATAACAGCATTGGCCTGCTGTTCATTTCCATTTTCAATATAGCGCATAGTCATGCTGGCAAGGACTGCGGTACTCGGAGTTACCAGCAGAATTATAAGGGACAATTCGCGCATTGTTGTTATAAAGGTTAAAAGAAATCCGGAAACAAAACCTGCGCTGGTAAGAGGGAAAATTATACGCCAGAACCGCCTCCACGCATTGGCACCGGCGACTGCCGCAGCTTCCTCCAGTTCCCGTCCGACCTGAAGCATTGCTGATACACCTGAACGGGAGGAGTATGGAATATGCTTTGCAACAGAAACAATAACCAGCAGCAGGAAAGTTCCGTAAAGCGGCGGAATGGGACCGACAGATTTTGTGAACATAGAGATATATACAGCGCCGAAAGCGATACCAGGGATAACATAGGGAACAAAAGCGAGCTGTTCCACTATTTTCCCCAGCTTTGTTCCTCTGCCCTTTACTATAGCATAGCCGAGGATTACTCCAAGCAGTGCTGTGAAAAAGGCTGTATACAATGCCAGTTTGATTGAATTCCATGCTCCTTTCCAGATAGCAGGATTTAAAAGTACACCCGGCTCACCGCTGTTGATATTTACATTGCTCTCACCGATCCAGTGGACAAGACTCAGGTTATCAAAACTATAGCTGCCTGAACGGAGCATTAAAGTACTCATAATCAGCAGAAGAAGAGGCAGTACAGCAATAATTATCTGAAAAGTAACTGTAATTGCGGTCAGGATATATTTACTTTCTCTCAGTTTTGTTTTCTGGGCCATAAAACCCCGTCCGCCGATGGTTTCATAGCTTTTCCTTGTTCCTACTATCTTCTGGTTAACAGTTACTGTTGTCATGGAGAAGAGGATAAGAATTATTGCCAGAACAAACGCATCTCCAAAAGCAAGCACAGTTGTGTTTGAGCGGAGCATAGTCGACATTGTATAGTAACTTACCGGAACACCAAGTACGTTTGGTCCGCCGAATGTTCCCATGGTTTTGGAGAAAGTCATTATAAATCCGGAGAGTAATGCGGGGATAACAAGAGGAAATGTGATTTTCCGCAGTATACGGCCGCGGCTGGCTCCCGCAAGCTCAGCTGCCTCTTCAAGGCTTGAGTCAATTGACATCAGCGCCGCTGATACAAAAAGGAAATAGAACGTATAGTAGTGCAGAGCGCTGCTGATAATGATAGGAAGGGGCCCGAAAGCTATCCAGTCAGGTGGGGCAGTACCGGTCAGGAACATCAGAACTCCGGGAACTCCCCCTGCAGTACCGTTGTTGAACAGTACTTTCCAGGCCATGGCTATTGTCCACGACGGCATGATATATGGAACTACCGCCAGGATATTTATGATTTTTCTTCCCGGCATATCAGTCCGCACAACCATCCAGGCCATGGTACCGCCGATGACAAAGGCAAGCGTAGTTGCGCCGAAGGAGATTGTCAGCGAATGAAGAAGCGGCTGAAAAGTCATGATCACAGCTATTTTACTGGTAAGCATTCTAAGCCAGTGGAAAAGAGTAAACTGCCCGACCACAGCGCCAGGTGCGTAGCGCAGATCATTCTCCGAGAATGTAATGGTTGTAATCAGCATCCGGTATAGCGGGATGATAACCATATAGAACATAACCGCAAGCATGATTAGGGAGAGAATTACCTGCGGAGATTTAAGCCAGCGGAAAAACCGTCTTAACCTGGCCTTATTAAGCAGGGGCAGCGGAACTTTAGGGATTGTAGTAACAGTCATTAATTAACTCCTGATATTCATTTGTCTAATGATTATTATTATGATAATACATTATAATTTATAAAACGCAAGTATTCTTTCATTTCATTTACTTTTTGTAAAAAAATAGACATAAATACTTCCTTATTCAATTCCCCTTTAATTTCATCAGAAAATCCGTAAAATTTAACAGGGGCTAAGCCCGGAACCGTTATTTTCATCTTTTAAACATCATGATCTGGGAAGAAAAATATCCAGCAGCCCGGATAATTCATAAATTGTGTGGTCCGCTTTAAATACACCATTGGGCGGCTCTTTTTTCAGTGTGTCAGGTTCATGGATAAGGATCATCATGCCATAGCCGGCAGCCTGCGCCCCTTCAACATCCCGGACAGGATTATCTCCGATATAAACACAGTTCTGAGGCTCAGAACCTATTTGCCGGGCAGCTTCCAGGTATATTTCCGGGTTGGGCTTTCTTATACCGACCTTTGATGAAAGAATGACAGGATTAAAGTATTCTGTAAGCTTATCTGCCTCAAGCCAATCAGGTATTTCAGATTCTGTAATAGTATTGGCTATAATACCCAGTTTATACCCCCGCTTGTGCAGTTCAAGCACAACAGGCGTCACATCAGGCCTTGGGATCCTGCGGCCGTCGCAATCCCTCCACAGGCGGGTTAATTTTCCCGACAGGGGGGCAATTTTTTCATAAGGGTAATCAGGAAGCATCCAGCGGGTCCACATCTCCTTTTCGGAAGCTTCAATAAGTTTCTCTTTGGCCTGTTTTCTAAGGACTTTGTACCTTTCTTCGAGATGATCAAAGAACTGGTCCGGAGTCATGCCTGTTCCAAGCAGATCAGCGAGCTCTTTTTTTGCTGCTGCCATAAATTCTGCATCTTTTACGACTATACGGAGTGTATTGCCGACATCAAAAAGTATTGCTTCAATAGTATTCTTCATTAACTCACCTTTCCGGTATAAATTTTGCCATGATAAGTCTGCATAAAAATCTTCATAATTATTTTTTTTTGCAAACTGATTTGCACATAATCATATTACATCGATTTTATATTTTACGCAAGAAATATTTCATAATTATTTTTATTTGAAAATATTATTGACAGGGGGGGTTGCAGACATAAAATCATTCAGGAAGGCAGAAGAAATATTTAAGCCTGGGGCAAAAAAAAACGGTATGCCTGGACGTCAGTATTGCATACCGTAATTTGAGGACCAATTAATTAAGCAACCCTCAGTATTATTTTCGGTCTAAATGGAGGGTCCCTTTAATGTTCTTTTAGATTTTCAGGAGTCAGGCCCGCGGGTAGAAAATTTTATTACCGGGATTTTAAGCAGAATATTTCCTGCCCTTATTTTAATTTTTCAAGCGCTTTAAGGCTGTTTTTAAGGTTAGAGATATGGATTACAGAAGACTGCTCAAGTTCTGTATAAATTTTAAGTGATTTTCCTATTACTGAGTCAAAGTCTTTTGATCCGGCATCCCCTGTTATGGTTCTGATTACATCCTGAAGAAGAAACCCGGCAATGCTTTTTCCGCCTCCGGCAAGAACCTCCATATCCGCCTCATCAAGTGCAGTAAAAAGCTTCTGCATCTCTTTCTTATGCCTGTCTTTGAAACCGGTACTGTTTCCATACTTAACAAGAAGGGTTCTTGCCGCGCTTTTTCCTTTAAGCGCGGACTTTTTAAGGGTTTTAAAGGATTCAAGCAGTTCCCTGATGTTTTCAAGTGTTTTATCTATATAGTCATTTCCTCTGGAAGCCCTGTAACTTTCTGAAAATGCTTTTATTTTTCCCAGCCTGCCGTCTATTTCATCCCTGATATCAGGTTTATCAAGTGCATCCTGCAGGGCCGCTTTCTTCATCCCCTTTATAAGCACGCCGTCAGAAGAGAGGTTCAAAGTCCTGAAATCATGTATAAGCAGCTGCTCTTCAAACCACTGCCTGTATATTATCAGCCTCCTGTCTGTGAAAACCGTACCGCCGGAGGAGCTTTCTGTTTCAATCAGTGAAGCATCTGTTATAAGAGAAAAATCCATGTCTGCGGCAGGACGGAGCCTGCCGGATAAGGTGTGGGCCCTTTCTTCAAAAAAACTGCCCTTAAAGTGGGTCCGTTTGCCAGGGTAGCCAAGGTCAAGCCCGGCGAAAAGCGCCTCACTGCACCCTGTCTGCCTTGCAAGGTCCCAGGCGCTGGTTGAAACTGAGCCTCCCGCGCCTATTTTTCCCCTTTCGAATGTAGTACTTTCGAAATAGCGCCCGAGAGGGAAAACAGAGCCGGCAAAGAATTTATAATCGCCGAAATTTCTGAATATCCTGCTGTAGGTTGAAGGCTCTGAGACAAGCACTGTCCCTTTGCTTCCGCACCTGTCAAGATGCCGTGAGTTCCAGTACTGGGGATCGACAACAATAAGGATATCCGGCATCACGCCGTACGACAGGCAGGCCCTGAATGATGTATCAACAGCAATCACAAGATATTTTTTCTTAAGTTCCCCGAGAAATGGCAATACAGAATCAAGGCCCGGCCCCCCGGCAAGAATCAGGGAAGGGATGGATTTAAACAATTCCTTAAGGTGAACAAGGCCTGGTGATACAGTAAATTCGGCAAGATTATCACAGAGGTTCTTTACCCAGATTTTCCCGAATCTTTTCAATGTATTGTTGTTTATTTCCTTTCTTGATACATAGCGCGCAACCGCTTTTTTAGACTCTTCGAAAAAACCGGGAGAAAGTTCATATTCAGACCTTATCTGAAAATATTTTATTTTTTCGCACTGCAGTGAATTAAGGCAGGGGGAAACCGCATCCGGCTCTGGGCCGAGGACGAAATACACCCTGTCTGAATTTATTATTTTTTCCAGGGAACGGTATTTTGCCGCGGCAGATAAAAAAGAAAGTTCAGGCTCTACTATTACAGCCTTTGCATCTTTGTTGAGCTCAAGAAATGTTTCAAGATGATAACCGAGGCCCATCCCTCCGAAAACCCAGCAGTCAAAACCTTCTTCCATAGCTGATGTTATGATCTTCCGGGCTTCACCTGCAGGGTCATGCCTGCTGTGGATATAGATGGCCCCTATTCTGACAGTAGGCTCCCCTTTTGAAGATTTCTCAACAACCATATCATCCCTGAAGTTGAGTATATTCAGGTCAATATTCAGCTTTTCTTTAAGGAGCCGGTAATTTTTTTCTGCAATTTCCATCAGTTTTCCGATTTATTCAAGCTCAAGTCTGATATTAAGTCCGTCTACAACATCTGTTCCCGGAGGCGGATTCTGATTCCTTACCCATCCGTCGCCTGTAATTAAAACCTTTACCCTGTTGTCTTTAAGGAGAGGGAGCAGTTCCCTTTTCGACATTCCTGTAAAATCAGGAACCTTATCTTCAAGTGTAAGCGGGGGTTTCTGTTTTATGGTGATTTTACCCGGATGGTTGATTACCATGTCCCCGGTCCTTGGTATTCCAAGATACGATACTATTTTATCAGAGAGATCCCCGACAAGAGGGGCCGCGATCACACCGCCGTAGTAGCTGACCTTTTTCGGGTTCTCAATTACGTTATATACTATGATCTGCGGGTCCTCGGCAGGAAATACGGCGAGGCAGGATGATATAAACTCATTTTCAGAATATTTTCCGGTTTGTTTATCAAGTTTCTGGGCTGTCCCTGTTTTTACTGCCATTGTTATCCCGTCAACGGCAGCCCGTCTCCCTGTCCCTCCGTCCGCATCAGCGACAGTGGTCATCATATGCAGTACAGAGGACGCAGTTTCAGGTGAAATTACCTGCCTGATCGGTTCTCTTACAGATTTATCAACAACCTTACCATCGTGCTCAACAACCTTGCTCACAATATGCGGCTGAAGCATTACGCCTTCGTTGGCAAATACAGAGGCAGCCTTGACTATCTGCATTGCAGAGACGGATATTTCCTGCCCGAATGAAATTGTCGGTTTTGACCTGATAGACCAGAGCCTGTCTTCCCTTAATAATCCGACAGTCTCGCCGGGAAGGAGAACCCCGGTCCGTTCGCCGAAATCAAAAAGTTTAAGCATCCGGTAAAAACTTTCATCAGAGACTGTAAGGGAAGCATATGCCGCTCCCGCGTTGCATGAATATTTAAGGATAGTTTCAGGGGTAACGGCCCCGTGATTTCCAAGACATTTGATTTTCACAGGGTTTGTCCCTTCAGTATTTATCTCAAAAAATCCGTTGCAGTAGAACTCGCTCTGTTCATCAATCCCTCCAAGCTGGAGAAAAGAAGCTATACTGAATATCTTGAAAACAGAACCCGGTTCATAGGCATTCGCTACAGGCCGGTTGATCCTGTCACCGGCCTGCGACGCGGAAAAATTATTAAGATCAACTTCAGGGATTGAAACATAGGCAAGTATATCTCCAGTCCGGGCCTCTGCGGCGATCATCATGACTGAATCGGGATTATATTTTTCCCAGGCTTCAAGAGCTGCCTGATGGGCAAAATTCTGGATATTTATATCTATAGTAAGAAATACCTGATTACCGTAGATATCCCTGCTGTTTCCAATAGACTGTGTCGACGGGGGGGAGAGAATGCTGTTGTATGTGTATTCAATCCCTTCAAGTCCGGTATTGTCTGTTCCGGTATAACCTATAAGGTGGGATGCAAGCTCTTTTTCCGGATAGCTCCTGCCGTATTCAGGTTCAAGACCTATACCGGGAAGATCTCCTTTGTCGATGTAACCCCTTAAATTCTCCGCATCGCTGTTGGAAATTTTTCTTTTTATGTACATGAACCGCGAGCGGGATGAGATATCCTGAATAAGCTGATTTTTATCAATTTCAAGCACTTCTGATATGATAGATGCTGTTTTTCCTACATCCTTTATACTTGGTATCCAGGCTGTAACCGAATACAGTCTTGTCTGTATGGCAAGTATTCTGCCGTTTCTGTCAAGTATCGGTCCCCTTTCCACAACCGGCTTGTGCGTAACAGAATCATCCCCGCCTGCGGGGCTGAAAAGCATAAGGCTCATGTACCTGATTATGATCAACACAATAATCAGGACTGTTCCTATCAAAAAGATCTTCTTCCTGAGCTCTAAAGTACTGCTTTTCATCAAATGTATATTAATATGTTACTCTTTAAATGTCGATATAATATTAAGATTTATGGACAATTTACTCAGCTTCAAACAAAAAATCAATAAAAGGCACATTAAGCCTTCAGAAAAGACAAAAACAGGATATTATTCGCCTCTTTTAACCAGAAAGCCTGAACAGTTTTCCTTAGGGAACAGGGTCAGCTTAAAAGATATGCTTAAAGGGCAGTCCACAGGACGGCAGTCCACAGGACAAATGTCCACAGGACTAATGTCTGCAGGGCAGAAAATTTTTCCAGGGATTTCCGGCAAAAAAAAATCAGTAAACAGGAAAACGAAGGAATTTTCATACAAGCCGCTTTCTTCTTCCTATAAAACCGCAGATAAAAGAATATTCAAAAAATCCGTAAAAGGGCAATATCTGATACTTCCGGCCCTGTTTGTAAATCATATAACAAAATTATTTAATAAATCCTCAGAAAACAGGATTTTTAAAAATCAAATCATCAATATAGTCAGACGTTTTCCTTTCGGAAATGTTTTTATCAATACATTTACGGCGGCTCTGATATTTGGAATTATTATTACGGCCAGTATTTCTTCATCAGCATTCGTCCCGCCCGCAGAAATAAATCTCCCGCGCGATAACAGGGTAGATTCAATGATGGAAGCGGTTTTAAGTAAAGAAGACACTGCAGATGCAAAAGCTTTCGGCAATGTTGACCTGTCTCTCTTGAAGGGTTTTAAAATACGTGAACACAGGATTGTAAGCGGAGAAAGTCTTTCAACAATTGCAAACAAATACAATATAGATCTTGGAACTATCATCAGCTTTAATAACATTAAAAATGCCAGAAAAATAAATTCAGGTACAACAATTAAAATTCCTGATAAAACCGGCCTCTTTTATAAAGTATCCAAGGGCGATTCACTTGGATCAATAGCCGCGAAATTCAATGTTGAACTGAATTCGCTGCTTGACATTAACAATATTGATTCATATCTGATAAAGCCGGGTCAGGAGCTCTTCATCCCGGGAGCAAAAATGAACAGCTTTGATCTTAAAAAAGCCCTCGGAGAACTTTTTCTTTACCCTGTAAGCGGCAGGCTTACTTCACCGTACGGCTACAGAAAAGACCCTTTTACAGGGCGAAGAATGATGCACTACGGGATGGACATTTCAAACTATCCAGGGACAAAGGTAAGGGCAACGCTTGACGGTAAAGTGCTGATGTGCAGCTACAGTTCAATTTACGGTAAATTCGTTATTATAAAACACCAGGACAATTACCAGTCATTATATGCGCATCTTGATAAATACAGGGTACGTGAAGGGGAAAATGTAGTACAGGGTCAGATTATCGGAGAGCTTGGAAATACAGGCAGAAGCACCGGTCCGCACCTGCACTTCTCCATATACCACAACCAGAAACCGATAGACCCTGCAACTGTACTATCAGCGTCAAGGTAGATTCAATATTACAGGCAGAGGCGGCATTGCCTCTGGGTTTTCAGCTGCCGTGGCAGTGTTTGTACTTTTTTCCGCTTCCGCAGGGGCACATATCATTTCGTCCGACCTTGGGCACGGTCCTTTTAACCTGAACGTTATCCGGCATACCGTGTCCCTGTGCACTTCCTGAGAACTGTCCCATCGCATTATGGGATGCCTGTACTGTCTCTCGGGGCATGTTTTTCGGTTTTTCACTGTCTACTCTTATTCTTACATTAAGTACTTTTCTCGTCAGCATCAGTCTTATGTCGGAAATAAGTTTGTCAAATATTTCAAATCCTTCCAGCTTGTATTCAAGCAGGGGGTTCTTCTGCCCATAGGTTCTTAAATAAACCGCTTCCCTCAGCTCTTCAAGGTTCTCAAGATGTTCCTGCCATTTCATATCGATATGGCGCATATATTCAATCCGGATAAAATAGTTGAAATTTTCCTTTCCGACCTGGGCTTCTTTCTCATACGTTTCAGCGGCTATCTGCCTTACGATGTAATCTTTTAATTCACTCACAGGCATATTATTGATAGAGTCCTGTGAAACCTGGGGTTTGTAAAAAAGCACCTCCTGGATTTTATCCAGAAAAAAGCTGTTGGCATTATGAGTTTTTTCAGTTTCGAGGAGAATATCATCGATACATTCTTCCGCGATCGATATAATCCTTTCGCTTAAGTTGTCCTCTTCCAGAATTGCGTCTCTCTGGTCATAGATAAATTTTCTGTGTTCATTAAGGACATCGTCATATTCAAGAAGATGTTTTCTTATTTCATAATTGCGCTCTTCAACCCTTTTCTGCGCTTTTTCTATGGATTTGCTTATCCAGGGGTGATGAATAGGTTCATCATTTTTCATACCTGCTTTTGACATGAGGGATTTCATGTTTTCGCCGCCGAAAAGCCTCATAAGGGTATCATCAAGCGATATATAAAATTTAGACCGTCCGGGGTCTCCCTGACGTCCAGATCTTCCTCTCAGCTGGTTGTCTATACGCCGTGATTCATGCCGTTCTGTACCTAATACAAAAAGCCCGCCCGCGGTTTTAACCTCTTCATAATCGGAAAGCCATTTTTCATATTCTTTTCTGTATGCTTTTTTATATTCTTCCTCTTCAGCTTCTGTTCCGGCTGATTTTCTTGCCCTGAATTCCGGATTGCCGCCGAGTTTTATATCTGTTCCGCGGCCTGCCATGTTTGTCGCTATCGTAACTGATCCTTTAGCGCCAGCTTCGGCTATTATCATTGCCTCCCGTGCGTGGTTTTTCGCATTGAGCACTTCGTGGCGGATGCCCCTGTGCGTGAGAAGTTTTGAAAGAAGTTCCGACTTTTCAATTGAAACAGTTCCGACAAGAATCGGCTGCCCTTTTTTATGCGCAGCTTCTATCTCCCCGCAGATCGCGTCAAATTTGCATTTTTCGTTCAGATAAATCTCATCATCCTGATCATCCCTGTTGATGGGCCTGTTTGTGGGTATTACAACAACATCGAGGTTATAGATCCGCGAGAACTCCCTCGCCTCTGTATCAGCTGTTCCCGTCATGCCTGATATTTTGTCATACATTCTGAAAAAGTTCTGGAACGTAATAGTCGCGAGGGTCTTATTCCTTTGGGCAACCTTGATTTTTTCTTTTGCTTCAATTGCCTGATGCAGCCCTTCGGAATATCTTCTGCCGGCAAGGATACGGCCTGTAAATTCATCAACAATCTGTACAATTCCGTTCTGGACAACATAGTCAACATCTTTATGGAATAGTTTATGGGCTTTAAGGGCCTGGGTAATGTAGTGTATATATTCAAAGTTATCTTCGTTATAGAGTGATTCCTTGATAATACCGTTTTTAATCAGAAGACGCTCCACACTGTTTATTCCGTCTTCCGTAAAGGTTATTCTCTTCCCTTTCTCATCAATCTTGTAGTCGCCGACAGGATTTTCCTCAGGATATTCTCCTGTATTTGCGTCTTTTTCACATTCAGCAAGAAGGCCTACAAGGTTGTTTACTTCGTAGAATTTACGGGTATCATCTTCTGCCGCTCCCGAGATTATAAGGGGTGTACGGGCTTCATCAATAAGAATAGAGTCTATTTCATCTATTATACAGTAATTGTGATACCTGAGGACCTTTTCTTCGCTGTTCCACCGCATATTGTCACGTAGATAGTCAAACCCCAGTTCATTATTTGTGCCGTAAGTTATATCACAGGAATACGCAATTTTCCTGGCATCGTTGTCCATGTTTGAAACTATAAAACCCACAGAGATATCAAGCATATCATAAACAGGCTTCATCCATAAAGCGTCCCTCTCTGCCAGGTAATCATTTACAGTTACAATATGGACGCCCCTTCCTGTAAGCGCGTTAAGATAGGCCGCAGTTACGCTTGAGAGTGTTTTCCCCTCGCCTGTTTTCATCTCAGTAATTTTTCCCTGATGAAGGACTATCCCGCCGAGTATCTGTACATCATAAGGGCGTTCGCCAAGTGCCCTGCGCGCCGCTTCCCTTACAACAGAAAAAGCTTCAGGCAGTAAATCATCAAGACTTTCGCTGTTTTTCAGCCTGTTCCGGAACAGTGCAGTCTGACTCTTGAGTTCTTCATTTTTAAGACCCATAGCCCATTTTTCTTTTTCATTAACCCTATGGAGTATTGGGAGAAGTTCTTTGAGATCTTTTTCGTGCTTCGATCCAAATACAGTTTCAATTATTTTATTTACCATTATGAAAACGATGCTCCTGTGATTTTTACCAGAAAAATATAACAGATTTTGACTGTTAATTGTAATATCTTTTCCATAAAAACCATTCTTTTTTTTAATCTGAAGTCAAGATTGACATTAAATATTGCAGATAGTATCATTTCGGCAAATGAAAAGATATTTTTTTTTATGCATCAGCCTGTTAATACTTTTCAGTTCATGTAATGACGGAGAGTCTTCAATTCTTAAAAAAGAAGTGCTTTTCACTCTTAACTATGGAAAAATGGAAGACCAGCTTGACATGTCCTATAACAGTTCCATTACAGTTCCGTTTCCCGCAATTATTAAAATGGCAAACGGCATAGTCTATATCATGAACGGCAATCTGAAAAAAATAATGAAATTTACGTCTTTCGGAGACATTCTTACTGTTTTAGGGAACAGGGAAACTATTTCATCACCTGTAATAGTCGATGATAATGTTTCTGATAATGAAAAAGTAAACCGGAAGGCTGTTTTTTTCCCTTTCAACAGTATTGAAGAGTTCGCAGTTGATAAAAGACAATATATTTATGTAAGCGATGTTCTGCCCCAGGAAAGACATGAATATGATGAGGAGACAGGGGCAATGCTTTCCAACATCATATACAGGTTTGACAACAATTCCAATTTTATCGATTCAATAGGACAGGACGGGAAAGGAGGAATACCGTTTCCTTTTATAAAAAACATAATAACAAACGACAGCAATGACATTATCGCAGTAACACGGCCGGGGATAAAGCATTTTGTATACTGGTTTGATAATAGCGGAAACCCGCTTTACCGGATCGAAGTGGATGAAAATACAGTACCTTTTCCTGATGGAGAAAAAAACCTGTTTCCATCAGTCAGCACAATAAAGGCGCCGGATAAGGGCCGTTTTTTATTTATAAAAACAGATTATTATAAACAGGTTAGCAGCGAAATTTCAGATACAAAAACAGATATTGATTTCTACAAGTCATACATCAATATTCTTGATGTTGAATCAGGCAAATATGTTAATATGATTGAGATTCCTGATGCTTTTACTGCCCCTGATATCAAGGGAAACTTCATAGAGAAGCGGCTTCAGGTTCTCTATAACTTCCTTGATGTTGTAAATAACAAGTATATTATTCTTTCTTCTTTTCTCAACAATAACGCGATGCAGGTTCTTGTGCTTGATACAGACGGAAAAGTAATTGATCAGACAAGAATTAATATCGATTTTGAGTCATACTTTCATATAGATATAAATTTAAGCAACGAAGGTATTCTTACAGCTCTTATGGCGGGAAAAAATGAAACAACAATTGCCTGGTGGAGGACCGACTCTATGCTCCAGGAAAAATAACAGCTTGGGGAAAAGATGATTATAGTAGATTCTGATACAATGGCTGCAATTGACAAAAGAGCAAGGGAGGATTTCGCCTATCCGGGAATTCTTCTCATGGAAAACGCGGGATTAAATTCCCTGAGGATTCTTGAAGAAAATACTTTACATCTATACAGCAGCGGAAATACTGTTTTTGTGTGCGGAAGCGGGAATAACGGTGGAGACGCCCTTGTCATGGCGCGGCACCATTTTATCAGAGGATATAAATGCTCTATAATAACGGCAGGAAGCGCTTATAAAGAAGGACATGCCAAAATCAATTTCGAACTTTGCAGAAACCTTGGCATAAAGATTCTTGACTGGAAAAAAGAGAAAAATGAATCAGTTGAAGAGCTGCGCAAATCACGGGTAATTGTTGACGGCATTGCAGGAACAGGCCTTAAAGGGCCTCTCAGGGAAAGAGAAGCTGAGCTGTGTGATGAAATCAACAGCTCCGGTTCATTTATATGCTCGGTAGATATACCTTCCGGAATCGGAGATAATTTTAAAAACAGCTTTAAATCCGTAAATGCTGATCTTACCATCACAATCGGTCTCCCTAAAACTTCCCTCTACTATCCTTCGGCAAGAAAAAGGTGCGGGAGAATTATTATTACAGGGGCTGCTTTTCCCCCTTCTGTTCTGTCAATTGATAATCCTTCCTTCGTACTTATTGAAAAAGATATGGCAAACCGGTATATAAACCTTCCTCCGCACTGGAGCTACAAGAATTCACGCGGCCATGCAGCTGTCTTCGCCGGAAGCAGGGGGAAAAGCGGGGCCGGGGTGCTGTCATCAAGGGCCGCTTTAAAAAGCCTGGCAGGGCTTGTGACTCTTTATACCGATAAAGAAATATACAGCTCCCTTATCAGTTCAGTAACCGCTGTAATGCTTGATTCATTTCCGCCGCAAAAACCCTTTAATGAGCTTTTAAAAACCTATGATGCATTTATAACAGGCCCCGGATGGGGATTTGAAAATGAGAAAAAAGCACTGCTTGAAAGGCTGCTCCTGGAAACAGACAAACCATTAGTAATTGATGCTGACGGCATAGCACTGCTGTCAGCATTAAAAATCCGTTTTAAAAATAAAAACTGCATAATAACACCTCATCCGGGAGAATTTGCAGCCCTGGTCCAGGTTCCTGCTGATGACATACTGGATAATCCGGCCCCTTATTTAAAATCTTTCTGCAGCAAAACAGGTATCACTGCTGTTCTTAAATCACACGTTACCTGGATCTGCACACCGGAAGGTAAAATAAAGATCCTTGACAGCATGAATCCCGCACTTGCAACTGCAGGGAGCGGCGATATTCTTGCGGGAATTATCGGAGGACTGCTGGCTTACGGTCTGCCTCCGGAAAAAGCTGCTGTATCAGGTGTAATAATTCACAGCGAAGCAGGGAAAAAATGCTATAATGAAAAAGGGTACTTTGCTTCAGATGAATTACTGGATTTTATATCCCTTGTCATAAAAGAAATAAAGCAGGCTTAAAAATGGAAAACAAAGGGAAAGAGCAGATAGAACGGCATTACGACAGAAATGAAAGGCTTGCAATGATGCCTGAAGCTTTGCTTAAGCTTAAATCCGGTAAAAAGGGATTTTTCCGTAACAAATCAATGGTGATTTTATTTGCTGATATTGTTATTATATGTCTCCTGTCAGCCGGGTTTTTCATATACAGCAGGATTACTTCAAATACTTATGCTACAAATAACTACAGCCTGATTCTGAAAGGATATATTTTTGATGACACAGCCCTTATAAGCCTTACTATTACAAAAAAAATGGACTCCCCTCCCCTGAAAACCGATCCGAAACCTTTTGAAGCGACAATCACTGTTACAGGTAATGATGAATACTATAAAAAGAATTTCGATTATCTGCCTGATGTCATAAACCGGGAGGTCACTATCAGGGCATCAATCCCGCTGGATCCTTCAGGCACCGGCAAGCAGTCTGCTCCCACCGCATACGCAACAGTGAAATTTGAAAATACCAGCGTTAAACTTAAATACACTTTAAAGAGGGAAAAATAAAATTGACGGGCTTTGCAGTTTCAGATATTATCTAACAAGGAGTATTATAAATGGTTCAGTTTTACTTTTTATCAATTTTTGTAAACTTCATCGGCGGGTTACTTCTTGCAGGAGATACAATTAACAAACAGTTCCCCGGTTTCGAATCTCTTCAGGAATTTTTCAAAAATTCCTCATATATGCTTTTTTTTGCAATCCTTTCCGCTGTTGCCGGAATTTTTAAAATTATAAGTGTATTTGACGGAGATGTTTATGTTGTAGGAGATCTTCTCCCCGCTCTTGCAAGTATTACAATTTCAATATATCTCTTTAACGCATACTTTGTTGAAAACAAGGGAGTTTCGGAACCTCATATAGAGAAAATAAATATTTTCATCGAGGAATATAAATCATTATTAGGTATTACAATTATTGTGATATCAATACTGCATTTTTTCTTTCCCGATGTACTTTTCATATAATTTCTGACTAATGATATATTCCATTTCGACAGCAGGTGTCGCAAAACGGGGTAACAAATATTTCATCGCAAAAAGAAAACCAGGCAATTCCATCGGTGAATTATGGGAGTTTCCCGGAGGAAAAGCGGAAAACGGCGAAGATCCGCAGTCCGCACTTATACGGGAATTTCTGGAAGAATTCAATGTTAATATCAAAGTCGGGGAAGAAATCTGCTGCGGACTTTTTACAAATAATTCAATAATTTACAAGCTGCTTGCTTTCAGCATAGAGATACTTTCCGACAGTTTTGTCCTCAACGAACATACCGAGACAGCATGGGTAGAAAAAGAAAAACTACCTGGAATGAGTTTTCCAAAATCTGATATGATAATTGTCAATTATTTGATGAACAACACCTGAACAAGGTCAGACAGCCGCCTGTTTTCGATAAAAAAGGAGTATTGACCTGCCGTATTTTCTCCTGTCATCAAGCAGAATATTACCTATACTTTCAGGCCATTTTTCTTCTGAAGGATGATGAATCATTAGCAGGCCGTTTTCATTCAGTATATCTTTTTCACAAACAAGTTCCACAAGCTTGATCTTGTTTTTTAACGGGAACGGCGGATCAAGAAAAACAAGATCAAATTTTTCTTTCGCGGCAGAGATAAACCTCTCTGCAGACATAATAAATATTTTTGTTTCCGTATTTTCCGCAATCATGACATTTTCATGCAGAACATTCTTCTTTATCCTGTCCATTTCCACAAAATAAACAGGATCCGCTCCGCGGGATGCGGCTTCAAGACCTACAATCCCGGATCCGCAGAAAAGATCAAGAAAACTCAAGTCATCAATATTTCCGAGTATGGAGAACATCGACTCCCTCATCCTGTCCATTGCCGGGCGAATAACCCCTTTTGGACACCTGATCTGTCTGCTGCAGTATTTCCCGCCCGTTATTCTCATCAGACCACCCTATTTCATTCCAGGCTGTTTAATCCTGAAAGGACTAAATCTGTCAGGACTTAAAAAAAGGGGCGCCTTAAACTAAAGGAGAGCCCCTCATTTATTTCAATTCATCACAAGCGGTATGTTAATTTCTTCTGCCCATAATTCTGAGAAAAAATATAAACATATTGATAAAATCAAGATAAAGTTTAAGCGCGCCGATAACAGAAAATCTTACATAATCATCTTCAGAAACCGAGCCCGAGTATGTTCTGCTCATTCTTAGAATCGCCTGAGTATCGTAAGCTGTAAGTCCGCAGAAAATAAGCACTCCGGCATAGGAGATAAGGTAGTACATGCCTGAACTTTTAAGGAAAATATTAACAACAGAAGCAATCAGAAGCCCCCATACACCCATTATCAGGTAATGTCCATAGCCGGATAAATCCTTCTTCGTTGTCGCTGCATATAAACTCATACCGGCAAAGGTTGCTGATGTTATGAAAAAGGTTGATGCAAGACTGGCCCTTGTGTAAATAAGGAAAAGGGTTGAAAGTGTTACTCCGTTTAGAAAAGAATATGCCGCAAAAGAAAGGGTTGCGGTCTGAGGACTCATACTCATGATCCTTGCAGACATATAGAATACAAGCGCAAACTCCCCGATAAACAGTACCCAGAACATGCCTGACTGCATAAGAGATACAATCCTTGCAGGATTTGAGAGCATCCATAAAGAGACAACACCTGTCAGGGCAAGCCCTGCTGTCATCCAGAGATATATATTTCTTACAAGACTTCTTTCATTGACCGCTCTGGATTGTGATAAAAAATCAGAATTTTCAAACAATTTTTGTTCTCCTTATATAATGTATAACATTAATATCTCAATATTTTCCCTGTTCGTCAATCTTAAAAAGCTGAAACAGATACAGTCATATAATGCCGGCATCAAAAAAAAAGGGGGATCCAGTCTAATGGTCCCCCTGCAGTAATCCGGCAGTTATTTTATCAGCCGCCGATAGCTTTTTTCTTGTTCCATGCGTCCCTGATAGCTTTAAGAACATATCCGTGCGCGTCATTGATGCTCATTGTAGCGCCTGATCTTACATCTGCAACTATCTGCTTGTCAGCATCGCTTAATGCATCGTATTTTGCCTTTTCAGCAGCATCCTTTGTTTCAGGATTCAGAGGCCTGCCGTTTTTATCATTTGTATATTTGGCATAGAATGCTTCAGCTTCATCAATTGTTTTGCCGATAAGCTGTTTTTCCCAGCCGTCCATCTGTTTCCACCAGTCGCTGGTTTTATTCATTCCGTATGAATCGCCGCGGTCTCTCTTTGTTTTCCAGCCTTCTACTTCAGCTGAAATTGCCTCAACTGTAGTCGGAGCTTTGCTGTCAACCTTTTCTGTCTCATGGTTTGTAAAATTGGGTTCCGGGCTTCCGGGCCAGCCTGAAAAATGCGGCATTGAAGCGCCGTCATAGTTCGGGGTGCTTACTTCAAGTTCATCAACTTCAAGGTCAGTAATTTTTCCGTCAGCATCAAATACTACCGCAGCCTGTACATAAGTAAAGCTGTAAACCTGTGTTCCTGTAGAATCCTTTCCAGGGCCTACACGGAAAATCGGAGCATTTCCAAGTCCAAGGGAAAGGCCTTTTCCCGGAGTCATTTCTTCTTTTTTTCCGCCTGAGCATGATATGATCAAAGCGAGCACAGCAAGAACGACAATTATTTTCTTAAACATCCTTTTTCTCCTATAGTTTTATAGTCGTATATTGCCATATTGCCTTTAAAATGTACATATATATCAGTTAAAAATCATATTAAAACAGTATCATATTAATAAATATTTTTATGTGCATTTGCTCCAGCCGCATTCAGAGCATGTCACACATCCGTCCCTGAATACCAAGGCTCCTCCGCAATCATCGCATTTCTTGCTTCCGGTAATTACTTCCTCGCCGTCGACAATATACTTTTTAAGTACACGCGAGATAACCCGTTCAAAATCCTGAAAATTTGTGTCCTTTGAAAGCTGGTCCACAATAAACTGAAGCGGTGTTCCATGCCTCAGGGCCATTGAAATAAACCTTGCGAGTGAGGCATTGGGCGAATCAAATGTTCTTGTAAAATTCTTTAAAACAGCTTCTACCGGCCCTGATTCAACAATAAGGTTATAAACACCTGACCCGGCCTTGCGGACAATGCCGTGAGCGTATTTTCTTAAATCAATATGATCGTCAGGATCATCAATTACAAATATTTCATAAAGGCTGCCGTTAAGAATACCGGTTACAACTATATATTTTTTTCCTTTAATATTTATCTGGTGAATATCGCAGGGTAGGTCCTGCGGCCTTTTTGGTGCAAGTATTCTCTTGATTGTCTGACTGCTGCCGCTGTATTCGAGAATCCCCTTCATGCTGCCGTCCGGGTTGAAGCTTGTAAAACCTTTAAGACCTTTTTTATATGCATACATAAACAGGTTCTTATATGTTTCAAAAGTGGTCCCCGGGGGAAGATTAAGGGTTTTTGAAATACTGTGATCAATATACTTTTGTATAACAGCCTGTATATCAATTGATTTTACAGGGTCTATATCCATGGTTGTAACAAAATATTCAGGGGCCTTATTTTTCCCTTCGCTTTTTATTCCTTCCATTTTTGCGAATTCAAGATATTTCAGCCATGCATAATCATAGACAGTCTCTGTTCTTGTTTCATTTTCAACCCCTGTTCTGATGTTCCTGTCGTACTGAAGGGCAAAAATCGGCTCTATGCCGGATGAGCAGTTCTGTCCGACTGACAGCGATGTGGTACCGGTCGGCGCAACAGTATTAAGCTGTATATTACGCAGTCCATGGATGCGGATCTTATCCCTGATATCCTCAGGAAGCTCCTTTATAAAAGATGCATCAAGCAGTTTTTTTATATCACATGCGGGAAATGGTCCCTTCTCTTCGGCGAGAAGCGCACTGGTAATATAGGAAGTATCCCGCATGGATCTTGCAATTTCACCTGCAAGTTTAAGGGAGTCTTCATCGCCGTATTTCATCTTCATCATGGCAAACACATCGCCGAGCGCGGTAAATCCAAGCCCGATCCGCCGCCACTGTCTGGAGAATACCTCAATTTTTTCAAGCGGGTATGCGGTTTTATCAAGAACATTGTCGAGAAACCTTATGCCGGCGGCGACTGTCTCCCTGAACCCTGCAAAATCAAATACAGCCCTTTCTGTAAACGGATTTTCTACAAACTTTGAAAGATTTACCGCGGAAAGACAACAGAGCGAATAGGGCGGCATTACAAGCTCGCCGCAGGGGTTAACCCTGTCCATTTTGAAAGCCCAGTACCCGTTATTGTATTTTTCGACATGGTCCTTGTTGAATATGCCGGGCTCGTTATGGATAAACGCGTTTTTGGCAAGAAGGTTATAAAGGTATTCCGCCTTAACTGTCTTATAAACCCTGCCGCCGAAGACAAGATCCCAGTCATTGCCCTCCTCTACCGCTTTGATAAAATCATCAGATATCTTTACTGATATGTTAAACTGTGTTAATTCCTTGTTCCTGTCGCCCTGCTTTGCAGTTATAAACTCTTCGATATCAGGATGGGAAACATCAAGCAGCGCAATATGAGCAGACCTTCTCTGCCCTCCTGTTACGATTGTTTTTGCGGACTGGTCAAAAATTCGGAGAAATGAGACAACACCGGATGACTGCCCTCCCCCTGACAGCTTTTCCCCCTTGGGCCTTAGTTTTGAAATGTCAAAACCTACTCCCCCTCCCATCTTGCTTATCAGCGCATCCTCTTTTAGGGAATCGTAAATGCTTATCATCGAATCCTCTACATCGATTGTAAAACAATTGTTGTAGTTCTTCATGGGGCTGTCCGGCCTTGCATTTGCGAGAATTCTCCCTGCAGGAATAAGTTTTCCGCTTATCATCTGGTCATGGAATAATTTTTCAATTTCACCCCTCTTCTCTGGCTTTTCGGCAGAAGCTATCTCCTCTGCAATTCCCTTAAAAACCTCTTCCGGAGATGACTCTCCCTGAAGCATATATTTTGATTTAAATATTTCACCGCTGATTTTCTGGTCCCATTTTATGCTGCTCATTTTTCCCTCCCGTTTTTTCGCAGAAAATAAATATAGCGTATATTCACCAGCCTTACAAGCTTTTTACGCTATATATAGAGCTTATTATATGTAATTATCGATATATTTTTAATGAGTTATTAACAATATTTTTTATAATTTAAAAAAGGAGGGAAATCCTCAGACATAAATCAATTATTTATCCGGCAATATACTGTTCTGATATCTTTCTGTGATGAAATCCATAGATGGCAAGGGTTGTGGCAAGCGGAAAATAGCCGGGGTGTCTGAATAAAGTCCACAGCATCAGTTTCCAGTAATAAAGCCTCTCTTTTCCTATTAAGCCCAGGAAAAGGGTTGTTTTTATTATTGTTAAAAAATGAACAGGCTTGAACCGGAAAAACTTCCTGTCTGGCCCCTGCGGTTTATACTCTTTGAGAAAATCCCTTATCCGGAAGTAATAGTATTTTGGAGAATAGATAGTCGAAACAATCCTTTTATATCCTTCTACAAGCTCTTTTAAATCCATTTTAGGTATAAAATTAATAGAGCAGTCGGTGTTGTCCCCTGTCTCTTCTCCTAAGAGCCGGTTTTCCCTGTCAAGCCTCCAATATAGATCTGTCCCTTTGAGAGCTTCAAGAAGACCCACCATTGCGGTAACAATTCCGCTTTTCTGAATAAACCTTATCTGGTCATCAAAAATAGTTTCAGGGTCGCTGTCAAAACCTACAATAAATCCCCCCTGAACCTCCATACCTGAGTGCTGAATTTTTTTAATACAGGATACCATATCCCTCCCTTTATTCTGTATTTTGGAACATTCAGCAAGGCTCTCTTCATTGGGTGTCTCAATTCCTATAAAAACCTTCTCAAAACCGGCATCAACCATAAGTCTCATCAGCTCATCGTCATCTGCAATATTGATGGAGGCCTGTGTATTGAATGAAAAAGGATATTTCCTCTTTTTCATCCAGTCCGCTACCGCAGGAAGAGCCTCATTTTTCAGAATCTGCCGGTTGCCTATGAAGTTGTCATCAACAAAAAAAACATTCTCCCGCCAGCCGAGATGATACAGGTTTTCAAGCTCGGCAATCACCTGTTCAGTCTTTTTAATGCGGACTTTTCTGCCGTAAAGAAGGGTAATATCGCAAAAATCACAGTTAAAGGGACATCCGCGAGAATATTGAAGAGACATGGAAGCATATTTTTTTATCTTAAGCAGCTTTAAATCCGGCATTGGTGTTTCCGCAACATCAGCCCAGCTGTCTGTTGTATAAATTTGACGAGGATTTCCATTTGCAAGATCAAAGAGAAATTCCGGAAGTGTAACTTCAGCTTCGTTGAGGACAAAATGGTCAACTCCCGGGAATTCCGTGTAGCTGGTTGTAAAAAGAGGGCCTCCGGCCACAACTTTTACCCCTTCCCTGATGCAGATTTCAATTACATCGAGTGCTGACTGCCTCTGGACAGACATTGCGCTTATAAATACATAATCAACACCTTCAAGAGATGTTTTTTTTAATTGATTAACATTCATATCTATGAGAGTTAGCTCCCAGTCATTCGGCAGCATTGACGCGACTGTGAGCAGACCCAGAGGGGGGATAGCGGATTTTTTGGATATAAACTTCAATGCCCGGGTAAAACTCCAGAATGTTTCAGGAAATTCAGGATAGATAAGCAATATTTTCATTTTAAATAAATTGCCTCATCAATAAACCTAATCCCTGCCATTGGGGAAATCAAATATCTGATTCTGTTTTAAGCTGCATTTTACACAAGTTTTACATATTTTTATTCTTTTGTTTTACAGGAGTTTTTTGTAGAATAGAATCATGAAACACGTTGTAACCGGAAAACAGGAAAACTCGAGGATGTGCTTTATCTGCGGACTCGAAAATGCATTGGGATTAAAAACTTCATTTTACTCACTTGAAAACGGGGAGCTCGCAGCAAGGTTCACGGCAAGGGACGAGCATCAGGGATACCCGGGGAGGCTTCACGGCGGGATTGCTGCGTCAATCCTTGATGAAACTATCGGGCGGGCAATCGCGGTCCCGTCAGGAAAAACCGTATGGGGAGTTACTGTCGATATTTCACTTAAATACAGAAAACCTATACCGCTGGGGGTTGAACTTACGGCAGTCGGAAGGATTGTATCGGAAAACGGCCGTTTTTTTGAAGGAACCGGCGAAATTATCCTCCCCGACGGGAGCATTGCAATTACAGCCAAAGGGCGCTACATGAAGCTCCCGATTGAGAAAATCGCCTCTGACCTGCCTGGTGCTGAAAGCCTCGGATGGAGGGTGACACAAAGTGAAGATGATCCGGCCCATCTTGAAATACCCGAAGTGCCTCGACAGGGAACAGCAGGCTAAGGCAAATGTCAGGACTTTAAAACTGTTGACAGCAGGAATCTGAATAGTTACCGTATCGGAAGAGGTAAAATGGATGAAGTACAGGAAAACAATAACTGCACTTGTTCTTGTGATTGCCGCAGCATCTGTAATCTGCACAACCGCGGGGATATTCACGCATGAAGGACCGGGCAGATATGAGTATGAGTCAATACGCGGCAAGACTGTTATAATCTACGGGGAAGGCATTTACAGGGACATGACAGCGGATGTCGCGGTTCAGGGAATTGCGCAGGATTATGTAACGATTATACTGGCTATTCCGCTGCTTCTTTATTCGCTCTTTTCGGCGCGGAAGGGATCGCTCAGGGGCCGTTTTCTCCTTGCCGGCACAGCAGGATATTTTTTCATAACCTATTTATTATACACGCTGATGGCAATGTATAACTTCCTGTTTCCGGTTTACCTTATCCTCCTGGGTTCGTCATTTTTTACTTTATTCCTTGCTATAAGTTCTTTCGATTTTTCTTCAATCAAAAAACACTTTGACAATAAAACTCCTGTAAAGACAGCAGGCGGTTTTCTAATATTTACATCATCAATAATATCTCTAATGTGGCTCGGCGTGATACTCCCGCCGCTTTTTGACGGATCAATAATACCTGAGGAAGCGGAGCATTATACAACACTTGTTGTTCAGGGACTTGATCTTGCACTGCTGCTGCCGTCCGCATTTGTATCAGCAGTACTGCTTCTGCGGGGAAAGGGCCCAAGCTATATTTACACTACAGTCTACCTGATTTTTCTTTCAATTTTAATGACAGCCCTTACCGCCAAAATAATCGCGATGGGATTGAGCGGAGTCAATATCATTCCTGCGGTTTTTATAATCCCTTTAATTAATACAGCGGCTGTTATATGCACATCGTTACTCATTAAAAACGTAACACAGAGAGAGGGTTAAAATGAAAATCAAAAGCGATACTGTCAAGGGGATTATGTTTGTAAACATCGCAACATTCGCCTGGACAACAAACATGATACTGGGCCGATATATCAGGGAATCAATCGGGCCGCTTACACTTACTGCCGCAAGAAATATCATTGCTGCGGTAATTTTCGCGTCTGTATTAAGGAAGCTCCCGAAAGAAGAAAGAAACTTCGGGAAGGACTTCCCTCTTCTTGCTGCCATGGCCTTAACCGGAGTTATCCTCTTCGCTCCGGTTTTATATACAGGATTACGGTTTACAACAGCTGTCAACAGCACTCTGATAAACGGCCTGGGCCCGATACTCACAGCCATTTTCGCCTCACTGCTTATCAGGGAGCCCCTGACAGGGAGACAGCTTGCGGGTTCGATTTTCGCCTTTACAGGAGTAGCAGTTCTTATTTCCGGGGCTTCGCTTGAATTTTTCAGGAATGCAGTATTTAACCCCGGCGACCTGCTGATTATTCTTGCTGTTACAATATGGTCCCTTTATTCAGTCGCGGGTAGAAAAACGATGAAAAAACGGTCTCCCCTTTCCGCTACCGCTCTCAGCATTTTTCTGGGGCTCCCCTTTCTGATCGCAGCCGCGGCATTTGAATTGCAGTCCATTCCTGTAATACCTGGAATGAAACTTGCGGTTATAGTCATTTATATCGGAATTGTCCCGGCCGCGCTCGGGTTTTTCAGCTGGAATGTAGGTGTAGGGCTTTTAGGGGCTGGCGGCGCCATGGTTTACTATAACACCATTCCCCTGTACGGAGCGCTGTTGGGGTTTCTGTTTCTTGGTGAAAAAATCGGGATACCCCATATAATCGGAGGAATACTGATAATTGGCGGCGGTCTGGTTGCGGCATTCAAAAAGAGGACAAAATAATTTACAATTTTTCATCAAAAACAGACGGATTGTTGATATAATTTATACTGCAATTCAAGGAGTTTAATATGTTAAAAACCATGTATGACAGGATATGGGAATCGCATCTTGTCCATGAAAGCGAGAGCGAGACTTCAATAATATATGTAGACCGCCACCTGGTGCACGAGGTGACAAGTCCCCAGGCCTTTGACGGTATACGGCTGAACGGAAGGAAAGTACGGGCGCCTGAAAAAACATTCGCGACAATGGACCATAATGTATCGACAAGGACAAAAGACTTCTCCCTGATGGAAGAAACATCGCGTATACAGATGCAGAAACTCACAGACAACTGCAGCGAATTCGGAATTACCCTTTATGATTATTCTCATCAGAACCAGGGCATTGTACACGCTATAGGCCCTGAACTCGGCCTGACGCAGCCGGGAATGGTTATTGTCTGCGGAGATTCGCATACCGCAACCCACGGCGCATTCGGGGCCCTCGCATTCGGAATCGGGACCTCGGAGGTTGAGCATGTCCTTGCGACACAGACCCTGCAGCAGACAAAGGCAAAGTCTATGCTGATAAGCGTTGATGGAGAATGCGGATTCGGAGTCACACCCAAAGATATTATACTTTACATTATTGGCCTTATCGGCACTGCAGGAGGCACGGGTTATGTTATTGAATACTCCGGAAGCACAATAAAGTCGCTCTCCATGGAAGGGAGAATGACTATCTGCAATATGAGTATCGAAGCAGGGGCCCGCGCCGGAATGATTGCCCCTGACGAGACGACATTCGCCTATATGAAAGGACGCAGGTTCGCCCCGAAGGGTGATGACTGGGAAAGGGCTGTAAAATACTGGAAAACCCTTCCGGGCGATAAGGGCGCGCATTTTGACAGTGTTGTCAATATTAAGGCGGCTGATATTAAACCGCAAGTTACATGGGGGACAAGCCCGGGCCAGGTTACCTCAATTGACTCATCGGTTCCTGATCCGATGAGTTTTTCATCCCATGCACAGCAGACAGCGGCTAAAAACGCACTCGCCTATATGGATTTAAAACCGGGGACAAGGATGGAAGATATAAGGATTGACAAGGTCTTTATCGGCTCCTGCACAAACGGCCGGATTGAGGACCTCCGCGCGGCTGCCGCAATTGTAGAAGGGAAGAAAGTCCATCCGGATGTAGATGCAATAGTTGTTCCGGCTTCAGAGCCGATAAGACGGCAGGCCGAAGAGGAAGGGCTTGATAAGGTTTTCAAGGCTGCAGGTCTCGACTGGAGGTATGCGGGCTGTTCAATGTGCCTCGGGATGAATGACGACCAGCTTAAAAAGGGAGAGAGGTGCGCGTCATCAAGCAACCGCAACTTTGAAGGGAGGCAGGGCCCTGGGGGCCGCACTCATCTGATGAGCCCTGAAATGGCAGCCGCTGCCGCGCTAACAGGAAAACTTACCGATGTCAGGGAATTTAAAAGGAAAGAAAAATGAAACCATTTATAAATCATACAGGAATAGCGGCCCCTCTTGACCGCGTAAATGTCGATACAGATGCCATTATCCCGAAACAGTTTCTGAGGAAAATTGAAAGGACCGGTTTCGGCAAACATCTTTTTCACGAATGGCGGTTTACAGATTATGACGGGACAAAAGAGAACCCGGGATTTGTGCTTAACAAACAGGAGTACCGCAATGCTTCAATCCTCCTTGCACGCGATAATTTCGGATGCGGCTCAAGCAGGGAACACGCCCCGTGGGCCCTTGAAGACTATGGATTCCGTGTAGTAGTTGCCCCCTCATTTGCTGATATTTTTTACAACAACTGCATCAAAAACGGGATACTCCTTATCAGATTAAAAACTGAAGAAGTTGATGAGCTATTCTCTGAAGCAGAAAAGTCCCCGGGTATCGAGTTTACAGCAGACCTTGAGGGACAGACGCTTTCAACTCCATCAGGTAAGAAATACAGTTTTGAAATAAACGATTTCAGCAGGTATTGTCTTTTAAACGGCCTTGACCAGATAGGATGGACTCTGCAGTTTGAGAAAGATATAACCGGTTACGAAAAAAGGATAAGAAAGGATATGCCCTGGCTGGCCTGAGCTACTTTGCGCTTCAATAAAGGCAGGGATGAGCAGACTTAAGAGAGCTTATCACCAGTCTATCGGGAAATAATCCTTTAAAAACTGGCCGCACCAGTGTTTTCCTGTGAGGATACCGTCGAAGAAAGGATCGCAAACCCTCGCAGCGCCGTCTACAATATCAAGCGGGGGCTGAAAATCATGCAGCTCCTGCTTCAGGGCTGCAAGGGCTGCAGGGTCTTCATCAGTTACCCAGCCTGTATCAACCGCGTTCATGTAGATTCCGTGCCTTGCCAGCTCGCCGGCTGACGTGTGGGTAAGCATATTGAGCGCCGCTTTTGCCATGTTCGTGTGTGGGTGCCTCTCATCTTTTTTAAACCTGAGGAATTTCCCCTCCATCGCAGAGACATTTACAATATGCTTCTGCCCTGTATAATCCTTTTTCATGAAAGGGGCCAGCCGGTTGCACAGAACGAACGGGGCAATCGCGTTTACAAGCTGTACTTCTATCATTTCTGATGTGTGTATTTTCCCCAGGGGGAGCCTCCAGCTGTTTACAGTACGGAGATCTTTCTGCTGAAGGTCCGCATCAAGCTCTCCATGCGGAAAAACTTTTTCAACCGAATGCTCCTCGTCATGCGAATAGGGAACCTGTGAAAGTTTTGCTGAAGAACGGATTCCTATCCCGGGCATTCTGCTGTTCCAGGAAGCGGCTGTCGGAATAACTGAAGGGGAGAACCCGCCCGGCGGTGAATTGAGGCGGCTTTGAGTATTTAATATTCCCATGCATTTCCTGTAGCCGGCAAGCAGCCCTTCGGCCCCGGAAGGAAGCGCTTCAATCCCTTTTTCCTCGTTCTCAAGGAGGTGCGCGTAAAATCCCGGCGGGCGCCTTACTGTCTGCGCCGCGTTATTTATAAGTATATCAAGCCTCTCATAGTTCTGCTCGATAAAACCGGCAAATATTTCGACGCTCGGCGTATGACGGAGGTCAAGCCCGTAGATGTGAAGACGGTCTTTCCATTTTAAAAAATCATCCTCTTTTGAATAACGCAGCGCGGCATCAACAGGAAATCTTGTAGCTGCTATTACAAGCGCGCCCGCGCGGAGCATCATCAGGACAGCCTGATACCCTATCTTGACCCGTGCGCCTGTGATGAGAACCACTTTACCGTCAAGAGGCGCACTCTGGAACCGTTTGCTGTAGTTGAATTCAGCACAATCCGGGCATAGCGTATCATAGAAAAAGTGCAGTTTTGTAAACTCAGCCTTGCAGATATAGCAGTTCCGGGGCGAGTTTAAAACCCGCTCTTCCTCATCTGCCCCGCCGCCTGTTCCCGCAATCTGAAGGGGCGCTTTAAATACCGCCTCCTTTCTCGCGCTCCTTATTCCTGTGAGGCCCCGTGCTTTTTTTTCCTTTAGGACTACCCTGCTTCTCTCTATTTTTTCTTTTTCCCTGTTTCTTTTTTTTATCTCTTCCCTGTCCGGCCTCGATATCTTTCCCGCGGCCGACATAAAAGCTATTCTCTCCTCATCCGTCAGGCTGTGAATCCAGCTGGTATCCAAAGCAAGATTCTCAAGTATTTTAATTGTTCGCCTTACTTCTTCAATCGGTATTTCTCCATTACTATCTTCCGCATTTTCAGACATAACCGGAAAGCTCCTCCCACCTGTTTGTTTTTGATTCTATTTCATCAAGTACTTTTTTATATCTATCGTGGTTCTCCGCAATCTCAAGGGGAGAAAGTTCCGGATCGGTAAATGATTTTTCAAGGCTGCTCTTTTCTTCTTCAAGTTTTTCAAGCAAAGGCATAATTGCCTCATATTCCCTTTTTTCATTAAATGTAAGCTTTGTTTTCTCCTGAGGTATTTCTGTCCCCTGATTATTTCCTGTCCCTGATTTCCCCTTCGATTGCAAAGAATTTGAAACCCGGGCGGCCCGGGAATCCTTCTTTTTATCTTCTTCCTCATCCTCATGATATGCGCTGTAATTTCCTGTATATCCCTTAATGCTGCCGGTTCCGTCAAAGAGAAAAAGATAATCTGTCGTTCTGTCCAGAAAAGCCCTGTCGTGGGAGACAATCATAACGCACCCTTTAAACGCTATTATATATTCCTCAAGCTTTCTGAGCGTCTGGAGGTCCAGGTCATTAGTCGGTTCATCCAGAATAAGAAAATTAGGGTTTCCGGAAAGTACCCGCAGCAGATAAAGACGCCTTTTTTCCCCGCCTGAAAGCCGGCCAAGCTCCATTCTGTGGTATGATGATGGAAAACCGAACATTTCAAGAAATCTCGCGGCAGAAATTACTGATCCGTCTGCCATTGCAACAGTCTCAGATTCTTTCTGAATAAATTCAAGAACTGTTACATCTGCCTTAAGAGGCCGGCTCATCTGGTCATAATACCCGAATCTGGTATTTATTCCGGGATCAAGAGTGCCGCTGTCCGGCCTGACGGCTGATGTAAGGAGATCCAGAAAGGTTGTTTTCCCGCTCCCGTTCGGACCTATGAGCCCTATCCTTTCTCCGTTTTTAAAGCTGTATGAAAAAGGTTTTATCACTTTTCTGCCGTCATAGGATTTACAGATATCCTTTACTTCAAGGATTTTCCTGCCTGACCTTCTGTTTGATGAGGTAAAATCAGCATTTTCCGGAGCTTCAGTGATCTGTTTCTCCATCAGGTCCACAATCCTCTGCTGCCGCCCCCTGTCCTTCGTTGTCCTGGCTTTAGCGCCCCTCTTTAGCCATTCCAGTTCTCTTTTAAGGATTGATTCAATCCTGTTCTGTTCATTGCGCTGTGCGGCAATCCTCTCTTCCCTTTTTTCAAGAAAATATGAGTAATTTCCCTGGTATTTATAAAAACTTCCGTTTTCAAGCTCAAGTATCGCGCTGCAGACAGAATCCAGAAAATATCTGTCGTGGGTTACTATAATAAATGCAAGTTTTGATGAGGATAAGTATTTTTCAAGCCATTCTATTGTTTTTATATCAAGATGATTTGTCGGTTCATCAAGGATAAGAAAATCAGGCTGTATTGAAAGTACTCTTGCAATAGCAGCTTTCTTTATCATTCCCCCTGAGAGGCTGTCCATAACAAGATGAGGGTCCTTAAGGCCGATTTCATTTAAAATTGAGATATAATCCTTTTCAAGGTCCCAGCCGCTTAATGAATCAATTTCCGCGGTAAGCATTTCAAGCTTTTTTTTATTTTCATGGTTATGGGAATATTCATCAAAGCATTTTCTGTATTCAAGCAGAAGCGAGGGAAGATATCCCCCCTGCTCATACAGATATTCCTTCAGTGTACATCCCGGGCGGAATGACGGGTGCTGACTTAAAAATTCAATCCTTGCATTGCTGTTGCGTGAAACAGTTCCATGATCAGGCTGAAGATCGCCTTTTAAAAGATGCAGGAATGTTGTTTTCCCGCATCCGTTTTTACCTATAAACCCGATCCTCTCTTTCTCATCGATTCCGAGCGTGATATTACTGAAAAGAGGATTGTCGTGCATTGTGTATGAAAGTTTGTCTACTGATATCAGATTCATGGCAGTTGATAATACCCGGGAACAGGATGTTCTGGAAGAGGAATCGTTATATTTCCCGGGTAATTATGCTATTCTTTTTTCTTTTTATCCCCGCCTGGAGTAAGGAATGAGATAAGATCTTTATATTTTTCCTCGATATATGCCCTTTTTACTTTAAGGGTCTGGGTCAGTTCCTTTCCAATACTGAAATCATTGTGAACCGGAAGGATTTTTGATATAAATTCAAACGGCTTAAAACCATGTTCCTTTGAGATAAGGCTGTTGACTTCTTTCATCAGTATCTCGTATACAACATCGTTTTCGATTGAGAATTTACCCTCTGTTTTTAAAACATTGGCAGATATCTTGAGCTCTTCCGCGAGTCTCATAAGCTCTTCTTCATTAACCGCGACAATTGCTGTCAGCTGCTTGCTGTCCTGCCCAAGTACTACTGCGTGGTCAATATATATGCTTTCCTTTATTTTATCCTCAATCGGTTCAGGCTCAACATTTTCCCCGCCCATAAGTACAATTGTATCTTTATCCCTTCCTACAATAAGGAATTCCCCGTTCTCGGTTTTTATTGATAAATCGCCGGTATTAAGCCATCCGTTCTCATCAAGTACGGCTTCCGTTGCTGCAGGATTTTTATAATAACCCTTCATTACCTGGGGGCCTTTGGCAAACAGAATCCCTTTTTCCCCGATTTCAGCTATAGTCCCGTCCTTTCTCCTTACCTGTACCTCGGTATTATCAAACGGATAACCAGTAGATCCGAATGTATTAAGGCCGAAGGTCCTGGAGAGGATGCCGGGCGCGCACTCTGTCATTCCATACGCATTAATTAGAGTAATACCGATTGAATTAAAAAGTTCATCCAGATATTTCGGCAAAGATCCGGCTCCGCAGGTCGCTCCACGCAGCGCCCCCCCTACTTTTTCCCTGAAAGGCTTGAACAGTCTGCCTGCAAGGATATGCCCCGGAAATGTAATTAAAAAGCGCAACAGGTTGTAAAAATATGCGAAGGCCTTCCTTAAAAAAGATCTTTTTTTAAGCGAAATATAGCCGCCTTTGAGATAAAAAGATGAAGAAAGGAATATCTGGTTTATTTTAATAAATGAAAAAACAAGATGCCTTTTAAAAAAAGGCATTACGCTGAGCGCTTTTATCAGTTTCTGATATATTGATTCCCATACCCTGGGAACAGAAATTATTATATTAGGTTTCTCTTCAAGGAGATCTGCAGCAAAGCGTTTTGCGCTAGAGTAAACAAAGGTAAGACCTGATATAATCCCGCAATATTCGAAGGCCCTCTCGTAAACATGCCAGGAAGGGAGCATAACAACAGTAACTTCCCCCTTATCCGGGTCAATCTGAAGCCTCGGTGTATTGGCAACAACATTCTGGTAAAAATTACGCTGGGTAAGCATAACCCCTTTAGGGTTTCCGGTTGTGCCTGATGTGTAAACAATTGTAAAAAGATCATCCAGTTCAATTTCATTAATCTTTTTTTCAATGAGATCAGGTTCTTTTTTAAGCTCCAGTTTGCCCAAAGTGACCAGATCATTGTAGAAAACAATTTTATCGTGGTATTTTTTATTTACGGAGCCGATCGGATCCCTGTCCATGATAAATATTTTAAGGCAGCTTTTCCAGTTTTCATCTGTGAAATGTCCTTCAAGTTCTTCAAGCTGTTTCACCTTTTCAATAATAAGGAATACGGAATCTGAATGTTCATAAATGAATTTAAGCTCTTTGGGCATTGTATCTGAACCACGGGGAACAGAAACCGCCCCAAGGGCCATGAGGGCAAAATCAGTTGCTATCCACTCATAGCGGTTATTCACAAAAAACCCCACATGATTATCCTTGCAGATTCCGCTAGCCTTGAATCCTGCCGAAAGCTCCCGTATCAGCTGTGTAAATTCCCTGTAGGTTTTAAACTCAGCTGTATCTGCATTTTTTGTTTTGTGGGAAATTCTATCAGGATACTGTCCTGAAGTAATAAATGGTATTTCAAGAATATTTCTGATCATTCAATATGATAATTTGCTTTAGCATAATTGGCAACTTAAATTATTAAAAATCATATGCAAGTTTCATCATGAGACCTGGGTTCCTGTCAGCAAAATTAATTATATCCTCCTTTTTAATAGAATAAAGTTTTACAGGTGTTTTATTGGAAAATGTTTTTTCAGATTTTTTATTTTCATACGCTTTTTCAAGCGATCCTATAAAATCTCCGCGTTTGAGTTCTGCTATTTTTTTACCTTTTACAGACACCTCAATATTTCCATCCTGTATCAGGTATATATGCTCGATTTCTTCCCCTTCCTTCTGTATTACCCCTTTTTCTTTTCTTATTACTTCAATAAATATGGATTCAAGCCATGTTTTCTGATATGAGGAACAGCTCTGAAAAAAGCTGCTGGTGGAAAGAAGGTTCCATGTTTCACTGCTTCGTGTATTTGAAAGCCGGATAAGGGTTTTTTCAAATTCTGTGCCCGCAATAAAATTTAAAAACCTGTCTCTTGTAATCGAATATGCAGTTACATCTGTCTCTGCTATTACGTCCGCGGTACGTTCACTGCCGCTGATAAGCGCGACCTCGCCGAAATATTCATATGTCCCGTATATTTTTTTCTTTTGAAGGCCGCTTCCTGAAACAGAAACATTGCCGGAATAAATAATATAGAATTTGTCCCCGGTTGTCCCCTTCCTGACAATGTAATCCCCTTTCCTGAAATCCTCCTCCTCTACAATGGTTATAAATTCCTGTGCTTTACCAAGTGGAAGGTCCTGCGAGAAATCAAGGTGCTTTAAAATATTCAAAACCTGATACGATTTTTCGTAATAAGGCGCTTTGGTCCTGAAATTAAGTGTATTTTCCATACCGAATGTTGCAAGGGATAATGAAGTCTCTGCGGGGAAATCCTTTTTGGCGATGTGATATACTACTGTTTTCTTCTGTATCTCTTCAGGGAGAGAATTCAGATACGCTATGGGAGTATGGAGAGGAGGTACCCCTGATTCATGATATATTACTTTTGAATCCCAGGGAAAATTTGTAAATTCATTGTATCTTTCTTTTGTTATTATCTTCTTCTCTAACAGCTTTTTATGCAGCTCAGGGTCATTGTTATGGTCAGAAGAATAGACAAAAGTCTGGTCCTGGAATTCCATTTTAAACCCGAGGGTGGGAATAGAATGAAGCGTATAAAACATTTCAAACTTTCCGCCGTGTATGAAAACCGGCTTTCCGATTTTAATCTGACTGAATTGAAAAAGTTTCAGAAGAAGGGCTTCGTCGACATTGGAAAGAGCTGTATACTTTCTTATAAAACTCATTATTACTGTTTTTGTAGAATAAATGGTAATCCTGCCTTCTTTCAGGATTTTCTGAAAAGTTCCTGCATCATGGTCCGCATGGCAGTGAGTAAGTATTATACTGTCAATAAGTTTGGGATTGACATTTGAATCCTCAAGCCATTCTGTGGAGTTTACCGGAGGATCAACCATAATACCGTGATGATTAAGCCAAATAACATAACCTGAAGTATTTTCTGTAGGATCGAAACCATGGCTCGGGCCAAGGCATGTAATGCTGAAGAGAGGCGGTTTGTAAGGCTCCTTCAGCCTTTCACCAAGTATATAAGTCGGCTTGTATATAAAATCGCCCGGGACTTTTGCTATGTTCTTTGCAGCATAATATACTTCAAATTCCTTGCCGCTGTTTATCTTAATCTGAAGATCACCTATAATTGCTGAATCATCTTTAAAAAGCTTTATTTCAATAAGATCTGATATCTGCAGGTTATTTCTGAAGTAGTCCATCTCTTTTCTTAAGTCAGGGACAGTACAAACCGGACAGATATCGTTATAATCCTGTTTAAGATTGATTTCAAGCGGACCAAAAACTGCTTCCTGAAACATGTTTCTTATACGGTCAAGCTGATTTTCCTTGCATACTATAGTTGTTTTTTTCTTTTTTATGAAAAAATTAAAATAGATTGGAAACTCGATTTCCGCGAAGCTTATCCCTTTTTTCCAGTCAAACATTTTTTCCATCAGTATGAAAACCTGAGGGACGCCTCCCGGAAGGAGCATTGTATCTTTGATTGTCTCAGGCGGAACGCCGAACTGTATATTTCCGGCAGGTGTTTCAACAAGAAATCCCCCGCGGTTCAGAGATTTATAAGATACAATACTTTTCATATTTAAATCCTTATTTAAATTATAATTAACGATTAACAGGCGCACAAGTAAAATTACGCATTATTCTTTTCATATGCCGGTGTATTTAATAGTTCTGTAATTAGAGAAAATACCGTATTATTTACTCAGATTTAACCCTGAATCGCGAAACCTCGTCAATAAGCACATTGATGCTTTCCCGGTTTTTCTGGGTAATCCTGTTAACTTCATTTACCGCGCTGTTTATTTCCCCTGTGCCTACTGCCATTTCATTCATACTGCCTGTTATTTCCTGTGTAACCATATTTACGTGATTCATCTCTTCAATAACACGGCTGCTGCCTTCAAGCATCTTGGCGGACCCATCCCTTACCTTAACAGTTATATTATTAATTTCACTGATCGCTTCAAGCACCTGGGTGCCGCCGCTTGTCTGCTCTTCCATCGCATTTTTAATAATATTTTCCTGATTTTTTACAATATCAGTAAGCTGGAACACACTTTCAAACTGGTCTTTTGCTTTCTCTGACAATTCAGTTACCCGGTCAATTGCGGTTTTGAGATTCTTTAAAACTTTTGTAATTTCTTTTCCCTGAGCGGCTGCGTTCTCAGAGAGCTTTCGGATCTCCCCCGCAACAACGGCAAAGCCCTTTCCTGAATCTCCGGCGTGAGCAGCCTCAATCGCGGCATTCATTGATAGCAGATTTGTCTGTCCTGCAATTCCCTGGATTATGGAACTTGCCTCAATCAGCCCTTCAGAGTCCCTTGAAATTGAATTAATCAATTCTGAAACTTCAATAATGCCGTTTTTTCCTGCTTCTGAAGCAATTTTTAATTCATCAACTGATTTGCTGTTGTTATTAAGTATATTTCCGACTGATTTTATATTGGCAACCATTTCTTCTATCGCTGATGAAGACTGAATAACGCTTGCGGCCTGATTATCAATAAGGCTGTTAAGAATATTTATATCTGACGCAATTTCTTTTATTGTTTCGTTAGCCTGTGATACTCCTGATGACTGGTTTACAGTTTGATTTTTAATACCTGAGATATTTGCTGTTATCTGATTTACCGCAGAAGCTGTCTCTGTCATATTTGACGAGAGCTCATCACCTACCTCCTTAAGAGCAGTTGATTCTCTCTTAATTTTAGCGATCATTTTTGCTATTTTTTCAATTGTCAGATTAAAATAATCGCACATTTCCCGAATTTCATCCCTGCTTTTTACTACAAGCTTTTTAGTCAGGTCTCCCTCTCCTTCCGATATATCTTTAAGCATAGCGGCAGTTGATTTGATTGGTTTGATTATAAGTCTGTTCGAAAACAAAATGATTATAAATGTAACAATTAATATTGAGGCGAACGACACTATGATCATTGCCATTGACAGTGTCCTGATTGAATGATTTATACTTTCCTGGGATTCAGTTACAGGAACTCCGATAAAAAGAATTCCGATTATTTCTCCCTTGGTATCAGTGATTGGATTGTAGGCTGAGTAATAGTTTTTTCCAAGAACAGTATCACGGCCTATAAAAACTTTTCCGGCTATAACATCTTTATACGCTGGGCTGTCTGTTCCGAGCATTGTTCCTATTGCCCTGTCTCCCCCCTCGTTTTTCAGATTTGTAACTACCCGGATAAAATCATCACCCTTTTTCATGAATATAGTAGCTACGTTACCAAGGTCCCTGAGCAGGCTGTCAATCATTTTATAACTGCCGATTATCGGATTACCCTTTTCATCAGAAAGATAATTATTCTGCACCAGACTTAATTTTCCGTAATATTTTTCCAGATAGACACCTGCGGAATTTAAATCTCCATTCAGTTTGGCGAGAACATTCATTTCCATAATGTTATTGGCAGTGCCTGAAGCAAGATGAATAGCTGTCGCAGTGCTTAATAACTGAGTGATAAGGATAACAGAAGCGACTAAAATTGATAATTTTAGAGTTAATTTTATCCCTTTTTCTGAATTGTTTTTTTTCACTTAAAAGACCTCCAGCTGAGTTTTCAAATAATAAAACCATTTTCAAAACACGACTTTTTTAATATATGAATCCCTTTCGTTATGAGGTCTAATTTTTTGTAAAACTGTCTAAAGCCTGAACAATTCAGCAGTAAAACTGCCTGTACTGCCTTTGCTGTAGATTATGCTGTAATAACCGTTTTTAAACGGACCGGGATTAACTATAAGTGTCTCTCCGCAATAATCTGCGCTTATTGACTCATGAATATGGCCGCACAGACAAAGACGCGGTTTTTTATCATCAAGAAAAGCCTTTATTGCAGGACTTCCGACATGCTTCATCCCCATTACCCTGTCTGAAGAGGTATTGTAAGGAGGCTGATGGGTAAGTAAAATATCCGGTGAAGATTCTATCGATGAGAAAAAATCAAGAAAAACAGATTCAGGAAAAGTATTGGGAGTGTTTACCGGTGTTGATACTGACCCTCCGAAACCAAGTATTTTCAGATCTAAAGGTCTGTAATAAACCTCTTTACCTTCAGCAGATATACCAATATTCTCAATATACTCTGCAACAGATTTATTATCACAGTTGCCGGTAATTGAAAAAATGTTTTTATTAATCTCCATTATTGCGGAAATAATATTTTCAGCTTCAGGTGAATATCCGAAATGAGTGATATCACCGGCTATTAGTACCAGATCTGCTGATTTTATTTCATTTTCAATTCCTGAAATATATCGAATATCCCCATGGATATCAGATAACCCTATTATCTTCAACTGCAGGCTCCCGATATAATACTATATATCTTCTTCTTCATAATATGCAAGATTTTTTTCAGTCTCAAAAACCTCAACCCTGTTAAGAGTACAATCTCTTCCCGCATTAGGCAGTTCCTCTTTTATCAGCTGAAAAATATAGTATGCAATAAGTTCCGCACTTGGGTCTCTCTCAAGGAAAAAAGGGACATCATTTAGATTTTTATGGTCAAATTCTTCGAGTATTTTTTTGAGTATTTTTTTCAGAATTCCAAAGTCAAGAAGCATTCCTCCGGGATCCAGTTCTCTCCCCTTAACATATACCCTTACTTTATAATTGTGACCGTGCAGATTCTCACATTTGCCGTGATAATTTTTTAGATAATGAGCTGCGGCAAAACTGTCCTCTGCTCTTACTGTATACATTTAAATCCGCCTCTATTGAAGATACACCAATATATTGATAATATCATTATTATGCCGAAAAGATTATCAGCTTTGCTTAATAACTGCAATATAACCCTTACTGCGGGGAACCCCGATATTTTAATTGAAGGAATAGCATACGATTCTCGTTACGTAAAAACCGGCTATGCCTTTTTCGCGCTTACAGGAATTCATACAGACGGACACAACTTTATTGAAGATGCAATTGAAAGGGGCGCCTCCGCAATATTTGTATCCAGAATGCCGGAGAAAATCAATACTTCAGTTTCCTGGATTCTTGTTGATGATACAAGAAAAGCCATGGCATTCTTTTCATCAGAGTGGTACGGAAATCCCGCGGAAAAAATCAAAATTATTGGTGTTACAGGAACTGACGGTAAAAGCACTACTGTCTCTTTTATTTACCAGCTGTTAAACCTGCTTGGGAAAAAGTCCGGTTTTATTTCTACAGTTGAATATGACTGCAGCGGTAAACCGGAAAAAAATCCATACAGGCAATCAACCCCTGAATCACCTGAAATAATGCACATTATTTCAGAAATGGTGAGGAATAATTTTGAATACGGAGTAATTGAATCAACTTCACACGGTCTTTCGAAAAAAACATCACGTCTTGCGGCGATAAAGTATGACGCGGCAGTTCTGACCAATGTTACACATGAGCATCTTGAATTCCACGGGAATATGGAAAACTATATTAACGACAAGGCTAATCTTTTCAGAAAGACAACCGGATTTTGTGTTGTAAACTACAGCGAACCATCAAAAATGAGCTTTATCAATGCCGCAGCATCTCCGGTTGTTTCATATTCACTGGAAGATATTAAAAGTGATATTTACGCATCATCCATAATTTCAGACAGCTCGGGATCCTCGTTTAATGCCAATTATAAGGGGAAATCATTCAGGTGCCTCCTTCCTGTTCCCGGAATTTTCAACATAGAGAACTTTCTTGCCGCTTCTCTTGCCGTCTCCGGAATTACCGGGGAGGATATGGGTAAGGTCCTTTCCTTATCAGGGAATCTTGTATCTGTTAAAGGTAGAATGGATATAATAGATTCAGGACAGGATTTTACCTTAATTGTAGATTATGCGCACACGCCGGGAGCATTTGAAAAAATATTCCCGATGATAAAAAAAACTGTGAAAGGACGCCTTATCGCACTTTTCGGTTCTGCGGGTGAGAGGGATACAGAAAAAAGGGCGATTCAGGGTAAAATTGCCTCTCTTTACAGCGATATACTGATTCTGACAGACGAGGACCCGCGGGGAGAAGACTCAATGGATATTATCCGGCAGATTTCCTCCGGGATAAATCCTTCTTTTGACAAGTCATCGCTTTATCTTATACCTGACAGGCAGGAAGCAATCAGCAAGGCTGTTGAAATTGCAGAAAAAGGTGATACAGTAATTCTTCTCGGGAAAGGGCATGAATCCACAATAATTTATAACACTGGTCCTGTTCCCTGGAATGAGAGGGAAGCAGCGCTTACTGCGTTAAAAAACGCCGGATACGGCAGAAATATATAATTACTGCACAGAATATTTATTCAAGTATGGAACTGTCAATATAAATATATTCCCTTTCCATGCCCGCGACACGCATCATATAAAGATATGGAAGGCCGGAGTGCAGAAGGTAAAGCCTGTCCGCGGGAATGGTCTGCGTAAAGAGTATTTTATCCGCAAGCAGCAGACCTTTTTTACCATTATTTTTAATGATTATTCCCTTGCTGTTTTTGATCCCGGGGCCGCCTGAAAAAACAATGCCGTCTTTTGTATATACCGGAATATCTTTGTAGAAAAGCTGCCCATTGTTTTTCTGAATAAGAAATGAGCCGACATCGTTAGCTTCTGCCTCAACACATTCTGAATCAACTGCCGTAATCCTGCCTCCCTTTAAGAAATATAAAACCTTTCTTGCTATATAATTATCAGGCAGTTTTATACGGACTGATGTTCCCTTCCCAGGGTTTGTTTTTATTTCAAGTGACGAACCTTCAATTTTTGATATTTTTTCCTTTACAAGATTAAGCCCGAATCCGCGTCCGGAATGCTCATCAGCATCTTTTTTAGTAGTAAATCCCGGTGCTGTCAGTATTGAAACAATTCTGTTTTCATCTGCAAGTTCTGTAATTGTATAGCCGGTTTTTTCAGCAATCTTGTTAAGGTCAAGCCCTTTACCGTCATCCGTAATTTCAATAACAAGGTACCCGCTTCCGGAATAAGAACTGCAGACGATTTTTCCGCTTCGGTTTTTGGATTTTTCAAGCCGTTCCTCTACTGTTTCTATTCCGTGATCAATAGCATTTTTGAATAAATGTATTACAGGGTCGTAAATAAGTTCAAAGATGCTCCGGTCTATCTCAACGCCGTTGTCATTAAAAACAATACTGACCTCTTTACCTTTACTGTACGCGATCTTCCGTATAGCCGCAGGTACTGATTTAAATTCCTCTGAAAGACTTACCATTCTCAAAAGTCTTATGCTTTTTTCCATTGATTCCAGAGTTTCCAGTATTGAATCAGGAATAACGTAGTCCCCCCTGCTGTCTTTGAGCAAAAGCGATATTCTCATCGACTGTACTGAAACAAAGAGAGCATCCAGACGATCTATTTTTACAGGTATTGTCTTTTCAGTTGAAGGTTTTTCATCTGAAGATTTTTCCTTTTTATCCTGGCGGAAAAGATATTCGTATGGGATATTTATAATCTGAATATCGTTTACTTCATCAACATTTATAATTTTATAGATTTCATTATATACTTTTCTGGTTGTTATATAGCAGGTTATTCTTGTTTCATTCCCTTTTTCAAGTATATCTACAGAAGGGATTGTTTTAACAAGATTTGTATGAAGTTCAAGATTATTTATAATCAGATAGAGGCGCGGATATTTCATTGTGCTTGACGGCGATATATCACAGATAATTCTGTATAATTTCTCACCTCTTTTCATTGAATCCGAGAGAAGCTGAATCTGAAAATCATTGAATTCTTTTTTAACCATATTTTCAATATCACTTTCAGCTTTTCGGCTTATCAGCTCATTATTATGGGTATTGAATTCAGAATGTTCCTCAGCAGGTTCCGCAGGCTCAGCAGGACCGGATTGTGAATCTTCAGGAATTTTATCTTCAGGTATTTCTGTCTCATAGGGAGTAATATCTTCTGACGGCTCTTCCATCTCTTCAGATATTTCTATTTCACCGGGAATTATATCTTCTTCCAGCTCTTCCATTTCTTCAGGCTCTTCTTCAGGTTCTTCAATTTCCTCGAGATCCTCAATATCTGATTCAGGCTCTTCAATAATTTCATCTTTACTTTTATCTGCCGTATAGTCATCTTCTGCTGTATCAACAGCAATACTCAACACGCCGTCACTTCCGCTGTCTTCAATTAATTCAGGCCAGGATAAATTTTCTTCCTCGGTTTTATCTATCATAATTTGCAGTTTTTCGGCTTTTCCAATCAGACCGCTGCATTTTTCTTTTGTGAAAACTTCTTTCCCTGACCTTAGTTTTTCAAGTTCATCTTCCATACCATGTGAAAGATCTTTTATTTCATTCAGGACCAGGTAGGAAGACTCAGTTTTGATAGAATGAACTGCCCTGAAGGCCGTATCAAGCTGATCATTGTTATTGGGGTCTTTTTCATAATTGATGAGGGAATCAATAATCTGGCTTATGTATTTTTTACTGTCTCTTATAAACAATTCCATTAAGTTATTCATACAGTTCCACTTTATTTTATATTATTTATTGATATTATTAATTCAGCCTCACCTGAAGTAATACCGAGATTCCTTGATATCAGCTCAATATCTATACCATTCTGATACATAGACATTACCTTCTGCCGGATATCTTCCCTTGTAACAGCGCTTCCAGCCGGTTCTGCCTGGCGCGGCAGCCTTGAGCTCTGGGGGTTAACCAGCTTCTCAATCCTGTCGCTTATGCTTTTTTTCTCCAGCTTCTGAAATATTTCATCAGTACTTTCATCAGTATTCTTTTGCTTTTTAAGGGCATTGAACACCTTTTCCGATCTGGCTGTAATTTCATTAAGCTGACTTATTTTTGCTTCCAGTATCTGCAAATTTCTTTCTGTTGTCCTGTTAATCTCAATGATAATCTCATCAATTTCATCTTTAAATTCTTCTTTCTTTTTTTCGAAACCATCAAGAAAATTATAACTTGTCAGTTTCCATTTAAAATAATGAAAAATAAGAAATAATGCCAACGTATTAACTATTAAAGTTATAATTATGAGCATGGAAGATTATCCGCTGATATCAATATTTCTGCCGAGATCAGGGTCAAAAAGAATTTCATGATTTTTCTGTTTTTCATCTTTACCTTTTTTATGCTCTCTCTGGCTTTGGTTTTTTTCACCCTCTCCGTCTTCCTTTGTTTTTTCCGGACCGGTGTCTGAGCTGTCAGCCCTGTTAACGCTATTATCATCATGCTGATTTTTCTTAACTATTTCACTTCCCTGTATTTCCTGCTGGAGTGTGATACTTTCCTTATTGACAGCCTGTTCTTTCCCAACCTGATTCATTTTAACAAAAAGAGTCTGAAGGTCGATTGGTTGTATTGACATCAATCCTCCTCGAAAGATTCATCCTCAGGCTCTTCATATTTTATTGTTTTAATAATTGAATCTTCATTTATAAATGTTAATCTTTTAAGTTCGTTTTTAACATCAAGCCTTGCATCCTTGATGGTTATTTTTACCCCGGGATATACTGTCGCAGATGCAGATACCCTTCCAACTGATTTGAGGGAGTGAATATGCTTGAAAATTTCCTCATTTTCAGCAGCAAGCTCTTTAAGTTCTTCATTAATTGATTTAATTCTGCCTGTTATTTCATCGAGCATCTGCTGTTTATCTTCCGGGAATTTATCCCTTAATTTCTTTTTTAGATTTTCCAAAGTTACAAGATTTCTGTCTATTTCATCCAGTTCCTTTTCAAGAGCTTCCTTTTCTTTTTCCAGACCGAGCAGCCTTTCCTTGCTTTTAGGATCAAACCCGACCTCAATCTCGGTTGAACCAACAGCCATAGATCCGAATGTCTTTGCGGAAATTTCTTCTGTTGCCCTTAGTTTTCCGCCTACTATTGTAGCTCTTTTACCTTTACAGATTATTTTACTGTTTGAATCAACATAGGAATTAATTATACCATCTGAAACAAAAACAATTTCTCCCGCCTCAACATTTGAATTCTGAATAAATTTGGCGACAACGCCTTTTCCTGCTTTAACAAGTCCTTCCCCGCGGCAGTTAATCCCCTGATGGACAAGTATATTTCCCACTGCATCGAGATTGCATTTCCCTACATTCCCCATTACTTCAATATTGCCGGTTGCCTTTACAGAAAAGCCGTCTTCAACATTGCCTTTAACAACAACTGTACCGAGAAAGTGTATATTTCCTGTAGTCAGATTTACATCCCCTTCAACCATATATACATTTTCGACTGTAATTCTTTCATTTACAAGAAGTACCTGCCCGTTGCATGAAGCAATCGCCTTTAGGCCGTCCTTTGAAAGTACAGTGTTATTGCCGATTTTCAGCTCTTTATCTGCACCGTCTTTTGCATCAAGCGTTTTACCTGTAACTGTTCTTCCTTTTTTACCTTTCTCCGCAGGAATTTTTTCTGCAAGGACCTGTCCTTCAACAACATTCTGGACTAGATTCTTGTCCTTGAAATCAATACGGCCGTTTTTCTCTTTTAAGAATGACGGTGCTGATTCAATATTGAAATTATATATAATTTCAGCATCATTTCCGTTTACAGGAACTGATCCTTCAGCAACAAGGAAACGGCTTCCGTAAACAGGATGATCCAGGAAATCTTCAAGCTTCTGTTCATCTACACCATAAATAACCATGTTATTTTTAAGAAATGAAAGAACAGTATCCTTTCCCAGGTCACTTCCCCCGTTTCCCGGCATAGTAACTGTTATATATGCTTTCATATCGTTTTCTTCAATTTTGAGTGAAATAATTGAATCATTGGAAGGAATATGATCAAAGGTCCCGACCTTGACCTGCATAGCATCCGCAAGTTTAACTATTTTTGAAATAAATGCCTTATCATAATCTTTTACATTTCTGGCATTAAGTTTATTGTAAGCAGCTTCCGGTGTAGCTTTTTTTCCTCTTCCTATTGGAGGAAGGACCTTCATAAGTACATTACCCTTATATAAAGTAACTACAACTTCGCCGTCTTTATTTATTATTTTACTGTCTTCAACAAATTCATCAGTACCAAAATCTTCGATTCCGGACTGCTCTTCCTGTCTGTCCTGTATTTTATAGACTACAAGAGTATAATTCTTTTTCATCATCCCCAGCAGGCCTTTAAAACCCTTTACGATTACTTCGTACTCAAGTTTTGAAATTGTCGTGCCAAGTTCAATAGCTGCCTGCTCAAGACATTCTTCGATTGAAGCAGCAGAAACCTGAACAGATTTTACGCTGCTGTCACGTGAGGCAAGTTCTTTCATGTAATTTCTGAATTCCCCGATTGTTAGGAGTTCTTTCATTATATTACATAATTCCTTTTTTAAGACTCGTTAGCTTGGACCTCAATCTGAGAATGGCTTTGGTATGCAGCTGTGAAATCCTTGATTCAGTTACATCAAGAACCTTTCCAATCTCTTTCAAGGTAAGATCTTCATAATAATAAAGAACAAGGACCTTTTTTTCCTTATCGGGAAGTTCGCTTATAGCCTGCACAATCACTTTTTTTATTTCATCTTTTTCTACGATAATATCAGGATTGAGACTCTGCGGGGATTCTATGCTGTCGACAATTGACACTTTATCGTTATCTTCTCCGGTATACCACAAATCATTAAGCGACAATATCGAGGATGTGCTGATTTTATGTATGCTTTTATTGAGATCTTCAATTGAAATACCCATTTTTGCAGCTATTTCGGAATCGGTTGCCGCTCTTCCCAGATTTGCTTCAAGACTGTGAACAGTTTCTTCAAT
>JACKPD010000001.1 GCA_024233785.1 Spirochaetales bacterium | reverse complement strand
GGGCTTTATGCAGAGTTTACCGTTTTTGGTATTTATATCGGTGAATGTTATCATACATAATCCTCCTGTTTTTGCTGGTTTCGTTAGGGCGCTAACCTTTTATGCGAAACCAGGTGGGGTTATATCCTCTTTCCATACATAAGGGGATATAGCTCTTTATCAAGCATTCTCATACTCAGTTCATACTATTTCAGATGCCCTGCAATTACGTCAGCATCTCATGGTCTACGGTATAGTTCTGAATTTTTCTAAGGCCTCTCTGTAGTGGCAAGTCCCTTTATTCTCTATAAAACACATCAGCCGTCAAAGAATTATCGTTTTGACATTTGCTTGGCAAGCTCATTTTTACTATAAAAAAAAGTTTTTATAGATTACGAAATTTCGTATGTTTTAGGCTCTTTAGTGTGTGTAATATTTAAGCTGAAAAAAACAATAAAACTATAGGGTAAAGGTATAAGATGGCGTTAAAGAGACAGGCAAAGGTTCATTTTTTGGTTTCTGCCCTTAAAAAATGGTCAAAAAACAGAAAATGAACCTTTTTTACGTAACAATCTAAAAAAATAGTTGAAATATGTAAAAAAGGAAATTTACTATGAATCCCGCCGAGCATAATTTTTGCAGACAGACTGTATCTCGCCGGTTACATCTTTTCATGACCGGGTTCCGCAAGACCTATAAGATGCGCGCTGAGGAGACTGCCTACTCCATGGGAATAGGGCTGACAAGCTACAGAAGACTTGAAAACGAAGGAGCTGACAATTGCGTCGTATCCTCCCTTGAATACCTCTCGTCACTTGCGGCCTTGCGGAATATGTTCCTTCCGGACTTTGTCTCTTTCCTGAACCTCCCGTGAAAATCTGCAAAAGTTAGCAAAGACAGCCCTAAGGAAAGACTAAAAAACCTTTTTAAGTGGGAAAAAGACATGATCACCATCTTCAGTAAAACACCTGTTTCCATGAGAAGTCAGCTCCTCAGTCTTATGATAACGTGCGTGATCAGCAGGGAATACCGTAACAGAAATGTGGGTTTGATATCATGTTCTGTCATATCTCCGGGCTTTATGTTTTCTGACCTGTACTGATTGCCTGGCACAGAAAACAGACGGACATCTTTCATACCATGGCATTCCAGGTAGATTTTTGATTGA